>CAYVUW010000006.1:3308-78686 GCA_964455175.1 uncultured Acidobacteriota bacterium | reverse complement strand
CCCGGCTGGCGTTCGAACCCCGATGACACCAGCACTACGTATTTTTGCCGGTCGTAGGGATCGCCCAGATCGAGCATGTCACCGATCTGTGTAAGTGCTGACATGATCCGCTCTGCATTGATACTCGCTTCGATCGACCAGCGACCAAGTTGCCCCTCTGCCATTCTCATCTTCAAGGATTCCCAGTCGGCTTCCTCAGTTACACACTCGCCGAAACGTGGAACCATGAATGTTTCGCACGCTCCAATGCCGCCGCCTCCGGGTTCGTCGCTTGGCGTTGGCGCGCACATTCCGTTATCGCACAGGATCTCGGCAAGGTCGCGAAAGGATTGTTCACGGTCGATGACGGCGAAAGAGTTACCAACCTGTGCTTCCAGGGTTTCTGCAACGATCTCGTGATCGATTGTGAAGTCGTGTGTCACACGGGGCATGCCCGTATTGCTGATAGTGACGAGAGCTAGTCGGTCATCAGCTTGGATGCCTGCACGTACGAACTCAGTAACGTCGAGTAATATCCGCTCCCAATCATGTGGACTGGTGGTAAGCATGTCGGCGACCAGAACGAAATTTCGCGGTGCGGCTAACACCTTTTCCGGGACACCCTCTGGCAGATCATCAAGAAACAAGGATGGTTCAGGGTTTCCCTCGAGCCGAAGAAAACTTGGTGTTATTGGGATGTCGTTGCGTGTAATGATGATGTCGTCAAGCGTCAGATCGGCGACGAAGTTCTCGTCGTCGTCCCAAGCACTGATGTCTACTGTCACCATGTTTACTTCCGCGCCAAAAGCAGCCTGAAACTGGGATGGGTCAAACGGGACCCCGAGCGTTCCGGTACGTCCAGCTGGGCCACTTGCACCCCCGCTCGCACTGGCCAATTCACTCAATGCAAGATTTGGATCCACCGGTGTTAACTCGTCAGCAAAGGCTAGGTCAACGACCCATTGACTCAATGCCTCTTCGGTGATCTCACTGTCAATGGCGCTAAGGATGTTGCGCCAAGGCTGCCAGTTAGCCGGTACCATGTTCGACAAGATGTGGGCCATGGCGCGCATTAGTAGTCGAGGATGAAGAGTTGCCGGCAATCCTTGCTCTTCCATCAGTACTGCCAGTCGTACACGCAAGTCGAAGATGCGGCTGTAGAGTAAAGAGTCGGCGACCTCATCACCGGCCTCCCCATAAGGCACTGCAGCTGGTGTCATGAGGCCAAGGTAGTCTCCACGTCTTGAATGCGGCATCCCGACCATTTGATCAATGAGCCATCGAGCTTCTATGGGCGCGTCCGCATCGTAGTTGTCTAGGCCAAGCGTTAACAGGTAGCGGTTACCATCGCTGACTAGATGCAGAGCGGTGTCCTCATGGCCACCAGTGACCGCGTCAATAAAGCTCTGCAACTCACGTGGATGCATTAGCCGACGCAACGAAGTGACAAGCTCTGGTGGTGTGCTAGTGCGATCTGCTGTGACCCAGAATGAAGGCGCCACATACGGGTCACGCGCCGCCACCGCCTCGGTTATCCAAGCTATGGATAGTGCATGACGCCGGACAATGACGCGCTGGGCTTCTGGGGTTATTGAGGGCAAGTGGATGTTAGTGAAAGTTGTTGCCCAAGTCTCAGCTGCAATAGGGTCACGCGGTGCGCCCGAAGCGATCAGGTCCTCTATGTTCCATCGACTAAGGGTGTCCGGTGCCCCGAAAAGGCTGTTGTGCAGTCGGGAACCCTCGTCAAGAATCCAACTCTCGGCTGTTGCTGCCCATGGGCCAAATAGATCTTCAGATCCCTGCCCACGCAGCTCGGCGATGATTAGTCGGTGCAACCAGGCGATATGTCCCTGTTGATAGGTGAATGTACTCGGGTCTCCCATGTGAAGCGCGTAGACAATTCCAACGAGCGCATCCCCTAGGTAAACGTTGAGCGCGTTTCGGAAGTCTTTGACAGTGACCGGGAGGGCCGAACCGCCGCGCAGCTGGCCGACGAGAATCGCGGCGCGACCGAATAACTGATCACGTGCCACGGTGACAGGGAGCGCATCGGTTACTTCTTCGTCTCCGATATTGGGTGGCATCTGAGCCTTGACCGCAGAGACAATTGTTTCGATTTCGTTCGCATACGTGAGTTCGGTTGGTCTCGTTTCGAGATCAGCAGCGATCTCGTCGAGCCGGAAAAGGCTTTCGAAAGCTGGTTGCTGCTGCACTAGGAGGTGAGTGTGCATGCGACGACCCTGCATTGCTGCTGGGAGGAAGTTGTAGTCGATCCCGTCGACCTCAAGCTCAGCGATGCCGATCCGGCCAACAAGAGCAGTTACGACGACACTCCGAAGGTCCTTTGGATTGCCGGGCCATCCGTTTGCCTGGAGACCGCGCGCCATCGCTGGAACTAACTCCTTGCGCCAAAATTCGGTAACTGCTGCCCCGTATCCTTGACTTGCCGACCCACTGCTTCGCGATGCGTAAGTGATTGGTACTTTCAAGAAGTTCGACAGCAAGGCGTCACGATCCACTTCTGTGAGGAGATCGTTTAGTAGTACCTTGTGCAGGAGCAACATCGTTGCCTGTAATTGTCTAATGGCATCAATGCGTGCCTCTTCCCGCTCAATTCTGTCCACCTGTTGCAGATGGTGGATTAGCTGCTCAACGGTGCCTGCGGGCAACGGTGCGGGCATGACAAAAAAACCATAAGCGCGACCGAAACGCCGATAGTTGCGGTACAGCAAAGGAATCGCTCGCCGTATCGACGTGATGGGTTGGTAGCGAATCGCTGAGGATACCGCTAGATATTTGCGGATCGAGGTAGGTTCGTCATCCCCGGGCTCGGACTCCGCCAGGATCTTGGTAAGCAAGCGCGCGTCGACAACAGGACCATACTCGACATTGGTTGTAAAACGCCCGAGCAAAGCATCGAGTTCACTGTCAGTCTCAAGCACGTCATCGTCGTTAAGAGCTGCCAGCCAGACATTGGCGCCGCCAGGCCAGGCGATGCCGACGTTGCCTTCCAACATCCGCAAGTTGACAAACAGCTCGCCCGTATCTTCAGGCCACCGTATCGGTTGTCCGAAGTCAGGAGAACGAATCACACCATACAGTGTTCTCGCCCAAGTGCCCCTTTGCTCGGCATTCGCGTGATTTAGTGTCAGGAGGTAAGCGGCGCGGTCTTCGGGCACCAGTGCCAGCGATCTCCATAGATGAGCTGGCCGGCCGTCATCTTTCGTCAACAGGGTAGTAATAAGTTCGGTGGTTTCAGTCCATCTGCCAACGATTGCTTCCCACGAGTCACGATTGCCCCCTGGCAGTTGGAGTTGGTCGTTCTCAACGCGCAGATACGGTGCTAGCTGAAGGAAACCAGTCGCAACCTCTGCCTTTCTGTGCAGTGCATCCAAGCCGACTTTGTCGAATAACCAATCACGGGTTGTGCGATCGAGCGACCCGTAACCTGCCAGGATCTTGAGGGCCTCACTGTCACTAATGAGAGCACTGAAAAGCGCATCACCGCTGAGATCTTTTCCAAATATCTCATTGGTCCAAGCTTTGGCCCCGAAAACTAACGGCGTTTGTTCGTCTTCAATGTTCAACAGAATCGGTTCACCTGCCGCCCACAGACGTGAATACAAGGGAACCGAAATTCCCATGTGACCAAGCATCTGGCGTTGCCGTGCCTGTCGATCACCGACTCGTCGTTGGAGCTGTATACGGTCGGTATTGTCCAGTACTCGAAAACCGAGAAAGTCGAGCAAATCTGCCGCTTTGGCGTAGGCAGCCGTACCTTGTTCAGCAAGTCTGGGTATGACCCCGGGGTATAGCTCATCCAGCTGGCTTGTGAACTCTTGCAACGAGCGTAATTCCAGCACCATCTCACCAACCTTCTCCGCATAGTCGATAACCATAGGTGCGGAAAGAAAACGGGCGAGTTCAACCAAGAAGTCTTGATCACTGGTTTGATTTTGTGTTTGCACAAGGCTCAACCGGGCAGCGGAGCTAATGAACCGCTTGCCCCCTGGGATCACGACCTCATCTCCCTGGGCTGCCGAGTGCAGTCTCATGACAGTGGCCTCAGCCGCCCTGGGGGCGGTCGCAAGGGTGGAGGAGGCAACAAGGACGATTGCGAGGCCCACCGTACAAAAGATCCTTAAGGTCATTGTGTTCACTGGGTTGTGGTGCGGTCGTAACCAGGTTTGTGGCGCAGGTGTATACCTAGGCGAGAAACCTTAACGTCGATTTCGTGCCAACCACGAGTTAAGTTCGTTGGTCGATAGGAAACAAGATAAAGAGCCCTCATCGCGACGGAAATTCGCGTAAACACACCATCTAATTTGTTCTTGTCGCGTTCAAAGAAAGCCTCGCCGCCGGTTTGCTCAGCCATCTCTAACAGGATGTCTCGGAGGTCGCCGTCGCCAAGGGCTTCGCCTTGGCCAACGGCGAAGATTGTTACGCCACCGTTACGAACTTGATTCAGAACCTGGGTTAGATCGTTGCGTGACTCGCGGTCATCCCCGTCGGTAAGAAGAAAAATGACTCTGCGTTCACGGGCGTCTTGCTGACTGGCAATTTGTCGGTAGCCATACAGCACTGCGTCATAAAGAGCTGTGCTTCCTTCCGGTTGGATTACTTGAGCAAACGAGGCAACGAGTTCGTGGACATTAGTAAACGGCGTATATGAAGTTACTCGGTCGTTAAACGCCATTAGCTTGACTTGGTCATCGGGTCCGAGTTGGCTAAGGAACTTACCCAAAGCCGCAATCGTTTCTTCCATCTTGTCCGCCATGCTGTTGCTCTGATCGACAAGGATGGAGATACGCAACGGCGCCTCGCCCCGGGCAAAATCGAGGATTTCTTGCGGCTCGCCGTTATCGGTAATCGACAACTCTCCGACTCCAAGGTCGGAGATGAATCGTTCATTGTTATCAATTGCCGCAAGATTAAGGGTCACTGCTGGAACTTCGGCAGTGAAGCGCATTCCAGGCATCCGGGTTACCATTTCTTCGATACGAGTTTCAACGCCAGCATTGTCTTTGGCGACAACGCGAATGTGGATTGCGGTGGCCTCGCCGTCCAGAGGAATCACCCATCGGTAAGGTGCTCGGGTGCGAACGCCGAGCTCGACATCGTCAACGAAGGCGTAAACACTGGTGATCGAGCGCCCCGGCATTGGGCGAACTAGTGCCTGAATTACAACCGGATCATCCAGCGGCAAATCGATGCGGGGGGTCACCAACTTTATCTCTGGCCCCTGGCTAGCCGATACCTGGGCAGCCGTAGGGCTGGCGAGCACAAGACAGATTAACGTGATTCCGGCGCTAACCCGCGATCGGATGAACCCACTCCTGACGCGTCGCATTAGACTTTCGGGAGCCAAAATTCGAATGTTGGAGGGGACAGTTCCAATGGTATCGGGGTGGGGCATCGCAAGCTACCGGTGGACGATTAATCCAGTTATGGTCAAGACAAGATTTTAGACTCTAGAAGATGCAAAAGGAGCACTGAGTTGTCTGAGTTTGAACTTTCAGAAGAGCGCATGCGAGCCATCGTCGATGAAGCGATGGAACACATCGTAGATTTCATTGGCACACTTCCCGAGCAGCCGTCCAATCAACTCGATGGAGCCGAAGAAGCTGCGCGGTTGTTGATGGAGCCATTGCCCGAAGAAGGTGAGCCTTATGAAGGTCTTCTGGAACGGCTCTTTGACGAGGTCATTCCTTTCGGGTTCAGCGCTTCTGGTCCTGGCTATCTCGCATACATTCCTGCTGGTGGCCTCTTTCAGTCTGCACTGGCAGATTTCATCGCTAAGTCGGTGAATCGCTTCACAAGCATCTGGCTCCCCGCGCCTGGCTTGGCTCAAATAGAGGCGGTTGTTGTTCGTTGGTTCTGTGAAGTCATGGGTTATCCAGACGAGGCGCTTGGTCTCTTAACCACCGGTGGCTCCATGGCCAACTTCACAGCGGTCTTCACGGCGCGGCGGGAACGTCTTGAAGAGGACTTTCTTCGTGGCAGCATCTACGTGTCAGACCAGATGCACCACTCGATGCAAAAGGCGGCGATGCTCGCGGGGTTTCCTTCATCCAGCGTGCGGGTCGTTAGCAGTGATAGCGACTGCCGCATGCGTTTGGATGAACTAGAAAAACTAATTGAGGTTGATCGTGCCGACGGACGGCAACCGTTCTTCGTCGCAGGCAGCGCCGGCACAGTGAATACTGGGGCGGTCGACAATCTCACGGGGATTGCTGCAATCGCTTCCGCTCAAGGTCTTTGGTTTCACGTTGATGCCGCGTACGGTGGGCTCTTTATGCTCACCAAGAGAGGACGCGATGTGCTTAACGGGATTGAGTTGTCCGATTCGATGTCGTTGGATCCCCACAAGTCATTATTCATCCCCTACGGTACGGGTTCGTTACTAGTGCGTGACCGGGAAACCTTGGCACGCGCGCACTCCACCCAAGCCGATTACCTGCCGACAATGCGGGAGGACCCTGATTTTATCGACTTCAGCGAGATATCGCCGGAGCTGTCGCGTGGTCATCGCGGGTTGGGCATTTGGCTGCCGCTCAAGATGCACGGCGCTGGGGCGTTCCGTCGTCAGCTCGACGAAAAACTCGACCTTGCTAAATGGATCACCGAACAACTGCGAGAGATCAAAGGCATCGAGATTTTTGCGGATCCGCAACTGTCGTTGGTGACCTTTCGGTTAGTGGAACCTGGTCTCAGCGACGACGAACTCAACGGCCTTAACCGACGTTTCCTGCAGGCGGTTAACGATCGTCGAAGGATATTCATTAGCCACGGGGTCGTAGGCGGGAAGTATGTTCTCCGCATCTGTGTGCTGTCATTCCGTACCCACATGCCAACCATGGAGATAGCACTCGAAGACATCCGTTCGGTAGTTGACGAGTTGACCGAGATTTCGCAGTGAAGCTTTGCTATGCGAGCCAAGACAACACCTCCATGTTCATTCATGGGCTGTCAAACCCTCTTAATAAGAGGTTGCAGCTGTCCTGATCATCGGAGACGCCGCTAGAATTCAGTATTCAGAAGGGTGTAGAAGGCGGATATAGGCATTGGGCCAGTTCCGGAACTTTCTTTCAAGTAGCAACATCTTACCGTTGTTGTCGATGTACAAGTTTTCACCAGAGTCAGACGACTCGAGTTTAATCGCCTCGTACGTTCGGTCACCAATCAGAATTTCTTCGACGGCTTTGAACTCGAGCTTGCCGCGAACGACGTCGCTGCGACGGGTACCTCCTGGATAGCTGCGCCACCGGCGCCGCCGTGTCTGTTGGCGACCGACTCGGTTGGGCCTAAGCGACAGGAATTCCATTTCGGAGAGACTGAGTGCTTGAAAGATTGCCCCTGGAATTGTGATCAGAGCTGGATTTTCTGTTTCAGAGATGAATACGCCGGAGGGGACGTTGCGGTTGAGAGCCTCGTGCTCCGGTAGGCTGAAGTTGAAACTGTTTTCGTCTACGCCCTCTGGAGCACGGAACAGGTAGGCGCTGCCGATCCAACGCAGGAGCCCACGCTTGTTGATGAAGTCGGTGTCGGATTCTTCCTCTGGGCTACCCCCGTAACGCACCTCGACTGGGAAGCCGTAGTGATTGACGGTTACCGACATGGTGGCGCGAAGACTGTCCATGTAATCGCGGTCGGTTGGATTGATCAAGGACAGCTCGCGACTGTAGATGAAGGTATACAGGGGCATCCCGGTGTCAGCATTCGAAATTTCGTCGAGGCGTATCGTCCACAGCTCGAATTCGCCTACACGCAAGATGCGTTCCGGGCCACGTACGTAACGTCGTTCTTCACCAAGTCTGAAACCGAATGATTCATGCTGCGGAGCGATGACCTCGCCACGGTACTCGGGGCGTTTTTGTTGCTGTTGCTCTGCCGTCGATCGGATCACCGTCGTTGCAGCGAGCGAGCTCATGGTGACCGCAATTAGGGTGACGGCTTGTTTCTGGAGTTGGTGCATACAGTCGTTCCACAAGCTCCGGGACCCAATCGCCCGAACGAGAAGAGGGCAAGACAACCGGATTCTAGTTTGCTTTCAAGTGGCATCAAAGAGTGCTTGTTTGACTCCAGATCTTCCAGATTAAAAGTGCAAGTGGAAGGGGGAGAGGTGCGGTCCCGCCGACGCGTACGCGATACGCTTACTGCTTATGGAACCCTCCAGCCCAACACCCGAGGAAATAATCGCAGCAGGTGAAGCGATTATGGCCGCAGCATCAAACTGCGCGTTGATCACAATTGGACCCGACGGGGTACCACAAGCTCGTATGATGCACCCATTCCCTCCGGAAAAGGGGCTCATCGTCTGGATGGCGACCGACCGGAATACTCGTAAGGTCACCGAGATGTATGCTGATCCGCGCGTTACGTTGATCTATTTTGACCAGGCTGATCCTGGTTACGCGACCCTGGTTGGCAAGGTGCGGTTTGTCGACAGCCTGGCGGAGAAAGAGGCTCGCTGGAAGCCCGAGTGGTCGGCTTACTATCCAGATGGACAGTACGGAGAAGCATACTTATTGATCGAGTTTACTCCTCGTTGCCTTGAGGTCGTTAGTCTGCGCTTCGACATCGCCGCCGATCCTCTTGCCTGGAAAGCTGCTGTAGTTGAATTCGATGGTTGACGAATCAATTGCCTCTCGTATTGGAACGGCCACAGTGGCCATCGTGGCAACCTTCATCTCACGAGAAAGCTAAAACTCGAACAGGCCCATCAACGCTCAGTTTGGGGCCGAGGAAACCTCCCGTCCCGCATCGCAGCATGGTAAGCGAAGCTCGCCATAACGACTGAGTTGATCATCAAGTCACGCGGCAGAAGCCGATCGTAAACGTCCATGTTGAAGTGGTGACTTCGGGCTCGGTAGTCGATGCGGTCTTGCAGGAACTGAAAGCCGGGAAGCCCGTTCCTGATAAAGGAGAGGTGATCGGTTCCGGTGTTACTGAATTGGGAAATAGTCTCCATCTCAAACTCGTGGAACGGTGTCATCCAGGCCTCGAGTATGGGTGTTGCTTGGGTGTTGCCCTGGATGTGCACGCCGCGGAATTGGCCGGTGCCGTTGTCCATGTTGAAGTAGACAGAGAACCGATCGTAGTCCGGCATTGTTCCGTCCAGTGGGCTACCGAAGTGGTTTTGGATGTAGCCGCGAGAACCACTGTGGCCGATTTCTTCCTGGCTCCACAGGCCAACACGAATCGTTCGCCGAGGGCGAGCATCGATCGCCTTGAGAATGCGCATTGCCTCGAGCACGACGGATATGCCGCTGGCATTGTCACTGGCTCCGGTGCCGGAGTGCCATGAATCCAGGTGCGCCCCGATCATCACCAACTCGTCGGCCAGATCGCTGCCGGGAATCTCCCCGATGATGTTGAATCCCCTCTGGTCCGATTCATCAAATGCCACCCGGACATCCACGTCCATTGTCACCGCAATGCCACGCTCAAGAATCCGGTGGATGCGGTTGTAGTGTTCGGTGGCAACGGCGAGGGTGGGAAGGGCGTTCTCGATGCCCTCTCGGGTTCTGTTTTCGCGGGTCGTTGGGAGTCCGGTCGCGTACACGGTCCCATCGCTTCCAATGCTCGCCGTAAGAATGACCGCAGCCCCCTCTGACTTGTAGAACTCCTCGACCTCGGCATCAGAGATTCCCTCTCGTCGAAAGGTCGATTGCTCAGGCTGACCTCGTGAATGGCGGCGGATAAGGAGGTCAACACCTTCGGTCTCGAAAACGCCCAGCGACTCTTCGTCGTGCCGAAACGCGTCCTGCACAAATCGTGGACTTGTTGGCATCGGTGGTGTGGCCAGTACGATTGCACCATCGAGCCGACCGCGATACTGATTGAGGTCATCGGGATTCCCAATCGTAGCGATTATTGCATTCGCCACAACCGGGCCCTGAGTCCCAGGGCTCCAGGCGAGTGGATAGGCAATCACCATTTGGTAATCGGGGGCCGTCATGTGAACCGAGGTACGCTCCACTTCCCATCCGACGGTCTCGTCGCCCCACGCCTCCTTCTTGACCCCGGATAGTCCGAACTCCGTCATCCGGGCCAGCGCCCACTCCTGAGCCTGCCGCATGTTGGGCGATCCAGTGAGACGTGGACCGATTACGTCGGCGAGGTAGCCGGCGCTGTCCATCACATGTGAATTGTCGAATCCCTCGCTCCGTATACGGTCGACCACGTCCCAATAGACTGGCTCTTGCACTGCGGTTGGAGTAGAGAGAAGGGAAAGCACGGCGACGATGCTCAGGCCCCCATACGATTTGGTCATGTGTTTTTGCCTCTTGGTCGCAAGTTAGTTGTCAAAGCGTTGCCACAGCTCCTCCACACCGAATTCATCCTATCCACCCGTGCGAATCGTGAGAGGGTTTCCAGCCGTCGAACTTGGGTCCACATCAGTCTCGCGTGTCACGTCGCGCCTTCCCCCGTGCGGAAACACAACTTCGACATCAACGCGACCGTGCCCCGGTAACCCGAAGTGAACGGGCGCCACGTTTTGGCTGTTGTACCCGGAACCGGAATCCACTACCTGGGCACCGAGAAGCTCGTTGGTGCCCGCTCGATAGACCCGGACCTCGGCCCCTGCTCGGTTCGCCTTCCCTTCCGCGTCGACCACCAGAACCTGGATCGAGGCTCCACCCTCGCCATCGTTACGGGAGTTCCGCATTACGTAGTGCATCCCAGCAGGAGGGGCTCCGGTCAGCGAAAGGTCCAGCGCACCGTCCCCATCAAAATCCACCCATTGGGCGCCGTGGTCCGCGTTTAGCGTCAGCAGTTCGGGCGGTGTGACGTCTACGAAGCCATCTTCGGTGTTGCGAAGCAGGTAGTCTCGGTATTGCGTGTCGCCGGCGACGGTTCCATTCACAAACAGGTCTATCCGGCCGTCCAGATCGTAGTCACCGAAAACACAGGTGTCGTAGCGTGAATCGATTGCGACGCCTAGCTCACCGGCCACATTCCGAAACTGGCCATTGCCTTCATTGTGATAGAGAGCATTTGGCCCGTAGTTCGCCATAAATAGGTCCATCCAGCCGTCGGCGTCATAGTCCACTACGCAGGGTCGGACGGTGCCGTACGATTCGTCACCGATGCCGCGGCCACCATCGGCGATCCCTGCCTCGGCAGCCACATCGGTAAACATGCCCTCGTGGTTGCGGAAGAGACCATTGGCGCCACCGTCCATGTTGGCCACGACTAGGTCAAGGTCCCCATCCTGCTCGTAGTCGAACCACAGGGCCCCGACCGTCCGTCGGGCATCGGCCACACCCACCGCGCCCGCTACATCCTGAAACTGGCCTCCGTCATTCCGGAAAAGGACGTTCTCCCGATCTCGCATCCCCAGAAAAAGATCCAGGTCCCCATCCCCATCGAAGTCCGCCCAAGCCGCCTGGCGAGTGCTGCCTTCCTCCAGTCGGAGGCCGATATCCGACGCAACGTCAACGAAGCGATCCCCGTCGTTGCGAAGTAGGGCCGTGATCGCCTCATCCTCACCGCCCGTGAGACCGAGGAACATGTCGGGATCTCCGTCCAGGTCGAAATCTCCCCAGGCGGCGCTCCGTGTGCGGCGCGAGTTTGTGATCCCTAGCTCCTCCGACACGTTTACTAGGACACCGTTGTCATTCCGGTAAAGTCGATTCGGTGCGCCGTTGAAGCCCACAAAGAGATCAGAGTCTCCATCCCCATCGATGTCTGCCCAGGCGTTACTGAAAGTTCCGCCGGCTCCCATCAGCTCGGCTTGAACAGCCGAGAAGTTAGGCTCCGCGACCTGCTGGGGAACCGGTTCCGGCGATTCGCTCTGTCCGCTGCAAGCGGATCCAAACACGCTCACAAGAATGACCAATGGCAGCCATACGAGGGGGTGACGCGTGCGGTGGCTTGAACGACTATTTGCGGCCGACAGCCAGTTTGGATCAGTCTCTAAACCATGCAGCTTGGGCTGGAGAACAACAATTCTATGGTTTTGAATGGTCAGCTTCTTTCGGTTGGTGCAGGATAGTAAGACAGTTCTTCTTGTTGCATGGTGCGTCGGTAGTTAACGGCCACCGCATCAAAATTCAGGTGGAGTTCGTCAGCCAGATCAAACGGCACCATTTCGGGTCGCTGGGATAAAACGACCCGTTTGTCCTGTGAAAAAATGGTGTTTTCAAATTCCTGAATCAGCCGTTCCGGTTCATCGAGGTCGTAGTTCCGGGTCACGATGCAGTATCCCCTACAGGCGTCATGGGCAATTGGTTGGGAAACGAAGAAGTAGACCATGCCCTTTTCGCCCCCCCATCCCAACCGGAGCAGGATCGTGTAGGGGCAGTGTAATTCATAGCGGCTACGCCGTTCGGGTGTTTCCTTTTCTTCATTGGCAAAGATAGGAAAGTCTTCAGTATTAGTCGCCTCCGGCCGGACTAGCTCATAATGCAGAACATGACCTTCTACCCGGACGGTATGATCTGGGACCAGTGGCCGGTCGGTGTCGCCCAGTAGCCCCGGATGAACCCAGGGGAAGTGGCCGAAGTCGGTAAAGTTTTCTACCTGGCGGGAGGCATCGCATTCCCATGCATAAGGACCGGTGTGGATGGCTTGCCAGGTGTTGTCTTCCAATTCAGGGATGTCCGGCAAGGGATAGACAGGATCCGACAATGCTACCCATATCAGCCCATAGCGCTCCTGGCATTGATAGCTAACAACGCGAGCTTTGACAGGGATATTAGTGTTGGTCGCCTGAGGAATTAAGGTACAAGCACCGCTGGGGTCATAGCGCCATCCGTGATACGGACAAACGATACAGTCGTCCGCCAGATGCCCCAGAGACAGCGCGGTACCGCGATGAATACAGAGGTCTTTCATAGCATGAGGCGTACCGTCAGCTGTCCGCCAGATGACAATCATCTCTTGCAACAGTTTCGCTGCATAAGGAGTTGAGCCATCTACCTCTTCGCTGTACGCGACCGGATGCCAGCAGCGAAACAGTTTGTCGGGAAGCTCTGGAGACATGGAATTTTTCTGAGGTTCGGTTCACATAAATCAATCAATTACCATACGAATAACTGATTTTGTTAGCTAATCTCTGGAAACCCTTGCTGTCATTGAGAGTAGGGGATCCTGAAATCAGTTACCAATGGTGTTTTGGCAACTCCCACTCATTTTGAAGTGTTGTTTTAAAGGTCCTGTTGCTCTCATCCGGGCAAGAATCACTCCGACCCTAGAGCTACATCCTCCCATCCGCGTGACCACGGTCCACTCTATGTAAGAGGGAGCCATTCCTACCTCTGTCCTGAAATTAAAACCTATCAAGACGATGATGCGGTGGGGCTGGCGCATCGCCTGCGCCAGCCTCACCGCACCTTTGCACGTCTGCCCCAGAATCCTTAGGGGCCTTACTCCTCTATGAGAGGGGAGCGTCCCAATTGAAACAGACAGCCGAGAAAAGCCAGTCACCACTCTGCTTCGTGGCCGTGCCCATGAACTTCCCGAATCCTTGCAATTCCTGTCCATCGACGAGGATGGTGACCTTGGCAGTACCTCGCACCACGGCCAACCTGGTGTCCCCCGTGATGTCCACAAGCTCTTGGGTGAAGTTCTTCAACTCCGGAAACTGGGAGAGCCACGCCTGAGTTTCCGCTTTTCCATGAAGAACCGTATGATCCGGAGGCATGTAGACGAGACCCTCTGTGCAGAGGGCCATACACGCTTCCCAATCTCGGGTCTTGCACGTGTCGACCCACTTCTGCTCGATCATCTCCCGGAGTTCAGCTCGATCTTGATCCGTCAACTCAGCCATTATTCCTCCCCTGCAAGGGATGTCATAGAGAATACGTTGCCCTGTACCTATTAATTCGCAGTGGATTTTCGTAAGGCTGTTGCGGCCTCTTCGTCATCAAAAACAGGTGTGGACTCGATATCGCAGAGTGCATTCCAATTGCCGCATTGTTCTGCTATTAGCAAAGGGTCTCCTTCTACTAGGTGGAACCCATACTTCGAGCCTGGAGCATGCCACCGACCAATGGTTGTGAGTCCGTCAGGATCTGGCGCTCCAGTGCTCAAAAACTCTTCCACACCAGCCACATAAGAAGCACCGTCAGTGAATTTCCAACACAGCATTACTTTCATTTCTCTTCCTCCTGTATGTTCTGAATACTGTAAACGGTGAAGCACAGCCTACAGGCAGCCCCGAAAACGGTCGAGCAGGTGTATCAAGAATGTTTCGATCAATAGATCCTTCAGTTGGACAGAAAGCTAATTAGCAAAATTCCTTTGCCAGAACAAAATAATCCCCAAAATGAGAAGCCACGGCCAAAGCCCCTTAAACAGCTGAAACAAAACAACCACCAAAAAATTCCTAAGAACCTTTAGCATCGGGGTTAACCAGGGGGTGCTCATCGATTACCTGAAGCCATGCGCATGGCTTCGGGCAAGGTGCGCAGTCGTACCATGCTGATGATTCCAAATAGCGGACCGATCGCCAGGGTTGCGAAGGCCCACTCCCACCCAATCCGCTCGACGAGCGGTGGAATCATCCAAATTGAAACCATCGTTAGAAGAAAGCCGAGGCTAGTTTGAACGGTGAGTGCAGTGCCGATGTGTTCGGGGTCGGTGAGTTCGCTTATCGCTGCGCTGAACTGGGCACTATCGGCGACAATAACTAGACCCCAGGTTAGACAAAGCAGGGTGAGCAGGAAGGGCGAATCGAATAAAAACCCGACAAAAAGACAGCAGGTCCCGGAGATAAGTAAGCTACCGATTGATACCGTGGTTCGTCCCCACCGGTCTGCCCATATGCCGGCGATAACACTTCCGACACCTCCTGCCGCGATAATTGCGAAACCGATCAATCGGGCTGAGGTTTCGCTCCACCCAGCCCGTTGATAGCTAGTCAGTAGAAACAGAGGAATCCAGGCCCACATCGCGTACAGTTCCCACATGTGACCCAGATAACCAAAGTTGGCAAGCCGCACCGATTTTTCTCGCAGTGCTCGGGTAGCGTAATGCCAACTGAACTGGCTTGTCGCGGGCAATACCGACCCTGGTCGTACGAAGGCAGCGGCGATTGCTGCGCCGCTCACTGCAAATGCTGAGGAGACGATTAGCACACTACGCCAGGGAGGCATCCCCGTTTCCCCACCCAGAAAAGGCAGCGCGTTGATTAAGTGGGGAGAAGCCGAACCGATTGTCAGGGCGCCGACCAAAAGGCCAATACCTAGACCACGGTCTTCTTTGCACCAGGTTGCCACCAGCTTCATTCCGGGTGGGTAAACGCCTGCTAAGCAGACTCCTGTCAGCACTCGCAGCACCATTACGACATCGGGGGAGTCCGCGAACACTGCGATTGAAGCGTTGAACATAGCTCCGGCGAGTGCGCTAGCGGCGAGCAGGAACTGGGGCTGGACACGGTCAGCTAGATTGATTGCGGCGCTGACCAGTGCGCCAATGACGAAACCTGCTTGCACGGTCATTGTCAGCCAAGATTGCTGACTCCCGCTAAGATCCCACTCGGTTGTCAACTGAGGCACAACCGCTGGGGCGGAAAACCAAAGCCCCTTGGCGAGCAGTACGGAGATCATTAAGAGCCAAAGATTACGCCACTTATCGCTCATTGGTGGAGCTTACCTGATCCACCATACGAGGATGGCACCACTGGTCCGGTTGGCGAAAGAGTGAAGTCTTGTCAAACTAGGGGCCCCCAATTTCAATTCATTCAGTGGTACTTCACCAGGAGGCTGGCCCACATGGTTTATCACCGATTTCGAACTCCAAATCGGATTGCACGATTTCTGACTCTCGCATTTGCGGTGGCTCTCGTGATTCCGCCGATGATTTTGAGTCGCTCGGCCACGGCTACAAGCCTTGCCGCCGAAGGCTGGATGGCCGAAAGCGCCGCCGCTACAGGCTGGGAAGCTGAGTTCCGAGCTGCCATTCGGGCACAGCGAAGTGGCCAGCAGGAAGGCACGCCTCTGACAATTGAAGCCAGTACCATGGGCATGGAGAAGATGGACGGGTTTATGCCGATGTACTGGGATGCAGAGACCGGTCAGTTGTTCATGGAGATCAACCGGTGGAATGAGGAGCTTCTCAATCTCACTGGTCTGGCCGCCGGTCTTGGGTCAAATGATATAGGCCTTGATCGTGGTGCATCGCAAGGCAGCCGGATTATCTACTTTGAGAGAGTTGGGCCGAAAATCTTCATGGTGCAGCCCAACTACAGTTTCCGCTCAAGTTCAGACAACGTCGAAGAGGTCCGTGCAGTCACCGACGCATTTGCGCCAGCGATTCACTGGGGCTGGACTCCTGCGGCACAAACTGGAGACCGGGTGCTCGTCGATATGACCCCTTACCTGTTGGCCGATCACACTGGTATTGCCAACCGGCTTGGTGGTTATCGCGTCGAGTCTAGTCGCAGCGCGGTCTATCGGGCGATGACAATGAACTTCCCAGAAAATACTGAGATGGAAGCCTCGCTCACCTTCGTTAACGGCAGTGGTGGCGGTGGTGGCCGCGGTGGACGCGGTGGCGGTCGTGGAGGTGCGTTTGAAGGCGTGGGTGCGGTTGCCGCATCTGGGGCGGCACCGACCCTGCGTGTTCACCACGCTTTCGTCCAACTTCCTGACGACGACTACACGCCGCGCGAGTATGATCCCCGCTCAAGTCTTGGCTCGGTAAGTTATCAAGATTATTCGGTAGCGTTGGGAACACCACTGGTCAAGCGCTACGCTCGCCGGCATCGCCTCGAAAAGGTTGATCCCACCGCTGCGGTGTCAGCTGCGGTTGAACCGATCGTTTTCTACCTTGACCCCGGGACTCCTGAACCCACGAGAACGGCTCTGCTGGAGGGTGCGCGCTGGTGGGACCAAGCGTTTGAAGCTGCTGGTTATCGTGATGCCTTCCAGGTTGAAATGCGACCTCCCGACGTTTCAAGCCATGACATCCGCTACAACGTCATTAATTGGGTACATCGCTCGACCCGCGGTTGGAGCACCGGTGGGGGAGTTACCGACCCGCGTACTGGGGAGATCATGAAGGGCTTGGTGACGCTCGGCTCGCTGCGTGTGCGCCAAGACTACATGATCGCCGAAGGTTTACTTGCGCCTTACGTCAACGGTGACGAGACCCCTCCCGAGCTTGCCGACTGGGCTCTGTCCCGGGTCAGTCAGCTGTCAGCTCACGAGGTTGGCCATACCATCGGCTTTGGGCACAACTACTACGACAGCTCTCAGGGCCGGACGTCGGTCATGGATTACCCGCACCCCTTTATTACCTTGAATGCTGACGGCACCTTCGATTTTTCTGAGGTTTACGAGCTTGAGATTGGTGAGTGGGACAAAATCGGGGTTGCCTACGGTTACCAAGACTTTCCCGACGGGACCGATGAGTCTGAAGCCTTACAAGTAATCCTGGCCGAGGCTTGGGAACAGGACCTGCGCTACATGACCAACCAGGACATGAGCGCCAATCCACGCGTCAACCAGTGGTCCAACGGCGCTGATCCGACCGTCGAGCTCAACCGCATGATGGAGGTACGTCGGGCCGCGCTGGATCGCTTCGGCGAGCGCAATATCAAGCTGGGTCAGCCTATGGCAATGATGGAGGAGGTGCTTGTACCGCTTTACCTTCACCATCGCTACCAGGTTTCGGCCGCGGCTTCGCCTCTTGGTGGCATCGACTACATTTATTCCCTACGAGGGGATGGGCGGACGCCGGTGGAACCGATATCGCGCGAGGATCAGATGGCCGCGCTTGATGCCTTGCTGGCGACCATCTCATCCGACGAGCTGGCCCTTCCCGACACCGTGGTAACGATGCTGCCGCCGCGTCCGACCGGTTTCGGTGGCGGTCGTGAGCTATTTCCTCGCTACACGGGATCTTCCTTTGATGTGATTACCCCAGCGGTAGTGGCGGCTGACCATACAGTTAGTGAAATTCTTAATGGCCAGCGTGCTGCGCGTCTTGTTCAGCAGCACGCTGTTACTGAGTCTCTTCCAGGGTTGGACGAGGTTATTGATGAACTTGTCGAAGCGACCTTTGGAGCGCAGCCAACGAACGGGTACGAAGCGGAAATCAATCGTGCCGTGGAGCGCGTTGTGGCTGAACATCTCATGCAGCTCGCTGGGTCAGCACAGATGCCTCAGGTTCGTGCCATAGCGACACTTGCACTCGAACGCTTGACCGCACGCATCGAATCAGAGGACGGTGTCTCTGCGGATGACGAGCCCCATTACAATCTAGTGGCTGGCGATATCAGGCGCTTTCTGTCACGCCCAGGCGAGGCTTACAGGGAAGTGGCAATTCCGGCGGCGCCTCCGGGAGCGCCGATTGGTGAACCTGCACTGAACTATCTGGGTTCTTGGTCTGGTACTGGCTTCAGCAGTCTGAACTTGGAACCGTACTGCTCTCAGGACGAACTGTTCTGGCGCTAGTGCGAGGTTGTTGATGGCGAGGCTGCAGAGGGCGGAAGAGCGGACCCTCTGGCGCCTCGCTGTTACAACATGTGCGCTGTATCGGTTGAAGAGCGGTGATCGTCTGCTCGCCAGTGATCGAGGTTGAGTTCCGTTTGCCTTACGCCACGGCCATTTTGGCTTGACGCTGTCCTTCCTTCTCATCGACGGTCAGCAAGATGAGGAGTCCTATGATGAAGAACACGGCTAGACAAAGAATCGCGGGGCGTGCCCCTAATAACGCATAGACACTTCCATAGGTTAACGGGCCCAACACCGAAGAGAAGCGCCCCGCGATGCCATAGAAGGCGAAAAACTCGGCGCTTTTGCCCACCGGAGTGAACGTGCCCTGGATTGCTCGGCTTGCGGACTGGCTACCCCCGAGCACCAACCCAACGACGATGCCGAGACCCCAGACTTCCGCTTGCGTGTTCCCTGTAATGCCGATGAAGTAACCCCAAACCGCAACCGTCGTCCAGACTACAAGGGTTAGTAAAACAACTCGTTTGTTGCCAATGTAGTCGCTTGCCGCCCCCAGGATTAACGCGCCGACAAACGCTGTCGCTTGAATGACGAGAAACAGCCCCAGGATCATGCCATCCGACATCCCAAGGACTTCGTCTATGAAGATTGCTGAGATAACAACGGTTGTTTGAATGCCGTCGTTGTAGATCAAGAATGCGATGAGGAACTTTGTTAGTTCCCGGTAACGGCGGACGTTGGAAAATGTTTTGGCGACCCGCTGGATACCAATCTTTACGTAAGACTTCCCAGGTATTAACTGGATCGCCGACTGACGCTCCCTCAACCACAGGAAAGTAGGCAGCGCACACACTGCCCACCATAAAGCCACTGACAGGAAGGTGTCTTGAGGGCTGAATGGGTGAGCGAAACCAAGCCACTGAGGGTAGCTCAGCATCACCAGATTCAGTGCCAACATGATGGCGCCGCCGAGGTAGCCAAGCGTAAAGCCGAAGCCGGAGATCCAGCCTATATTTTTTGGGGTCGAGATCTCTGGCAGAAAAGCATTGTAAAAAATATTGGCTGCCGAAAAGCCAATCTGTGCCACGAGGAAGAAAATCGCACCGCGCCAGTATTGACCCTCATTGGCGAAATACAACATGGCAGTGGCGCCGGCGCCCATATAGCAGAAGAATGCGAGGAACCGCTTCTTTGTACCCGACGAGTCGGCGATGGCACCTAATACTGGTGCTAACAGCGCGACTACCAGCATGGCTGCCGCCAAGGTGTAGGTAAAGAACGTGACGCCCGGAACTCTTAGGGTGATGCTGAAGAGGTCGAGCACGACACCATCCGCACCGCCCGCTAGTTGCTCAGCAAAATAACGGTTGAAAATAACGGCCAGGATGCTGGTGGCAAATGCCGAGTTTGCAAAGTCGTAGAGACCCCAGGCCCAGATCTCGCGGGAGGTTACCGGCGGCGTGTTGTTCATGAGCGGCGGGCGAAAGAACGAACTGTGATCCCGGGGATCAGGATGTCAGTCTCCCTTGCCTGAGTTGAACTTGAAGCTCTTCTTGGTCGCCTTGCCAATAGCGCTTCGGGCCAGTGCGCATGTAGACCGGGCACAAACAAGGGTCTTTGTGTCCACTACTAGCGCTTGCATAACTTACTCTTCTGTGAGGCCACCTATTTTTTCTTCAAGCTCGCCGTTGCGAAGCATTTCGAGGACTATGTCGCAACCGCCGACGAAATCACCGCCAATGAATACCTGTGGAATCGTTGGCCATGCCGTCACATCCATCAAGGTAGCCCGATAGCTGTCGAGATCTTCAAGGACATTTGTGGCAGTGAACTGCACGTCGATTGAACGAAAGGCGTCACAGGTGGCCTTGGAGAAACCGCACTGTGGCCACTCTGGTGTGCCCTTCATGAACACATGCACTGGATTATTGACGATCAAGTCTTCGATTTGTTGTTTTAGTTCGCTGGACATGGTTCTACTCCTCTGGGACCACCGTATGCACTTGCAGCGCATGCACAGCGTTGGTCAGTTCCTGCCCGACGGCCCGATAGACCATCTGGTGTTGTTCGACCAGGCTTTTACCGGCGAAGGCATTGGCAACTACTTGGACGCCGAAGTGGTCGCGGGTCCCAGTGAGATCCTGCACGCTCACATGGGCTCCAGGGATACCGGTTTCAATAAGAGATTTGAGATGCTCTGGATCCATGATCGTGCTGGCTGTTGGCAGAGGTTTGAGGATCAAACAAGAGCGGTGCCTGCTTGGCAACGGCTTTTTAGTTTAGCCGTTGAGAACGAGCGAGGCGAGACAAGCTAAGGGATAGTTACAGGAACCGTGCAGTGATTGGCTGTCCTGTTGAGACTTCATCTTGCAATTCGATGTACTTACCTTTGGTAGAGGATTCTGCCGCCGATGATCGTATAAAGGACCTTGGCGTCTTTGATTTGCTCTGAGGGAATCGTCATGATGTCCTGGTCCAGAATCGTTATGTCGGCGAGCTTTCCGACTGTGATAGATCCCTTTACATCGTCTTCATACGCTGCGAAGGCGTTGTTGAGCGTATACGAGCGTAATGCTTCGGTGCGGCTCATTGCTTGCTCTGGGTAGAAGGCTTCTCCGGTTGCTGGTTTGCGGGTGACGCTGGAGTAGAACGAGGCGATTGGATCAACGCGCTCGACCGGGGCATCGGTGCCATTTGTTATTACTGCACCGGTACTCATTAAGTCCTGCCAGACATAGGCTCCGTTCTCGGCGCGTTCCGCCCCCAGTCTAGGGGTCACCCATGGTGCATCGGAGGTACAGTGGACCGCTTGCATTGCGGGGATTACACCCAGCTCGCCGAAGCGTGGAACGTCATCGGGATGAATGTGTTGCGCGTGTTCGATCCGGAAGCGTGCGCCGGGTGCCTTTTCAGGATGCGCTTTGAAGGTTCGTTCGTAGATGTCGAGCACTTCACGGTTGCCGCGATCGCCTATGGCGTGGACACATAACTGGTAGCCGTTCTCGATTGCCAGATTGGCTGTCGCCTCGATTTCCACTAGATCACCGGTGTTATGGCCAGAACTGGTTGGCTCGTCACTGTAAGGTTCGAGCAGCCAGGCTCCCCGTGGGCCGAGCGCTCCATCGATGGCCAACTTGATGGCGCGCACTGTCAGCATGTGATTTCCGTAACCGATAAGTCGTCCAGCCTTCAATGTTTCAGCGTCGAGGTTCTCACCTCTTACCATCACCCACAGTCGCACCTGCAACGCGTCTTCGTCGACGCCTCGCTTGAACATCTCGATCGTGCTCCATCCCGAGCCGGCGTCCTGGAAGCTAGTGATTCCCTTGCTGATAACTTCTTGAGACGCAAGTTCCATCTCGTGCCAGGTCCGAGCGGATCTGTCATCGTCAGTCATCCGGCTTTCCATATTCCTGCGGGCACGGTTAATTACGCTTGAGGCGCGTTCAACGAAGACTCCAATGGGTTCGCCATTATTGTTCAAGATGATCTCGCCGCCCTCCGGCTGCATGGTGTTGCGGTCGACACTGGCAAGCTCCATGGCATAGGCGTTACCGAATGTCGCGTGGCCGGACGCATGCCGCAGGATCACTGGATTCTCTCGACTCACCTGACTAATTGCGTCATGGGTTGGGAATCCGCGCACGGTGTTCGACTCGTCCAGGTCTTCCATCTTTTCCTGGTGCCAACCACGCCCTTCAATCAGCTGGCCCGGTTGAGCTTCGGCGACCGCCGTCGCCACCATGTCAGCCACACCTTGCCAGCTCGTAGCATCCAGAAGATCGAGGTTCAGTACGTTTGAACCGATCCCCATGAAGTGCCCATGCCCCTCAATAAATCCGGGAATTGCCAGGTTGCCCTGAAGGTCAATCACCTTGGTTCCTGGTCCAATGTAGGCTTCTACCTTAGTGTTCGACCCGACAAGGTCGATTCGATCACCATTGATGACGATTCCGTTGGCTTCAGGCATGGTGTCGTCGACAGTAACCACCTTCCCGTTGTAGATGACCATGCTGGCAGGTTCAACGTCGTTGGCTGCGTTGCAGCCGACGACGGATGCTAGTGAACCAAAGGCAATGATCAAGAAAAACGTGAACCGTGGGGAAAACACAATTGAAAAGGGGCGATGAGGCACAGAGAATCTCCTGGTTCCGATTTCACACGGGAACGTGTGAGGATCTGCCGAGGTTAGGCAAGCTAGAGGCAGTGGTCAACACGGCTGACACTCCCTTAATTACTTGCAGCCGTAGTACTACCGGGCAGGTTCTTGTCGGCTTGCTAGTTAGAGGAACTGGATGAAGCAGGTTCCAAACAACATGTGGCCATTTTCCTGCTCAGCGTGACAAGAAGATGATCTATCGAATTATTGCTAGCGCTTCTCTCATGGGGTTGTTAGCCATTTCTATTGCAGGGTTCGCTGTGTTGGCGGCTTGGCTTCGGATGGTTCCACCGATTGCAGGGTTCGCCGTTTTTGGTTTGGCTCTCCTTGGAGGGGGCGTTACCTCTCTGTTCCTTGGTTTGGCCAGCATCTTCCTGCCCGGAGTGGCTGAGCAAGTATCAAAAGGGGCTGGAATGCTGGCCGTGGTCATCGGGCTCGGAAGTCTTTTGTTGTTGGGGACACTGGTGCGCCGTGCCAGCGGTGTTCCGGCGATTCACGACATCACTACGGAAACCACGGACCCGCCTCTTTTCTCCGCCGCAGCCATGAACCTGGCCAATCGAGGCCGTGACCTTTCTTATCCTCATGGGCCAGCCGAGACTCCCCGTTTGCAAGAACAGGCTTACGCTGACTTACAGCCAATTGAACTCAGGGTGGGTCCCGATGATGCTTATCAGGAGGCTCTTAATACAGCTAGTGATCTTGGTTGGGATGTTGTTGAGTCCAACCCGACGACGCGCACGTTCGAAGCGGAAGACGAAACGTCCGTGTTTCGCTTTGTCGACGATATTGTCGTTCGTGTGCGTCCCGGGAGTATCGGATCGGTAATTGACGTGCGTTCAACCTCGCGCACCGGCGTCGGCGACATGGGGGTGAACGCCAATCGTATAAGACAATTCCGGTCGGCCTTGAGCTCCCGATGAAGGGAATTCGCCCGCGTCCCACAATGCAACATATCCTGTTACTGTGAATCCACAGCAGTCTTATATAGGTTGTTTATGACATCAATCCCGGGAGGGAATCATGGACTTAGTCAATCCAGTTGCTGAAGGCGATCTGCATATTACGGGCGCGATCGTTGGAGGCGATGGAACTTCGTTTAATCTCGAAGGTGAAGTGGGAAAGTATGGCCGGGTTTTTGCGACAATGCACTTGACGTCAGGTGACAGTGAACGGAACTCAGGCACACTTGAAGGCGATGCCAGAACATTTATGGAAGATGGCAGCTTGATGTCTGCTACTTTCGCCGGTTCGTGGAGACGATCTAAGGGAGAACTCAGCCTTTTCTTCGTGGACAATTGCAGCAATGGCGATCAAAATTTCGTCATAAGCGAAGTAGATCTCATCAACAAATCGATGACAGTTAAAGTCTACTCAACTTTTTGAATTAGGCTCGATTGGTAGTCAAACGCGTAGTTGCTCCCCAGTTATTGCGGGAGGACGGTTTGCAGGACGCCGTTGGTGTCCGCCATTCGCAGTTCGGGCCCAGTCGGGGTGGCGACAAGCGCTGCTGAGATCTGGCCGGAGGCATCGTACAGAATCAGGGCTGGCCCGTCCGAAGTCATTCCCATATTCCCGAGAATCTGGCCGGTGGCCGCTTTTAGGGCGAAGCGCTCCGACTCGCTCGACTGACTTACCACGCGACTCCAGGTCGTTGTTCCAGGGACCGGGTTCACAGGCGTTGTCCCTGGTGCGGTACTTCGGTTTGATGCGCCGGTATCGAGTTGAAAGCGCATGTCGCGGACCTCTCGCTCCAGCGTATTGAGCTTTGTCTGAATCATGGTTAGCTGGCTCTGCATTTGAACCTGAAAGTTGTTGAGCGCCTGTTGGATTTGCATGGTCACAGCTGGATCTTGCGGTATTGCTTCGCCGATAGCTGTTGTTTGACTAGCGAATAGGGTGGCCACGAATATCCCCGAGACAAGACCAGCGGCAACCGGAAGTCTCTTCATTAAACCTTTTCGCACTCGTACCATGCCACCTCCTGCGTATTGATGGTTCCTAGTCAAGTCTCAGGTCGTTAGGTGCCACTGTAACCCTTTATACATAGGGGTTCACAGCCCATACGCCAACGCTGTCAATGCTGTCATGCTTTGTATGACCTTGCTTTGGCTTTTTCTTCCTCCCCTTCGTGGCGGGTAATCAATGGACTGCTAAGCTCTTCTTTTTTGATGTCGGAGACCATCTGAAGTACGCCGATGACATACGACTACGATGTGATCATTATCGGGGTTGGGGGCATGGGCGCTGCCACAGCCTATTCTCTTGCCCGGCGTGGCGTGAGTGTCTGTGGCATAGAGCGCCATGGTGTTGCCCATGACCTGGGGAGTTCGCACGGGCACACTCGAATCATCCGCAAGGCGTACTTTGAGCACCCCGATTACATCCCGTTACTGCATCGAAGCTACGAATTGTGGGCCGAACTAGAAGGAGAGGCGAAAATCTCCTTATTCGACCAGTGTGGTTTCCTAACTTGCGGTCTGCCCGACTCCGAGTCCATCAAGGGTCTCGAAGCAAGCTACGCTGCGCATGGCGTGATGCACGAGCGTCTTAGCTACTCCGAGGTCCGGGACCGTTTTCCGCAGTTTTTGATCGACTCCCGTGCGGTTGGCTTCCTTGACCCGTTCGGCGGCTATTTGAGAGTCGAAGACTGCGTCGAGCAACACATCCTGCAAGCGGAGGCCGCAGGTGCCGAGCTGTTCTTCCAAGAACCGGTGGTGTCTTGGGAGGTATGCAACGGGGGCGTTGTCGTTGGTACAGCTTCACGCGAGGTGACGGCCCGAAGCCTCGTACTCACCACTGGCGCGTGGGCGGCACCAGAACTCACAGAGCTTGGAATTCCGACAGAGGTTTGGCGCAAGGTCCTTTTCTGGTACGAAACGGACGGTGCCGAGCAGTTCCTGCCCGACTGTTTTCCAACGTTTTACGTCGAAACGGACTCTGGTCATTTCTACGGGTTTCCCTCGGTTGACGACAAAGGCCTGAAGGTTGCCGAGCATTTTGCCAAGACCCCGATCGACAACCCTGGTGTGCTTGACCGTAACCTGCTTCCCGACGATGAGCCCCCGGTTCGCCATTTCGTCAGGCAAACGTTTCCCGGGGTGATTGGTGGGCGGACCGAGCATGTTGTGTGTATGTACACCGTTACGCCTGACCAGCATTTTGTGGTTGCGCGCCACCCGGTGCACCCACAAGTTGTCATCGGTGCTGGTTTTTCCGGTCACGGTTACAAGTTTGCACCGGTGATAGGCGAGGTTTTGGGTGATCTGGCTGTGAAGAGTGAAACTGTTTGGCCGGTTGATTTCCTTGGAATCCGGCGTTTCGGTAACTAGGCAGGATTAGCAGGCGTGAAAGGAATTGCACTACCGCTTTTTTATAATTAATGACTGTAAGTATGCTACTCAAGCCGATCGCCATTTGTTCTATGGCTTGTCATTACTTGTCGAGTGAATCGCATGAAGAATTCTTCAATCGAACAAAAGGGTACGACGATGTCAGCTGACCGGAGGCAATTCCTGAAGTTTGTGACCAGCGGAGCGGTAACAGCCGGAGTCCTCGGTTCTCCTACTGCCAGGGCCGAGGTCATCAATGGGGGTGACAGGGGCTTTGGTATTGCCCGCACGGGCCCAAGTGCTGTTGCTCAAAGTTCCGGAGCATCCTTTCTTGGCAGTGTCCAGGCCCGTGGTGCGACGCCTGGTTCGGTTACCGATCCTGAAGAACGACGCCGCTTGATCGGCAAAGCAGTATTTGGTGCAAAAGAAGCTGCTTCCGGATCGGCGGGAATGGTCATTTGTGCCCACCCACTGGCAACAAGAGCTGGCACCGACATTTTGCGTGCTGGCGGCAATGCTGCTGACGCTGCCCTCTGTGCCTCGGTAACTCAATGCGTAGTGGAGCCCCATATGACCGGGATTACAGGTGTGCTCTCGATGCTTTACTACGATGCAGCAACTGGCAAAACCAGTTACGTCAATGGTGGCATGAACGCCCCGATGGCCCCGCTTACAGGTTGGGGCCCGACGGCCACTGCTACCGGACTGGGTGCTGGGGTGCCTGGGTTTTGGGCTGGCTACGAAGCTTCGCTGGCGCGTCATGGTAGTAAGCCTTCAAAAGATTTGTGTTCCGCGGCAATTTCTTACGCCCGGGATGGCTTCGAAATCCACCCTTTTCTGTGGGGTGAGATGTTCACGCAAAGCCCAACGCTCGGGATTACTGATACCGGCCGTGAGATCTTCTTCCCTAACGGTGGGCTCGCCGACCCTGGGGAGTTGCTCTACCAGAAGCAGGCTGCAGATACGCTTGAGCGGCTCGCCGAAGAGGGCAATGATTATTTCTATTTTGGCGATTTTGCACGTGAATACTCGGAGATCGTACAGGCGGCCGGTGGGGTGGTTACCCTCGAGGATTTTGAGCGCTATGACGTGCGCTACGACGAACCAGCGCGAGGTAGCTACCGTGGCTACGAGCTGGTCGGATCACCGCCCCCCGACAACGGTGGTACGCACATAATTGAGATATTACAGATCCTTGAAAATGTCGAGATCGAAAAACTCGGTCCGCCAACAGAATCGGCGGAAACGATGTGGCAAATGGCAAGGGCCACAGATCTCGTGTTTATGGAAGGCGGGAAACAACCGGATCCGGCAAGCCATCCGCTGCCCCTTGACCTGATTACGTCGAAGGAATACGCCAAGATGCGGTTTGACCTGCTACAGATGGGCCTGCCCATCGAAACCCCCCAGATGCCGCCCCCCGGAAGCTGCCACGTCACGACAGTTGACAGTGCGGGCAATGTGGCGACTATTCTTCATTCCTGCATGTCCCTTCCCTGGAGTAATGGGCTGTTCTGTGCCGGTGTGACGATCGTGGCGTCGGGTGCACACTTCAACCGCATCATGCCTAAGCCGGGACACCGCGCGAGTGTCTATGTAGCCCCCAACATGGTCATGAAAGATGGCAAACCGGTTCTCGCATCTGGCTCTCCCAGCGGCAGCCTGTTACAAAATATCGTACAAAACACCAGCAACATGATTGACTTCGGGATCCCGATCCATGAGTCGATCAACCTGCCACGTTTCGGTAAAGCGTATGGGGCCAGTGGCATGTTTCCGGCGGTCGAGGTTGATCTCAACGAAAACGTTCGGGACGCTGCGATCGCTCTCGGTCTGCAGTTGCAACCAGTAAACCAATGGAACTGGGGCTTGGGGTCGTTTGAGGGTATCTGGATAGATCCCACCACTGGTGAGCGCAGCGGGCGTGGTGACCCACGGCGGTGCGCGATGGTGGAAGCCGAATAGTGTGGGAGAACTTGGAATGTGTAGTCTTTGGGTTCTTGTGATCGGCCGGTTATGACGTGACCGGCAGGCCACGGACCGTAAGTAGGCTGGGGCATGTTGAGGTGAGTTCAATGGCTAGATTACGCACAAGTGGAAATCGGGTGCGGTGAGTAGCGGACGCGAAACTTGGGCCAGCCGCTTTGGTTTCTTGATGGCGACGGCCGGTTTTGCGATCGGCCTTGGTAACGTTTGGCGCTTTCCGTACTTGACCGGGATGAATGGTGGCGGCGCCTTCCTCTTGGTGTACGTGATTTTCGCTGTGTTGATTGGTATTCCCTTGATGACCGCGGAGATGGGTCTCGGAAGAAAGGCTCAACTCACTCCAGTCGCTGGCATGAGTCGCCTGACCGGTTCGAGATTTAGCCCCTGGAACTCGATTGGGTGGCTGGGTTGCCTGGCGGCAGTACTTGTCCAGTCCTATTACGTGATGCTCATCGGTTGGATCATCGGTTACTTCGTGATGATCGTCTCGGGTAGCCTGGCCGGGGCTTCCGTTAGTTCCTTGGAGGCTACCTACACGTCGTTCATCGCCACACCGGGACCCGTTTTGGGTTACACGTATCTGGTGATTGCGTTTCTCGGCCTCATGGTCAGCCGTGGGTTACGGGATGGCCTAGAGCGCGTCGCTAAGATGGCAATGCCTGTACTGTTTGTCCTGCTCGTGATTCTGGCACTTCGCTCGATGACCCTGCCCGGGGCATCGGAGGGCCTGTGGTGGTACCTGACGCCCGATTTTTCGGCTATCGACGGCAGGACGATGCTGGATGCCTTGGGCCAGACGTTCTACTCCATTGGTATCGGTATGGCAGCAGCCTTCGGTTTCGGTAGCTACCTGAACCGCCGGAGCACTGACGTTCCTGGAAGTGCCGCAGTCGTCGTTTTAGCCGACACAGCTGTCGCCTTTTTAGCTGGCTTGGTGATCTTTCCGGCGCTGTTTGCTTTTGGCCTCGAACCCGACCAGGGGCCAGGGTTGTTGTTTCTGACGATGACCAACCTGTTCGGTCAGATGCCGGCAGGCCAGATTTTTGGCGCCGGGTTTTTCTTCCTATTGATCTTGGCCGCGATCACTTCCGCCGGTGCTGTGCAGGAAGTACTTACCAGCAGCCTTACTGACCTCTTGCCGATAAAACGGCGCACGGCAACATGGGTCTTCACGGTGCTCCTGGCCGGTCTATCAACGCCAATTGTGCTCTCTCAGGGCCCATGGTCTGGCTTACAGGTCTATGGAATGGATCTGTTCACATTTGCCGACATGGTGACGGGCAGATTCATGTTAGCGGCGGGCAGTTGGGTCCTGTCGCTGTATGTCGTATTCGCCTGGGGATTCGACGACTTTCAATTAGAGACTAATATAGGTGCTGGCAGGATCCGGGTGTCGGCTGCTTGGAAGCCCCTTATGATCTTTGTGATCCCTGTTGCGGTTGCGATGGTCTTGTTTTTTGGCCTCGGGCTAATCTGAAGCGTCATACTGACCATTTTTCTGGCCCCGTACACTGCCGCTCAGCTCTTTGTGATCACCCGTCGCATCGTCTTACCGTGATGTGTTTTACGGGGCTACTGTGTCCGGAAACGATCTCAAGGTTCCCGGGTGGTGTGTCTAAGTATTTCCCGAGAAGCTCAAGGACGCGTTTGTTGGCCTTTCCCTTGCTCGCTGGTGCTCGAGTGCGAATCTGGAGCGAACCATCGGCGAGCTCGCGAACGCTGTCGCTTTGCGCGCTGCTGTTCACTTTAATCCGTAGCCGCATTGCCACCCCTAACATCAGACTGGCAGTTCATTAGATCATGGTTGGACCATTGATAAGGTTTCTAAAGAGCATTGTGGTCCCAACAGATCTTTGCCCCTATGATGATCGTTTATGAATGAACTTGGGAAGTTGCTAATTTTCTCTGGTGCCGTTCTTCTACTGCTGGGACTGGCACTGGTGTTAGGCTCGCGAGTGCCCTATCTCGGGCGCCTGCCGGGCGACCTGAGCTTCGAGTGGGGAGGGGCCCGCTTTTACATGCCGCTGGCGACCAGCATCCTCCTGTCGATCGTTCTCACGATCATCCTGAACCTGCTGCTCCGCCGTTGATGATTGGTTGGCCCTCTTAGTGGCCCTTTATTGTCGTTGACCGTTCTCCTTGTCCATTGTTTCCTGTAGTTGTTTCGGGGCCGCATCGTCGCTCATATGAAGTTCAAACCAGTGGCGCAAGTACAGCTGGGTGCGCAAGAAATTTGATGGATTCGAAGTTGTTCCGTGCCATTCATCATTAAAACGAATCATCGCCGTCGGTACTCGTAACACTTTGAGCGCCGCGTAGAACTCTTCGGTTTGTGACATCGGTGTGCGCAGATCATTGATGCCCGTCATCAGCATCGTCGGAGTGGTGACATTGCCAACATACATGAGGGGAGAGCGCCGCAGATGTTCGCCTGCGTCTTCCCACGGCAAGTTGTCAAAATTGCGATACCAACCAATTCCGTCGGTAGTACCAACGAAAGAAAGCCAGTTAATGACTGGGCAATTTGATGAAGCTGCCGAGAAGCGATCGGTGTGGCCGACCACCCATGCGGTAAGCACGCCGCCACCCGAACAGCCGTAGACGTACATGTTGGATTCGTCGATATACCCATCGGCAATTACTGTGTCGACACCGTTCATCAGGTCGTCAAAGTCATTGCCAGGGTAGGCACGGTTGATGGCATTACCGAAGTTGGTGCCATAACCAGATGATCCCCGCGGGTTGGTGTAGAGGACGACGTAGTCGTTAGCGGCATGGTTCTGCCAGCCAAAGTTGAAGCCAACCCCATACATCCCGTGCGGGCCACCGTGTATCGACAGCATCAATGGATACTTACGGGACGAGTCAAAGTTCGGTGGTTTGATAACCCAGCCTTGGATGTCGAAATCGTTTACCGACTTGTACCAGATTTCTTCGACCTCACCGAGTTCTAGGTCTGCGAACAGCGGTCCGTTGTGGTCTGTCAAAAAAGTGATGTTGGCGGGATCGCTGACCTTGAAGGTGACAACCTCAGATGGTTGGTGATAGGAAGTTAATGTGCCGACTGCGATGCCTCCGTCGGTGATGTCGGTAACTGTTAGTTGATGGTTTCCGTCGGTGACTTTGCGAGGTTCACCGTTCAGCGGCGCGAAGTACAAATTGCGAGTGCCATGCTCGCTGACCGCAAAGTAAACGCCCGAGTTGTCCGGTGCCCAATCAATAATATTGGGGGATCGATCGAGGTTTGGGGTCAAGCTGCGGCGTCCCGAGCCATCGGCGTTCATTAGGTACATTTCACGCTCGATGTAAGTTTGCTCGGTATAGTCGTTGCCGGTGAATACGATTAGTGAGCCATCGGGCGAGGGTACAGGCCCAGAATCAGGGCCCCGGTGGTCAGTCAGGCGGGTAGTTGCGCCTGTTTCGACATCCATGGCATACACGTCTGACTCGCGCCACTGGTACTCTGCGTCTTCTTCAAGTAAACCGGAGAAATAGAGAGTTGATCCGTCAGGATTCCAGCGCGGGCTGCCAAAATTGTAGTTGCCCTCGGAAACTTGTCGGTGGGTACCGCCGTCGGCTGGAACGAGGAAGATATGCGTGTTGCCATCATCGATGAAACCCCTCCGGTCGCGCCGATAAACTGCTTTCTCAACGATGTTAGGGGCTTCAGTCCATTCGGCGTCCTCCGGTTTGGCGACTGGTATATCAATCTCCCATTCCTCTTGCGTTGGTGGAACGAGCATCGTGAACGCGATTTGGGTGCTATCGGGTGACCAACGGATACTTCCAGGGGACTCCGCAAGGTTGGTGATTTGGCTGGGTTCTGCGGACAAGTCGTCCATCCAGCGGACGAAGATCTGGGCACCGCTGGGTTCACCCTGTGTGACGTAAGCGATCCGAGTGCCATCCGGAGACCAGCTTGGCGAGCCACCGTCCATGAGCTTTCGTTTACGAGTGCCATCGGCGTTCATCATCCACAGCTCGGTTCGGCGCCCATCGTTCTGCATATCGACGAAGCTTCGTGTATAGAGGATGGTGGTTCCGTTGGGCGAAATGCTCGGGCTGCCAACGCCTTCAACACGCGTATACAAATCGAGTGTCAGGCGGTTGGCCATCGGGTTTTGTTGTGCCGAAGTTACCGAGGTTGCCAAAAGGGCTGCAACGACAAAGACCGCGATTATGTGGAAAGGGCGGATGGTGATGCTTGGTTGTTCCTGGCTACTCATTAGTTTCTCCTTAATACTGAAAAAATCCACGGAGCTGTTGATCGTCCGGGCTTTAACATGAAAGTTAGTAAGGAACTCCCAATAGCCTACGACTAGCGGAGGTGGCTCTCCACCCCGAAATCAACCTGCCGAGGGGTTTCCGATGACTTGCGAGAAGGCTTATCTTGTCTTGGATCACCTTCTTCAGTCTTGTTTTACATAGTCTGTTGGTTTCGGCACTCACTTCCTTCGGTAATAATTATTTAGTTCGAGGGTGGATCATTGCCTCCCTCATTGAACCGGACGTCCCTCTGGTTTCCTGCATTATGCAATCCAACTTCAGATCAACCTGTCAAATAATGTTCGGTTCGTTTGCCTTGCCTTGTTTCTTGACGGCCTCAATCCATATGGCTGTCGCCCAGGACCTGGTGAGACTAGGTAATCGTGCCGCCGAAGCAGCCTATGCTCTTGATGAAATTATGGGCATACCAGATGGAACGATCCCGGATTCCCTTTTCAAGGATTCGCGCTGCATCGCCGTGATCCCCGGCGTCGTGAAGGTCGGATTAATTGTTGGTGGGCAACATGGCCGAGGCCTGATAAGTTGTCGAGTTGGGGATGGGTGGAGTCGCCCAAGCTTTATTTCTATTGCTGCTGGATCGCTCGGTCTGCAGATCGGTGCCCAGGCGACCGACTTTGTACTAGTGGTTGTTAACGACGCAACTGCTAGGATGCTTAGCAGTCGATACATTGTTCTAGGTGGGGACGCCTCGATATCGGCCGGTCCGGTGGGGCATACCGTCGAAGTGGTGGCCGATGCGACACGCGCTAGCGAAATTTACTCGTACTCACGTTCGCGGGGCTTGTTCGTCGGACTCTCGCTAGAAGGCGCGTCACTCAGGGTCGATGAGGATGCTAACAAATCTGTTTACTATGACGCCGTTGATGCTAACGATCTGTTGTTTAAATTAGACGGCTCGGTGCCGGCCGAAGTTGCGCCATTCCTGCGGGCATTGCAACGTCATGATCCTGCGGGCATGTAATTTCCGTGGTTGGAGGTTTGATTGAGTAACACACCTGACGCACTTCTACGTAACTGTATCCAGGAGGGACGTTTAGTGGAGTCGGTTACGGAAATGTCAGACGAATACAAACGCGAGTTGCGTCACATTGTCACAGTATCTGGCGACACTGAGCTATTGAGTGCTCCGGCTTACTACTACGCGGCGCGTAAGGCTCCGTCAGTAAACGCGATGATCTCAGCCATGGCCATCGTTCAAGACGAGTTAAGTCATGCGCATATCGCTTACTGTGTTCTTGAAGACCTTGGTGTCTCACGCGAATGGTTGATGTATGAGCGTGAGCCGCACGAGTTTCGCTATCCTTATGCTTTCGACGTGCCACTCGATTCCTGGGTCGAACTATGCGTTGCTAACGCTTTCTATGACCAGGCAGGGTTTTGCTTGCTTTCAGACGTGCACGACAATACGTCGTATGGCCCTTGGAAACGCGGTTTGGTGAAAGTAGGCAAGGAAGAAAACTTCCACCTCCTTCACGGACGACGCTGGATGAAGAGAATTGCCAACAGTGGTGATGAAGGTCGTCAGTTGGTTTGCGACGCGGTGAAGTGGATGTTCCCAATGACGGTCGAGTGGTTCGGACTTCCGGATGATTTAAAAACCCATAGCAGTCAGCTCGATTACAAGATGAAAGGCTTGACCAACGATCAGTTGCGGCAGTATTGGATGGACAGCATCGTGCCCTTCTGTGACGAACTGGGCCTTGAGGTGCCCGTGCATCGTAACGCCGACGACACCGCCTGGGAACTCGAGTACGAACTCCCAGTTTTCTTCGACGAAAATGAGAAACGCTGGGATCTGGAGCACCACATCACGTGGGACCAGGTGGTGACGCGGTGGAAGGGCCGCGGGCCGCGTAATGAGGAGATGGTTGAGGAGATCCAACGTTCGGCGGGCGACTTCTCTTGGATGTTCAAAGATCTCTGATGCTGGTTGAAAGGGAGTTAATTCACGACCCCAAATCCGGGACAGCATCCTTGTGGTCAGCGCTTAGGGAGGTTATGGACCCGGAAGTCCCGGTTAGTTTGGTCGACCTTGGGTTGATTTACGACGTGCGCAGGTTGAAAGGACGGGTCGAAGTTGACCTTTCGTTTACGGCGACAGCTTGTCCGGCGATGAACTTTATCCAGGAAGATATACGTGAACGGCTTCTGGCCGAACCGGGGATTAAAGAAGTCAGCACACAGGTGGTATGGGAACCACCTTGGACGCCGGACCGAATCAGCGAGACTGGTAAGAAGCAACTAGAGGGCTTTGGTATCTCCCTTTGATTTGAGCTAGGGGCTGGGCCGCTCGGGAGCCAAAATGGCAACAGGTCAGCTTTACGAAGTTTTCGCGCGCCGTACGCGTGACGAACCGCTTGGACACGTTGGCACAGTGAATGCCACTAGCATCGACTTTGCTCGTGTCTATGCGCGCACGACATACGACGAGGAAAACTGGATCGAAATGGTCGTCGTGAAACGTGTCGCAATGGTTCCGGTAATCGAACTTGAACCTCTCGTGGAATTCAAGGAGGCGGACTAGTGACGTTGATCTCCAACCCTGAAGACCTGGGTGCAGATGAACGGCAGAGTTTGGCGAACTGGTTAACGGCGATGTCGGATACCAAGCATTTGCTTGGGCTACGTTATGCTGAGTGGTGCACTGGAGGGCCGGAGCTTGAGGCCAACATTGCCGCGAGTGCGATGGCGCAGTTCGAACTCGGGCACGCCCGTGTTTTAAGGGGTGTTCTCAGTGATCTGCCGGAAGATCCACGTGACGCTTCCCGAGCCACAGACCGCAGCACATGGTTCAGCATCGGGGCGCTCGATCGGCCGTTTACGGGCTGGGTCGACCTAGTGATTGGCAATGCGCTCGTTGATACGTTACTTACAGTTAACCTGCGCTCGGCGCTTGCTGGCAACTACCATCCCTTGACCCAGCGGCTGCGCAAAGTACTTGCAGAAGAGGAATATCACTCCGTGCACGCCGATGCTTGGATTAAACGATTAGCGTCGGGGCCGGAAGAGACTGTTGAAAGATTGAACCAGATGTTCAATCGCGTATGGCCCCAATGCATTGCCTGGTTTGGGCCGAATTCCGGCAACGGACTCGATGAGCTTTACGATGTGGGAGTCTTAGCTGACAGCGCTGCAGGCCTGCGCAATAGCTACATTGAAAACGTTTTGCCTATGTTTGACGGAGGGTCAATTCGTCCAATGAGTGACGTCGAAATTAACTGGGACGGTTGGAATAAGGCGGGCCGTCGACATGGTGTGCCGGTGTTTGAAGATGATTGTTTCGAGATGATCACCGGTGCAAACAACCGCACCCCTGGTGTAGGTGATTGAGGGCCAGCCGGGTGGCAACGGATTCTTCCCTTCATACGGCGGCGTTGCCCGCAGCAGTAGAGTGCCCATTTTGTGGAAGCAGGGATAGCAAGCCGCTAGCCGTTTTTGGGGCCCTTCTGATGACCTCGCAGTACAAGTGCAATGCTTGCAACACAATATTTGAATGGGTCCGACGCGAGGACTTCAAGCGAAGGCAGCCTAAGAAGGATCTAAAAGGCGAATGAAGGCGATTACCTTCGAGGGCAAGCAGAAGGTAGCTTATTCAGACGCTGCCGATCCCAGGATTGAGCAGGCCACGGACGTTATCGTTCGGATGCGCGCGGCGGGAATTTGCGGTTCCGATCTGCATCCATACCACGCGCGCGAAGAAATGGACTGCGGAACCATTATGGGACACGAGTTCGTTGGTGAGATCGTTGAAGTGGGTTCTGCAGTCGAGAGCTTTGCCAAGGGCGATCTGGTATTTAGTCCATTTACGACGAACTGCGGGGTTTGCTTCTACTGCCAATCTGGTTTGACGTGCCGCTGCGATTCCGGCCAATTTTTCGGTTGGGTACATGACGGTGTTGGACTGCAGGGGTCTCAGGCTGAGTATGTGCGTGCACCGCTAGCTGACGGCACGCTTATGCACGTGCCCGAAGGCGTTAGCTTTGCTGCCGCTTTATTGCTTGGTGACATCCTCTCAACCGGTTTCTTTTGTGCCGAGCAGGCAGGCGTTGGTTTCCTCGATGGCAACCGACTGGCACAGACACGTGCCGTGCCTCTGTTGGGTGCTAGTTGCACGTATGCGATCGTCGGTTGTGGCCCAGTCGGCATGATGACGATTCTGGCCGCGTACTACCTAGGAGCCGAAGAAGTCTTCGTCATTGACACAATTCCAGAGCGTCTCGCAACTGCCGAGCAGATGGGTGCCGTTGCGCTTGACTACAGGGTGGACCCGGTTGCCGATGTAGTGCGGGAAGCTACCGATGGTCGCGGCGCCGATGCGGTGATGGAAGCCGTTGGAGCACGGTCAGCCATGGATCTAGCGATCGAAATTGTACGTCCAGGTGGGGTTGTATCATCGGTGGGGGTGAACACTGACAAGTCCTTCAGTTTTACTCCGGGCGATGCCTACGATAAGAACCTGACCTTTCGCTCTGGCCGCTGCCCGGCTCGCTATTACATGCAACGATTAGCACCCTTGGTAGGTGCCAAACAAATCGACCCAGAGTTCGTGTTTTCTCACCGGATGATGTTGTCGGAGGGCGTGAACGCGTATCAAATATTCGACCAGAAGCTCGATGGCTGCACCAAGGTTCTGCTTGAGCCTTAGGAGGAATTGATGGGGGTTCTCGAACAGGTTTATTTTGGTAACACCCTGCTCCAGTGGAGTTCAGCACTTGGCGTGGTGTTTCTGGCCTTGCTGGCCTTTCAAATCATCAAAACTGTGGGCATTCGCCGTCTCCGCAAGCTCGCCGAGAAGACAGCGACCGATTTCGACGATTTCATAATGGAACTAATTGCCAGCACCAAGTTCCTGTTGCTGGTGTTGCTATCGGTATTTGCTGGCTCTTTCATGATTGAAATGCCGGATTCCATACGGGTTTATTTGCGCAGCGTTGCGATAATTGCCTTTCTGGTACAGACAACCTTGTGGGGCAACCGTCTGATTGGTTATGCGCTTAAACGATTCACTCAGGAGCGCCTAGATGCCGAGGATCCAGCCAGTACCACTGCGGCTGGCTTCGTCAGCACACTGGTAAGGATCGTGTTCATTTCTTTGATGACCCTTGTAGGACTAGCAACAGTTGGTTTCGACATTAATGCTCTTGTTGCTGGCCTTGGTATCGGCGGCATAGCAATTGCCTTGGCGGTCAACGGTATTTTGCAAGATCTGTTTGGCTCTCTCACCATCGCGCTCGACAAGCCATTTGTCGTCGGTGATTTCATCACTGTTGATGATTTCAGTGGCACGGTCGAGAACGTAGGCCTGAAAAGTACCCGCCTGCGTAGCAACACTGGGGAACAGCTCGTTATGTCAAACAGTGATTTGCTCAGTAGCCGGCTGCGCAACTACAAACGTATGGTGGAGCGGCGAGGCACGATGAATCTCGGCGTAACTTACGACACGCCGGCTGAGAAGCTTGAGGCGATCCCTGGAATGATCCAAGAGATACTTGAAACCGAGGAATTAGCACGCTTCGACCGAGCCCATTTCTCCTCATTTGGTGACTTTGCGCTGAACTTTGTAGTCGTCTATTGGATGTTGACGCCCGAGTATGGTGACTTTATGGATACCACTCAATCAATCAACTTGAAGATCGTACGGCGTTTTAGTGAAGCGGGGATTGAAATGGCGTTCCCGACCCAAACTATTCACGTCGATAGAGACCACAGTTGATCGTTGGTGAACGTGTGGTGCCTGTGATTCGAGCACGCCGACGTTTGTAGTTTCCTGCATTGGTTTGAAACTAACGCAGCGGGTAGTCTTTCCGCCCCATTGTCTCTGTCAGGTTCTTAGAAATTTACCAACGAGCCGAGGTATCGAAATGCTGCGACGGACAATCGTTTGTGCCCTGCTCATAAGTGGTTCGGTCGCTATTGATTGGTTCCCCAGAAGCGTCGTTAACGCAGCGACGGGTTTGCAGCAGATCGAGCTGCGCAACTGGATCCGTAGTCCATCATACGGTCCCGATAACCGACTAGTTTTTGAGGTTAATGGTGATATCTGGGTATCGGGGACAGTGGATGACGGTGCTGACTTGCGGGCTGACAAGATTGTCCAGGTAACTAGCGGCCCAGCATGGGACCGTGATCCCGTCTGGGGTGCGGATGGTGAGTCGATCGTGTTTGCGTCTGACCGCAATGGTTCTACCGACCTCTGGCGGGTAACGGTGGATGACACCGGGCTTGTGACCGGCACAACGGTGCAATTGACCATCGCGGAAGCTGCCGATACACAGCCGACGGAGGGGCCTGATGGCACCATTGCTTTTGTTCGCGGACGCAACGGGACTGCCGACCTCTGGCGACGTAGCACAGACGGTGAAGAGCAGCCTCTGATCGAAGGCGATGGAGTAGAGAGCTCCCCCATTTTTTCGCCCGATGGTAGCAAACTCCTTTATATCACCGGCCGGACAATTCACTTAGTTACGTTCGACGATGAAGATGAAATCAAAGAGGATGAAGTGGTGATCAGCGGTATGACCGTCGTCGATGCGGCGTGGGCTCCAGGGGGTGAGCGTATTGTGTTCAGTACTCGGGGAGGTTCCCCTGGGGTGTACGTGGCTCCCGAGGACGGTCGCTTCAGCAACCTTGTTATAGAGGCCAGCGCCGCAGCGGCCTGGGCACCGGATGGCAATAGCATTGCTCTTGCTGAACTTGCCCCCGCCGGTCCTGGTTACAATGGTGACCCCGACCGGGTAGGTGATCGCGCGGTGACCGACATTTTCGAGCCTTTTAGCGACACAGCCCGCTTTTGGTTCGTCGAAGCACCGCCCCCCTTTATCACTGATCCTGAACCGACGAGCCTCCGTGTGCGGATCGATCGGGCCGTTTACAACGGAGAGGCTTTTGACCGCGTCTGGGAGCGGATGGCCGCTATCTATTTCACAAACGGCGAGCGTGCCTTGGAATGGACCCAGCTACGAGACCAGTTCCGCCCGCAGGCACTCGCTGCGAAAAACGATGCCGTACTTGAAGAAGTTATCCACTCAATGCTTCGTGCCCGTCCTACAACTCGTGACGCCGCCACCGGTAGAGCTGCTGTCTCAAGTGCCCATCCGATCGCCACTGCGGCCGGTGTCGAAATCCTTGAGGCGGGCGGTAACGTCATCGACGCTGCGGTCGCTGTCTCGTTTGCGCTCGGTGTTGTTGAACCCGACGCCAGCGGTCTTGGTGGCTATGGCCAGATGGTTGCCTTCCTGACTGACATGGAAGCACCGATCGTTATCGAGTTCCTTACCCGAGCGCCACAGGAGGCGACGCTTGAGAATGCGGCGCTTAACAATGCGACTGGCCCAATGCTTGCCAACGTGCCCGGGGTGGTGCGTGGCATGGAACTCGCCTTTGATAAATACGGCAGTGACCAGATTGAGTGGGCGCGTTTGATCGAGCCGGCGATCCGTGCCGCGAACGAAGGTTTTATCCTAGATGACGCTTTTACCACGACCCTGGCGATCGAGCGCGCCCGTTACGGCCCATGGGACAGCAGTATGGAGCTGTTCTTCCCCAATGGTGAACCACTGCAGGCCGGTGATTTGTTCAAGAACCCGGATCTTGGGTGGACGCTCAAAGAGATCGCCGAGGGAGGTGCCGACGCGTTCTACGAGGGCGAGGTCGCACGTAGGATCGTCGAAGACCTTCGTGGAAAGGGCAATGCCATGACTATGAATGACATGGCCCGATACTTCGCAGTTGAACGTCACCCCGTGGTCGGGAAGTATCGCGACCACACGATTTATTCTGCTGCGCCCCCGGTGAGTGGGGGTGTGTCACTTATCGCCAAGCTCAACCTATTGAACAACTTCGCGCCTATGGAGCTATACAGCGAAAATGCGGCTTCACTTCATGCCCTCATTGAGGCGACCAAGCTGCAGCCATCTTCCCGCGGCCGGCTGGCCGATCCGAGCTTGTGGCCTGTAGATATTGACCCGGTGATAGATCCAGAGGTTGGAAAGACTCGTTGGACCCGGTGTTTTAACTCTCAGAAGGCGACATTGCCTGACGACTTGAGGTCAAACTCTGGTGGTATGCCGGAATGCGCACGCGAGCAGGATCGTGTTGCCTCAGTTTGGTTCGAGAACGATTTATCCTGCCAGGACACTGATGAGGGCTGTAGTTACACGGGCACGACAGCATTTGCGGTCGCAGATGGTGAGGGAAATTTCGTGTCGGTGACTCAGACTCTTGGTACCTGGGGTGGAAATTTTTACGTTACACCGGGGGTTGGTTTTCCATACAACGACAAGCTTCGATCGTATGGTAGTAATCCGACGGGCTACGGTGCTCGACTTCCGTATGCTCGTAACAGTACGTCGATTTCTCCGACACTTGTCTTCCGTGGCACCGGGGACGAGCAAAGGCCCTTGCTCGCGGTTGGTGCCGCTGGAAATGCGTGGATCGGCGCGGCGGTCTATTCCATAATCACGGGCATTATCGACGGTGGCCTCGATCCCCAACGGGCGCTGGAGTTGCCACGTTTTTTGGTATCCAGTGCGGGTCGCGGAGGTGATGCACAACGAGCGACTGTGATTACCGCTGAGGACATAATTTCTCCGAGCGTCGTGCGTGAACTGCGCGGCATGGGACACCGATTCCAGAAAATCTCTTTGCGTGGAGAGATGCGGATGGGCTATGGGGCTGCGGTAATGATCGAAAACGGTGAAGCAACGGCAGGTGCTGATCCGCGTCGATCTGGCTCAGCGAGAGCGTCTCAGCAATAGGCGGGTGCGTCGAACGCAATGCCCCGGCTATGCTTCATAGACAGGTTTTGTGCCAGGGTCAATACCGCTGTCCGGAACTGGGAAACTGATCCTTCGACGGTGCCGCTTTTTGTGATTTGATATTTTCCGATACCTTAAGCAATCAATGATCAGCTCCGACTAGCGCCTGACCATGGATCGCTGAGGGTTCCAGGGAGCGAAAAACATCACTTTCTGGCCTGTATTTGTGTCAAGGAGATCTAAATGCAAAAACTGATTTTGGTTGCATCCATGTTCCTGGTCATCGGCATTGTTCTGCCCAGTGCCCTGGTGTTCTCGACACCCTCGGTGCAAGAAGAACAGGAAACCGGGCCCGTCGAGTTAGCAAGTCCGCGTCCGATGACAGTCGATGATTCATTGGATATGGATAGCGTCGGAGGCGCGCTGATGTCGCCGGACGGCGAGTGGGTGTTGTTTTCCAAGAACCAACTCGATTGGGAAGAGAACGAGCGAACCACTAAGTGGTACATGATTCCGTCGAGCGGCGGTGAAGCCTTCGAATATATCGGTGAGGAGGGCGGTGGCTCATTTCAGTTTTCACCGGACGGCAAATACTTAACCCTTACTCGCAGTATCGACGGCGAGCGGCAGGTCTTTTGGATGCGCACTGCTGGAGGGGAGGCAGTACAACTCACGGAACACGAGACCAGTATTGGTAGCTACCAATGGTCAGACGACTCAAGCCAAATCTTCTTCGTGGCCACAGACAAGCGCCCAGATGATGAGAGCACGATGGTCAATGAGGATGACGACGTGGTTTTTGTCGATGAGGGCCCGAATGGGCAAAATCGCTCGTACTGGAGCAACCTGTGGGTAATTGATATTGAGAACCAGGAGATTTCCCAAATTACCGACGAACAATTTGTTGTCGGTGGCTTCGACGTTTCGCCCGATTCCGCTCGGGTTGCTTTTTCAGCGCGATACACGAATCGTCGCAATGATGCTGACAAGAACGAAATTTATATCGTAGAACTCTCCTCCGGTGAAATATCCCGACTGACCGATAACAACGCCCCCGAGTCGGTCGCTGAGTGGTCGCCGGATGGCAAGATGTTTACGCTTACTGCTGCTGACGACAAGGAGTGGATGAATCGCAACACGAAGATCTGGTTGCTTGATCCCGTTCTAGGAGAACATCGATTGTTGTCCGATGGCTTCGAAGGTAGCCCTCGGCAGGCTGTGTGGACACCTGAAGGTGGACATCTACTATTCTCGGGGCAGCAAGGCACGAACACCAACTTGTTCCGCATGAATGCTCAGACTGGTGAGTTCGAGAAACTGACCGATTTTCAAGGCTCGATGAGCATCAGTTCGTGGTCATCAGACCGGACGAAGTACGTTTACTCATTTTCTGACTACGACACGCCGTCGGATCTGTGGGTTGGCTTCATCGATGGCTCCGAGCCAGTTCGCCTAACCCACGCCAATCCCCAAGTTGATGAACTGCAGCTTGCGGAAATGCGAGTTATCCAGTGGGAAAGCCACGATGGCATGATGGTCGAGGGGTTACTCCATCTGCCTGTCGGTTATGAGGAGGGTGACATGGTGCCTCTAATGCTGAACATCCACGGTGGCCCAGCTGGCTCGTTTACCAACAGCTTCCGCGCCAGTTACCATATCCACGCGGGTTTGGGCTACGCCTCGTTATCGCCTAACGTGCGTGGATCAAGTGGCTACACTGACTACCTTCGCGAGGGCAACACTTTCGCGCGTGGTGATGGGATTGGCTTTGGCGACTTCCAGGACCTGATGACCGGTGTCGACAAAGTTATTGCCGATGGCATCGTTGACCTCACGCGTATGGGTGTCCGGGGGTGGAGTTATGGTGGCATCCTTGGTGGCTGGACTATTACTCAAACCGACCGCTTCAAGGCAGCGTCGATTGGTGCAGGTGTTTATGACTGGACGTCGGAGTATGGTCCGGGCTTCAATAATGATGTGCGTCTTTGGCACATTGGTGGCACTCCATGGGATAACGCCGAAGCCTGGCGCAATCAGTCGGCGCTGACCCATGCGAGCAACATCGTAACCCCGACGTTGCTGATCCATGGTGCCAACGACACTACAGACACCGAGCAGCAATCCATGATGTTTTTTACTGCCATCAAGGATATTGGCAAAGCGCCGGTTCGCTACATTAAGTTCCCGCGTGAGCCTCATGGCTTCCGAGAGCCTAAGCATCAACGCATCCGTGACATCGAGGAAATAAGATGGATGCAGCAGTACGTACTTGGTATGGAATGGGAACCTTGGGAACGGCCTGAGAAGGGCAAGGAAGGCGAAAAAGAGGATGCATCCTAGGCAAGGGCAGGGAAAAGATCCCTTCGAACCGTACACAGGTGCCCCGTGAATGAACCGGCTCCCTCGTGTGAACTTGTGGTCCTGCAGAAGAACTATGGCATATGTAAGTTAGGGCCGAAGGAACCGGTGCCGGCATGGGTTGATGACGGTGACTTCTGGAGTGTCTCCCGAACTCGCGAAGAGCTCTCAATCATCTGCGAGGAACGGCTAATCCCTTCCTCTGCTAACGCCGAAGGTGGCTATTCGTGCCTTTACGTGCTCGGCCCGCTTGGTTTGACAATGGTTGGGGTCTGGGCCTCATTGACGACTAGCTTAGCCGATGCTGGGATAAGCGTTTTTGCCATCTCGACGTTCGATACCGACTACCTACTTGTCCGGGAGGCGGAACTACCTGACGCTATCGACGCGCTTCGTGAGTCTGGACACGTGGTGCAATTTTGAGGTTGATGGGGCTCGGGCTTCGCTACGCATCTCACCAACACAAACATCCTTACTGCCCAAATCGTTTTCTGAGCGAGGAGTGATGACATGCTAACGCCGAAAAACGGACTTCTGCTTCTGTTGGCGGCATTTATTGTTACCTATGTTGTTATCTGGGCTAAAGCGTCGCGTCGGGCTCGGCAAACCCTCTCCGGAGATGATCCGGCAGTGCAGTCAGGATGGCCGACTCCACTCGAAAACCTCATCGGCTTCGTTACTAACTTCTTCGACACGTTGGGCATTGGATCGTTCGCGCCGACGACATCAGCCTACAAACTGAAGAACATCGTTCCAGATCGGATCATTCCGGGGACGCTGAACGTTGGCCACAGTCCCGCCGTGTTCGTTCAGGCGTTCATATTCATGTCGATCATTGAGGTTGAAATAGTGACGCTGGCGGCGTTGATTGGGGCGGCGGCGGCGGGAGCCTGGCTCGGTTCCGGTGTGGTCGCATCCTGGCCGCGGCGGAAAATCCAGATCGGCATGGGCGTGGCATTGCTAGTAGCGGCGTTGCTGATGCTAATGGGTCAGTTTGAACTGTTTCCGGGGGGCGGCGACGCGCTGGGTTTGGCGGGGACGCTGCTGGTCATTGCGGTAGTGGGCAACTTCATCCTCGGAGCCTTAATGACGCTAGGTATCGGTATGTATGCCCCCTGCATGATCATGATCAGCCTCCTGGGGATGAATCCGGCGGTGGCGTATCCGATCATGATGGGCTCATGCGCGTTCCTGATGCCGGTGGGTAGCGTTCGGTTCGTTCGAGCCAACGCCTATGCTATGCGGCCTGCTCTCGGCCTCGTTTTCGGCGGCATCCCGGCCGTATTGATCGCCACTTTTATTGTTGGCTCCTTGCCGATCGACTACGTGCGTTGGCTCGTGGTCGTGGTGGTCACCTACACAGCAATTTCGATGCTGCGTTCGGCACAAGCCAACGCTGGTCTCGATACTTCAGCTGATGAAGCTACCAACAGTGCAGCTCCACCCCCGGGGCTCTAACGCTCTTGATCGCGTTTGATGGTCGGATACTCAATCCCAAGTTGCTCAAGATAAGTAGCGTAGCGTGACGGGTCGTAGCGTAGTGGCTCGAGCATGGGACGGAAACGCTCCATCTTTTCTGCATTAAGGTGGATCGGCGGCGGCGTGCCTTCGGGGATCAATGAGGCCCACTGGCGCTCGGCAACCGTAACGTCGTTGAAGTAGGTCCACGCCTCTTCGACGAGTTCGGGTTCGTTCATTAACGCAATTGCGGTCATAGCGATGACCCGTGACCCGTAGTTTGCGCCCTTGTGTGCGATCGGCGTTGCCATCGCAATGCTGCTCGACCAGTGGTGGCCCGTCACTCCAGGGATGTTGCCAGGGTAGCGAAGGCGCACGGTGGGTAGGTTCCACGACACCTCCGCGATATCGTCACTTCCTCCACCCATACCCTGGCTCGCCTCGCTTACCTCGTCAGAAATCTCGGTGGGCAGGCCTTGTGGGTTCTCTTGGCCCATCATTTCCTGTACTGCTAGGGCTAGCTGCTGGTCCTGCTCAGTCCACTCAGGGCTTCCTACTTCCTTGATGTTGGAGTGCATAAGCTCCGCGAGCGGCTTACTCATGTTGGACGGCCAGGCGGCACCAAAGATGCGCTCAGAAACCGTAGTGTTGGTCATCAGAGAGGCGCCCTTGGCCATGTTTTGCCCCATCTCGTGCAGCGCCTTGATCCGGTCGTAGTCGAGCTCGCGAAAGTAATACCAAACGGATGCTTCTGAAGGGACGACGTTGGGTTGGTTGCCACCATTGGAAATGATGTAGTGAGAGCGTTGGTGCAGTCGTAAATGCTCGCGGCGGAAGTTCCAGCCAGTATTCATCAACTCGACGGCATCCAGAGCGCTGCGTCCCGCCCACGGAGAACCGGCGCCATGTGCGGACTGGCCGTAAAACGTGAACTCCGTGGACACGAGCCCGGACCCTGAGATCCCGTAGCTTGTGCTCATGCTGCGGCTGATGTGGGTCGAGAGCATAATGTCCATATCTTCGAACAGGCCAGCGTTGACCATGTAAGTTCGCGAGGAGACGAGCTCCTCAGCCACTCCTGGAATCACCTTGAGTGTGCCCTGAAGGCCGTATTTCTCCATGAGGCGCTTGGTTGTAATCGCCGCAATGACGTCAACTGCGGCGGCACTGTTGTGCCCCTCGCCGTGACCTGGGCCGTTCTCAATCAATGGATCTTGGTACGCTACTCCTGGCTTCTGAGAAGTCTCAGGCAGACCGTCGATGTCGCCCATGATGCCGATTACAGGCTTGCCGCTCCCCCAGCTAGCGACGTAGCAGGTTGGCATTCCGGCGCAGCCTGTCTCGATATCGAACCCCTCCTCAGCCAGAATTCCTGTGACGTACTCCATTGTCCAGAACTCTTGGAAGCCGAGTTCACCAAACGAAAAAACTGAGTCGACCATTTCCTGCGACAGCTTCTGCATCGACCCGGCCATTTGTTTAGCTTCTTCTTTGAGCTGGTCGGTAGAGGGGCGTTGTTGTGCAGTGACGGTGAATGGCGCGGCGACCAGAATCGCAAGCGCTAGATAGAGGGTGAACGAGCGGTTTCTAGGCATCCCTGGTTCCTTTCGAGGCCTTGCTGTTAGCTATGAAGCGCACATTCTATGCTAAGAAGACGGCATGTTCCCCGAAAGGGCGCAGAATGCTAATAAGCGCAGTCTTGTCCACAGACAGCGTCGAGGTGGGAGTTAGTAGAAAATCGCGTAACCCCGACGTCAGGTCTCGGGATTTTGATTCAGTATCTCGAGGCTAACCTTCTAGCGCGCCCCGGCGAGCCCAAGTCGCCAGGTATCGGCGGTCGAGTTTGCTAAATCGAGGCCAATGCCGAATCGTAGTCAGGTTCCTGTGCGATCTCGGGAACGAGTTCGGTGTAGGTGACTTTGCCGTCGCCGTCCACAACAATCACGGCGCGACCTAGGATGCCAGAGAGAACGCCGTCGATGATGTTCATGCCGTAGGCCTCGCCGAAATCCGCGTTGCGGAAAGTTGAAAGACATTCGACACCTTCGATACCTTCGGCGCCGCAAAATCGGCTCTGCGCGAACGGCAGATCGGCCGATATGCATAGCACGGCAGCATCCTTAGATGCTGCCTTTTCATTAAAGGCACGTACACTAGCGGCGCACACTGGTGTGTCTACGCTGGGGAAGATGTTTAGTATCACCGTTCTTCCGGCGTAGTCTGCAAACGACTTTTCGTTCAAATCAGTGTCAACCAGGGTGAAGTCGGGTGTATCGCTTCCAATCTCTGGTAGGTTTCCGGAAGTATTGATGGGGTTGCCTTTTAAGGTGATCTGGGCCATGAATTCGTTTTCCTAGAGGCCACAGAAAGAATCTGTGGGCGAAAGAGACAATAAGTTGTGTCACATTAGTTTCGGTCGCTACTAAACTTCTGCCACATTGTGCACTGAATAGATCTCTGGCGCAGGCACCCCGCCGGCGTTGTGTGAGAGCGTTGCTAAAATAAGGTTTCGGACTAGATCCCTTAAACCCTGGAAACGCCAAGCGATTCTAGGTGACAATAGACCCCCTTTCCATAGAGCAGAGGAGACTTCGTCGTGCGATTACATATGAAGTTGGGCACCTACTTGGTAACCGCCTTCGCCACCATTTTGATCTTTGGCTCGCCATCTTTTGCCTCACAGCAACTCGAGGTGCCCTCCGACCGACCGATCGTCCGTCAAGCGCTAGATTACCTCCGGGATAGTGAGGAGCAGACCGTTGAAGACCAGATTGCTTTGTGCGAAATTCCGGCTCCACCGTTTGGCGAGGCGGCTCGGGGCGAGGCTTACCGCAAGCGGTTTGTAGAGATTGGGCTAGCCAACGTTCGCATCGACGAGGAAGGTAACGTTCTTGGAGAGATCGGCGAAGGTGAGCCACGAGTGGTTTTGTCGGCCCACCTCGATACGGTGTTTCCAGCCGCAACGGATGTCACCGTGCGCCGCGAGGGTTCAGAGCTTTTTGGTCCGGGTATTGGTGATGATTGCCGCGGATTGGCTGTGGTTCTGGGAGTGGCGAGGGCCATGAAGGATGCGAATATCGAACCGTTGGGAACGCTTCTCTTCGTCGGGACAGTCGGCGAGGAGGGCCCTGGCGACCTTCGCGGCGTGAAGCGGTTGTTCTCTGAGACCCTTGCCGACAGTGTCGACTATTTCATCTCTGTTGACGGTACCGGCTACGGAATCACGCATGCTGCCGTCGGTAGCAATCGCTATGAGGTGACCTATAGTGGGCCGGGTGGACACAGCTTCGGTGCTTTTGGCATGCCGAATCCCATCCATGCACTCGGCAGAGCGATCGCCAAAATCTCTGAGTTCCCTTTGGTCTTAGATCCGAAGACGACATTTAGTGTCGGGCTCGTTGAAGGTGGGACATCAGTGAACTCGATTGCCTTTGAAGTTACGATGACTGTTGACCTTCGCTCCGAAAGCGCGGCAGAACTGGCGAAATTCGATGCGCTTTTCCGCTCCGCTGTAAACGAGGCGCGTGAAGAGGAAATAGCGAGGTGGAGTAAGGACGCTGAATCAGCAGCTGCGAGCTTCTCTTTGAGACCCTCGTATTCGCCGGTGCGTGCAAGCGATCTGCAGGTCGACATCGTGAATATCGGAGTGAGACCAGCGGCTGACCAGCCCATGTCCATGCTAATTATTCAGGCAGCTTTGGCAGCAGCCGAGGTACTTGGTTTCGAAGCTCCGGCCGCTGCTTCAAGCACGGATTCAAATATACCAATGAGCTTGGGTATTCCCTCGGTGACGATCGACGGTGGTGGAGCAGGTAGAGGGGCCCATTCACTTGAAGAGAGATTCGATACCACGGACAGCTACTTGGGTACGCAATGGGCCTTGTTGCTTGCTTTAACGCTTGTCGGAGCCGGTGTGCCGTGATGGCTCTGAGTTCCGATCAGCATTTTCTTTCCTAGCCCGTATCGATCGAGGTTTCGTTATGTTCAGGTTTCCTAGGATACTTTCCCGTCAAGCTGTCGTAATAACGCTGGCTATTGTGGTAACCATCCCTGTTCTGGCCTATTCGGCCGAACCAATGGGCTCAGCCTCGGCGGCGAAGCTGGAGGGTCCAACGCATCTACCCACGCTTTACCCTCCGAGCACGACATATATTCAGGCTACTAGTGAGGCTGCGGTCAAAGCTGTTGCGAGCATGCAATTCCGGAACATCGGCCCAGCGATTATGGGTGGCCGTGTTGCTGACCTAGCGGTTGTCGATAACAACCCCTCGGTATTCTACGTTGGGACGGCAAGTGGCGGCGTTTGGAAGACGGTCAATCGCGGTACCTCCTTCGAGCCTGTTTTTGATGATGAGTCCACCGCGTCAATTGGTGACGTAACGGTCTCGCAGCGGAATCCCAACCTTGTCTGGGTTGGTACCGGTGAGCCCAACAATCGCCAGAGTTCGCCTTACGGCAACGGTGTTTACCGTTCACTTGATGGTGGTGCCAATTGGCAACATATGGGGCTCAATGAGACCCGCCATATAGGGCGTATTCAGATCGATCATCGTGACAACAGCCGTGTATTTGTCGGTGCTGTCGGTCATCTCTGGGGGCCCAACGAGGAGCGGGGCGTGTTCCGCACTACCGACGCCGGGCAGACTTGGGAGAAGGTCCTATTTATTAACGAGGACACTGGTGTCATTGACCTGGCGATGGATCCTTATGACTCCAACACGCTGTTCGCTGCGACTTACCAGCGGCGTCGCACGGCAGGCGGCTTTAATGGTGGAGGTCCGGGTAGCGGTATCTACCGGACGATGGACGGTGGTGAGACGTGGGAGCGGCTTGCCGAAGGCTTGCCACAGGGCGATATGGGTCGCATTGGGCTCGACATCTACCGCCTCGACCCCGACATTGTCTTCGCTACCGTCGAAGCAGGCGCCGGCCGTGGAGGCGTGTACCGCTCGACCGATCGCGGCAACAGCTGGGAGCATCTAAGCACTCAAAATAACCGGCCGATGTATTACAGCAAGATTCGTGTCGATCCCTCGGACCCCAACTGGGTCTATTCCGGTGGTTTAAACGTATATGTCTCGAGCGACGGCGGGCGCACATTTCGTGGTGATGCGACGGCCGAAGTGCACTCGGATCACCACGTTATTTGGATTGACCCGAACAACTCCAACAACTTAATCATTGCCGGTGATGGTGGCATCTCGGTCTCTTTCGATCGGACGCGGACATGGCGGCAGCTACGCAACATTGTGATATCGCAGTTTTATGAAATTGGCGTCGACATGCGCGAGCCATATTTTGTTTGTGGCGGATTGCAGGACAACGGTTCATGGTGTGGTCCGAGTCGTACGCTCACGACGCTCGGAATCCGCAACCGAGATTGGTACAACATCGGTGGTGGTGACGGGTTCTACGTGCGCGTCGACCCGACCGATTCGAGTGTCTTGTTTGGCGAGTCACAGGGCGGCAATGTGTACCGCAAGAATCTGATCACCGGGGAAAGCCAACGTATTCGGCCTCTGCCTCGTGCCCACGGGCAAGGCCCTGAGTCTGCTGAAGAAGTTGATTTTGCTTGGAACTGGAACACCCCGATGCTGATCTCCGAGCACGACAACCGTCTCATCTATATCGGCTCGAGCCACCTGATGAAGAGCGCCGACCGTGGTGTTACCTGGGAATCCGTGAGCCCCGATATGACCACAGGCGTCAACCGGGATGACCTTGAGATCATGGGTACACGGGTGCAACGTGGCATGACATTGTCCGCTAACGACGGTATTAGCTCGTACGGTAACCTGACAACAATCTCCGAATCACCAATCAGTCCGAACGTGCTCTATGTAGGGACTGATGACGGCAATATTCAGGGGACGCGCGACGCCGGTACTAATTGGGTGATGCTCAGCGGCGACATGCCCGGGTTGGCGGCGCCCAACACGGTGGTGACACGCCTTGTTGCTTCGCGCTTCAACGAAGGCCGTGTTTACGCTACCTTCGATGGCCACGAACGCGACGACTACCGTCCCTACGTTTACCGCAGCGAAGACTACGGCAGCACCTGGGAGCCGATTGTCTCCGGACTGCCAGACGATGCCTCCGTTAACATCATCGTTGAACACCCGCGCAATGAAAACCTGCTGTTTCTTGGTAACGAAGTTGGAGTGTTTGTTTCGATCGACCGCGGTGATAGCTGGGCCCAGCTGAAGAACAACATGCCGACTGTACCGGTCGACGATATTGTCATTCACCCACGTGAAAATGACCTTGTCCTTGTAACTCACGGCCGCGGCATTTGGATTCTCGACGACATTACCCCTCTCGAAGAGGTAAGTGAGGCTGTCCTCAACGCTGATGCACACATTTTCTCTGCTCGCCGTACACCGATGTGGCGTGTTGCTCGCTGGCAGGAGTGGAGCCCCGGCACCTGGCGCGTTTCGAACCCGGCGCCTGGGGCGAGGATTTACTACTACTTAAAGGAAGACGCACCGTTGCCAAGTCCTACAGTAGACACTCGCCGGGATGATGGTGGTGGTCGCAGTGGCGGTCGGGGTGGAGCAAACCAGAGGCCTCCATCTGTTCCCGCTACACCGCCCGAGCCCACCGTGAAGTTAACGGTACTTGATGGCAATGGGGGCTTCGTGCGCGAATTCGAGGGGCCGGGTCGAGCTGGCGTTCAAACTGCCCTCTGGGACTTTCGCATCGCCGATGCTTATGCGACAACCGGTGGTGGTTTCGGTGGTGGACGTCGGGGTGGCGGTGGCGGACCGCGTGGCCCGGAGGTACTTCCGGGTACCTATACCGTGCGTCTTGAAGCTGGCGGCCAGATGACGGAGACGACCATTGAGGTTGTCCTCGATCCGCGAATCCAAGTTCCAATGGACGTCCTGCGGAATCGTCAAGATGCCATGATGGATGCCTATAATTTAGCCAAGCCCGCCTACGAGGCTCGGCAGGCGCTCGCCGCAATCAACGAGCAGTTGAATAACATGAGCCGCCTACTGGGTGATGATTCTCCAGACGCGTTAACTACCGCGTTCGACGATATTAATCGCGATGTTCGCGAAATCCAGCAGAGCATTCAGGAGGCCGTTACCGGAGCCGGCGGGGTTAACACAATTCAGAGCTTCGCAGGAGAGCCGACAGCGGACCAACTTTGGCAGATCGACCAATCTTGGATGCTATTGCCCGGGGTCATCGATCAGATCAACGTGGTGATCACCGACCGGATGCCGGGACTCATCGCGATGGTGTATCAACCCGGTGTCGGGCCCGCACCGTTGGACACAATTGAGATTCCAACGCGTTCTGGGCGGTGATTGGCTAGAGGATAAGAGCTACGTGACGACCTTTTTGGTCATCCCTCACCGTTGTTCTTACCGTGGCGCTCTTTTGGGCTGTACCCAAGAAGCGTTCGCCGGTTGGGTAACCTTTGCCCTGGCACTCAATCACGATGGAGAATCACGATGATTCTATTCAAGGCCATGTTTGAACGGTCGACGACACCTGACACGGATATCCACGACCTCACGCGTGACTTGAGCTCAGTAGTTGCGGAATCGGGTGTTCAGCAAGGTCAGGTGTTGGTATTCACTCCAGGCTCTACTGCGGCGATTACCACCATAGAGTTCGAAAGTGGGGCAGTTGCTGATTTAAGCAGGGCGATCAACGAGTTGGCTCCGACCGGGGCCCACTATGACCACGATGCCCGCTGGGGTGACGGCAATGGCTATTCGCATGTGCGCGCTGCCTTGCTCGGGCCATCCCTCACGGTACCAATCATTGACGGGGAACTGGCGTTGGGTACCTGGCAACAAGTCGTTCTGTGTGATTTCGACAATCGCCCACGAAATCGCCGGGTCATCGTCCAGGTAACAGGCTGACCAGTGCTGAAGTTTTTTCTTCTAGAAACGTACCTGCCATGCTGTGACAGCAGTGATTCCTGGCGAGTCAAAGCCCGAGCCATGGAGCCGGTAGTTGCGATCAAAGATGTTGGCGAGTGAGAAAGTTAATTCACTGCTGGCGTTTATGTTGAAGCCGCCGCGTAACGCCATGGTCCACCATCCAGGAGTCTCGTCAAACAAGGGCCTGCCCTGCAGACCCGGGCCAAGAACCCGTAACTGAACCTCTTCGAGAGTTTCTCCGGTTGAAAGGAGAATGCCGTCCTGGACCACACCCAGCTCCACGGCGCCGTTGTTGAAGTAAGTTGCGATGTTGTCGGCATCTCGAAACGCACCAATTCGCACATCTTCGACATCAGCGGGATTGAGACGATCCTGCGCGAGCATGCCGACAAAAACGCCCTCAAGCCACAGACGCCCACCAGTGCGATTCCAGCGCACGATGGCGTCGAAATGATCGGGCGCGATTTTGCGGGCCCAGAATCCCGTGTCCAGCTCACGGCCTCGCTGTAGGCCTCCTTTAAATACAAACAATGTGCTCCGGTTAATTTCCTGTTCGAATAGCCACTCGATGCCCTGGACTCGGCTCCGGCTTATGTTGGCGCGAGAGACGATCGGGTCGGGGTCGACGCCAACGAAAACCCGACCTTTTTCATCCTGGGAGACGATCATCTCCCCCCCAATGAATTCACCGACAACATCCGTGGGAATAAGCATTGTTCGCCTGGAGATCGTGTCAGTAAGCTCGCTGTCGAAAATCGCAAAATCGAAGCGCCTACCTTGTTGGCGCCAGCGGAAACCGGTTTCGAAGCTCCACAACAACTCAGCAGTTAGGGGATCCCACGAAATCCCGGTACTGATTGCATTGCTGCTGGCTGAATCGCCTATGAGAGCGTTGAATTGTGATGCTTCCCGGGGTGAGACTTCGAAGCCGCCACCGGTTAAACCTGTCTCACTTAGATCAAACAGGCTTGGTGCGCGGAAACCGCGCGCAACGCGACCGTAGATGGTTGCCTGGTCGCTGAGCTGAATCGTGGTGCCAACGTTAAATGTGAGATCAGCGTAGCTTTGCTCGCTCGACGGGACCATTGGCATGTCCCCAATGATGTTGTCTTTGGCGTTGATTGCGGCACGGAAGTATGAGAAACGAAGCCCCCCGGTGATTTGCAGCCGGTCATCTATCGCAGCCCAGTCGTCAAGGATGAAGGCACCGAACGACGTATAACGGGAGCCGTTTGGCACCCGGGGTCTCGTAGGGTTGGCAATATCACCCTCGCGAATCTCATCACGGAATGAAGCGACGTGCTCGTCATAAATCTCTCCACCTATGCTTAGCAGGTGTGCGCCGGCGTTGGACGAAGCCATGAACTCGTACCCGAAGGCGGCAACATTGCTTTCTTCGATGCGCATGGTGCTGTTCGGAAAGCGCTGGTCCTCGCGACCATCCGTCTGTTGATTTACCGAGAAGGTTGCCTCTATGAATATGTCGTTAGCGATGACATCTTGATAGCGGGCATAGCCGAAATTGAGGATCTGCGGCTTAAAAGCGGCAATGTAACGCCCATCACCCCCTAAGAGACGATCGTAGCGGCGAATGCCGAACTGCTCGTTGCGCATGTAGAAGCCAGTGACTGTTCCTGTACTGCCTGTCCGGTAACTGGCCTTGCTGGTGACTCCCCCACTACGATAGTCAGTGTCAACCATCCGGGTCCCCAGAATGTCTTGTACCGTTTCGGTTGGAAGGTCGAAGAACCGGGCCAAAACGTTGTGAGAGTCTTCTCCGCGACCGCCGCGGACATCTTGATGACTTCCACCCGTGGCGGCAAACATAATCGCGAGACGATTTGTAACTCCCCCAGCACTGGCTTCGGCGCCAACACCGGTTGATGATGACTCAAAGAAAATGCGGCCATCGCCGTGCCATTCCCATGTGGGAGTGTTGGCGAATGCTGGCAGTAGGAACGAATTGACGTTGATGGCCCCACCGAGTGCATCACTACCGTAGTTCACGCCTGACGGGCCCAGTTGGACATCGATACCGCCAACGGCAGCACTTGGGATCCACGCCAAGTACTGTGTGTTTCCCGCCCGGTAGGTCGAGTTGTTATAGCGAATGCCGTCGACCAGATACAACACCGCTTGGGCACTCTGGCCGCGTAAGATTGGTGATCCTTGCCCGGGTGTTGTTTGCTGGGCAATGATCCCATTTTCTTCAGTTAACATGCGTGGCAACAGGTCAGGGGCCCGTTCCTCGAGCATCTCGAGCGTCAGCGAGCGGATTGTGCCAGCGACCTTGGTTTCGTCTTGAAGCAGCCCACGATTAGCTGTCACTGTGACGCTCTCTTCTATTTGCGCGAAGTTCACAGTGGCAACGGCACCCTGCGCCGTCACTTCGACGAGCTGAACACGGTCTCGGAATGGTGGCACCGTCACGCGGAGTTCATAGTTGCCTGGGTTTAGCTCAGCAAACAGGAATTTTCCTTGCGGACCACTTTCGGTTTGCCCGATCTGTAAGCGGTTGGGACCAAATAAGCGAATTAGAGCTCCCGGTACCGGTTGTCCTTCGACATCGAGCACAATGCCGGATAAAGTGCCACGCTGTTGTGTTTGCGCTGAGCTCTCAGGCGCCGTGGATATCTCGCCAATTTGCGCTGCTGCTTGTGTTGCATAACAGAAGAATAGTGCGTACACGCAAAAAGCGAGTCGTATACTGGACCGTAACCGGGACAAACGGCGAGCGTAACCGTGCATTCTCAGGAGGATTGCTGAGGGAGATTGATGATGAAGTCACATCGTTCAAAAACAATCCTAGCATGGGTCAGAGCACCATCTTTCAGTTATATTGGGCCAGGTGGCGAGTGTGCATTTATTCCGCAAATGATGGAACGGTTTCGCTATGGAGTGTGTGTTTTCCAATCCTGTCGAGTTAAGACTTGAACCATTAAGGATTGCTCTTCCGCGCTTTGTTGCCATGCTGTAGCCAGGGGTTTCCAGTCTGGGTAGACCTTAGGTGTTGCTATGTTGGATAGTCGCCAATTTTCCATGTTGTTGGTCCTATTTGTTTGTGCTTCCTCTATCTCTTTTGCCACCCAAGAAGAAGAGGTGCGCTGGCAGGGCTCCGTGGTTGGTCTCGGGTTCATCGTCACGTTTGCACCGGAGGAAGATGGCTCAGGTTATAAGGCCACCATGGACATTCCGGCTCAAGGACTTAGTGGAGCAGAGCTTACGAACGTGGTGTACAGCGAAACCGAGATTGCGTTCACTTTATCGATTGCACCACCCAATGGGGCAACATGGCGTGCTACGCGTCAGGTGGGTGCGACGGCGGCTGAGGGTGAGTTTGAGCAAGGGGGTAACGTCGTGACGTTCACCATGGAGTTGGTACCAGATGGGAAAGTCTTAGGCCCCCGGCGGCCTCAGAATCCCGAACCACCCTTTGCATATGACGAACGTGAGGTCGCCTACACGAGCGAAGCTGATGGCACAAAACTGGCGGGGACGCTGACGGTGCCGAGGGGCGATGGGCCTTTCCCTGCTGTTCTTCTGATCACTGGATCAGGTGCTCAAAACAGGGATGAGGAAGTCTTCGGACACAAACCCTTCCTGGTTATCGCCGATCACCTGACCAGTAACGGGATCGCGGTGCTGCGTGTTGACGATCGCGGTATTGGTGGCAGTACAGGCGAGATGTCGATCGCAACCTCCGAAGATTTTGCGTCCGATGTTCTTGCCGGCGTCCATTTTCTCACCGAGCAATCCGAGATTGACCCCAGCCGAATCGGTCTGATTGGTCACAGCGAAGGTGGCATCATTGCGCCAATGGTGGCGGCAGCATCTGACGACGTTGCGTTCATTGTCCTGCTCGCTGGCTCAGCGATCCCTGGACGAGATTTGATGATCATGCAGTTGGCGGCGGTCCAGCGTTCGAATGGCCGGCCGGAAGGTAACGTCGAACAGCAGATCGAGGCACAACGTAGCCTTCTTGAGCTAGCTAGTGAGGGTGCTGGCCTCCCTGCTTTGACTGCCGCCGTTGCCGAGTTGGTTCGCATTCAAATGTCGAACACGGTGGAGGGACAGCGTCCGTCGATAGAGGACCTCAAGCCGGGCATCGAAGCCCAAGCGCGCCTGCTCACGACGCCTTGGTGGCGCTTTTTCCTGACCTACGACCCACGGACCGCGCTACGTGAGGTCCAGTGTCCGGTGTTGGCGATCAACGGCTCGCTGGATGTACAAGTTCCGCCTGGCCCCAACCTCGACGCGATCCGCGATGCGCTTGCGGAGGCGGGCAACGACGACATCACGGTCGAAGAACTCGGTGGCCTCAACCATCTGTTTCAGACTGCAACCACCGGAAGCCCGACTGAATATGCCGAGATCGAGGAGACGTTCGCCCCTGCGGTGCTTGATCTCATCACGAGTTGGGTGCTCCAGAGGATGGCAGAGGAATGACTCGTGCTTGACATTGGCGAGCGCATTTATTAAATATAAGTTGAATATTGAAATATAACCAATAAATGAAACTGCGTGGATAATGGATGCATCCCACAGCTTAGAGAATACTAACCAGATCAAGGCATTAGCACATCCGCTCCGTCAACAGATTCTGGAGCTGATGATCGAGGCGCCAATCACCACAAAGCAGGTAGCTGACCGCCTAGGTGAGAAGCCCACCAAGCTCTACCACCACGTCGACAAACTTGAAGTTGCTGGGCTAATTAAGTTAGTTAAAACGAGGCGCAAGCGTGGCACCATTGAGAAGTATTATGAGGCTGTTGCCGAACGCTTTGTGATCGATCGGCAGGCGGTGGAGGTTCGTTTAGCTACAGACGATGAACCCGGCAACTTCGAGAACATCATCGCGAGCTCTTTGGATGAGACTCTCCACGAGATCCGCGAGTCAATGGACACCGGCTTGATTCGTGATGACGATGAATCAGTATTCATTCGCTCTCATCTGCAGGTGACGCCGCAGCAGGTGTCGACGCTGGTTGAGCGTTTGCAGGAATGGATTTGTGACTGCCAGGCCAGCCAGAATTCCGAGGCTGAAACGCAATACGGGCTGACAGTTGCGTTCTATCCGACGAAAATCTCGATATAGGGAGGCCACCCCACAAACGGCCTGCGTTGAGCCGTTCCAGTTAGCTTCAGGGATCTTTCTATATGGTCCGGACGGTTGACGACTTTACTCTGGACGGTTTTCATTAGCATGTTGCTGAGAAACTCCTAGAGTTTTTCCAGCATCCTTCTACGGTTTTTACTCACGGCTATGTGATGCCAATGTGCTTTGTTTTCGGGAGTCACACCCTTTCTCAATGCGTGACATTGGACACTTTTCAGGAGGTATCGTTTTGAAGAAACTGAATCAGACGGTCCGGTTTGTCTCGATCGTACTTGCAGCTGGTGTTTTCGCTATGGGTGCCATGCCGGACGCAACGGCGCAGCAACTGCCGGCTGCAGCGTCGGCATTGATGGAACTTCCCGGTGTTGGTATCACGGAGGTACACGAGGAACACGCACACTATGGCCTGATGGCGTCGTCACAGGACGATCCTAACGTCATCGTTGATCCAGAGTTTTATTCGTATTTGACGTGGCGGTCGACAAATTTTAATCGTGGCGGCCGATCTACTGCAGTGGCTGGGACTCCCGACGACCAGTTCACCTTTTTTGCTGGTTACACGGGCGGCGGGGTGTGGAAAACGGCTGACGCCGGTTTGACTTGGGAAAACATTTCCGACGGATACTTCAACGTCGGCTCGATCGGCGACATTAAGGTTGCCCCATCAGATCCGAATGTTATCTGGGTCGGGACGGGCTCCGGTTGCCCGCGCGGCAATATCTCGACCGGGGATGGCATCTACCGGTCGACCGATGGTGGCAGGACGTGGGCCCACGTTTGGAACCCGGGCTTCGTCCAGGTTCCAGAGATGGTTGTTGATCCCTTTGATCCTGATCACCTGTACGCTGCGGTCCTTGGTGACATTTTCGGGGCCGGCCCGGTGCGCGGTATCTACGAAACCAAAGATGGCGGCCAGAATTGGGATCAAATTCTGTATATCTCCGAAGACACAGGCTTCAACGATATCGAAATGGATCCGAGCAACCCGCGCATCCTTTATGCCTCTGCTTGGACTGTTTACCGCAAGCCGTGGACGATCCACTCAGGCAGCGAGGAGGGTGGCATCTACCGCAGTAAAGACGGTGGGGAAACTTGGGAAAAGCTTTCAGGTGGCCTGCCGACTGGAATGGTGGGCAAAATTGACTTAACAGTCTCCCCTCCGAATCCCGATAGGGTATGGGCTCTCATCGAAGCTCCTAACGATCGCGGTGGCGTCTATCGTTCTGAGAACGGTGGTAACTCTTGGCAGCGTGTTAACAACAATCGTGACCTGCAGCAGCGCGCTTGGTACTACGTTCATATCTATGCTGACCCTGTTGATCCCGACACGGTCTACGCGCTAAATGTTGGCGCCTATAAGTCAACTGATGGTGGTGTCACCTTCAACAACACACTGCGCTCGTCGCACGGGGACAACCACGACTTGTGGATCAACCCCAACAACCCAAGGATCATGGTTAATGGCAACGACGGTGGTGCCAACGTGTCAGTAAACGGTGGTCGGACGTTTACTGCCCAAGGCAATCAGGCGACCGCTGAGTTCTACCGTGTCACCGTGGACAACGACATTCCCTATCGTGTGTATGGCGCTCAGCAGGACAACAGCACAGCTGCTGTCCAATCGGCGTTCGGAGGTGGGGGACGCGGTGGTAGTGATTTCTACGCGGTGGGTGGCGGTGAAAGTGGTCATATCGCAGTTGACCCGCGTGATTCCAACGTTATTTGGGCGGGGAGCTATGGTGGAAACTTCACCCGTCAGGACCGGAACACGGGCATTACACGCAGCGTGCGCATATATGCGGACGCTGAGACTGGTCAACAAGCGGCGGACATGAAATACCGCTTTCAATGGAACGCACCGATCCGTATCTCGCCGCATGATCCAGATACCGTTTACATCATGTCGCAGTATGTTCACCGGACGCGGGATCAGGGAGTTAATTGGGAGGTAATCAGTCCCGACCTGACCACGAATGACATCACCAAGCAGGGCTATTCAGGTGGTGAGGGCATCACTCGCGATAACACCGGCGTCGAGGTTTATACAACGGTCTTCGCTTTCGAGGAGTCGCCACTCGTCCCTGGGTTGCTATGGGCTGGGTCTGACGATGGTTTGATTCATATTTCCAAGGACAACGGTTTGACCTGGGAGAACATCACACCTCCCAGCATGGTTGAGGGAGGCACCGTTAATCAAGTCGATATCTCGATGCATGATCCTGGCCGTGCCCACGCTGCAGTCTACAAGTATCGTGAGCAGGATTATCGACCTTACATCTACCAGACGAGCGACTACGGGGAAAGCTGGAGGCTATTGACTACTGGTACCAATGGCATTCCCGAGAACCATTTCGTGAGGAGCGTGCGGGAAGACCCGAACCGACGCGGGCTGTTGTTTGCTGGCACAGAGTTCGGCATGTATGTCTCGTTCGATGACGGTGCTCACTGGCAGTCGTTTCAGCTCAACCTGCCGATCACGCCGGTCACGGACATGATAATTAAGGACAGTGACCTGATTGTCTCCACACAGGGTCGGGCTTTCTGGATCTTGAACAACTTCTCAGCCCTGTCGGAGTTGGACTTAGTCAGCGATGCTCCCGCCTATCTGTTCAAACCCCGCACCGCTTATCGTGGTGGTGGTAACAGACCGGAAATCCAGTTCTTTATTGCCGCGGGCACCACTGGTATGGCCACGCTGCAGATCAATAACAGCAGTGGAGAGAAGGTGAATGAGTTCAGTGGACCTATTCGCACAGAGGGGTCGACCCAGATAGCAGGTGGTCGCGGCGGTCGCGGCGGCCGCGGTGGTCGTGGTGGTCGTGGTGGTCGCGGTGGATTCGCGGGTGGAGGCGGAACACGCTTGACCGCCCGGCCTGGTATAAATTCGATGAGTTGGAATGCCCGCTGGCCAGCCGCCTATCAAGTCCCCGCAGGTATTGTTCAGTGGGGCGGTGGTCGAGGAGGTGGTCTTGCGGTGGTGCCGGGCACCTACACTGTGACTCTGACAATTGGTGATTGGAGCCAGTCACGGACGATCGATTATCTGGCCGACCCACGTCTAGACGTAGACGAGTCTGCCTATGAAGAGCAGGTACGCTTCGCCCAGGAAGTTGGGTCTGAAGCCAAGCGCTTGTACGACGAACTCGCGCAACTACGATCAGTCAAAGAACAGGCGACCCGAATTGGCCAGCAACTTGCAGACGCTGGCTATGGTGATGAGGCGAGAAATGCGGCGCGCGAGTTGAACCGCACGCTTGAGACAATCGAAGGTGAGCTGACCCAGTTGCAAGGTTCCAGTGGGCAAGATGCACTCAACTTCCCAGGTCGTCTCGACAATCAATTTAACGCTCTGTATGCGCAAATTACCGGTGGCAATCCGCCAGTCCAGGGTGGTGCCTATGAGCGCTGGGACGACCTAAGACCGGAACTGCAACCGCTTGTTGATCAGATCCGCGCGGTCTATGCGTCTGACCTGGAGGAGTTCAATCGCCTTGTTGGTGAACACGGGATGCGCGTGCTGATGCGGCGGGAACAGTAATGTTTATCAGCGTACTAGAGGCGTAGCTTCCGAACTAATCTCCCCAGCTGCTCTCTAGCGTGCTGTGGTTGTTTGTTGATGAAGCGACGAGGGCGTAGCCTTTGGGCAGCGCCCAATTGCAGCGGCGTTGTCATGAGCCCATGAGCTGTGCACCATGAAATGGTCCTGGAAGATCGGCTCGGTTACAGGGATCCCGATCTACGTCCACTCGACGTTCGTTCTTATTTTGCTGTGGGTAGTCTGGACATCCGAGGGTGAAGGTCTCTTTGGGACGCTAACCAGCTTGGTATTCATCCTGACGCTGTTCACCTGTGTTGTGTTGCATGAACTCGGCCACGCGCTGACAGCAGGTCACTACGGGATCAAGACCAGTGACATCACATTGCTGCCGATTGGCGGGGTAGCTCGCCTGGAGAAGATGCCCGAAGAGCCACGGCAGGAATTCTGGGTGGCGGTCGCTGGTCCGGCCGTGAACGTCGTGATTGCGTTGATGCTCTTTGTTGTTTTGCTGATCGAAGGGGAGTATCAGCCAACCACCTCAATGAGTTACACAGCGGGCTCATTCCTTGAGCGCATCATGGTCATTAACCTCGTATTGGTTCTTTTCAACATGCTGCCGGCATTTCCCATGGATGGTGGGCGTGTGCTGCGCGCCGTGCTAGCGATGCGGATGAACTATGCGAAGGCCACACAGGTGGCGGCCACGATCGGGCAGGGAATGGCGCTTCTGTTCGCGCTTGTCGGTCTGCGTTACAACGCTTTCTTGATATTCATTGCGCTTTTTGTGTGGATCGGTGCATCACAGGAAGCAGGCGCGGTGCAGATGCGCTCGGCGCTCAGCGGCGTTCCGGTGGCACAAGCAATGATCACAGAATTCCATGCGGTCACACCCGATGAGCCCTTGTCGCATGCTGTCTCGTTGACGCTGTCTACAGCGCAGAAGGATTTCCCCGTAGTTGAGATGGGCATCGTAGTTGGGGTGCTAACCCAAGCAGAGCTTTTCCGGGCGATTGCAAACGATGGTCAAGGCATCCTGGTCGGCAGCATCATGGACCGCAACTTCGAGACCGCCGACTCATTTGAGATGCTTGGGCCCGTGATGCAAAGACTGCAAGATTCACAGTGCTCGATGATCCCTGTTTTGCGGGCAGGATCTCTGGTTGGCATTGTCACCACAGATAACATTGGCGAATTACTCAGCATACAGTCAGCCATGAAGCCGTGAAATATTCAGGCTTGCTATTTGCTGATCGTGGGTGCCAAGAGTTGCCGCCGACTATTGCGGCACGAAGCCAGGGCCCCGCAAGATTCGCCCGGGAAGTGCACCGGTGTGCTCGCCTGCGCGCAAGACCACGGTGCCGTTAACGAGAACCCATCGCATCCCCTGTGAAACTTGGTGCGGTTGCTCATAGGTTGCCATGTCGCTGATGGTCGCCGGGTTAAAGACAACGATGTCGGCGAAGTAGCCCTCACGCAATAGCCCCCGGTCTTGGATCGACAGTCGATTGGTAACCGCCGAGGTCATTTTTCGGATGGCTTCTTCGAGCGACATGATGCGTTCCTCACGGACGTACTTGCCGAGAATTCGGGGGAATGTTCCGTATGCGCGAGGGTGGGTCAGCGTTCCGGATCGCCCTGGGTCGACGCCGCCGGCATCGGTGCCAAACTTCATCCACGGCTGCGCCAACTGCAGGGCGACGTTCTTCTCGCTCATCATAAAGTAGATCGTGGGCGGGCCACCTTCCTCCGACACGATCAGGTCGATGAGGGCGTCAACCCACTCCTTGCCCATCGCGGCGGCGATTTCCGATAGGTACATGCCGGTATACTGCTTATTTTCTTCCTTGCGGAGGCGAAGAATTAAAACACCGTCGGGGCCAGCAAGGGAGCAGAAGTTCTCCCACACCGTCTTTTGGTTCATGATCTCATCGCGGATCGTGGCCCGCGTGGTGGGGTCTGTGAGGTTCTCAAACAGTTTGTTATTGGCCGACGCCCGTGGAGGCAAGCAGGCAGTCAAGCTAGTGCCCCCGGCGGTATATGGGTACATGTTGGCCTGTACGTCTAGGCCTTCGGCGCGTGCCGCCTCAATGCGAGCTATGGCTAGGTCCGCCTTGTACCAGTTCCGGCGCCCCGCTGCCTTGAGATGGAAGATCTCAACCGGAACCTGGCCCTCACGGCCGATACGGATTGCCTCATCGATGGCTTTGAGCAACGTGTCGGCCTCGGAGCGTAGGTGGGTGATGTAGACACCTCCATAAGGTGCCATCGCATCGGCCATCGCGATCAACTCTTCCGTGGTCGCGAAGTTTCCTGGCGGATAAACTAGCGCGGTAGCGACCCCGAAAGCTCCATCGATCATGGCGTTATGAACGAGCCGCCGCATCTGTCCGAGTTCTTCGGCATTTGGTTCCCCTAGGGCATCACCCATCACCCAGTGGCGCACGCTCGAGCCACCGACGAATGAGCCGAAATTAGGTGAGGCACCGTGCTCCTGCATTGCGGTAAGCCACTCATTGAAAGCTCGCGGACCGCGAAAGTTGGCTCCTGGTGCGTTACTCGTGCCCTCGCCCATTATCTCTGTCGTAATCCCCTGGGTTATTTTGCTGATCACCCGCCCGTCGCCGGCGAGAAATTGACTCCGCGAATGGCTCTGAATGTCGATGAAACCAGGGGCGACAACCATTCCCATGGCATCGATGGTTTCTTTGGCGGCGAGGGTGGCAAGCCCTCCCCGGGGAGCAATTTGTTCAATTCGGGCACCTTGGATGCCGACATCAGCGTAGATCCAAGCGTTGCCAGTTCCGTCGATGAGACGACCGTTAACGATTAACAGGTCATAGATTTCGGTTTGCTGCGACAACCCCGGCACCGTTATTGCGATTGCAACAATCCCTCCCACCACAATTGCGACAAGTCGCCGCAAGCGGCTGGAATCTTGTTGGCGGCTGGCCATTGCCGTCACTATTGACTCCCTTCTTCCTGTGGCATCGGCTGGGCGTCTATATCAGGGTGGCGCAGGTGGAAATCGCTGACCTGCTGATAAGCGTGGGCGAGGAGTAACGCTTCGGCATCTTTATAGAGGCCGCCCACGAACGAGATGCTGTAGGGCGTGCCTTGTTCGCTAAAGCCGTTTGGTACTGCCACCTGAGGGTGGCCGGTCAGGTTAGTGGCACCGACCACGCCGCCACGTCGGGTCGGAGCAACAAAAACGTCGATGTCACGCATGACTTCCGAGAAGTGTTGCATGTAAATCGTTCGGGCCCGGTTAGCGTTGATGTAGTCGACTGCCGGGATGAGGCGCGAAGTTCGGAAGGTGTTCGGCCAGGACGAGTTTTCCATCAGGTCGTCGCGACCACTGAGCGTTAGTTCCTCAAATGCGGCGCCAGCCTCAGCGGTGAGGATAAAGTTCATTGCTCCGACCGGGAAGTCAGGCAGCGCGACTGGAACCATCTCTATACCGATTTCTTCACGAAGGGTGCGCAGAGTCGCAAGGTCGAGCTCGCGGTTGTCGTAGCCTGATGCCTGCTCGAAGGCATTGGCGAGATAACCGACTCGTAATGCCCGCGGGTCACGGTACGGATCCCAGGAAAACGGCACGGTACGGGCTGTCGGGTCGAGGCCATCGGAGCCGTGGATAGCGGCGAATACTAGCGCGCAGTCCTCAGCGCTTCGGCACATCGGCCCGATCTTGTCCATGCTCCACGATAGGGCCATGGCGCCGGCACGGCTGACGCGACCGAAAGTTGGCCGATGACCGGTGATTCCGTTACGTGTGCTTGGGGAGGTGATACTGCCGCGCGTCTCCGTTCCAATGGAAAACCCGACACAACCGGCGGCAGTAGCTGATCCAGGACCAGCCGATGAACCGCTTGATCCCTGGGTAGTGTCCCATGGGTTGCGGGTCCTGCCGCCGAACCAGCGGTCGCCCTGAGCTAAGGCACCGAGCGTTAGCTTGGCTACCAACACGGCGCCAGCCTCATCGAGGCGCCGCACAACGGTGGCGTCGGTGGGAATGATCTGGTCCTTATAAGGTTCTGCCCCCCAACTCGTCGGGTAGTCGCGCGTAGCCAATAGATCCTTAGCTCCCCATGGGATTCCGTGTAAAGGCCCGCGGTAATTGCCCAGAGCGATTTCCTGGTCGGCGCGGCGTGCTTGCTTCATTGCTAAGTCATGGGTGAGATTGACGGCAAAGAGCAGCTTTGGGTTATAGCGTTCGAGACGGTCGAGATACATCAACGTGAGCTGCTCGGAGCTTACTTGCCGGGTCCGGACCAACTCGGAAAGCTGGGTCAGAGGTAAGAATGCTAGCTCCTCGAGGTCGTCACCGACGGCCGGTGGGCTTTGGCGACTCACCCGAATCGGAATCTCGTCGCGGTCAAGATCCACTTCGACCCCGGGCATAGCTGGTTCGAACAATAGAGAAGGCGGTACCTCATTGGGGATCTTCAGATCTCGGATCTGTTGATAGGAAGCGGTATTGCGATCAAGACCTTGGCGCATCGCTTCCCGCTCCTCGTCGGTTAGTTCGAGGCCTGCAATCTTCTCGGCTTCGGCGATCATAGCGGCGGTGATTGTGGGTTCCGAAGCTTGTCCTTGCCCTCCGCGGCTTTGGGCCCACAGCACCCCGGGGAAAAGTGTTCCGGCCAAGCTTGTGCCAGCAAAGAAACCCATAAACGAGCGTCGATCGAGCCCTTCGATAGCAACGATGGGTTCATCGTCCTCGGTGGCGGTCGTGTCGGTGAACGGGACAGTTTGGATGTTGTTGATCTTGGATTCGCTCATCTCTTTTTGGCCGTTTGTTGTTGGGAACCTACTAGGTTAATTCTTGGTGATTGTAAGTTGATGGCAATATGCCGTTGATCAGGCCTGAGAACAAGGCCCGTGAGCTTAACGAACCCTTTGGGGAACAAGTTTCTCTGGCACCCGAACCCATGCAGCGACATGCCCTCAGGGGCGTGCGAGAATCCTGCCACTTCTCTAATTCCGGAGGTTTCTTTAATGAAGAAGAAGATTAATCGTCGCGATTTCGTTACCACCGGTGCGGCTGCGGGCGTGGCAGTGGCGACCGGACGATCAGCCCTTGCGGCTGCTTCCAGTGAACATAATGTTTTGAGTCCGGCCCTCTCCCGGAGCCCTGAGATGCTTTCCACGCAGGGTACAACGCCGATGGTTATTTCCGACTACAGCGGTTTCGGCTATCGCAACGGCGGCACGATGAACGCAGTCGAGAAAGCTTTCCAGATGATCACCGAGGGCGAGGATGTGCTCGATGCGGTGATTGCAGGGGTGAACATCCCTGAAAACGATCCCACCGAGACTGGGATTGGCTATGGTGGTTTGCCTAACGAACGTGGTGTCGTACAGCTTGATGCGTGCTGTATGCACGGGCCGAAGAAGCGTGCCGGTGGTGTTGCCGGGCTCGAAGGCGTGCGCACGCCTTCGCTGGTTGCCAAGGCTGTCGCTGACTACACTGATCACCACCTGCTGGTAGGCCAGGGGGCCCAGGACTTTGCCCGAAACATGGGATTTGAGATCGAAGCCGATCTCAACACCGACCATTCGCGTAATCTGTGGCTAGAATGGCGCCAACGCGTCGATCCAGAGCACTACCTCGATCCCGATGACCGTCCTATTCGTCGTCGTGGTGGTCGCGGGATTGACGCCGATGGGGGCTCAGATGGAATTGGGCAATCATTGGAGCAGCACCGTGACCTTGCGTGGCGTGGCTACCAGGCTGCCCTTGACATGGTGCGCGAAGGCTTTATCTCTGAGCATAGCTTCTGGGGCACGATCAACTGCAACGGTATCAACGCCGCCGGCGAAATCTGTGGAGTGACGACAACTAGCGGCTTGTCGTGGAAGATTCCGGGCCGGGCCGGTGACTCGCCGATCTTAGGCGCTGGCCTTTATGTTGACGGTGACGTTGGTGCCTGTGGCTCGACTGGTCGGGGTGAGGCCAACCTCTTCAATCTTTCGTCGTTTCTGATTGTCGAGAAGATGCGCGACGGAATGCACCCCAAGGATGCGGCGATTGAAGGCCTTCGACGAATCCGCACGAATACTATCGAAGAAAGATTGCTTAATAGCCGAGGGGAGCCAGCCTTCAACGTGCGCTTTTTTGCCCTCGACAAGCAAAGTCGCTACACCGGCGTGCAGATGTATGGTGGTGGCCAGGGTTATGCAATCTGTACCGAAAACGGCGCCGAACTCATTGAGTTCGACTACCTTCTGGAAGGGTCACCAGTCGATTGAACGTCAAAATCAATGGGCAATTTAGCGGACTGGTGCCGGTTGCCCCTTGTCCCAGAGAAACAAAGGAGACTCCATGGCTTCGCGGATTCGTGAAAATCGATTATTGATCCCCGTCCTCGTGTTCCTATGTATCGTGGTCGCTTCTTGCCAGTTTCTGGACACGATCGTTGGGGTCCAACAGGAGACCACCGGCTTCGACGTTGTTGAAACCACCATTGCCGATGTTCACCTGGCGATGCAGGACCGACGGGTGACAGCTCGGCAGTTGGTGGAAGACTATCTGGCGCGTATCGAGGCATACGACAAACGCAACGCGGCCCTCAACGCCATCATTGAGATCAACCCGGGCGCCTTGGCGCGTGCCGACGAACTAGACGTTGCGTTCGCTGAGTCAGGGCTGACAGGGCCTCTGCATGGCATCCCAATGATTGTGAAGGATAACTATGATTTCGCTGGTATGCCGACTACTGCTGGGTCTGCATCGCTCGCCGAGTCGATGCCTCCCGACGATTCGTTTCAGGTGCGCCGCATCCGGGAGGCTGGCGCTATAGTCTTGGCCAAATCCAATATGGCGGAGTTTGCCTTCTCGCCTAACGAGACAATAGGCTCGCGAATCCCAGGCTTTACTCGTAACCCATATGCAACTAACCGGGTGCCAGCAGGTAGCAGCGGAGGCACGGGAGCCGCGGTAGCGGCGAGCTTCGGCGTTGTTGGCTTGGGCACTGATACCGGTAACTCGATCCGCGGCCCGTCGTCTCACAATGCCTTGGTTGGGATTCGTTCAACGATCGGGCTGACTAGCCGTGACGGCATCGTTCCACTGGCCTTCTCGCACGATATTGGTGGGCCGATGGCACGAACCGTCGCTGACGCCGTGGCGGTGTTCGACGTACTTGCTGGTACGGATCCGGCCGACCCCACAACCGTAGAGGCCGATTCGCGCCGCGCCGTTGATTACAACCAATTTCTAGACGCAAATGCGCTGGTGGCGGCACGCATCGGAGTCGTCCGGCAGATCGTTGATCGCGAGAGTGGCGACCCGCGGATGCGTGACTTGTTAAACGGGGCGCTTGACGATCTACGGGCAGCAGGTGCCCAAATCGTCGATCCAGTTAGCATCCCGATGCTGGATGAAACCGTGCAGTTTTCGTGCAGACGTTTCCGTTACGACATCAACGCCTACCTTGCTACCCTCGGGCCAGAAGCCCCTGTTAAAACGCTCACCGAGATTGTTGAATCGGGTGGTTACGATCGTACCGTTCGCGACCGCATAAGGCGCGGTCTTGAAGAAAGTCTTGAAGACCCCGGCATTCGCTGCGCCGAGCAAACTGATAATCGGAGGCTCCTTGCACAACAAGTTACGGGCGTTCTCGCGGACGAACAGCTCGACGCACTTGTTTACCCAACATGGGCTAATGTGCCGAGGCTTATCGGGGATCTGCGCTCCCCCGGTGGGGATAACAGCCAGGTGTTGTCTCCGCAGACCGGTTTTCCTGCTATCACCGTGCCGATGGGCTGGATCGAAGAAGGTGGACAGCAGTTGCCCGGAGGCCTGCAGATTTTTGGTGATGCTTGGAGCGAACCACGACTGATAGCCATAGCGTATGCCTACGAGCAGGTCACCCAACATCGACGACCGCCTGATACGACACCAGCGTTGCGTCAGCAATGATCGGGACGAAGTCCTCCAACCTTGTACTATTACATTGTTGCAAAGAGAGTTAATGGTCCGCTTTGCCAGCGATATAGCCGACGAGTTTCCTGTTGGCCAAGTTCTGCGCAATGAAGTCGGCATGCACACACGTCTACCGTAAATGGAGTTATCGGAGTGAAGGAAAGCCCAGTGGTCGCAGTTGTGTGTGGTGGCCTGTCGGCTGAGGCTGAGGTATCTCGTGTCAGTGGCAAATGTGTCGCCGAGGCACTGCGCACGGCCTATGCCAATGTCAGCCTAATGGAGCTTGAGGAGTTTGTCGGTGGTGGGCTCGGGGCTGAGTTTGCCGACGTTGTGTTCCCCACATTTCATGGCCCTCCAGGCGAAGACGGTACTTTCCAAGGGTTCCTTGAGGTGCAGCAGATTCCATACGTCGGGTGCGACGTAACCTCGAGCGCCTGCGCGATGGACAAGGTCATCGCCAAGCAGCTCTTTCGTTCTCGTGGGCTACCGGTGGCTGACGAAGTGGTCGTTTATAAACGCGATGGTGCCGATGTTGGAGCACAACGGGTAGTTAACACATTAGGTCAAGACGTCGTGATTAAGCCGTCGAGCCAAGGTTCGGGGCTCGGCGTCGTATTCGGGAAAGACACCGCCGAGCTTGCGCCGGCGATCGAGCAGGCTTTTGCTTTTGATGACCGTGTTTTGGTCGAGCAGCGCATTGAGGGCAAGGAAATCACGGTCGCGGTGCTCGAGCGCGGTGGCAATCCAGAGGCACTACCGGTTGTTGAAATCACCACACCCGAAGGATCCTGGTACGACTATGAGCACCGTTATACAGAGGGACTCGCTGATCACATTATGCCTGCGCCTCTCCCTGAGGAGCAGTACAGTCGGACTCAGGAGATCGCGGTACTTGCGTTCGAGTCACTAGGTTGCCGTGATCTGTCTCGCGCGGACTTTGTGGTTCCGGAGCGGGGGGAGCCAATAATTCTAGAAGTCAATACGATGCCCGGTATGACACCGACGAGCCTCTTTCCCGATGCTGCGCGGGAAGCTGGTATCTCATTCGAAGAACTTGTCGCCTTATTGGTCGAGCGTGCTGTCTCACGCAAGTCATAGGTTTCGCGGAATGCCCACTCTTATTAACACACCGACGACGATAGAATCCGCTGGCAACAAGCCGAAGATTATCCAGGAATACGTTGGACGGGTGAACTCTGAAACATCGGATGTTTCAGTTGCGCACATGCGAAGCCCGAGTGGCTGGGTCGAGCCGGCGCAGACGCCTGAGTTTGACGAGTACACCCTAGTGTTGAAGGGTTTGCTTCAGGTCGAGTTCGACGGTGGCAGCATGAAGGTTGAGGCAGGGCAGGGCGTCATAGCACACGGTGGCGAGTGGGTTCGCTATAGTACGCCGGGGCCCGAAGGTGCCGAATATATCGCCGTCTGTGTCCCCGCCTTCTCGCCGGATACAGTTAACCGCGATTCTGAATAGGCGTTTGGTTGTATTGCCCCGATCTGTCTGAGCTATCAGCGCCGAAACAGGTCCGCAAGCTCGTGTAGGGAGGCGCCCCGATGGCTATGGGACATTGCTGTCAGCTCGGTTCCAGGTTGATTTGCCAATCTGCGACGATAGTCACGACTATTGGGTAGTCGCCAGAGGTTCAATGCGATTAGCGCGACGATTACCAGCACAATCACGGAGCGCACTACCCTCCCGGCTGTTTCAGGTAAACGGGAGCATCCGATGTCGAGCGCGATACTGAAGCCGGCGAGGAAGAAAACAATTCCAAACGAAGCGTAGCGCATGAGAAACCATGAGAAGTCCTGTCTGGTGATCATCGCGGATAGGACAAACGCTATTCCCAGAACCAGATAACCGAGAGCGACTCGGCTTGCGATGCGGACTTGCCAGTTGTCGATATTGGAAGAGTTCCTAAGGCCGAGTCGATACAGCCATAACATCGCGAGCGTGAGCCCGAATCCCACTACGAACTTTGCTTGCCTAATAACCGTTGGAATGTCTGTTGCATCGTCTTCAACGGCAAAAGGGTATACCCAAAAAACTGATTGGAAGCCTACGTTCGAAAGGACTCGGTCAATTTGACTAAGAGAGGAAGGGCCGAGATGTTGCCATTCGTAAAGAAGAGAATTGGAGTACCAGATTCGTCCTACAAGTAGGATGAGCACGTAAATGATACCGGGTATCGCCATGGCCACAGCGAACGTAACAAGTCGTCTCCATGCGCGCGGGTGTCGTTCGCTGATAACCGGCGCCAGAGCCAATCCGAATACGGGCACCGCCACAAAGCATAGGATTCCACCCTCCGAGACGAAAATCGAGATCGTCGTGCAAGCAACTGCGGCAGCCAGTAAAAAAAAGCGACCATTGAGCATGAATCGCTGAAGCAAGTATGCAACGAGCAAGACGGAAATGATGTTCAGGTATACATTCGTGTTGGCGAACTGTCTCAACAGTCCCGTGGATAGTGGCAGGCTGCAGGCCAAAAGTAAGGCTAGCAAGGTTGCGAATGTCAGCCTTCCAGTATGGCGCCAAATTGTCACGCCTAAGGTTGAACAGGTGACCGCGTGCGCAAGCAAGATGGTGACACCGAACCACGGGTACCAGATTAGCCCACCGGAAACACTCAGGAGGACCCAATAGAGAAAACGGTGAGCGGAGATCAGGTGACCGTTGTGATCGTCTATGAAGTCTTTCCACTGGTAGCCATCAGCCACCTCCGCGACAATGTCCAGGTCGTCCCTGGAAAATTGGCTCGATACGTCAATGCCACCTACTAACTTGGGCCCCTCTGCCCCCGTGCTAAAAGGGGTGGAAATGACGAACGAGTAGAGAGCCAATGTCAGAATCAGGCAAGCAGCAAAGATGAGGGAGATTGCCCTCACTGATGAAGCTCCCTTGGGTTGCGTTATCGCGATTTGTTTCTGTTGCAGCGTCAAGGCACGTCGCACCACTGCGATAAGCCAGGAGCGCAGCGTGACAATGATTGAGACCAAGACAGCCAGCAACGTACTAGCGATGAAAGCGACTAGTGAAGCGCTGGGTGGTCGGGAAGGTGGTGTCAGAGAACCACGGTCGATCCCGTGAGTATCCTCAACGGCGGGGTTTGTGATCAGTGATCTAATTTGTTCCTGACCAGAATCGAGTAGTTCGTAACTCCACGTTCGGTCGTCGCTCTGGCGTCCTCGTACTAGACCAAACTCTTCCTCCCACCGCAGTTGCTCATTGCTTTCCAGTGACTGTGCCCAACGGATGTCAATACGGGGCCCGCGCGGAGTGATGAGGTAGACGACGAACCACACCGACAGGTACCCGATGGCGATGACAAGTAGAACGACAAGAGGGCGGTGAAGCTGGAGAGGTCGCATAAGAGGTTATTGTTGTCCTTGCAGCCAGTCGCGATACTCGTGGACCGTCGAGACAAAATCCTCGCAGACACGCGCGTCCTTGAGACGCTGCTCATCAATAATTGGCAGCGCTGGAAGCTGCGTTTGTAAGGCACGGGTGAATAATCCAACCCCATTCATTGAGTATGCTCCACTGCAGTCGTGTAACTTAACCCCATCAATGCCGCAGGAAGGTGAGTTGCTTTTAAGAACAAATCCGTGGATTTCCCTGCTGGCCAACTCGCTGGTCCGACCTTCAGCATACTCAGTCATTAAACCAGTCCAGTCGTAACCACTTGTAACCCCAAGCAGCCGGACGTGACCCTCATCTTCGAAGAGATGGACTGGCTCACGTGGCACTCCCATCCCGATATCCACCTCGGGACATATTGGAACCCATTCGAAGTGTTTGCCAAGAACTTCGACGACTACGCGGCTCCGCTTGTGGTCACCATCGTAACGGACCTCTTCCCCTAGCAGGCAATGACTTATACCGACGCGAGGTTTCATGGAGTTGTCTGGTTTGGGCCCGGGAAAACCTCTTCGAGCACCTTCCGACGGTATGCGAATATAGTTTCAATATCACGGCCCACCATGAGGCGATTCACTAGTCGGCCACCGATGTGGTCGTAGCGCACGAGGTCACGGGCGATCGTGGCGTTGCCGTCAGGTTCAAAAGTGTGTTGATGGATCCAACATCTATATGGGCCGCGTACTTGCTCATCGACAAACCTGTGTGGCGGGTCCCACACTGTTATACGGCTTTGCCAACGAATCGGTATGCCGCGGATACGCAATCGGTAATCGATTAACGTTCCCTCCCTCATCTCGATGGGATCGGGCGTCAGGACCTGGAACTTTAAGAACCCCGGTGTTAGCCGTTCGAGATTACGAGCATTGCTGAAGAACGGCCAGACTTCCTCGCTTTTTGCCAAGAGCCGCACTTCTGTATCGATGGTGAACATGCGTCATCTTCCGAGAGCTTGGCGCAGGGCAGTTTCGAGTTCTGGATATTGAAACTCGAAGCCGGCTTCTTGAAGTCGCTTTGGCACAACCCGTTTACTCGTCAGCAATTCCGTAGAAAAACCGCCGAGTGCCAATTTAAGCGCGAATGCTGGGGTGGGAAGAAAAGCCGGGCGGTACAGGACTTTGCCGAGCACGGTGCTGAAATCACCTTGTCGCATAGGGTGTGGGGCAGTGCCATTGTAGACGCCAACCATCTCGTTATCGCTGATGGCGCGGAGACAAATTGCCACCAGGTCATCGCGGTGAATCCATGACCACCATTGCTTCCCGGAGCCCATAGGGCCACCGACTCCCATCTTGAATGGCAGAAGCATACTGGCGAGTGCACCTCCGCCATGGGCAAGCACTATGCCAGTACGGATGACAACGACTCGAATGCCATGAGTTGTCGCGTTGTTAGCCTCTGTTTCCCAGGCGCTGCTAATATCCGCGAGAAAATCGCGACCAGACGGGTGGTCCTCGGCAAGCTCAGAATCGCCCTGGTCGCCGTAGTAGCCAATTGCACTGCTACTTACCAACACGGTGGGCCCACCTGTTTGTTCGAGGGCCTTGACTAGGTTACGGGTACCGATTACGCGGCTATCCTCGATACGCTGCTTCTTGTTTTTCGTCCAGCGTCCGGAGACGGCTTCGCCGGCAAGATGGATCACGGCATTAACGTTATTGAAGGCAGCGATCGGCGGTGATTCTGCTACCGGATTCCAGGGGAAAGCCTCAGTCAACTGAGGCACACGCTGCTTGGCTGTGTTCGGGTTTCGCGACAATCCCCAAACTTCATGGTTGTTGTTGGCAAGAGTTTCGGCGAGCTTGCTTCCAATGAATCCGGTAACGCCTGTGATCAGGACACGCATCACGGTCTCCTCAATTCGAGCGGGTTCACAACGAAGGTTCTATCGGCCAACGTTTGCATATTTCGTATGGATTTGGTCGGCCATCAATTTCTTGTCTTATTGCCATGGGCTGCACAGGGGGCGGCTAGTAGTGCGTGCACAATGAACCACTCCGAACCTCGGCGGTAGCCGAACAACTCAGCGCAAGCCATGAAGAACACTCTCCAATGATTAAATTGCTTGTGTGCTTCCTTGCGTCCGTAGCTAGTGGTCAGCAGCTCGAGGATCGCCTGTCGGTTTTCAGAGAGTCGTGCCAGCCAAGCTTCGCAAGTCTTTTGATAGTGGCGGCCATTGATCTGCCAGCGGTCGATGACGTTCATAGTCCCAGCGAATCGGTTGAGCAGGTTAGCTGAGGGCATAATGCCTCCACTAAAAAAATGTTTCGCCATCCACTCGTTTGAAGCGCCGGCGATAAAAGGATAAGCAGTATTCCGGTGAGCGAAGTGGTGCACAAAAAGCAAGCCATCAGGCTTCAACCACTGTCTGATCCGGTCAAGGAGAAGTCGGTAGTTGCGCATGTGCTCGAACATTTCAATCGAAAGTATTCGATCGAAACGGGTGTCGGGCTGAAAGTCATTCACGTTGGCTCGGATGACGTGGAGGTTGGTGAGCTTCAGTTCAGACGCGCGCGCATCAATGAAGGCCTTCTGTGTTGTGGAATTCGATATGGCTACGATGTCTGAATTCGGTAGGTGTTCGGCAAGAAATAGCGACAAAGAACCCCAACCACACCCAAGATCAAGAATCCGTTGCTTGTTGCCGAGCCGAGCCCGTTCCATATAAAGCTGGAGCATTGCAAGTTCTGAACTCTCCAGGTCATCGAAGTCTCCCTGCCAGTATCCGCTGCTGTATTTGAACCGCGGCCCTAAAA
>CAYVUW010000006.1:0-3298 GCA_964455175.1 uncultured Acidobacteriota bacterium | reverse complement strand
ACCTCGTAATGCTGTTTATTTGCCTCATTGGTCTTTGTCGCAATTGGGCCGGTCTCGAGATCGTTCCAGAAGGCGTCCTGTTTAGCGGCATTTCTAGCATCAGATTGCTGTCGGAGCCGAGTACGGAGCTGGTGCCGAATCCCGAGACGGATGATTGAGTCCGGGAATAGACCATTCTCAAGCAACGGCTCGTACCACATCACTACTTCTCCAAGCCTTCTTTTAAGACATGGTTGCTTGGACCCTGTACATCCCACACCAATCCCAACCATGAAAGAACCACAATCACGTAATGGGTAGAGTCGACTTCCCACCAGTAGAATCCCTGCCGCTCCGAGTTTGGGTACCGGTGGTGGTTGTTGTGCCAGCCTTCGCCTCCAGTCAACAATGCCAGGAGCATACTATTGGTACTTTCTTCCCCAGTTTCGTAACGTCGTGATCCAAAGGTGTGGCCGAAGGAATTCACTGCGAAAGTAACGTGGTAAAGAATAGTTGTGCTGATGAAAAACCCCACAACGACCAATTGCGGAGGCGTTGCGCCAAGAGATGGGTAGTTTGACTCCATCCAAGAACCGAGCCCGTAAAGCCCCACTACTAAACTAATTGGTGCCACGTAGTGGTAATTGTCGAGCCAGACTAGCTCACGGTATTTGGCAAAGTCGGGCACTAGATTCCATCGTATGGGCCAATTGGTTGGCGACATAATCCAACCAGCGTGGGCCCATGAGAAGCCCTTGACGCCAGGTGGGTGGACGTCTTCCCCGGTATCGGCATGGGCGTGATGGTGGCGATGGTGCCCAGCCCACCACAGTGGTCCCATTTGTGCTGCAGAAGTTCCTACAGCTGCCAAAATAAACTGAAACGCTCGACTTGTTTTATAGGTTTTGTGGCAGAAGTAACGGTGGAATCCGCCAGTCAAACAAAACATGCGGATGGCAAAGGTGACAAACCCAATCGCAACTGCCGTGGTGCTGACACCGGTCCAAAGGACCAAGACACATCCAGCATGTACGAACATAAACGGAATGCTCGCGACGATGTTGATTGGAGCTTCTTTGCGTATTTGACTTGGGTGTGTTGTTGCCTCGGTTGTCATGGATGCCCTATTTCGTTCTTTGCCCACTTGGTTTACACAGAACCACCTGCAAGTTGCCAAGCAGGCGTGATCGGAAGCCGGCTTCGCAATAGCTGAAGTAGTAAATCCACTTGCGGATAAATGACTCGTCGAAACCAAGAGCACGGACCTCGGACGCATTGGCTCGGAAGCGCTCTTGCCAAGCGTGCAGTGTGCGAGCGTAGTTATGACCGATGTCTTCGATGTTGTCGACAATCAGAGTTGAACTTGAGCTAATTGCCCTGGCTAATGCCGACCAACACGGGAGATGACCTCCTGGGAATATATGTCGCTGTATGAAGTCGCAGCCGCGCCGATATTCCTCGTAAAGTTCGTCACGGATCGTGATGACTTGCAGGACGGCACGACCGCCAGGTTTAAGAACGCGGTCGCATATTTCGAAGTAGGTTCCAAGGTTCTCGTGGCCGACGGCTTCGAGCATCTCAATCGATATGATTCGGTCGAAGGAGCCATTGATTTTCCGGTAGTCGGATAGATGTACCTCGACACGGTCTTGCAAACCTGCCCTTGCCACCTCCCTCTCGACATACTGCTGCTGTTTGTCTGAAAGCGTGATCGTGGTCACACGGCATCCCGTCCGCTCTGCTGCCCTGATAGCAAGGCTTCCCCAGCCACTACCAATTTCCAGTAGATGATCGGAGGGAAGGAGTTGAGCCTTGTCGATTACGGCATTGAGCTTCACTCGTTGGCTGCCATCTTCTGACTCTTTGCCAGTTGGATAGAGGCCGCACGAATAGGTCATCGAAGTGTCAAGAAACAATTGGAAGAAGTCGTTGCCAAGGTCATAGTGGTCCTGGATGTTTCGCCGGTTACCGACCAGGGTGTTTCGTCGGCGTAGATGATACGCGCGGTTCAATACCCTCTGGGGCAGCGCCGTTGCAACTTGCAAGTCGTTGAGAGCTTCACGGTTTTCGGCAAGTATGCGGATCAACATTGGGAGGTCATCTGTGTCCCAGTCGTTGTCTATGAAAGACTCAGCAAATCCGATGTCTCCACCCCTCACTGTTCGCCAGAAGAAGCGGGGGTTGCGAACGTATATAACTGCGTGCATCCGCGTGTCTGTCTTGCCGAAGGTGACAGCTTCCTGCCCTGCTGTTTGTATCGTTATCGCCCCGTAGCGCAAGCCCGACAGGTAGTTCTGCACGAAGCGATAGGCCCATCGAGATGCGAGGCCGGGATACTTTCGGTCATGTGCCGCGCTTGCCGGCCTTTCAGTGGCTTCCATTATGATTTCTTTCGGCGACCTTCGGTGCATTTTGGCGTTGTAGCCATGTTGGTGCCGCAAACTCGCTCATGTAAGCCGGTCGAGTGGCACGAGCAGTAGACAAGCTCGATGGTGGTGGCTTCGGAACCACCGGCAGCCCTTTGTGATAGTGGAGCTTGTATGCCTGATACAAGATGCGTGGAAGAGTAAGCGCAGCACTTAATGGATAGGTCGCTGCTAGACGGCAAAGGGCTCTGTTGTCGATCTTTCGCGCGTTTCCATATAAGCGGGAGGAAAAAGTCTTGCCACAGGATCTCTGGATTTCGATACTTACATCGAGACACTTCCCCAATGGACCGAAATCGAACTCGTACGTTCCGGCGAGGTCGTTGAACGGTGACACGTGGAAACGTTTTCGGGCCGAGAATCGATGGTGCCCGATAGTGTCGGCAAGTTCTGGCTGTGGTTCGTCGAGCATATACACATGAACCTCACCAAAAGTATTGTTGACCTCGGTCACGACACCCGATAGCGAACCATCGGAGCAATAGCAGTAGTAGAAGCTTACGGGGTTGAATGCGTGGCCGACGACGCGTGGCATTGTGACCAGTTCGACCCGGTGAAGATCGATAACCGCGTTAGTCCTCCGTCGCCAGTAGTTCAATTTGTCACGGAGGGTTGTCCCTTTGTCGCCCAAGTAGTCTGCTTCGTAAAGGGAAAATAAGGCTCGGCGATTGTGGCCGAATAGCTTCAGCCGTGAATCTAGTTCGGGGAGTTCGTCGATATCGATAGCGAAGGTGAACATCGGATAGCGGAATTGATGCACGACTGGCACGGTGCGGGCATGCACGATGTGTCCGACATAGATTCGCGATCTCATAGCTCGATGCCGAACTTCCGTCCGATTGCTACAGCCGAACGAACTGCGTCCTCGTGAAACCCGTAGCCGAGGTAGCTCC
>CAYVUW010000005.1:44227-91541 GCA_964455175.1 uncultured Acidobacteriota bacterium | reverse complement strand
GTCCTGGCCTTCGCGTAACGATGTGCCGGTGAGCGTCGAGCCATCCTGCTCGATGTTGAGCGCAATTGTGCTATCACCCCGTGGCGTACTGATGGTTAGCAGCCACTTGCCAGCCACATTTGCGTTTTGTACCGCAAGGCCCGCGGTAGGCATGGCCAGCAGAATCGCTAGACTTGCTATCAATGAGAACTTCACTAGGCGTTTTTGCATGTCCTCCTCCTTTAGTTAAGTACGCTAATTGCTCCGCTTATTGTGAGCATAACTTTTAGTTACTGGGGAATTGTGCTCCCGCGCAGCGTTTAGTGTCAGTAACTGTGGAGTAAAGATTTGTAAAAAATATAATGGTGGCTCAGCCTCTCAGCGTTCCCAAGTCAATGTTCAAGTGCCAGTTGAGTGTGCGCCAGTTCGGTCGCAAGGGAACCGAGGAGTTGGTTATGCTTGAAGTTTATGGCAACCCCTCGCGCCCCGTCTAGAATGAAGACTCAGACGTAATTGAAGCACCAGGAGACCAACCACAATGAAAATTCGCGCCGCCGTTCTGGAAGAATTTGGCCAGCCACTCCAGGTTCAGGAACTCGACCTCGAAGGCCCCAAATTCGGTGAAGTCCTGGTCAAAATTGAGGCGTGCGGAGTCTGTCATACGGACCTATACACAGCCAGTGGCTCTGATCCGAGCGGCTATGTTCCGACCGTATTAGGGCATGAGGGTGCTGGTGTCGTGGAGGCAGTGGCCGATGGGGTGACACTGGTAAAGCCTGGGGATCATGTCATCACACTTTTTTCGCCAGAGTGCGGCGAATGCCACCACTGTGCCAGCGGCAAAACCAACATTTGTACGGCAATCCGTGAAACTCAGGGCCAGGGGGTGATGCCTGATGGTACGTCGCGGTTATCACGTGACGGCGAGCCAATTCGCCACTTTATGGGCACAAGTACGTTTGCTGAATACACGGTGATGCCGGAAATCGCACTCGCCAAGATCAACAAGAATGCCAAGCTTGACGTTGTTTGCACGTTGGCATGTGGCGCGGCCACTGGCCTGGGCGCTGCGATGTATAGAGCACAAGTTGCACCGGGATCTACATGCGCCGTTTTTGGTGCTGGCCTTGTTGGTCTTGGCGCGGTGGCTGGCTGCAAGATCCAAGGCGCGGAGCGTATTATCGTCGTTGACTTATCCGCTGATCGGCTTGAGGTTGCGAAGCGTTACGGAGCAACCGAATTAATCGTGGCCGGGGGTGACACCGACCCAGTCCAGCAAATCCTTGAGGTGACTGACGGGCTTGGTGCCGATTACACATTTGAAGCGACTGGACTGGTCAGCGTCATGGCCCAGGCAGTAGAAGCAGCGCGTATGGGCTGGGGTGTTTGTACCGTGCTTGGTGTTGCTGGCAAGGGGGAGACACTCGACATCATTCCACGCTTCTTGATCACAGGACGCACGGTGATTGGTGGCAGCTTCGGCGGTACTCGAGGGCGCACAAACGTGCCGGAACTGGTGGACATGTACCTCGAAGGCAATCTTGACCTTGACGGGTTTATTTCGCATCACATCTCGCTCGATGAAATCAACAAGGGCTTCGAGTTGATGGAGGAGCAGGATGGCATCAGGTCTGTAATTACATTTTAGACAAGGGCAAAGCAATGATCGTTGAGAGAGCACTGAATGAACAGTATTTGTCGAACAGCTTTGTTGTTGGTGACAACCCAGGCGGCAAATGCGTAATCATCGACGCCGGGGGCCCGACCGGCCCCCTAACCGACTTTATCTCCGAAAATGACTTAACGGTCACGCATCTTTTGTGTACGCACCATCATGTCGACCATGTCAGCTTCAATCATTTCTTCGTTGAAAAGTATGGCTGTCCTGTCCTAGTACCGGCGGCCGAAGCGGACCTGTTTCACGGTCCTTACGATGCGGCCCTCTCTGATGAAGACCAGATCACTAGCGGCAGGTTGTCGATCAAGGCGATGCACACGCCCGGTCACACGAAGGGCATGCTGGCGTTTGTAGTCGACAATGAAGCTGTATTTACCGGAGACACGCTGTTCAAGGGCACGATCGGTGGGACGTTAGCGCCAGGACATGCGACGTTTGCTGACATTCGACACTCGATCATGGAGGTGCTCATGAAACTGCCTCCTGAGATGACTGTTTACCCGGGACATACTGACTTCACGACAATCGGTGAAGAATGGTCCAACAACCCGTTTATACGGATTTGGCGCGGCCTCGACAAGCCTGAAATCAAGCCTTGTACTGCCATGGGCCAGCTCGCCGATCTTGTGTTGCGGGCACGCGACTACGACGGTGGTACCAAATGCTGGGTACGCTTCGATGGCAGCGTCGATGAAGTCGCACCTGGCAGCCAGGTGGTTGACCATACGTAGGGTCACATTCACGTTTCTGTTTGCGGCAACTTCAATTCCCAAACTGGTTAACGCTGTGGCCGCAGGCCGCGGATTATTACCGCCTCGGACCGAAACGCTGGTTGGCAATGTCGACGAGTCGCCGCAACTCGAGTATGGGATTTTCACTGTCATCGACCTGTAGGCGCAGCACAACATCGTTATTGAGCCAGACGCCGCCGTCCTCTTGAACGATTAGCATGGCGGCCGACTGCATGCCACGGCTATCGCCACCCGCTGCTTGGCCTGCCTCAAGCGCGGCCATTAACCGCAACGACAAGTGACCTTCAGTATTTTCGAAGGCGGTTACCATGTCCTGTACAACCCTCGGGCCGGCGAGTATGTTGCCCTGCGCGCTGCAGTATTCTCCTATTACATGCCCGGCCCAATCGGATGCCTCGGGGCCAGTGAAAGTCGCGACTTTACCTTCTGCATTCATCACCGAGAACTGGCGTCCAGCCTTGGGCCAGGTACGGTTTCGATACCCGGGATCCGGGTCATTGTTCCAAATCGTCTCAGCGATTTCCGCCGGCGCTATGCCTTCGCCTAGCAACTCAAGCGCCTGTGGTCCATAACTGACGTCAACGACTGCTTGGGTAGCGACCATTCCAACGTCGGCCTTCCCCCAGAGAACACCATTACCGACCGAGAATACTCTTGACTGGACTGCACCTCCAACCATACCGGTATCTGGGTCGTACCCAAGGATTGAGAACGTTGCCACGGGCGGAGGAAACTCTTCCGTTGATTGTTGAGAAGCTACGCTGGCAGTGTTGGTCAGCGCGAGAGCTAAGACAACTGCAACAACCGAAATCTTGTTGTTCATCGATTCGCTCCCGGGTGCTGGCTTGGAATTATGCGTCGCAGGGCCTGTTTGGAGGCTAAGTGGTTATCAACGGCTAGAATTGGCGTCGGCGGCTTCAAGCAACTCTACGATTTCACGGATTGTGTGGGCTCCTGTGTCCCAGTCGTACCAACTCTGCTTCCGCTGAGCCTTAGTGCGATCGCTAATGTTCGGGTTGCTTATCCACCAATCTTGCAGTGGGAGGGGCCGCTCGACCCACACGCCGACCACCCCAAAATTCTCATCGAGGATAACCACCGTGGGGGTCGCTCCTCGGTCATCGGGTGTTCGATAAGTGTCCAAAATGACCCTACCGATGCGTGGGTTTACGATCTGCAATTCAAGCTGGTCAATGTGGTTCACCAAGCCTGCAATATAGGGAATTGTGTTGACTGAATCGCTGCAAGCGTCAACCGCAACGACTAACAAACGATAGTTTCCGGCAAGAGATCGGGCGCGTGAAACCCAATCGTCCGAGGGTTGGCTCTTGAGCCAGTTTGTTTGCCACAGTTCTTTACGCGCGTCAGCTTTGGCAAGGAATACATCAAAATCGATACCGTCGCCATACAATTGTTCGAGAGCCTCTTGATCTGGCGGCGAAGAGGATTGCTGCTTAGCAATTACAGCGCTTCCCGAAAGAAAGGCCAGTACGGTAACAACTACGCAAAATATTCGTAAGTTTGCCATTTTCCTAGTATCCGCTGCACACTGCAGCTGCGCCAGTAGAAGTCGTTGCCCACATTCAATCAGGAATGCTCATAGGGATTCAAAGCTTGTAGCGAAGCGCCTTCAAGTTCAGGCCGAGGACCAGACCTGTTTGCAATCGCACTAACGATTGTGCCTGGCGAGCGTCTTCACTGTAGTCGACAAGTTTGTCGCGCATTTTCATTGATAAAATCGGTGCGTGATCATCGCTTTTGGCTGATTCAGCGGCAGCTAAGATTTCATCGAGCGACCCAAAATCCTCGATTAATTTGGCGGCTGTTTTGGGGCCAATGCCAGGGACACCGCGAACACTATTGGTGTTGTCGCCGGTTAGGGCAAGGAAGTCGACGAACTTTTCAGGCTTCACACCGAAGCGCTGTTCAACGTAGGTGTGATCTAGGTAAGACTGCTTGAAATGATCACGAACTAAGATTTTGTCGGACAGCAACTGCAGGAAAACCTTGTCAGTTGACAGGATCACCGCTTGACTCCTGGCTTCGGCAATCTTCACCGCCAGCGTTCCGATGACGTCATCCGCTTCGACCTTGGGCATTTCGAATGATGTGACGCCGAGTTCGGCGAACGCATCTCGGTAAGCTGGAAGTGCGTCCCGAAGGGCCGCGGGCATTGGTTTGTGGTTGCTCTTGTAGTCTCGGTAGAGAAGGTGTCGCCAGTTCGGCTCCCGCCCTTCAAAGATGACCACCGCATGGGTTGGTTTGCATTCTCGCAGGGCTCGTTGGAGCGATTGTTTTGACGAGATCATAGCGCCGGCTGCTTTCTCTGGGCTGTCGTCACCAGGTTGGGCAGCGTAGACACGTCGAACTAAATTGAGTGCATCGACCAGCAGAAACCGGATCCCCATCGGACACCCTCAGGCTTTACGCCGGCAGACCAACACTTTGATTAAGCTTCATCGTTCGTGTAGCTCGAGGTTGCGGATACGCGTGATTCACGCCGCAAGGGTACTCACCATGAAAGTCGTCGCAACCCCTGGCAACAGTCCGTACCGATGTTGCTCACTGGGCTGTAGAATGACGCCGGCTTCGGAGATCGTTCCACCGGAGGAAGAAGATGAGCCTGCTGGTCGTGGTCGTAGTCCTCTATCCGCTGATCTTGCTGAGCATCAGCGTTTATCGTGCGCGTTCGGTCACCAGTCACGATGATTTTATGGTGGCGGGTCGCTCGGTTCCCGTCTATATGCTTGTTGGCACGCTGGTGTGCACGTGGATCGGCTCGGGTTCGCTATTCGGTGCCTCGGGGCTTGCATACACCGTCGGTATCTCTGAGCTATGGTTTTCCTCTGGTGCCTGGATTGGACTGATCGTCGCCTATTTTCTAGCTGGTCGGGTACGCCGTATCGCAGACTACACCGTTCCCGATCTCCTTGAACGACGCTACAATCCCACCGCTCGCATCCTTGGCACAGTCACCATAATCCTTGCTTACGTGGCGATTGCCTCTTACCAGTTTCGTGGTGGCGGGTGGATACTCGCGATTGTTACCGACGGTGCGATCACGCCGGTGCAGGGCATGCTGATCACTGCCTTGGCTATTGTTCTGTTCACTGCCATGGCAGGCATGGTGTCAATCGTCTCAGTGGACATCTTTAACGGCATCGCCATTCTAGTCGGGGTGGTCTTGGCACTGCCGTACATGGTTTGGAAGCTTGGTGGTGTCAGCGGCGTTATCGACAAACTCCCAGTAGAACACACCACGATTCTTGGTGGGCACAATTGGCTCTGGGTTGTCGGCATTGCTATGCCAACGTTCCTTCTGTTGCTTGGCGAGAGTGGCATGTACCAGAAGTTCTTTTCGGCCAAAGACGAGAATGCTGCGCGACGGGCGGTTGCGGGGATGGTGATAGGCGTCGTTATCATCGAGACGGCACTCGCCTTGCTGGCGATAACTGGCCGGGCTGCGAACCCAGAACTTCTTGGCACCAGCGAAATTATTGGTCGCGCTGCTTCCGAGACCGTTATCCTCGATATTGCTCGCAACCACCTACCTTTGTTTCTCGGTGCCATCATGCTGGCTGCTGGCATCGCCATTGTCCTCTCGACTGGCAACACATTCCTACTGGTGCCCTCAACTAATGCGAGCCGCGACATTTATCAGCGTTTCATCAACCCTGCCGCCAGCGAAAAACAACTCCTGAGGATGCAGCGGGGCTGTATCGTTGCATTCGGCATCATCGGCTTGTTGCTTCAGACGCAGTTCTCGCAGGTGCTGGAGTTGGCTCTCTATTCCTATTCTCTCGTGGGTGCCAGTCTAACGCCTGCCTTGCTAGCTGCGTTCTTGTGGAAACGCGTCACGCCGCAAGGAGGCACGGCGTGCATTGCCGGCGGGATGGTTACTGTCGTTGGCCTGGTCATCATGAGCCGAGTCGGGATTCCGTTCGCCATGGAGATCGGCGGCACGGTGTTCGATTTCACGAGCAGTGACTACATTGTTATTCCCGCGGTTATTGTGACCGTGGGGCTGTTGATCGGGGTCAGCTTGATGACGCCGGTTTCACCAAAGGAGAAATGGCAAGCGTTTTTTGAATAGTCGGCCGAAGAGGCCACCATCTATGCGACGGCTATCGTTCCATCTCAAATATCAGAACGCGCCTCTGGGGTGGAGTCCAATGCGATGGAGGACTAGGCTTTCTGTTGCGCGTAGAACCATCATATTGTTCATTTGACCGTCATCATTGTGAACTGTTGCAAGGAGACCGACATGAATCCCAGGATTCAGCACTTTCGACCAACCCCAATCTTCGCGTGCATGTTCGTTGCGCTTTGGTTGGTGGGGTGTGCAAACCAAGAGACAGGAACGGGAATCGATAACAGTACTGCGGTCCCCGATGAGCCTGCCGCCAGTGAAACCGCTGGCTCGCCCGAGGTGTTTTTCACCAACATGGAAGAGGGGGGCGCATATTCGGCAGAGCACGAGGTGATATTCGCAGCTGAGAACTTCAGCATAGTACCGATCGAAGACCCCTTAGTCGTGCGCGAAGGTGAGGGTCACTATCATTTAGCGATCGACGTTGATTGCGTTGTGGCTGGGGAGATCATCCCGCCAGGCACACCTTCCTACGTTCACTTCGGTACCGGCAACGACCGCATCACATTGCAGTTCGAGCCAGGAGAACATCGCGTCTGTTTGCAAGCAGCCGACGGCGAGCACCGAGTTATCGAAGGGCCAGAGCATTCGCTGCTCACCAAAGAGATTCATTTCACGGTAACTGAGCAGTAGCATCGCCTTTGGTTTTGATGGTGGAAGTGGCGTGGATGATGCTGAAGACTGCAATGACGAGCAGCGCGGTGCGTTAATAAGAAACAAATAGATAAAACACGCATCAATTCTTCCCTGTGCGTAATTAGGGGACCTGTATGGCCGAAAACTTTACGTTCGACAAGGAAATGCTTGCGCGTTTCGCCGCGCGTGCGCCCGAATACGACCGCGAGAATCGCTTCTGTCAAGAAGATTTTGACGAGTTGAAAGACGCCGGGTATTTGCTGATGGGCGTACCAAAAAAACTTGGGGGTTACGGTATGAATCTGGCCCAGGTCGCCGAGCAGACCCGTAAGCTTGCTTACTACGCACCCGCGACGGCTTTGTGCATCAACATGCACAACTACTGGGTTGGTTTAGCTGCTGACCTTAGTCGTTCGGGAGATAAGTCGATTGATTGGCTTCTTGAAGATGCTGCAAACGGGGAAGTGTTCGCTGCTGGACACGCAGAGTCGGGCAACGACCTCCCAGTGCTGTTGTCGACTACCCAGGCTAAGCGCGTCGACAATGGTTATCAGTTCACAGGCCGGAAGTCCTTCGGTAGCCTCACACCAGTCTGGACCCGTCTTGGTTTGCACGGCGTGGACACGTCCGACCCGGACAGCCCGAGGATTGTGCACGCTTTCATGAAGCGTGACGACGATGGCTACGAGATCAAAGAAACCTGGGACGTGATGGGAATGCGGGCAACCGGCAGTGATGACACTGTCCTCAACGGCGTCTTTGTTCCTGACAGTCGGATTGCCCGTATCGTGCCGGCTGGCGCGGCCGGGCTCGATCAATTCGTCCTCGGTATTTTTGCTTGGGCACTGATTAACTTCGGTAATATTTACTACTCGTTAGCTAAGAGAGCCCTGGACATCACGATCGAATCGGTGCAGAAAAAACCATCAGTCGGACTCCTCAATGGCATGTCTCACCATCCAGACGTCCAGCATGGCGTCGCCGAAATGACCATGATGCTTGAGGGCATTGAGCCGCAGCTTAACGAAGTGGCCAGAGATTGGTCAGAGGATGTTGACCATGGTCCCGGTTGGGGATTAAAGATCATCGCTGCCAAATACAATGCTGTTGAGACCGGCTGGAAGGTTGTTGATCGCGCCATGGACATCTCGGGTGGTTTCGGGATGTTTAAAAAAAGCGAACTGGAACGCCTCTTCCGTGACGCCCGTGCTGGCCGCTTCCATCCGGCAAACTCAGCCTTGTCGCACGAGTTCATCGGCAAAGGGATGCTAGGTATCAATCCGGATGATCAGCCCCGCTGGGGCTAATCGCTGTCACGTCTCGGCAAGCCAGGTTTGATGAACGGCGCTGGTGTTTGTCAGAGTGCTGGTTGATATCGTCGGCTCTGTCTTTAGCTGGTCTAAACGGAGAAACGAATTAGTAGGATATCCCCGTCCTGAACGACATAGTCTTTTCCCTCAAGGCGGATCAATCCGGTTTCCTTGAGCGCCTTCTCGGAACCGTGCTCCACGATCTCGGTGTAGGTGAAGCGCTCCGCTCGGATGAAACCGCGAGCGAGGTCAGAATGGATGGCGCCAGCTGCGCCGACCGCATTGCCTCCATCCTTTATGTTCCAGGCGTGAACCTCCTTTGGCCCGACGGTAAAAAAACTAATGTAGCCGACGATTTCATGGGCAAGTTTGGTTAGGCGAGCCCGAGCAGAGGCTTCGATGCCCATGTCCTCTCGAAAGGCAAGCGCTTCCGTCTCCCCGAGTTGCACGAGCTCCATTTCGAAGGACCCAGCAAACTCGATTGCAGGGTGCTTGGCTCCGATTGAGGTTATGGCATCCTGGTTCTTTCCAAAGCTCGCCTCATCGGAGTTTACGACCACTAAAATGGGCTTCTGGGTCAGAAATTGGAAGCCTTTTATCGCGCCCTTCTCATCATTAGTTAAGCTGAGATCACGGATGGGGCGGCCAGCATCTAGTTGCTCGTGTACGCGGCGTAGTGCTTTGCCCTCGAGTTTGATTTCATGCGTGGCGATGCCCTTCTTCTCAGATTGTGCGATGCGTTCGATACGTCGTTCGGTGACGATTAAATCGGCGAGCAGTAGTTCATCATCGAGTTTCTCAACATCGCCCACGGGGTCCGGCGGGCCTTCAATTGGATCTGTGAAGTTGCGTACCACATAGGCGAGGGCATCGAGGTTCTTAACCAGCCCCATTATCGCGGGCGAAAAGATTTCGGCATTGTCGCCGTTGCCACGAACCACGCCGACGAAGTCGATGAAAGTCACCGTGGCACGGACGGTCTTCTTGGGTTGATAAATTTCCGCTAAACAGTCGACGCGCTCGTCATCAATTTCGACTATGGCGACGTTGGGCTCCGCTTTTGGGTTGGCGTACGCGGTCACATCAACATCGGCCCGGGTGATGGCATTGAAGACTGTCGACTTGCCTGAATTGGGCAGACCAATGAAGCCGAGTTCCATGGTGTTTATCTCTCAAGAGGATGTGCTGGAAAAGCCCCAGAAATCAAATAACGAGAATCTACCCTCCAGCGATTACCAATCTAGCTCAACCTGATTCGGCGGCCTGAAGAGCGGTCTCCAAATCTTCTAGCAGGTCGTTGGTTTCCTCCAGGCCGACCGAGAACCTAATTAACCCGTCGGTGATTCCTGTTTCGATACGTTCCTGAGGTGACAAACCTGCGTGAACAGCCGCGGCCGGCCGCACGATGAGTGACGTGCATCCTCCAAGACTCACGGCAACTGCTGGCAACGTAAGAGCCCCTAGGAACTGGTCGGCGATTTCGGTCCCACCTCTCAGTTCGAAAGACAGCACCCCGCCGAATCCATCCAGAAGTTGTTGAGCGCGATCGTGGTGTGGATGGTCTGGAAGGCCGGGATAGTTCACTTTTTCGACCATTGGATGTGCTGACAAGAACTCTGCGACGCGCATGGCACTCGCATTATGGTGTGGGACCCGCAGGCCGATGGTTTTAAGACCCCGCTCCAGCAGAAAGCAAACGTGCGGGTCAAGGCTCCCACCGAGAAGGTCAAGCGTTACTTTAATCTCTTCGATTCTCTTCCGGCTGCCTACGACGCAGCCGGCGCAGATATCGCTGTGCCCTCCCATGTACTTGGTAGCGCTCTCTATCGCGAGGTCAAAGCCGGCTGCGATTGGCTGAAAGTTCACAGGGCTAGCGAAAGTGTTGTCGATGATAGAAACGAGGCCATGCTCCTGGGAGAATTCAACAACTGCCTCAAGATCTGCTAATTGCACGAGCGGGTTGGTAAGCGTCTCGAAATAAATCGCACGCGTCGATTCTTGCCGCGCTGCTCCCCACGATGAAGGGTCTTGTGCGTCGACGGCGGTGTGGGTTATTCCGAACCGCTTCAGCCAACTTAAAATACCGCTAGTTCCTCCGTACAAGCAGTCCTGTACTATGAGGTGATCACCGGTGGACAGCAGGGTGAGTATTGTCGCGGAGATGGCCGCCATTCCGCTCCCGGTAGCAAGGCTAGCCTCGGCGTTGTGGAGTGCCGCAATGCGTTCACCTAAAACTACGTGGTTTGGTGTTGTACTGAGCCGAATGTAGCCGACGTCGTGATAATCCTCACCGTGGTATTCAAACGTACTCGACTGGAAAATCGGTGTTGTTATGGCACCACCGATCCGGGGCCATAGCCGACCCGCGTGTAGGCTTTTGGTTTTCAGGTCATCCATGGGCTGAAGCTCCTCGTGGAAGCAAGTAAATCGATCGGGCTCCCCGAAGCCGATCGCGGTGTAACGGTCTGAGTAAAGAAGCTTACTTCAATGCGGCGTGTTTCACTGACGACCCGCAAGTGTTGGAGAGCCTGCTTTGGCTCAGTCAACGTCCACTGTGTTTTGTCGCCAAGGGGTCATCACGAATCGTGACACTTCCTTCATAACTTTGGCCATCGACAGTCAGGGTGATGCGATAGGTGTTCGGCTCAGCGGTGGTTGGGCCAATCTGAGGACCGAACAGCATCTCCCCGGCTGCGTAGCCGTTGAAGTTGGCGGCGAGCTCGTTGCGGATGGCGTTGAGGCTGCCGTCATCATCAGCGTTGGCTATTTCGCCCGCCCGCCTCGTTAGTTGCTGCTGCTTGCTATCTTCAATGACCTGGCCCTGCAAGAAAATGATGGCATCGGTCAGCCGTTGGCGCATGGACGCCCGCTCGGCATCAGTCGACGGGAACTGGAAGTTCCAAAAAACGCGGTTGATACCCGCCTGCGGAAGCTGGCCAATACCTGCGCGGTTGCTCCGACCCCGGCCACTGCCACGACGACCACCTTGGCCACCGATGCGAAGGTCGACGACCCGGTCACCGACAAACTCAGAAACTTGCAACTGCACGTTTTCTTGTGGCGCATCATTTAACCAGAAGTTAATTGACGAGCCTGGGGGCGGGTTTTCACCGCGGAAGAAGAAATCCGGTTGCTTACGACCAAGATTGATAGTTACCCACTTAGTGCCGACTTCGTTTTTGAACAGGTAGGCGTCGGCGCTGGTGACCTCGGAGGTCATTTGCCTCAGTGGCGTAATGTCGTCGAGGATCCAAATACTGCGACCGTGAGTTCCGGCTACCAGGTCAGCGTCACGCGGGTGGATGAGCATGTCACGTACTGCGACGTTTGGCATGCCCGTAGAGAGCTTGAACCAGTCGGCGCCTCCATTGACCGACGCAAACGCACCATACTCAGTCCCAACAAACAGAAGCTTGGGGTTTACTGGGTCTTCCAGTACAACGTACGAGCCGATACCGGCGGGGAGGTTGGATGTAATATCGGTAAAGCTAGCCCCAAAGTCGGTAGTCTTGTAGATATGCGGGTCCATGTCGTCGAAACGGTGATTGTCCAGCACAACGTAAGCTGTGCTCGCCGCATGATGTGATGGCTCAATACGGTTCACCCAGACCTCGTTGTTGACTCCCGGAAGGTTTCCACCCACGTTGGTCCAGGTGGCGCCTGCGTTACGGGTTATCTGCACATTGCCGTCGTCAGTGCCAACCCATACTAATGCTGGGTCAATCGGAGACTCGCGGACCGTGAAGATCGTGAAATGATTCTCGCCGCCAGTGACCTCCACAGTGAGACCGCCTTGCCCCGAAGGATTGCGCAGATCAGGGTCGTTGGTGGTCAAGTCGGGGCTTATGATCCGCCAAGTGTCACCTCGGTCGACGGACTTGAAAAGATAGTTGCCCCCGAAATAGAGAACCCGCGGGTTGCTTGGCGACATCGTCAGCGGGCTGTTCCAGTTGAAGCGAAAATGCGGTGGCATTAGCGGGCGCAGCGGCGGCTGGCCATAACGGAACCAATGCTCGCCCGGGTTGATCGTGTATACGATCGGCTCTTCAGTGTACCCAGCATCACTGTAGTCGGAGAAATTGATAACAGTTTCAGGAGTCGGTGTGATATACGTCGGCTCGCGGGTCTCAAAGTTCAGCCGCATCGCGAAGCCGACATGGTTGACCATGTAAACAACGCGATAGTCGGTTGGATCAACTAGAGTCGCAAAGCCGTCGCCCTCACCAAGCCAGGTATGGTGCATGTTCAGAATACCCCGCGTTTCGCGGGAGTTACTTGGGCCTGACCAGATCGCATTGTCCTGTAAGCCGCCAGAGACCCAGTACGGGTCGCGCATATCGACTCCGACTTTGTAGTACTGGCCAATCGCCATGTTATTGAGCGACAGAACCGTCTCGCCGTTGTCAATTGTTAGGTGGGCGCCCTGGTCGGTTGCCGTGTAGAAAATGCTTGAGTCGTAGGGCGCAATCCAGAGGTCGTGGTCGTCGCCGCCTCCTCCCCACCACTTGTTCCTCCAGGTCTTACCCCCATCAAGTGTTACCTGAAATGTCCGGCCAACCGAAAAGATCCGGTCCGGATCGTTCGGGTCGATTTGTACCTGGCCGTGATAGAAGGGCCGGTTGGCGGTACGCAAGATCCACTTCCACGTTTCGCCGCTGTCCTCGGAGATGTAGATTCCAGTGCCTGGGATTTGTTCCGAGGTAGGAACAGATGGGTTGTAGGGGATGTTCTCGTCTGCTTCGTAGGCGGCCACGATGATGTCGGGATCCTTGTGGTAGATCGACAGGTCTATCATCCCGCTCTCGCCCGCGGCCAGGCCTTTAGTTAGCTCGCGCCAACTTATTCCCCCGTCATTACTCTTGAAAATACCGCCGCTGTTGCTGCCGGAGTACATCGTCGCAGGTTGACGCAGACGGTGGTACATACCGGCATAGAGCACATCGGGGTTCCGTGGATCCAAGACAATTTCAGTGGCTCCGGTCTGATGATCATCAGGAAGGCCACCGGAGAGCTTTGTCCACGTTTCGCCGCCGTCGATGGTTTTGAAAAGACCCCGGTTGCCGGAGTAGCCCCATAGGTGTCCGGGACTGGCGACATAGGCAATCTCCGGATCGTCCGGGTGTAGAGCGATTTCCGCGATGTGGCCAGTGTCAGCGAGCCCAACCTTCTGCCACGTTTGGCCCCCATCAGTGGTTTTAAAGACGCCGTTACCCCAGCCACTGGAGTTTCGGTTGGCAGCCTCGCCGGTGCCAACCCAGATGATGTTCGGGTCGGGCTCAAACATGGTTACTGCCCCAATAGAGCCAGCACCGGTGGAATTGTCAAAGATCGGCTCCCAAGTGATACCGGCGTTGTGAGACCTGAACACGCCGCCCGACGCGGAGGCGACGAGAACGTGACGATAGTCAGTCGACAGCCCCTCGATGGCTGCGATCCTTCCCATCATGTTAGCGGGACCTATGTTGCGCCAACGTAGGTCCCGGGCAAGTGGATGTGTGCTGGTGGGTGCCTGGATGGTTGGGGAGAAAGCGGCCTCGCCAGTGCCTGTTGACGTTCTAGCAGCAAATAGCAGGGCAGCAATAAAAAGGGCAAGGGCAATAGTTTGTTTCATTCCTGCGCGCTCCACGAGGATCGGCAAACGACCAAGTTCTCGGATTTCCGTCCAGACTCGCGTTGAGAGGCCCTGCAGCCCGAGGTTAATGGGCCTGAGTTTGTCTCTGCGATCTGCTCGATTGCTCCCGACGCATCATGAACTTCAGCTTGGTAATCGAAGCCAAGAAGCTCAGCGATTGTTGAAGCAATTTGTGATTGGGTAAGGGTAGCGGCGTTGGTTCTCTCGCCAAGGGGCACAATATTCGGTCCGATCGCTCCAATCCACATGAGTTTTGATTCGTCGACATCCGCGCCGTGGCCTCGCCAGCCTTCGCCTGCCCCGCCCCTCCCGTGATCGGTAGTAATCAGAAGCGTGGTTTTACCAGCGTAACCATCCATCGACTGTAGCTGTTCCCAAAGGAGCTTGAGGTATTCGTCGCTGATGTGAGCTGACCGCAGGTAGTTATCGTAGCGACCAGAATGGGCATTTGTGTCGGTGCCATCGAGTGAGATGAATAGCACTCGGGGGCGAGCCTTCTGCAGGTATTCGAGCGCCGCGAAAAATGTTAACTCGTCGGACCGGACCCCCTCTGACTCGTGCAAACTATTGCTCATCAGCTGGTTGATGAGTTCCTGGCGTGGGGTCAGGGGCAAGTCTTCAAGAGGTTCCCAGCCGGAGTTAACCATGATGCCAGCTCGCGGCTCGTTGAGTATAAATGGAAACACATCCCAAGCGGTAAAGGCTGCGACACGGTTGTTAAAGCCTGGTTTCCGCGCCAGCCATTCGAGCACGTTAGGGTTTTGATTGAAAATCTTGGCGTTGCTATCGATCCGGTTGTCGGGAAACCCGGAAAGCAATTCGTTGTACCCAGGGTATGAGAAGTTGTGCCCGTTGGTGACATGGACTTCACTTCCGCTCCAGGCGTTCCCGAACAGTTGCCCCGACGGAACCAGGACATCCCAGAAGAAAGGCAAGAGCAAGCGTCTACGCTCGTCGACATCGTCTGCCCAAAATTCTTGCCGGAGAGCCTCGACGTCATCAACCCCTCCTGCTTCTTTGTTCATAAGGTCCGCGTCAGCCCCAGCGAACACTTCTTGCCAACGTAAGCCGTCAAGCGTGAACAGGATCACGTTTTCCGATTTTTGTGGCGTACCAGTCAGAGTGCCGCCGAAGGCCAGTAAGATCGAGCAAAACGCGACGATGGACTTCACTTAGCGTTTCCAGTTGTTGTCGTCCCAGCTTTCGAAGATCTCACTCCAGCTGGGAAAAGTGGTGTTTTCGAACGCCGCGCTGGTATTTTGACCAGCGATATCTTTGTTATCGCTCGCCATCGTGGCTTCCAGTTCGGCCCAAGATGGGGGGACGTTTCCGTAGAGATGCTCGACGAAATAGTCAAAGCGTTTGTGTTGGCCGTAAGCACCGCCAGAGGTATGCCCAGCCCCGGGAATCACCAGAAGGTCGAACGGCTTGTTAGCTTCAATCAACGCGTTCACTACCTGCATGGTTGAGGCGGGATCTACGTTCGTGTCGAGCTCGCCTACGATCAATAGCACCTTGCCTTCAAGCCGCCAGGCATTGTCGACGTTCGACGATGCGGCGTAGTGTGGACCAATTGGCCAGCCCATCCATTGTTCGTTCCACCAAATTTTGTCCATGCGATTGTCGTGGCAGCCAACGGCAGAGACAGCAACGTCATAGAAATCGGGATGGAAAAGCAGGCCGCCAAGGGAACTCTGTCCGCCGGCTGAGGTGCCATAAATCCCAACGCGACTAATGTCGTAGTAGGAATAGCGCTCAGCAACCGCTTGGTGCCAAAGGATACGGTCGGCAAAGCCCGCATCCTTGAGGTTCATCCAAGCGACGTCGTGGAAAGTTTTAGATCTGTTCGAAGTGCCCATGCCATCGATTTGGACAACGATGAAGCCAATCTCGGCAATCTCTCGGCTACCGTTATATTCCTGGAACGACTTGGGCACGAAGGAATTGTGTGGGCCAGCGTAGATGTTCTCGATCACCGGGTAGGTTTGATTCGGATCGAAATTGGTGGGGCGGAAGATCACACCCCAGATGTCGGTGACACCGTCGCGACCTTTGGCAACGAATACTTCCGGGGCTTCCCAACCCGCGTCGACAAGGTCGCTGATGTCTGCCCGTTCGATCTCCATTACTACCGACTGGTCCGTAGTCTGCCTCAGTTCTACGATGGGCGCCATGTCGACACGTGAGTAGCTGTCAACGTAGTAATCCATATCAGGGGAGAAGGTGACCTGATGATTTGCATTTGCTTTTGTGAATGGAATTAAGCTCGTGCCGTCGAAGTTGATGCGGTAGTAGTGTTCAAAGTACGGATCCTGACCAGGGTGCATCCCGCTCGCAATGAACCAGATCTGGCGATTTTCCTCGTCAACCTTCACCACCTCGCGCACCGGCCACTCGCCTGAGGTGATCTGGTGTTTCACCTGACCAGCGCCGCCCTCATACATGTAGAGATGGTTCCACCCGCTGCGTTCCGACATCCAGATGATTTCATCGCCGTCGTCGATGTCGTACCGGAATTTTTTTTCGGAGTAGTGGAAGAAAGTGCTTGTTTCTTCAGTGATCAGCGCCCGTGTGTCACCAGTATTTTCTAGTATCTCGATGACCCGATAGAGCTGATGGCCACGCTCGTTGTATTCAAAAGTTAGAGCGCTAGAGTCCTCCCGCCACACGAGCCGTGACATCGAATATGGGTTCGGGAACAACGTATCCTCAACGTGGGTTTGGGTACGAAGACTGAGGTTGAAGATCACCGGCATTTCCTTGTCGAGCCGGTCACCAGGCTTTGCATATGCGCGGGTGGAGTGCTTGGGTTGCAGCTGGTCTGCGGGTGAAGACTCAATGTAGTGAATCTCACGTTGGTAGCCAGGTTTGACCCGGTAGGCAGCGAGCTTGCGAGAGTCGGGCGACCAGGCGATCGACGATAATTCGTACGCGTTCCCCTCGGACCCATCCATGCTCAGGCGAATTAATTCATTGGTTCCCGTCTCACGGACGACGATATTGTAGTTGTTGATCAAGGCCTCCCAGTGGCCGTCCGGAGAGGGGCGTGGCTCATTGTTCTGTGGTCTGCGGCCGCTTTCCTGGCGACTAGTTGAGCGACATTCGTAGCTTGAAAGGTCACATCGCCAGATGGTGCCGTTGATTGACACCTCGATGGCGTTCATCTCATCGACGAAGCTAATTCGATTGAATGGCAAGGTGGAGTGTGTGTACTCCTCGGTAAGAGCCGTCGATAGCGAAGCGGCAATACGCTCGTGGTCGAATGCTGTCGTTTTTGTGGCAGTCGTCGTGTCGACTAGCATGAATTCGCTGCCACCCGCCACAGACTTGCGATACCAAAAACTCGAGGTTTCCTCGATCCAGGTAGGTTGCCCGGCAAGATCAGCAGTTAGGCCCGCGAAATTCTCACGTAGATTTATCGCGCGTTGATAATCACCGACAGTTCCCTGGGCGACAGCAGAGGAAATTGAGAGCGTGACAAACAAGAAAACGAGGGCAATGACGGTAAAAAAACGGCTGGATGGTCTCATGAGCCTCTCTTATGGCAGGGCGTCGACTGCAAACTGGCCAATTTATCGAGGTGGAAAGGCCTTTTCCACGTCTGCTCAGCACTATTCCCAGGCGATCCCGTAGTCTTCGCCATGGTTACTTGAACCTCCCCACATCGTGCGGTTACGGATGTCGAAGAAAATTGCGTTGATGGGTCCGGAGGTACGCGGGGAGGTACTGATGTCGTAGCCCATGCCGCGCAAGTCTGCCAGCACCCACGGCGGTGTGTCTTCCCGCACCAGAATGGCACCCGGATCTGATGGGTGTTCAGCAAAAGACCCTTTCATCTGTGAGCTATTAATGTTGGCGGCCTCGACGGCTTGCTGCACGTTCATTTCCCACTCGACCATGTTCAAGAAGAACTGCAACAGGTTCTGGTCTTGACCGTCACCACCCTGCACTGCAAACGACAGATACGGTTGCCCATCTTTGATAGCCATTCCGGGGGTTAGCGTGGCTCGTGGTCGCTTTCCAGGCTCGACGACATTGAACGGATTCTCGGCTGGGTTGACCACGAAACTCTGCATGCGCTGGCTCATACCGATCCCAGTCTCGCCGGCGATGACAGCCGGAATCCATGCTCCTGACGGTGTAATAGAAACAATCCAGCCATTCTCGTCGGCTGCTTGTACTGACGTCGTGCCGCGGAAGAAGTCATCACCGAATGGCCCTTTTGCGCCCCATTCATTGGTGTCGTCGTTGGTGTAAGCAGGCTGCATCGAGTTGGTATCGAGGTTGGCAATGTTTCCTGGGGTTTCTTCCCCGCTACCGTTCCACTGCTCGAGTAAGTTCAGGTAAGGATTTGTGCTGCCCTGAAAGGGGTAGGGGTCACCCGGCTTGACGTTGGGATCGTTAGCCTCCCAGTTAATTTCGTTGGCGCGTTGGCGGGCGTACTCTTTCGAGAGCAAACCTTCAATCGGTTCTTCGGGGAGGAAGTATGGATCGCCGTAATAGAAGTCTCGGTCGGCGAAGGCGAGGTTCATCGTTTGATATAGCGAGTGGATGTACCGAGTGCTGTTGTATCCCATCTCTTGCAAGTCAAAGTTCTCAAGGATATTCAGCGCTTGCAACATCACCGGCCCCTGCACCCAGTGAGTCAGTTTGTAAACCTCAACTCCCTTATAGGTCGTCATCACTGGCTCTTCGATCTTGACTTCCCAATCAGCGAGATCATCAGCGGTGATCAATCCACCAACTTCTTGCGCCCCCCGGGCAAACTCTTCGGCGATGTCGCCCTTGTAGAAGCGTTCGTAGGCAGCATAGATAGCTTCTTCACGGTTCTTGCCCGCAGCGAGCGCTTCCTCCTCAGCTTCGACTAGCTTCCGCAACGTCGCTGCCAGATTCGGCTGGCGAAAGATTTCGCCGGGGTAGGGAGCCTCACGTTCTTCTCCGAGGTGGGGGAGGAATACACTCGTTGAGTATTGCCCCCATTCCTTGAACAGATCCTTGTTGCTTTCAAGGTTGTTGGCCGCAGCTGCCTCAATCGCGTACCCGTCGGCCATCTCAATCGAAGGGCCAAGTACATCAGCAAGGCTCATAGTCCCCCACTCTGCGAGCATTACCATCAGTGCACCCGGGGTTCCTGGCGTCACTGCAGCCAACGGGCCCGTTGCCGGTGGGTATTCGAGGTCCAATTGCTTGAAGAACTCGGCTGTTGCACCGGTTGGTGCCACTCCAAGTCCATTGATGCCAATGACCTTCTTCTCGTTCGGGTCGTAGATCAGCGCTTGGGTTTCACCGCCCCAACCGAGCGTGTCCCACATTGTGGACGTCGCCCCGAGCATTGCACACGCTGCGTCCACGGCGTTACCACCACGCTGAAAAATCGCCGCTCCAGCAGTCGCGCCGAGCGGTTTGCCGGTAATTGCTACCCAATGGGTGCCGTGAAGAACGGGCTTGATGGTCCGTTGCGCCCCAACCGTGGACGGCAACAATAGTGCGAGGATGACAAAGCTGACCAGTCGTTGAGTAAACAAGACGGCTTTGCATTTCAATTGACGATGAATTCTTGGCGATAGGTACATAATGTCCTCCGAAAGCTATTTTCACGTCCAACGCAGACAAATTCGGGTCAGTGAAGGGCGAAATGATCGATCAGTTCGTATGAATTCTTCAACTCCATGAGCCGAAAGGTGAGAGCGGCATTCTTACATCCGTTGTAATACAAGCGCAAAAGGCCGATGACAATCAACAAGACAGCCTGCGGCGGCGATGGGGAACGAGTGACCACAGTGACTTTGTGGCGCTTTGCCCCGTCGATTGACACACTCTCAAGAGACTCCGTAGCATAGGCTGACTGCGGTTTCTGCCTGAACCTGCCGTCTGGTCTTTATGCCCCGAAAGAAAACAAAGAGGAGAAGAAAGCACGATGTACCGAAAGCGCACCACACGAACCGTTCTCGCCGTCTTTTTCCTGGGAGCGTCCTTGCCAGGTGTGATCTTCTCAGCGCCTCAAGAGGAAACTACCTTACAGACATCTGAGGAACCGAGCTACGACATTGTGCTGCGAGGTGGCCGTGTCTTTGATGGCTCGGGGAATCCTTGGGTCTATGCTGATGTTGCGATCAAAGGTAATGACATCGTAGGCGTGGGCGACCTCGGGGACGCTTCAGCTGAACGAGTGATCGACGTCAACGGAAAATTCGTCATGCCGGGAATCATCGACCTGCACTCCCATGCAAACTCAGGTTTCGACATGGACGATTCGGATGAGAGGGAAGCATCTGACCTTGCTCGTGCAACGGTCAACAATCTTACTCAGGGCATTACGACCGTGCTTTTTGGCGAAGGCGGCAGTATTTGGGGTGAAGACAGCTCGATCCAGGACAAGGCGGAGGAATGGTCTCGCAACGGCATTGGTACGAACGCTGCCATGCTTGCTGGTATAGGAAGCATCCGCAACAAGGTTCTAGGCGCAGTTGATGCGAGTCCAACGCCTGACCAACTTGAGGAGATGAAGGCTCTCGTGGGCAAGGCCATGGAAGGCGGGGCCTTTGGCATCAGCAACGCACTCGACTACTGGAATGGCCATTTTGCGACCACTGAGGAGATCATCGCATTGGCCCAAGAGGCGGCAGCTTATGGTGGTATGTACGTGAGCCACATTCGCAGTGAGGGAACCCGCTCAATCTGGTGGGTTGCGAGTGACTCATCACCGCGCGTCACTCATCTTGACGCCATCCAGGAGATTATTGACATTGGTCGGGAAGCGGGCATTCGGGTGCACATTCTCCACATTAAATCGACAGGTATTCCCTTTTGGGGGAGGAGCCGGGATGCGACCGCTCTGATCGAGAAGGGGCGAGCAGAAGGCATTGACATCACCGCTGACCAGTACCCCTACACTTCATCGGGGCCCGACAGAAACACTCAGCTCTTCAAGTGGGAGCCATACTTGGGTGAAGCAGTTGGTCGGGAACTCGAGGTAGCGGAGCGCAAAGCGCTGATCCGCCAGCGCATGGAGGGAGACGAGGTCTTTGCCACGCAGTTGGAAAAGGATGTTATGCACGAGATTCTCGCGCGTGGCGGTGCTGACCGCATGTTTGTGAGAGCCTTCGAACCGGATTCATCGTACGTGGGACGGACTCTTGAGGAAATTGCTGAACTACGTGAGGAAAACCTCTTTGAGACAGGGCGTTACCTGCAGCTCGACAACGATGCGCAGATCCAGTCTTACTCGATGATCGAGGATGACCTACACCACTACATGACACGTGATTACATCGCCCCTGCCACCGACGGTGGTGCCGCCGGTCCGCGTGCCCATCCTCGTTCCTACGGCACCTTTCCCCGCATGTTGCGCAAGTATGTTCTTGATGAGGGCGTCATTACCTTGCCCTTCTTTGTGCGCAAAGTCACTTCCTTACCGGCTAGCATCTTAGGCATTAAAGACCGTGGCTACCTAAAGGAAGGGTACAAAGCTGACATTCTTGTTTTTGACGCCGAGACTATCCAGGATCGGGCAACCTTTGACCGCCTTCCCGATCTTACTGATGCGAAATTGAGTGAATTCATCGCCGATGGAGATCCTCACCAGAACAGCGAGGGGATCGAGTATCTGCTCATTAACGGTGCGCTGGTTATCGATGGAGGCGAGATTACAGGTGAGTTGGCAGGCGAGGTGATCCTGCGGCGCTAGCCTTAGCCTGTTCGCAGCGTGTTTTGCTTAACTCTTGAATCCTGATTCCAGAGTGTTTGGCTAGATGACGACGCAGAGGATCACGACCTAAAATCCCTTATCTCATCAAGGTCCCTGAATATCTATCTAATAAGCATATGACCACACGCGAGGATAACGTTAAGAGTGCCAATACTGTCGGCTTAGACTTCGTGCGAACGATCATTGCGGAGGACAATGCCAACGGTACGTATGGTGGCCGTGTGGCCACCCGCTTCCCGCCCGAGCCCAATGGGTTTCTTCACGTGGGGCACGCGACAGCAATTTGTTTGAGCTTCGGAGTTGCACAAGAAAACAACGGCACAACGAATCTTCGCTTCGATGACACAAACCCAACGACAGAGGACACTAGCTACGTAGACGCTATTCAAGAGGATGTTCGTTGGCTGGGCTTCGAGTGGAACAACGGTGTGCGATACGCCTCCGACTACTTCCCGCGTCTCTACGAAATGGGGGCCCAGTTGATAAAGGACGGGAAGGCCTACGTCGATAGTTCCTCGGAAGAGGAAATCCGCGCAATGCGGGGAACTCTTACCGAGCCAGGCACGCCAAGTGTTTATCGAGATCGTTCGGTTGAAGAAAACCTCGACCTTCTTGCACGTATGAAGGCTGGTGAATTCGAAAACGGTGCTCACGTGCTGCGAGCCAAGATAGACATAGAACATCCCAACATGAAAATGCGAGACCCATTGCTGTACCGGATTCGCCACGCTCACCATCACCGAACTGGCGACGACTGGTGCATTTATCCGATGTACGATTTTGCTCATCCGCTTTCGGATGCGATCGAGAACATTACTCATTCGCTGTGCACGCTCGAGTTTGAGAACAATCGCGCAATATACGATTGGCTCATCGAAAACGTTGACGTTGGTGATGCTCAGCCGCGCCAGTATGAGTTCGCCCGCCTTAACCTCGACTACACCGTGATGAGCAAACGCAAGCTGCTGCGTTTGGTTGAGGAAGGTCACGTTGATGGTTGGGACGACCCCCGCATGCCGACGATCTCAGGCATGCGAAGGCGTGGAATTACCCCGGAGTCAATCCGGTTGTTTTGTGATCTGGTCGGTGTCGCCAAGGCCGATAGCAGGGTTGATATCGGCAAACTTGAGTACTCGATACGAGAGGACCTCAACCAGAAGGCGCGGCGTGTGATGTGCGTGCTCGACCCTGTGAAGGTGGTCATTACAAACTACCCGGAGGGCAGGACTGAAGAACTCGAGGCCCCTTACTACCCGCACGACATTCCGAAGGAGGGCAGTCGTCCGGTGCCCTTCAGCCGCGAGATATACATTGAACGCAGCGACTTCGAAGAAAATCCACAGAAAGGCTTCTTTCGTCTGGCGCCAGGCCGTGAGGTGCGTCTCCGTTACGCTTATTTCATTACCTGCGTTGAGGTAATTAAGGACGGACTAGGCAACATTACTGAACTGCGCTGCACATATGATCCGGACACGCGCGGCGGGGCAGCGGCCGATGGCCGCAAGGTCAAGGGCACCATTCATTGGGTCGAGGCGGCCAACTCGGTGCCGGTCGAGGTTCGGCTGTACGACCGGCTCTTCAAGGTTGCAAATCCTGACAAGGCAGCGGCTAGTTCGGGGAAAGACTTTACTGATTTCCTTAACCCTGAATCTCACTTAAAGATCTTCGACGCAAGGCTCGAACCCGCCGTCTCTGATGCTAAACCCAGTTGCCATTTTCAATTCGAGCGCCAGGGCTACTTTTTTGTCGACCCTGTCGATTCGAGACCCAATACACCAGTGTTTACCCGGGTGGTTACACTGCGCGATACGTGGGCGAAGATCACAGAAGCGGAAGAAAAATTGGCCATCGACCAGTCAACTCAAAAGGGTGTGGAGGCAGCTAACAACGCTCCGGCCGAGAAACGTCGACGTATCAAGCGGTCCAAGTCGGAGGTGCGCAACGATATCCGCGCCACAAATCCGGCGCTGGCAAAGCGCTATGAATACTACCTGGGAGAAGTTGGACTGACTGCAGAGGAAGCAGACATATTGACCAGCGACAGGTCGGTCTCCCGACTGTTCGAAGATGCGCTTGACGTGCACCACGATGCCAAAGTTGTTGCCAACTGGGTCGTCAATGAACTGTCGCCTTATTTTGAAAATGGCAAGGCTGACGGGCTACCGTTTGGCGGTGCCGCACTCGGTGCCCTTGTTGCTCTCGTTGCCTCTCGAACAATCTCTGGAACAACCGGCAAGGAAATCCTTGCCATTATTGTGAGAGAAGGTGGTGATCCCGAAGCGATCGTTACTGAGCGTGGACTGGAACAGATCACCGATGTTTCGGCGGTTGAGCCGATTGTTGAGCAAGTTATAGCAGCCAACCCTGAAAAAGCGGAGGAATATCGCTCCGGACGTGCCGGACTTGCAGGTTTCTTTGTTGGCCAGGTAATGCGCAAGATGGGCGGTACCGCTGATCCCGAGTTGGTCCAGAGGCTCGTCCGAGAAAAACTCGGTTGACGCGGCAGGTGAAAGATGTGCCGTAAATGCCTGGCACTCTGACTAGATGTGGTGGGGTTAGTTCTAAATTGAAAAGGGTGGCGACCCTAGAAAGGTCGCCACCCTAGACTTTTTTGGTTGCGTGGCTACTGGTTTTGCTGCTGCCGTTCCTGTTCTGTCGCTTCGCGCTCGGCGATCAACCAGTCAAATTCCTCTTGTGGCAGGTAGGTCACGTCAACCCAGGCGTGGGCCATCTCATCGACGGTGCGGTCACCCCACCCGATCCATTGCTCCGGATCGGGGTTGTTGGGGTTGTCGCCAGTGTTGTCATGCCATGCTGTGATGACGAGTGTTGTGCCGGCTGGTAGCAGGGGAGCGGCATGGTCGGCATAAATGTAGTTGACATGCCAGTTCCACTGGAAGTTGTCGACTTGGCTGAGCAGCACGGTACGGCCGTCGGGATAGATTGCTTCCATTGTCATGATCTTGCCCCGCATGTGCATGTGCGGCTGAAAGTTCTCCAAGCGCGATGGCCAGCGAAGCACGTGGAACTGTTGGGTGACTGCGACCTCTCCCGGCGGGATGTCCAGGCCGCTGCGGCCACGTGCATCAAACATGCGCAGCCTGGTGCGGTTTGTGGGTTCGTTGTCCTTAGGGTGGAACCAGACTCCGAGCTCAACGTAGCTGTCCTCCACCTCTGTCCCGTTGGCGTGCATATGCACTTCCCAGCGGATCCTCGAGTCCGGTAGCATCAGCTTGCCAGCTCCGTCGGGGAAAATCTCGCCCGCCTTGCCAACGGCCCACTCCATGAACAACCCTGGCCCGCCCATGGCGCTGCGACTATTCGTCTGCACCGCCGCGCCGGCGCTCTGCTCGTCTCGTTTTTCCTCTTGTAGCAGGTAGGCAAGAGTGTGGTGGACGATCGAGCGTGTTTCGGCGCCCACCGGGCGAATTTCAATGGCTTTGACCCAACGTTTTTCGGTGAGACCTGTCTCGACCGTTGGTCGGAACCACTTGTCTTGGGTCACGGCGGCGAGCGTGTAAGGCTCCGAAGGCACGATCAGGTCCGGTTCACCGAACTGTTCGGCGAGGCGCCACCCGTTGGTGTCAGGAAACTCGCGCGGCGGCGGCATATCAGCCGGGTCGCCCAACGGTGCTCCAGCATCAACCCAATCGACGATGGTCTCGATCTGTTTGTTTGTCAGCCCTCGATCGTTCTTGAATTCCTGGATGCCGACCGTGCGGTTGATGTGCCACGGTGGCATGATGCGGTTGGCGACCTTGTCCTTGATCATTGGCGCGTACATTCGGGCGCTCTCGTAAGTGAGCAACGAGAACGGGGCGATCGAGTCAGGCTGGTGACAAACCTGACATTTTTCCTGGAAGATAGGAGCAACGTCCTTGGCATATGTCACCCCGTCATGGCCGTTAGTGTCGCTCTGCTGCGCCACTGCTGGCTGACCCTGAACGACAAACAGTGCCGCGAGTATCAGGGCGCCGATGCCGATGCAGCCAGCGATCCGCTGTGTGATTGGGGTTCGCTTCATGGCGTGGTCCTTTCGTCTCATTGAGTTACTGTCACTTTCACAAAACCGTTGGTCCAGCAGCACTGTGCATGTCCGGCTCCGGAAACCCCGGATGCATCGTTGGCGCGTACCCGTAGCATGTAGTTACCTGGCGCACTAAAAGTTGCCATGGTGCTCGTTTCGGCACCAGTGACCGGAACGCGGGAGCTTTCCTCGCTGAACGTCACGTCTCCAGGTCCTTGGTGTTTGAACCAGGTCAATGTTACTGAAGCGGGTCTTCTCCCGGGGCGCGCCCCCACACCGTCATCGTGTGCCCACACTTTGACAGGGATAGCCTCACCAACTTTTCCTTCAAGTGGACCGGTGGTGATGCCGCCTGGACCAGCCCCTTCTGCGTCGCTCATATCGAACTTCAGCACCGGGGGAGTGTTACCTCCTCCGGCCTCACCTTCTAGGGCGTCGATCAGCCACTCTTGGCGAAGGTGACCGGGTATCGTGACCTTTTGACCCCGGATGTTCAGTGTCCATTCAATTCGCCGGTTACCGAAGTCGGCCGGTACGGTTACCGTGAAGACTCCCCAATGGCGGCGTGGCTCGAAACGCGTTGGCTGGGTGCCGCTGAACTCAGAAGGTTCGATGGAATTGTTAGGTCCGATGGGAATCTCAAGGATTTCTTCGGTGTTTCGGTTGTAGTAACCGAACGAAAGGGTGTAGGTGCCGTCGGGGTTCTGATACCAGCCTTCATAGGCGGGCGACACGGTTCCCCCTGAGCCGCTCATGGGCGCCATAGGCAATTGCGACTGTGCGCCGACACCCGTCCAGTTGACTAGGATAAGCGCGAAGCAACCTGCGATCGCGGCGGCACTACGTCTGCACATTGAAAACCTCCTCGAAGGTCGTCCCGTGCCCATGTGGCTGTCCGGGCTAACAACCATCCAGCTAAACTGTTCGTAAGATTCTTCACATGATGTCGAAAAGTCAACTGGAGTCCTCCTTTAACTTTCGTCAGCGAAATTGCCGCTCCGTGTTATATAGGACAAGTTCTTTTGGCCAATGAAAGGATTCAGAGCATATGAGACGCTTAATTGTAAGTTTGACAATAGGACTCATCATTTCAGGAAGTTTAGCAATGACATTAGCATCGGAGGGTTTGGCTACGGGGCTACAGAGTGATCTGCCCACAGGACACATGGCATCGTTGCTAGCTGATGGCCAGGCGGTTTTTGGCATCTTCTCTCGAGAGAAGATGCCTGAGGAGGGTGCTGAATTGGTGGCCAATCGCGAACCAGACTTCATTTTTTACTCGATGGAAACTGGGCCGTTCGATATCCCGCGGATGCAGGCTTTCATGAAGGGGATGATCGATAACGCTGGCCCCGAAGGCACTCACGCGACGGCATTGCGGATACCACCGATTCGTGATGGCCACAGTGAAGCCCGCGAACGGGTTGCTATGGGCATTGAATCGGGCGTCGACTCGATTGTGTTTCCGCACGTAGAAACTGCCGAGGAGGCCATGCTGGCGGTGCAAATGATGGGCACCAATGGTTGGCCCGCTAACGAACAAGGGAAACTCGTCAACGTGCTGTTGATAGAAGATCAAGTTGGAATAGCGAACGCTCGAGAGATTGTTAACGTACCGGGCGTTAGCGTCGTGATCCCGGGGCCAGGAGATTTAAGCCGCGCTTATGGCGGCGACCAGGAGGCCACCGAGAACGCGATCCAGACGGTCTTGGCTGCGTGTCTTGAGTTCAACATTCCGTGCGGTATAACTGCCGGCGTCAATGACATTGCCGAACGCCTGAATCAAGGCTTTGAAGTGATTATTGTGACCGAACCCGAGGCGCTTTCGGTGGGTAGGCGAGCCGCCGGACGCTAATCGCTAATTCTCCTGTCCCGAACCAGGAAGCTCCCCGTTGAGTTCGAGGAAGACTCGCTGGATTGCCCGCGAACCCTGACTGGACCGTAGTGACCAGGTTTCTAGATCGCCAAACTGTGCCTGTTCAATCGCTTCTTCAGTGTTTAATCCAAGAGCATGTAGTCGTTTAGCTTCTTCGATTACCTGCACGAGTGCTTGACGATAGGTTTCAAGCTCTTCCTCTAGAATCTGCGGTGACTCCACAAAACCATGGCCAGGAACGTACATGTCGACGTCCATCGCCTGCGCCTTCTCGATCATCGCTACCCATTCCGAGGGATAGGCCGAGCGCATCGCTGGGAAGATCCGATTCAAGTATGCCTCACTCATAAAAAGAATCTTTTCTTCTGGAAGGTAAACGCTTAGGTCGCCTCCTGTGTGTGCGCGGCCCAGGAAGCGCAGTTGGATCTCTTTGCCGCCAAGGCTTAGCGTCTCAGTCTCTTCGACCAGTGCGTTTGGCACCACCACCCGCGCTTCTTCGTTGTCGGGATTCATTTGATTGGCATTACCCTCCAACACCTCAGCAGATGTTGGGTGTGCCCACACCGTAATATCTTCAGGGAATGCTGAGTTGCCGGCCGTGTGATCACCATGATCCGAGCACACGACCACGTGGGTGATTGGCTGGTCCGTAATCTTGGCGATTTCGTCAATCATCCGTTGGGTTTCTATGACATTGCCTTGGCCATCTGCAACCAAGACACCTTCCTGTGTGACGACGAACATGCTGACGGTTGTGAATTTTTCTTCGCCCGCTGGACGCAGTTGTTCGTACGAATACACACCTTCTGCAAGCTCTTGGATTCGAGGAAAATCTTCGTCGGTATATCCCCGTGCATAGGGATCGCCAGTACGGACAACCTCCTGGGTTGCAACATCATTGTGGACGACGTTCTCGGTTGCAGGCGCACAGGCTCCTAGGACCAACGTCAGTAATAGGGCGATGATTCTCATGTCATTCCTCCGGTGACTCATTGTGATTCGGGTGATAATGTCCGGCGCCGTTGATAGGGTTCAAGATGTTATCAAACGATAAAATCAGCAATGGGTCCAGCCCGGCGGCGAGAACGGTTTCGTTGCAGTCTTCTACGATGGCCCGTGTCATCCGCTGACGCGGGCTTCGGCCTCAATTTCCACTAAGTACTCGGAGCCGATGATTCCTGCTTGAACTAGCGTGTTGGCAGGCTTGATGTCGCGAAACCGCATCCCATGGACGTTTGAGATCGGTTCCCAGTGCGCCATGTCCTGGATGTACACACGTGTCCGGATGACGTCGTCGAGGCAAGCGCCTAGCGACTGAAGCGCGCCATCGATCTTGTCAATCACAAAGTGGGTTTGAGACACCGGATCGGATCCGCCGATGACCTGGTCGCCGTGGGTGGCGGTCGTGCCCGAAATGAAGATTCGATTCTCCTGGCGAATTGCCCGGCTAAAGCCAGCCAGATCTTCCCAAACGGTTCCGCTGAACACCCGCGTTTTACCGTCGGTGCCGGGTTTGGCTTCGTAAGGAGCCGGCATCGATTCCAGATGATGGCTGAGATCCCCCGACGCTGTCAGGTAAGGTGGACGGCGGTACTCGTCGCCGCAGTCACCCGGAATAGGACGCAATCGATCCACCGCCGCGATGATCTCTGCCTTGTCGGCGTCGTCGAGAACGAACTCGAAGATTCTCATATTGTCATCACGATGCTCGCTGAGTCCAAGGCGGGCGCCGATGATGATGCCCCCAACCGCCGGCTGATCGAGGACATAACGACAAACTACGTTCGCCATGGAGACGCTGTGACGTTCAGCGATCGCGTGCACGACGCGCAGTAGTCCCTGCAAGTTTCCCCAGCCACCGGCCTCACGGATGAAGCGCCTGTATTTCATCTCAGACCAAGTCTCGAGCTCATCCTGGGCCGGCTCGGGCTGGTTTAGCCAGCGTTCGGTGAGAAAACCGCCAGCCAAAGCGCCGAATGCCAGCAGCGTGATGCCGTGTTTTCGGCACAGATCGATCATTCCATGGGCCTGCGCCCGCTGATCGAGGAGCGAGAAGCACACTTGGTTTGATGTGATTCTGATGCCGCTGTTGACGATCATCCGCAGGTGTGCGGTGTCGGTGTTGGTGAGGCCGAGGTGGAGAATCATCCCCTCATCCTTGAGCTCTTGGAGGTAGAAGAGGGTGTCGAGATAGCTCGGATCGGCATAGTTCCAGGCATGGAACTGCAGCAAGTCGAGGCGTTCGGTTTGCATCCGGCGGAGTGAAAGCTCAACGGCCTCGCGTACTTCCTCTCGGGTCGAGGGTCCCGGTTTCGGAACCCATTTTGTCAAAGTCTGTACAGTTTCGCTTCCGTGCTCACGCGTGAAAACCCCCGCGATCTCCTCCGCTGACCCGTAGTGGTCTGCCATGTCGAATGTTGTGAGCCCAGCCTTGATGTAGGGTTCCATTTCGCGAGCCGTTGCCACGAGGTCGAGTTGCTGGCCATCACGTTCCATGTCGGCGATTTGCCAGAGGCCCGTGAGAACCCTAGAGATGCTCAGGTCGGGCGCCAGTTCCCAGCGCTCGGCCACCGCGCTACGTCCATCGGCGGCTTTCATGAGCCGCGCTCGTCCAGGGATCTCACCGGTGCCCGCTCGCTAGGTGCCTTTACCATTCTTTCGGTTACTCGGGCGGTAGGGTCGAGAATCGTGCCTGTACGTCGACGCCGCTGTGTTGTAGTCGGGTGAACTCACGAACATAGATGGCGCTGCCCACCAACATCACTACCACCCAAATGGCGGTCGAGTGAAGATACCAGGCCGATTGGGGCGTCGAAATGTCCTTCCAGATATGCACCAAGAGGAATGTGCCCAACAACACGATGCCGAGCAAGGCCAGTGGCACCTGAGCGCCACGTTGTGGTAGCACGCGAACCTCTGCAGCCAGCTCGGGGTTGCGATGTGGCAGTTTCAGCACCGATGCGCACATCAGCAGGAAGTTGACCAGCATGGCAGTCACCAGGATGTCAACACCAAGGAAGAAATCGCCCGCCAGGTGGCTCCCCAAGATGCCTACCGAGGCCATCAATCCGCTCAGAACGATCGCGACTACCGGCGTATGACGCGTTGGGTGCACCGAGCCGACAAAGCGCGGGAAGATCCCGTCCTCGGCCCAGGCGAACATCAGCCGCGAGACGGCCAACAGCATCGCGGGCAGATCATTGATCAATGCCACCGCTGCACCGGCGACAATCGCCACCGTCCATCCTGTCGGTAACAAGTAACTGAGTAGGCCGGGCGCAGTGAGGTCGCGGACCAGTGCCTCCTCCGCAACAAATCTCCAAGGAACCGCGTGATAGACGGCGCTGGTGAACAGGAAGTAGAACGTTCCGACGGTGATCACCGTGATGCCGATGGCCAGCGGGAGCGATCGATGCGGGTTACGCGCCTCACCACCCGCCTGGGCAATCGAATCGAAACCGATGAAGCTGGAGAACAGGACCGCGGCGGCGGCAAGGAAGGTTTGGAAACGAAATGGAAACTCACCGCCTTCCGGGATGGCGCGGTTGTCAGCTGCCTGCACGGCAACGGTGAACTGCTCATGATCGAATGTAAATCCGGTGACGATAACTACCGAGCCAAGGGCGAACATCAGGAACATCATCGGTACTAGCATGTTTTTGTAGAGCTTTAGGCCGCACAGGTTCACCCATACAAAGGCCCACAGGAATGCAAGCGCTACCGATACCCGTACAATTCCGGTTTCGAGCATTGTTGCAAGGCCAATTTGCCCGAGGGCGGTGGCAATGTCGCGCAGAAACGGAACCAAGACGTACGAGACCACGCCGATCGCGATCGACAGGCCGATCCATTGGGAGAAACTTGCCACGAAGCCGAGGTACGGATGCAACGCACGGCTGGCGTACACGTAGCTGCCGCCGGCGCGTGGCATCGCGGATGCAAGGATGGCATAAGCGAGCGCGGCAATGAGAGCAGGCACAGCGGCGAACACGAAGGCAGGTAGCACCCAGGGACCGATCCCCGGTACGCTCCGCTGGATCATGAACGGAAGCACATTAATCGCCGCCCCTAGCATCGCGCAGATCCCTGTGGCAGTGAGCGCCGTCAGGCTCATCTTCCGCGATAACCCCGAACGGTCGGCCGGGGGTGTGTTCAACGTCGCCATGCTATCCACTCATCCTGCTCCAACGTCCAGACACCAAGTCTTCCACCTGCCCGAATTCGCGGTCTCCGTTCACGGCGGAAGCTTCTTACTCCTAGGCTAAGGCTGCCGCTGCCGGGGCACTTCGTTCCCTGAAATCCAGACTGATTCAATCATTCTGGTGTTGGTGATGTCCTCGAGTGGATTTTCGGTGGTGACGACAAAATCCGCAAACTTGCCAGCTTCGAGCGTGCCAACCTCCTCGAGCCCGATGCAACGAGCCGCATCGCTAGTCGAGGCAACGAGAATTTGCATTGGCGAGAGGCCCGCTTGGGCCATGAGTTCAAGCTCAAGGTGTTCGAAGTAACCATGGAATCGCGCTGGCGGGCCCGAATCCGTCCCCATCGCTATAGTTGCACCACCATCTGACAGTGCCTTGAGGTTGCCTAGCGCCACCCGCAGAGCTTCTTTGTAAGGGGCGCCCGCTTGGTAGGTACGTTGGCGATCTGGATCTTCGAGAGCCTGGATGACAGCTGGGTTTGCTTCGGCGAGGAAAAATGGATCGTCAAAGAAATCCGGGCGCTCTTCATAAACAAAGGTTGATATCTCGCGTGTCAGGGTCGGGCAGTAGCAGACGTCATTGTCGATCAAAAGATCGATGAGCTCTTGGTCCACTGGTTGATCCCGCACACTGTGTGCAACGAAATCAACGCCAGCGTTGAGCAGCCCCTTCGCATCATCAAGATAAAAGAGATGGCTGGCGAGTGGTAGCTCATTGGCATGAGCCGCATCAATGGCAGCGGTGTATACCTCCGGAGCCATCTTGGGCGTCCGTCCGAGGTTGTCGTCGACGCGGATTTTGATGAAGTCTGGTCCCATGTTGGCGACATCGTTGATAAGTTCTGTGATGTCCTCGGGAGAGGCCGCGTTAACTACTGGTCCGGCGAACAGCAGGCGAGCACGATTGAGATCTGCCGAGCCTTCTGAGGCGCGAATAGCGCCGGCCAGTTCCTCATCGCCTCCCAGGCTGTTAACGGTGGTGACGCCATATCGCGCGTATAGTGCTAAGTGGTCCAGAACATTCTGTTCGGAGTAGTGTCCACCCTCGAGGCCAAGTGTGTCACCGACGTGACCGTGGGTGTTTATCAATCCTGGGAAAATCGTTCGGCCGTTTAGTTCGACGCGCGTGGCACCGAACGGGACAGAGACTTGCTCCTCTGTCCCGACGGCTTCGATGCGGTCACCCCGCAGCAGCAGGACACCATTCTCGATAGCGTCCGTCCCGGTACCGTCAATTATTCGTGCGTTGACGAAGGCTATGAGACCGTCGTCCGATGAGGTTGTGGTTTCTATGGCTTGCTGGTCGTTTGCGGAGCATGCTAGCGGCAGCAGGCCAATAATAATGATTATGATCGCCACGATTAAATTTTTCATAGAGGAACGCTAACCCAAAACACAACATGGTTCACGGTCCTGCTGGGTATTATGCGCCCCTCCCAGTCCGACCGTGGCCTGCACAATATTAAATAAAGCAACCTGTCAGCGTCGCCCGTGCGGTTGATCGAAATTAACCTCCGGGCCCACCGGAACGACACCCGATGGGTTCAGAGAAGCGTGGGTCATGTAGTAGTGCCGCTTGATGTGGTCCATATCGACTGTTTCAGCGATGTGCGGCATCTGGTAAATCTCCCGGGTGTAGGCCCAGAGGCTCGGGAAGTCAACTAGACGCTTAAGATTGCACCTGAAGTGGCCAAAGTAGACGGCATCGAATCGGACTAAGGTCGGGAATAGCCGCAAGTCGGCTTCGGTGAGAGTGTTGCCGACCAGGTAGCGATTTGTCGCCAGATGCTCTTCCAACGTTTCAAGGGCCTTGAACAAACGGGCAACGGACACTTCGTAGGCTTCCTGGGTACTAGCGAACCCTGTCTTGTAGACGCCGTTATTGACATTCGTATAGACGATCGTATTGATCTCGTCTATTTGGCTGCGGAGATTACCTGGGTAAAAGTCGATCGCATCATTGCCCCACTCGTCAAACGCTGAATTGAGCATGCGGATGATCTCCGAAGATTCATTGTTGATGATGCGCGACGTGTGCTTGTCCCACAATATTGGCACCGTCACCCGTGGTGAATTGTAATCAGGGTCGGTGGCTAGATATGCCTCGGAAAGAAACTGAAATCCGTTAATCGGGTCGGGCTCACAGCCCGAGGCGTCGCTGAAACGCCAGCCGCGCTCATCACGGATCGGATCAACGGCTGTCACCCCAATTACATCCTCGAGTTGTTTCAGCTTTCGGTAGATGACGGTGCGATGAGCCCAAGGGCAAGCCGACGAGACGTACAGGTGATACCGGTTCGGGGCAGCCGCGTACTCTGAAGTGCCGTCTGTGGTGACCCAATCACGGAAAATGCTCTGAGCCCGGATGAACCGACCGCGGTCATCGGTTTCGTGTCTCATCTCTGTGATGTTTGTTGGACCCATGTCGTTGTTCGATCTGAATGCGCGCATCAGCATCGTAGGCGCCGAAGCCCACTATCATACAGGCGACGTCTCAAGGCAGATGCCCTGCAGGCTGTCGCTAGTTGTATGGGCCTATGTACTTCGGTACCATTTTTACCTATTGATTTTCGTTCAATACAGAATAGAAAAGTAGAATGCGAATGCAGAACAAGTTTCTCTTAATGTTTGTTGTAGCAATTCTAGGAACACTATTTTTTGTGAACTTGGTTGCAGCGGAGAAAATTCTGCATTTGAAACTCGATAGCAGCATTCCCAAGGCAGACGAGACACTTAAAGCCTCACCCAAGAAAATCGTACTTGAGTTTTCGCAGAGACCCGAGCTGCCGATTGCAAAGATTGATATTCAAGATGGAAAGCTCGGCAAGGTGATGCGAAGCGAGGAAGACGAAACCATTCTTTGGGCTGCCATCGAGGAGTCGCTGCCCGCCGGAAAACACACTGTAAAATGGGTCACATCAAGTAGCGACGGTCACCCAGTTCGAGGCGAGTTCTCGTTTGCGGTGAGCGTTCGCCGTTAACCACGGGACAGAAAGGCGATCTCCCAGCCTCTCTTCTTTTCGCTCGGCACCGGCCTTCGGGTTTTTGCCTACGTTTGCGTATTTTCCCTTGTAGGCGCGGTCACGGTCAGATGGATTTTGCGTGCAAAGGTGGACCAAGTCACTGTTGCTTGGTGCGAAGCTGTCGAGCGCAAGCTTGCACTCCAGGGAATAATCGCAGGGTTTTTACTGGTTGCTTGCGACCTTGGCCGTGTCTGGCATCAGACGTATGCATTCTTCGGTGGCTTCGAACCCATCACACTCGAAGCCATTAGGACGATTACCAACGAAACTCTCTGGGGTAGTGGCTGGAAGCTCCAAGTAATCGCGGCCATATTTGCCGCAATAGCGTTCGTAGCCGCATACCGGTCTTGTCCGGCAGCATGGCTTTTTACTTGGCTCTTAGTAATTGTCGCGACAATCTCTCGGCCGCTCACTGGGCACGCGGTTGAACAAGGCAGTTGGCTGTCTCTGCCTGCAATCCTTCAGGCGGTGCACGTGATGGGAGCGGCCACCTGGATTGGCACTCTGGGGACTGTGGTCTTCGTTGGTTTAAGGCATGTGGCATGTCTTGACCCGAGGAACCGTGCCAGAGTCGTCGCTGTGTTAGTTAACGCGTTTTCGCCGGTGGCGTTGACCGCAGCTACTGCATTGTTCATTGCGGGTACAGCGACATCGTTCATGTACCTAGGAAGTCCCGGGGCAATAATCGGGACAACGTATGGTCGGGTTTTGCTGGCCAAACTGCTCGGCTTCATGGCTGTTGTCGCTGTCGGCTTCTTCAATTGGCAGCGTGTGCGGCCGTCGCTTGACCCAGTAGTAGACGTTGGAATGAGTCATGGCAGCGTCACGAGCGTTGCCGAGGCACTCCTGTGGCGTTCGGCTTGTTTCGAGGTTGCACTTGCTGCAATCGTGCTTGTGATCACGGCAGTGCTCGTGACGCTGCCGATGCCTATGGGATGACAGCCAGTGAAGCCGTTGGCGAATGAGTTTGCATAGCGCATCCTCGCCCAATCCCAACCTTCCGTAATAAACGTATGCATTATGGTGAGCATGACCTGGAAGCTCTTGAAAATGCTTAAGAGGAACCTGTTGCTTTTCCTGTCCTTGAGGAATGCATCGGCTACCATTGGTCACTCCCGCGGGCTTTTCGGCGGCATCCTGGAGGCCTAGCATTTCTGTTATTGGAGAGCATTTGATGCGCAATCGAGTCCTGATCGCCGTGCTGGCCTTAGTCTTAACCGTGAGTTCCGGGGTTTCACTGTTGGGACGTGCGAGCATTTTCGAAAGCACGGTTTGGGAGCCCGAAAATCAAGAGGAACTCCGCATTATTGTTGCCAACGGAGAAGGCCAGAACTATTGGCCTAACTGGCGGGGACCTTCCGGCCAAGGAGTGGTTGAGGGGTCTGGGTACCCTGATACCTGGTCAGATACCGAAAATGTGTTGTGGAAAGTGCCCGTTCCGGGGACCGGGCATTCGTCCCCGATTATCTGGGAGAACCAGATCTTTTTCACAACAGCTTCTGACGATGGCACACGCTTAACGTTGCTGAGTTTCGATCGAGGAAACGGAAAACAGCTGTGGGAAACTCCTGTCCCCTTTGATCGCTGGGAGCACATCCATACCAAGAACAGTCATGCGTCGGCGACCCCGGTAACTGACGGCGAGCTTGTCTACGCTTCGTTTGGCCAGCAGGGGATTATGGCCACCACCCTCGAAGGCACACTCGTTTGGCACAATAAGGCCGAAGACCTCGATAACTACCACGGCTCCGCAGGGTCCCCGATTCTCTACAAGGAAACGGTGATCATCTACCAGGATCATCGTGGAGCTTCCTTTGTAGCAGCATTCGACAAGGATTCTGGCGAAATCATATGGCGTACAGAACGCGATACTGGTACAGGGTGGGGGACACCGATTGTTATTGATACCGGGAAGCGCGATGAGCTCATTGTCTCCAGTCAGGCGCGTGTTAACTCATACGATCCCGACACAGGCGATGAATATTGGACGGTGGGAGGGAATCTTTTTGAAGTAATTCCTACGCCTGTCGTTGGCCACGGACTCGTTTTCGCATCGTCGGGCCGAGCTGGTCCCACTCTAGCGATCCGTCCGGGCGGGGCTGGTGACGTTACCGATAGTCACGTTGCCTGGAAGACACAGAAAGGGTCGCCGTTTGTTCCTTCGCCGATAGTCGTTGGAGAATACCTTTTCATGATCAACGACATGCTTAGCATTGTGACTAACTATGAGGCGAGCACCGGCAGGCTTGTTTACCAGGGCCGCCTCGGACGTTCGAGCCGCGAGGGATTTTCCGCCTCGCCGGTAGCGGTAGAGGGCAAGGTTTTTTTCACTAACGACATGGGCCAGACGTTTGTCGTGGAAGCGGGTCCCGAGTTTGCCGTACTGCACACTAACGAACTCAACGCGCAGACGTTGGCTTCACCGGCGTTGGTCGACGGGATTTGGTATTTCAGGACCGACAGAGAGCTGATCGCGATCGGCAAGTGATCCGGAGATTGCACTTTGCAGGTCCACAGTGGCTCCCGTCTGCCCGGCTTAAATTTGCTCGGCCGGCAATTGTCTCTCTGCTTGCGTTGCTTACATCCGTTACAGGGCTGAACGCGGAACCACTTGGTACCGCGCAGGAATTCGCTATTGCTCTGCCGCCACGCGTGGCGGGTTTCCCGTTAAAAGTCGATGATCTTTTGAAATCAAACGTAGTTTTTGGGAAGACAGCTTTCGTTCAGCAGACAGAGAATGGCAGTACAGCCGGCCAATGGCGTACAGCGCGTCAAGCGAAACGGACAAATCTCGCGGTTCCCGAGAAAACTGACGTTGAGGCAGGTGTAGTTTGGATTGACACCACACGACGGCGACGAGGCGGTTGGCACGGATTTGTGCCGGCTGGTGGGGGCTTTCCTAGTGGCGCGGGGCCCGCGTTCCGCATTATCTGGAACAAGGAGGGCATTGGTGTTCGGTATCCGGACGAGTTGACTCCGAACCGGGTCGACCTGCGGGGCTCAGTGGGGCTCAGTTTGCGAGGGTACTACCTCGGTTTGTTCGAGGGAGCCTGGCAACGTATCGGAGGAACACCTGTCCACATGAACTTTCACATGGGGTATCAGCACAATGCCAACGAGAGTTTCTACGGACTAGGGAAGGAGAGCGTGCTTGAGGATCGAGCCGGCTTCTCAGAAACAATGCGTACAGGAGGACTGGTTTTGTTGTGGCAATCACCCTCGTGGTTTTACGTAGGAGGTGGCATCGGTTATCGAGATACCAAACTTGGCGAAGGCAATAATGCTTATCGGTCACTCCGTGATGTCAATTTGGGGCAACTGCCTGGGGACGTCGAACAGGCCGAACACATCGCATACGACGGTTTCGTTCAGGTTGATTGGCGCAACAAGGGGTATCACTACCGAGGTGGCCTCTACGCTATTCGCTGGAGCGACTGGCGCGACCGAAATCTGGGGGCGTTTAACTTCAAGAAACTCGACATCGAGGTTCAGCAGTACCTCCCTTTTCTAATGAACAAGCGGGTGATTGCATTTCGTGCACGCGCGATTCTTACCGATACCGAGCTTGGCCAGGAAGTGCCCTTCTATTTGATGCCGACGCTGGGGGGCACTCGTGATTTACGGGGCTTCAACCGTGATCGTTTCAGAGACAGGAACATGATTTTGCTGAACGTCGAGTATCGAACAGAGATTTGGGCCGCGATGGACCTTGCGCTGTTTGTCGATACAGGAAAGGTATTTGGGGAACACAGCGATATTAATTTTGTGGATCTTTCGACAGACTATGGTGTTGGCCTGCGACTTAAGTCGACCTCGGCTACCTTCTTGCGCGCTGACTTCGCATTCGGAGACGAGGGTTTCCATACAGCAATTCGCGCCGGCAGTAGTTTCGATTCGCCGTCGTTGTTTGGTCGTCTTCTTCAAGTGGGGCAGTAGCCATGACAAGCCGCATGGCAACCTCAACTCTGTTGCTAGTGTTTTTGCTGCCGGGGTCATTTTCGGCAAGTAATCTTTCCGCAGCGCAATTGGGTGCCAGTGCGGTTTTCAACCGCGACGATCCTGTCGCTGTCGATGAGGACAACCTGGACATCGATGCACCGGCCGATTGGCCGGTTTACGAGCTTTATGATCTTTTTGAGAACCTGTTCCAGGATCGGGGCGATCCGGAACAGAAACGGGCTGTCAACATCAACACAATTGGCGAGGTTCCCGACTCGAGCTGGTTCACCAACCGGATCGGTGCGCGCGAGATGAGCGTTGAAGAAATTGCTACGGGGCCGAACCTTTCTGGCCCGCCTGCGGATGGACAATGGAAAGTGATCGGAAGGCCGGGGGCTGGCGTAACGCCCAAGTTCATGATTGAGGATAGAAAAGGCAGCCGTTTCATTTTCAAGTTCGACCCGATGGAATATCCGGAGATTGCTTCGGGCGCTGAAATAATCAGCTCAAAGTTCTTCCATGCGTTTGGCTATAACGTTGCCGAGACTTACATCGTGAGCTTCACGAAAGATCGGCTCGAGATCGCTTCAGGAGCAACGTTCACCACTGATACTGGTGTGACGCTAGAAATCGACCAGGTCGATGTTGACCATTGGATGTCAAATACTCCAATAGGCCCCGGTGGTGTATACCGCGCCTTGGCAAGTAAGGTTATCCCCGGCGAGGCCGCCGGCGGGTTCCGTTTTTTTGGTACGCGGCCCGACGACCCTAACGATATTTTCCCCCATGAGCATCGACGAGAATTGCGCGGTTACCGTGTGATTTCAGCTTGGCTCAACCACGATGATTCGCGTGCCCTTAACACCTATGATTCCTTCGTTGAGGAAGGTGGACGTCGTTTTATCAAGCATTACTTGCTTGATTTCGGCTCTGCGCTGGGAAGTGCGTCAATTGGTCCCAACGAGCCGCGGGGAGGCAATGAGTATCTCTTTGAAGGCGGGCTGGTGTGGAAGTCGGCGCTAACCCTGGGTATTTGGCACCGTCCATGGCTAACTGCTGACATTCCTGCTATTCCCTCAATCGGGAACTTCGAGGCTGAACACTTTGTGCCGCAGAATTGGAAGCCTGAGTATCCAAACGTCGCTATGGATCACATGGATGCGGCTGACGCCTTTTGGGCGGCACGCATTATAGACAAGTTCTCCGAAAAGCTCATCGCAGCCGTGGTTGACGAGGCACAGTTTTCAGACCCAAGAGCAGTTGTTTATGTCAATGAGGTGCTTCGCATACGAAGCAACAAGGCAGTGAACCACTGGATCACGCAGACTAACCCCCTCGATGAATTCGCACTCATTGATCGGGGTGGATCTGTGGTACTCGAGTGGGAGAATGCGGCCGCTAGGGTCGGTGTTGCCACTGACGCGGGGAGCTATGGTGTTCGCTGGTCCACTTTTGACAACCGGACCGGCTCCGAGTTCCAGATATCGGACCAAGAGGTAGGCACAACTCGAATAGGCGTCCCGGTAAACGCCTGGGGTTCGCCCGATGCGTTTGGTTATCGTTACTTGCGTGCCCATATCTTTACTCATCACGCTGATTTTCAGTGGTGGAACGAGCCAGTGATCGTGACTGTTCGCGATAAAGGTGCCGGCGGTGTCGACATCGTCGGTATCGACCACCCACGCGAATATCCTAGTCTTAACTTTCGCTAGGATGCCCCGGTTTGTGACTGTAAAAGTGCTGACCAAATCGATTTTGACATACCTGTTTTGAAAGCCCTTCACGACTGACAGGAGACATTGATGACACGTCTGACATCAGGAATGTTCATTGCCACAACCTGTTTGCTAATCGCCTTCTTTCTACCTTCCGGGTCTATGCCTCTTCCTGGCTTTGGCTCAGTATCAGCTCAAGCTTCACCTGAGCAGCTACAGACGCCCGCGGAGAGGGTCAACTACTCGCAGGGCGGCACCCTTTATGGGCCTTTAATGGAGTTTGTCTATGAACTCGAGGCGCAAACTGACCTGATGAATGTCATCGAGCTCACTGAAACGCTCATGGGGCGCGACGTTGTGCTCGCGACACTTTCGAACCCCCCTGTTTTCAGGCCTTCGGATTTGGCGAAGTCTGAGAAACCAGTGGTGCTGATTGTCAACAATGTTCACGGTGGTGAGGTCGCAGGTAAGGACGCGGCGATGGAGATTATTCGCGACCTCGTGCAGGGTTCTCTTCGTCCGTTGCTTGACGAAGTGGTGGTGCTCGTAGTTCCGACGATCAACCCTGATGGGGCTGAAGTACGCAGGCGCACCAACGAGGAAGGCTTCGACATGAACCGCGACTACATTAAGTTGGAGTCGCAAGAAATTCACGCCTTGGTGACAAAGGTCATCAATGGCTGGCAGCCAGACATCTGGGTCGATACTCATCACGGTGGTTCTGCGCCGTACACACTGACCTACCAGACCAATATGAATCCGGCCGGGGACCAGGCACTAGTAAGTTTTGGTAACGACCGCATTTTGACCCGGGTACGCGAAGCGTTACGGGCCGAGGATTATGATGGTTTCTGGTACACGGGGGTTGGAACGGTCAACGGAGTGGAAGGCTGGGTGCCGACGTCAGTTGAGCCACGTAAGCAACATGTTTTTGCGACGTTGTCTAACACCGTTGGATTTCTCTTTGAAACGCCGAGCAGCTCGCACCGAGTAATCAATAACGGAACGGAGGTGGTTTCGGTTCCACAAGGCGAGCGCTATCGGCACCAAGTGCGCGGCCAATATATCGGCCAGCGTGAGCTCATCCGGTTTGCTGCGGAGGAGACTGGAGACTTGAAGACGGTTGTCAGCGAAGCACGTGAGAAGGCCATACGGTTGGGCAATGACGATTCCGACAATGACCAAATCATCCTCGAGTACGAGCAGGTTGCGAAGCACGAAGAGGACTTCTGGCGTCGCGTAGGTGGCCGTGGTGGCCGTGGTGGAGGCGGTGAAGTTACCTACGAACTGGTTACCGGCCCTGTTTTCACAAAGTTCGAACCTACCCGCATGACCACAAGGCCCTATGGCTACATGATCCCGCCGGGCATGACCAAGCTAATTCCTATCCTGCTTGAGCACGATATTACCGTGAAGCGACTCATCGAGCCGGTGTCCATCGAAGTCGAGGCCTATGATGCCACTGCTGTTGAGGACACCCAGTATTTCCAGGCCCACTATTTGAAGGCGGTGACCGCCGATGTAGTCATGGAAACAGTGGACTTTCCGGTGGGCAGTTTCTTTATTCCAAGCGGGCAGCCGTTGTCGAACTTCATTAGCTATCTGCTCGAGCCCGAGACCAACGATAACCTGGTGACCTGGGGATACCTTGACAACATTCTGCGGGTGACGCCGAGTCCTGTCGAACAAGCAGCCCAAAATCGAGCGCAGATGACGCCGCAGCAGCGCCAGCGGTTTCAGGGTCGCGGAGGGCGCCGTGGTCGTCTCCAGCGGGTGCCAATCTACAGAGTAATGAACAAAACGAGTTTCGCCAGCGTACTGGCACAGCCTTACAATCGCTACGAGCCGAACCGTTATATCCGGTAGATTCCTGGCCCGATAGGATTTCCCAGCCAGGGCCGGAGCATGACGACTCGCTTCTTGTTGCGTTCCGCGTAGCCGGGCAGAATCCTGAATCTAGCGAGCCCAGCTATTCTATTGGCCGGCAGTAATCCTCGAGGCTTTCTGTTCTTCGACCATCTCGGCAACTTCGCCCAGTATCGCCTTGGCGTCGTACAGAATGCCGTCTTTAATGGTCCACCGCACACCACCAACGCGGTTTACAGCGCCGGTCTCGTCGTCAAGCTTGATGGCACCTGTGCCATAAAGAACCTTGAGGTTGTGCAGCGGGTTGGCATCCACGATTACCATGTCGGCGAGTAGCCCGTTGCGTACTATGCCAAATTCGATCGGCGTTCCCTTGGGTTCGTGTAGCGTCAGGGCACCGTTCATAGTGGCGGACATGATCACTTCGAGCGGATGAAACCCGGCCTCTTGAAGCATTTCTAGTTCATTGACGTAGCCAAAACCGTAAGTTTGGTAAATGAAACCGGAATCCGAACCGGTTGTGACACGGCCACCGATTTTCTTGTAGTCGTTAATCATCTGCATCCACACTCGGTAAAAATTACGCCAGGCGACCTCATCCCAAGTGGTCCAGTCGAACCAGTAAGAACCGTGGCTGGTGCGGCTCGGCTGATAAAAATCCCACAGCGTCGGCAGCGTATATTGGTCGTGCCACTCTGCCTCGCGGAAGCGCATGACATCACGCCCCGAGGAGTAGATGGTCATGGTGGGGTCGAACACCGTGTTTAGCTTTTCGTGTTCCTTTAGGTATGCCCACCACTGGTCGCTACCAGGCTCGTAGATCTTGTCCCACAGTCGAGCGACCTGACCGAAGCGATGTTGCTCGTTGTTGTAATTCATGTCTACTGGCCATGGTTGCACCACATAGTCTTTCAGCAACGACTCAAAGTGCCCGTAGTAGTGGGTTACCGTGCCGAGTCCTAGGCGGGCCGCATCGATGGCGTTCATTTGTGCCACACCCGTTTGCGCTAGGTGCGCAGTAGAGCCAAGGCCCACTTTTCCAGCCTCGTCGAGCAAGGCTTCCATGATATCGGGGCGAAAGGCTCCCATCTTCATGCCGTCAATGCCCTCGATCGCAGCTTCTTGCACCCAAGCGCGGGCCTGCTCGACGGTATTGGCGTTAGGTCTTTGATAGTCGAAGATACGCGGTGCCATAATTTCGTTACGGGCACTGCGCTCCTTCTCGCGCTGTGTCCAACCGCGTGGGCCGAGCCCTACACCACGTACTGTGGTAACACCGTGTGCCAGCCACAGTTTGTAAGCGTACTCGGGTGGATTTTTGGTGCGAGTGTCACCAGCATGTACGTGCATGTCGACGAAGCCAGGCATCAGGTACATTCCATCAGCCTCGACTACGTAGTCAGCATCCGATGGAATACTCCCACCGACACGAGCGATACGGTTGTTTTCGACAATGATGTTGGTTGGCCCTCGCGGTGGCCCGCCTGTACCGTCGATAAGCATCACGCCCCGGATGGCCATGGTACCGAAGGGCCCTACCCCCTGATTGGCGGTGCGTTCCGGAGTGGGCATTGGGCCGCGGCGGCCGCTCCGCTCCTGTGCTGTCGATGTAGCGTAAGAGAGCGAAGCGAGGCTCAAGGCAACGACTAGGCCGAGGACAAAAACCGCAGGGACAGTGCGGCATTTACGCATATTTCCTCCCATCCGGAGTGAATTGAAAGCCATGCGAAACTCTAACTTCGGCCCTAGGAAGTGACAACGCTCAAGCTTCCTACTATCGAACACGGTTCATTTCTTGTGCCGCCGATACGTTACACTAGCCGTCCCGATCGTTATTGTCCCGCTATGCCTTCTCCCGATTTATTTCCAACGACTCAAATATGACTACCTATCTAATTGCCGGCGGCTGCGGCTTCATTGGGTCGAACTTCGCGCATTTTTTGCTCAATGACCAGCCGGAGACGAAGATTGTCGTTGTCGACAACCTTGGTTTTGCAGGCAATCGTGCCAACCTAGATGAAGTTGTCGACAGTATCACCCTTGAGGTCGAGGATATTTGTGACTTTGAGGCGATGACGCGGGTTTATCAACGCCATCAGCCTGAGGTCGTGGTCAACTTCGCCGCCGAGAGTCACAACGATCGCGCCGTTGCCAGCCCCTCAGACTTCGCCCGGTCTAATGCCCTCGGATGCCAGAATTTGCTTGAGGTCTCGCGCCGGAACCCTGTTCGACGCCATGTTCACATTTCAACGATCGAAGTCTACGGTGAACTGGGCGAGTCTCAGGAATGGTTTAGCGAAGCCAGCCCCTTGAACGCTAAGACGCCCTATAGTGCAGCCAAGGCGGCGGGGGACATGTTCGTGCGCTCCTATATGCAGACGTATCCGGAGATGGACATTATGTTGACGCATTGTGCGAATAATTACGGTGCCTATCAATTCCCCGAGAAGTTGATTCCGCTGGTGATCACGAATGTTTTGAGGGGACTCAAAGCTCCGGTCTATGGTGACGGGCTACAGAAGCGTGATTGGCTTCATGTGCGTGACCATTGCCGTGCGATTCTTGCCATGATCAAAGCCCCTGGTGAGGATATTCCGGGGGAGGCGGCGACGGACCCATCGAAACTGCCCATCTATGACATTAGTGCCCGTAATGAACTCACCAACCTTGACATCGTTTCGCAGATAATTCGCCTGCTCGGAAAAGAACCTGGCGAGTGGATTGATCACGTGGCAGACCGCCCGAACCACGATCGTCGCTATTTGATCAACCCAACCCGGATCGAGACCGAACTCGGGTGGGAGCCCAAGGTTGACTTCGAAACTGGCTTGGAACAGACGGTGCGTTGGTATTTAGACAACCGGTCCTGGTGGACGGCTATCCTTGAGAGATCTGGGAGCCTGCAGTTCGACTGGTCCACCACCTAACCAGGGTCCCGCCAGGTAGAGACTGCCCCCACTCTCGTCGCACGATGTGCGCAAGAACTGCCTGCAGGGCCGGCAGGTTACCGTGAATGTCACAAATCATTGCATATCGCATTGTGCCCAGACGAAAGGCTGCTTCCTTGCATCGTTCAAACAGTCGTGACCAAGGTCGAATCAGGTGTTGTTTTGAAATATCATTACCACCTGGGATCAGCGTGGCCAGGTCATCTACCCACGCTCTTGTAACCGGTCCTGGTCCCACGATTCCGTAACTATCGAAATCGCTTTTCCAGATACGTATCACCCAGGAGCATCGTCATGGAAGCTGTCAGTACCGAATTGCACGCCTTCGACGTCGCGGCAGAAGCCAAGCGCGTCCCCTACAAGGTCGCGGACCTGTCTCTTGCTGAATATGGCCGCAAGGAAATCGATCTTGCTGAGCATGAAATGCCGGGGTTGATGGAGACGCGACGCCGCTACAGCGAAAACAAGCCGCTTACTGGCACTAAGGTTATGGGCAGCCTGCACATGACGATTCAGACTGCGGTGCTCATCGAAACACTGGTAGATTTGGGTGCCGACGTGCGTTGGGTCTCCTGCAACATCTTCTCGACACAGGACCACGCCGCTGCGGCAGTTGTTGTTGGTCGCGAGGAAACAGGTGGCACGGTCCAGAATCCCCGGGGCGTGCCCGTGTTTGCGTGGAAGGGCGAGACGCTTGAAGAGTATTGGTGGTGCACGAACGAGGCACTTTTGTGGCCTGACGGGAGTGGCCCGGAACTGATCGTCGACGATGGTGGTGACGCGACGCTGGTTATCCACAAGGGTTACGAGTTTGAAGAAGCCGGAGAGGTTCCGGAGTTTGATGCCGAGAACGATCCCGAGGAATGGCGAGTGATCCTCGATTTGCTGCGCGTGGAGTTTGCCCAAAACCCACATCGATGGAACAAGACAGCCTCTGGACTAAAGGGCGTTTCCGAGGAAACCACGACCGGTGTCAACCGTTTGATGCAGATGGAGAAGGCGGGGACCCTTCTTTTCCCGGCAATCAATGTTAATGATTCTGTCACCAAGTCAAAATTTGACAATATCTATGGTTGCCGGCACTCGGTGGTTGATGGCCTCAACCGTGCTTCCGATGTCATGATTGGCGGAAAGGTTGCCGTTGTTTGCGGTTTCGGCGAAGTTGGCAAGGGCTGCGCGCACGCGCTGCGCGGACAAGGTGCCCGTGTGGTGGTTACCGAGATCGATCCTATTTGTGCGCTGCAGGCGGCAATGGAAGGCTATGCGGTTCGGAAGCTAGAGTCTGTTGTCCAGACTGCAGATATCTTCATCACTACAACCGGCAACTATGGCATCCTCACGGCTGAGCACATGGGTCGCATGAAGGACAAGGCGATCGTCGCTAACATCGGTCACTTCGACAACGAGATCGACATGGCGGGGTTGGCCAAAATGCCTGGCATTCGGAAGGTCAACATCAAGCCGCAATACGACGAGTGGGTGTTCGAAGACGGCCACAGTATCCTGGTTTTGGCGGAAGGTCGCCTCATGAACCTCGGCTGCGCCACTGGGCACCCGAGCTTCGTTATGTCGGCGTCCTTTACTAATCAAGTGCTTGCCCAGATTGAGCTACAACAGAATCAGGACCAGTATGAGAACAAGGTCTATGTGCTTCCAAAGAAGCTCGATGAAGAGGTTGCGCGCCTACACCTCGACCACCTCAGTGTTGAGCTTACTGAGCTGACGCAGGAACAAGCCGACTACATCGGCGTACCGGTCGAAGGGCCGTACAAGCCTGAACACTACCGATACTAGACGCGTCGATAAGCGTAGGCCTCCGGAGGATTGAACATGGGCCGCTATTCACGGAAATCTGGTGTCGGCGTCGGCATTGC
>CAYVUW010000005.1:0-44127 GCA_964455175.1 uncultured Acidobacteriota bacterium | reverse complement strand
GGCGTCGGCATTGCGCTTGGAGCCGCGCTGAGTGCAGCTTCCAAGTAGCTCAGCGCCGCCCTCGCGCCTGGGGCTAGCCGGTGAAGAGGTCGAAGATGTTACCGATCATACCGGAGTCGGCTTGGAAGAACTCGGTGTAGCGACAACGTGCACAGATCACTGTAGTGAACTTGTTGCTTTGGACATCGAAAATTTTCGACCAGAAGCCACCGGCAACGCGAATTTCACCGGTTTCGTATTGGTCTTGGTTACATTTGGGGCACGTGTATCTGATTCCGGTCACCTTCGCATCTCCGGTTGGGGCCATTAATTTTATTAAACCATTCTGGAAACAGAGAATTTATTGCTTGCCTGAAAGATAAATGAACAAAGCATTTACTAAAGAATCGGACAACGATGAGTTCACTGAAGCAGTTGTGCAGCCGGTCGACCTATTACCGCCGAACGTACCCAACTATGTCACGCCGGAGGGGGCACGTCGTGTACGTGAGGAGCTTCGTAGGCTGATCGATGAGGAAAAACCGGCTCTTGAAGTGCAGGCGAACGTCAGACAGGGTGGTGACGGAGCACTGGCCAACGAGTCAAAGGCGAAAGCTCGCAAGAAACTCGCCGAGGTTACAGCCCGCATCCAGTTGCTTGAGAGTCACATCGGTCGATTCCAGATTGTCGATGGGCGACAACAAGGAACCGATACAGTCCGATTCGGTGCTCGCGTAACCGTGATGGATACAGAGGGGGATGAGCGTACCTACTTGATCTGTGGCGTCGACGAGTCGGAACCTGAAACAGGGGACGTGAGCTGGATTTCGCCGATCGCAAAGGTGTTGCTTGGCCGCAAGATCGGCGACGAAGTGACCCTGCAATTGCCCCGTGGTGAGCAGCTACTTGAAATCGTAGAGATTGACTACTGAACTCTGCGAAGCATTCGGGCCTTACTACCCAAGCTGGCTCTTCCCCCGCTTATTTCCTACTAGCGTCTCAAGTCATCTTGAGTGTATCTTCCCGGCATCGACACCGTGGCGCCCGATGGGGTGGCGTGGCGGTCCGGGCTAGAGCTTGGGCGGCTCCCTGGACTGGGCGGGTGGGGACCTGCCGAAAGCAGATTCGCCCAGAGAGGGGGTGATCCAGTGGTATCTGACTGTACGGACTTAGTGGAGGTGGCGTTCCCCTAGGGGAAAGCTCCGGAGCGTCCGTGGCGCTCGCTGGGTGATGCCCCATCGCGGGGGAACCCAACGCCACCGACCACAAAGCTTGGCCCCGGCCCCATCTGTAAGGGGTCGGGGCCTCTCTTATTTGTGGAATTTACGGAGTTCTCCGGAACCGCACTTCTTACGGAAGTCCACGACTGGCTTGCCGTTTAATTCCCTTTATCAATGAGGCCAAGCCCCTTAAGTTCGTCGGCGAGCTTGGCTCTGGTCGACTCTGCCATTGGCACGAGCGGTAGTCGGTAGTTTTCTCCGATGCGTCCCATCATCGCCAAAGCTGCTTTGGCTGGAATCGGGTTGGTTTCGATGAAGTTGGCATTCATCAAACCGAGCAGGCGGTAGTGGATCTCGCGAGCTAGATCAAGTTTTCCGTTGAGCGCATAGCTCACCATTTTGCTCATCTCATTTGGCACCTCATTGGAAACGACTGAAATGACCCCGTTGGCACCAAGGCTGATCATTGCTAGCGTGAGATCGTCTTCACCCGACAGGACTGAGAAGCCTTCCGTCCGTCCTGCGAGAATCGTCATAACCTGGCCTAGATCACCCGAAGCTTCCTTAATGCCAACGATATTGGGGTGCTCAGCGAGCCGCAGTACCGTGGTGGGAAGAATATTCGAACTCGTACGCCCGGGAACGTTATACAGGACCAGGGGGATGTCTACGGTGTCCGCGATCGCAGTGAAGTGCGCAACCATCCCAGCTTGGGTTGGCTTGTTGTAGTAAGGGGCCACAGCGAGCACCCCGTCAGCACCCATTTCGAGGGCACGCGAAGCGAGTATCGTGACGTTCCGAGTGTCGTTGCCACCTACGCCGGCTAAAACCTTGGCCTGGCCGTTGACCCGTGCAACCACTGATTCGATGACGCCTGTGTGCTCATCGTTGGTCATGGTTGAGGCCTCGCCAGTTGTTCCGCAGGGAACGATGCCCTCGACTCCGCTTTGCAACTGCCAATCAACTAGGTCGCAAAGCGAATCGTGATCGATCTCGCCGTCCGCCGTAAAGGGTGTGACCAGTGCGGTGTATGTTCCGTCCCACAAAGTGCTCATATGCAGCTACCAAGTGAGCTCAAACGACATAATGGTTTGGTGCCACAACAGTTGTTTTTAATCATTGGTTCTTTGGTAAAGCTCCCCATCGTTCTCTCGAAAAACTTCGGACATTTCGGCCATTCCCGCGGCGGCCGCTTCGTTTGTTGAGGCGTACCCTTCCTGCTTAGCGAAATCCCGGAGCTTCTGGGTTATCTCCATCGAGCAGAACTTGGGGCCGCACATCGAGCAGAAGTGGGCCGACTTGTGGGCATCCTTTGGAAGGGTTTCGTCATGCAGTTTGCGCGCTGTATCCGGGTCGAGCGAAATGTTGAACTGGTCGTCCCAGCGAAACTCGAAGCGCGCCCGTGATAATGCGTCGTCACGCACCTGGGCAGCTGGATGTCCCTTCGCGAGGTCAGCAGCGTGGGCAGCGATTTTGTAAGTAATTACCCCTTCCTTAACGTCGTCGCGGTCTGGAAGGCCAAGGTGTTCCTTGGGCGTCACGTAACACAGCATAGCTGTACCGAACCAGCCGATCATGGCGGCTCCAATACCCGATGTAATGTGGTCGTACCCCGGTGCAATGTCTGTGGTCAAAGGACCGAGTGTGTAAAAAGGTGCTTCGCCACAAACCTCAAGCTGTTTGTCCATGTTGACCTTGATCTTGTGCATTGGCACGTGACCAGGTCCTTCTACCATCACCTGGCAACCTTTGTCCCAGGCAATTGTGGTGAGTTCCCCAAGGGTTTCAAGTTCAGCGAACTGAGCGGCGTCATTGGCGTCGGCAATCGCTCCCGGTCGCAGTCCGTCGCCAAGGGAGAAGCTGACGTCGTAAGCGCGCATGATGTCGCACATCTCCTCAAAATGGGTGTAAAGAAAGTTTTCCTTATGGTGGGCTAGACACCATTGCGCCATGATTGATCCGCCGCGCGAAACGATTCCGGTAACACGCTTAGCGGTTAACGGCACGTAACGTAGAAGGACGCCAGCGTGGATTGTGAAGTAGTCAGTTCCCTGCTCGCACTGCTCGATAAGCGTGTCTCGGTAAATTTCCCAAGTCAGGTCCTCTACCCTGTCAACTTTTTCCAGGGCCTGGTAGATGGGGACAGTGCCAATCGGTACCGGCGAATTACGGACAATCCATTCACGGATGTTATGAATATTGCGACCTGTCGAGAGGTCCATAACTGTGTCGGTACCCCAACGAATCGCCCACACCATTTTGTCAACCTCATTGGCGACCGATGACGTCACCGCCGAGTTGCCAATATTGGCGTTGACCTTCACCAAGAAGTTACGGCCAATAATCATCGGCTCGCTTTCTGGATGGTTGATGTTCGCGGGGATGATGGCGCGGCCCGAGGCCACCTCGTCGCGCACGAACTCAGGGGTGACGTAGTCGGGAATTTCGGCGCCGAAACTCTCTCCATCGCGCTCACTGATGGCGCGGATGCGTTCTCGGCCAAGGTTCTCACGAATAGCAACAAACTCCATCTCAGGGGTAACAATTCCAGCGCGCGCGTACTCGAGCTGGGTTACCGCGAGCCCGTCTCGAGCACGCAACGGTGTCCGTTTGGCGGGAAACTCTGGAACTAGACGTTCATTGGTGGCAAATCCGTTGTCTTCCGGTCTTACCTCTCGTCCTGCGTATTCCTCGACGTCGCCACGAGCACGGATCCAAGCCTCACGAAGGCGAGGCAACCCCTCTTCGATATTGAGATTGCCCACCGCTTCAGTGTCGGTGTATGGCCCGGAGCTATCGTAAACATGCAGTGGTTGTTCCTGTGACTGGTCGCTCAGCGAGATTTCACGTAGAGGTACGTACACATCTTTGTGAAGGTTCCCCTGAACAAAGATCTTGCGTGATGCGGGAAGAGGCCCTGTGGTTAGGTCAATTTCGAGGTGTTTAACTGCGGCTTTCATTGTTCCCTCCGCCGGCATTATCCGGATCAGGTGTGACAGGCAGCCTTTACGAACCGAGCGTTGCTGCCTGATAAGGGTTCCCACATTTCGGCGGGACTTGTTGCCCATACCAGTGGTGTCTCAGCCCCCTTAGGGAGCACCCCCTCGCAATTAGTCCATCATCGATGCAAGGGGGCTGTGGGTCAAGGTGGTTGCGAAGAAGCCAGCCTCTTATTGTCGATGTTACGGACCAACAATATGAGCTTTTCACTTTCGAAATTTATGGATAATTTGGTTTCATAGTTGAAATGTTTGCCCAGTGTTTACATCGGAGGGAAAATCTGGTCGCCAGCAGAGTGACTTTAGGTGCCGTTAAGATATCGATCATTTGAAAGAGGAACCTTGTCAAGAGAACTCGATGAGTGCTTTGGATAGCTGGCATCCGGACTCTAAAGACCTTGCCAATCTGGCCAAGGAACGGCTGAGCCAAAAAGAGGCGCAGTACATCCTCGACCATTGCAAGGAATGTCGGGAGTGTGCCGACAAGCTCCTTGAGACGATACGGTCGCAGCCGATTGTTGGAGAGCGCCGGTTAGTGAAGAAGCAGAACTGGATGCGAGCAGCGACGCTCACTTTTTTCCTCGCCGCCGCAATTTTAGCGACGCACTGGTTCCTGGAAGACAATTCGCGCTCGGGCCAGTTTGCAATCGAACCAAAATCCCTTCTTGACTTGTCTGAGACGATCTACGCTGAGGAACCTAGTACCTGGTTCGAAGACGCCTTCACCCACGCCATGGTGTCCCCGGATGGCTCCAAAATGTTGCACGTCGACAGCCTCGGTGTGAGCTTGCTCGACTTGTCAAGTGGCGAAGATCTTCGTGCTGAACTTCTCCTCGATTTCGATCAGGTGATGGCTGCGACTTTCGATGGAAATGGCCGGATTGCGCGGTTTGCTAACCGGCGTCGTGATATGGGCTGGTTTCTTGAAAGTGGTGAGAATTTACGCTCGACGGCAATTCCATTGGATGCGGTTCCGGTGTGGGCGCCAGGCAACCGTGACGTCGTCTGGATCCGCCCTCCTGGTAACAGGATCGTACTGGGAGAGCCTCCCGATGACCGGTGGCATAACATCGGCGATCGGGTATTAGGATTGGCGTGGGACCCTACAGGCGCAGCCGCCTACGGACTGGCCATGTCGGAGAACGGATCAGCGTCGGTTCTTCGCGTACGGCCCTTGGGTGGCGAGGTAGAGATCATCCGGGAAGGGCTAGACGCCTCGGCACTGCCAAATGGCCTAGCAGTTGCCCCCGATGGACAGTCACTCTTTATCTCGCTTGCCACGGAAGACGAACCGGATGCTGATGCGCGGCACGAGACGCGCGTGAACCGAGATCTCGATATTTACGAACTCGAGATCAAATCGGGAGCCCTCCGCCTAGTAAGCAATATTGAGGGAGATGATTTTTGGCCGTGGGTCGCGGGTGATTATCTGTACTGGACGCATAATGAATACGACGCTTCTGTGATGCTGATACCGCTTGGCAATCCTGGTGCCAAGCCACTCTTTGATGTTGTTGGGGAGAGAGATGGCAGATTTGCTACCCAGCTACCGCGCTGGAATCCCAGCGGTGAATTGCTTGCCTACACGGTTGGGAGCTGGAGGCTTGCGGACTGGGGACTCAACCTCGACACGGAAGTTGTTGCCATAGGGTCGGATGGGGACAGAGGACCGCCGGCGGCTCTGGTCACTGGGTATCATGCCGACTACACGCCCTCATGGTCGCCCGATGGTCGCTGGTTGGCTTACCGGTCGCGTCGTTCACCACGGCCGGTGCCTTATTATGCGGGCCCCGATGTTACCGACGACATCTTCTTGCGTCGGGCCGACGATCCAGACGCTGACGAAATTAGGCTCACTGATTTTGGCTGGGAGGTTGGTGACCCCAATTGGTCAACCGATGGAAGTCGGCTGTTGTTCGATAGCTGGGACCGCGTCCCTGGTGTTTCAAAGCCTTGGGTCGCAACCATCGATCCCGAACATGGGGATCTGATCGACGTCGTGCCTTTGAAGTTGCCCGACGAGATTTCTGGCTCAGTCTCAGGAGTTTACTCTCCTGTCTCAGATGACGTGCTATTTGTCGAGCGTCTGAACCCAGAAACTCAAAGGCTTTGGGTCATGCTGGCTGCGGGTGAAGTCGAGAAAGTCATCGAGTTCACGTCTTACACTCGGGGTGGCGCTGCGTGGACACCGGATGGAGAGAGCATCGTCTATTCGGCGTTGGTGGGCGAGAAGATGCAGTTATTTTTGATTCCTCGCTTCGGCGGTGAGCCCCAACAGCTAACTGCGGAGCCAGCTAATGTTTTGCATGCGCAGATTTCTCCCGATGGCCTTTGGATTGCTGCGACGAGACTGTCCCAGAAGAAAGAAATCCGTCGCTTGCCACTGCGTTAGTTGGGGGTTTGGCGCAGCCTAATTCCGGTCCTTTTCAAGCGCCCCTGACTTTTTTGATGGCGTGCTTGTCGGCGGCGAATGGAATATTCTCGTGCACATGGGAAAGACACTTTGGATCGGACTCCTTTTCGTATTGCTCGCATCTCCTGCATGTTCGGGAGGCCACATAGATACGGTGTGGGATACACAATTTGACTTTGCCGGGCTCAACACTTTCGATTGGGCGGCCAAGGAACCTGAGACAGGCGCTGCTTTGCAGTACGGGTCGCTTGACACGACCATTAGGACGGTTGTGGATGACCATATGCGCGCGGTTGGTTTTCGTCGCTCGAGCAACAATCCTTCATTCCTAGTCACCTACTACGTTGGTAACGAAGAGGTCGTGGGGCTCCAGGAAAGCTACTACGGGCCAGGGTGGAGCGGTTATTGGGGTTGGGGTTGGTATGGCCCTGCTGGTCTCAATGTTTCCCAGTACGACGCGGGCACGATTACCATCGACATGCTATCTCCCGACTCCGCCGTCGGCCTGATTTGGCGTGGTATTGCCCGGGCTGAGCTCCTGCCATCTTCACAGAATTCTGGGAAAATCGATGACGCCATTGGCAAAATCTTCGAGAACTTTCCTCCAGAAGATGACAGCTAGTTACACTTAGCTTCTTGTGCCCATTTGGCGGCTGACGTTGGGATTTCCTTGAACCCAGAATCGTAGCGGCTTCTGTTGCCACTCTTCAGCGTAACTGACACCGACACGGGGCCCGCAACCGATCGATGAGGTTGGCAAGGACCGCTTGCGGATCTCTTCGATAAAAAGCGTCTTGCCACCCACAAGGTCTTCCCCGTTACTGGCGAGGGTAATATCAAGTGCTTGGCATAGTTTGCCGGGTCCGGAGCAGAGATCAATCGGATGTCGAGCTGCGGCCCGGCGCGTGAACATCACATCAGTCCCACCGTCTGGTTCCAGGGCACGCAGTAAAACTGCCACGGGCTCCTCTGGATCGCCGGCTACCACGTTGACACAATGGTGCATCCCGTAAACGAAGTACACGTATGCGTTCCCCCCAGGACCCCACATTGTTTCGTTGCGGGCCGTGCGACATCCACGGTAGGTGTGGGCTGCTTTATCGATCGTTCCGAGATAGGCCTCGGTCTCGACAATGATGCCGGAGACACGGGAATCATCGACCTGGCTGACAAGCCGTTGGCCAAGTAGGCCACGGGCGACCACAATGACATTCCGATGATAGAAAGAAGAAGGCAGACGCGTTGTCTGATTGTGCTGGTTGGCGCTGCGCATGGTTGCGCGAGGATATACTGATGGAAATGGTCTCGCCGTTTGAATGAGGGAATAGATGACAGAGCAAGACGACCCGACACTCAATACTCCACCTATTTTGGCAGGGAAGAAGGGTTTAGTCGTAGGGGTGGCCAACCAACGATCGATCGCCTGGGGCCTGGCTCGTAGAGCAGCGTCAGCTGGGGCAGAGCTGGCGTTCACGTACCAGGGGGAAGCTCTTCTTAAGCGTGTTCAACCGCTAGCAGAATCAGTTGGTAGCAACCTGCTTGTGCCGATGGACGTGACCGACGAGGCACAAGTAGATGCTGCTTTTGATGCTGTGGGTAAAGCATTTGGCTCGCTCGATTTTCTGGTCCACTCGATTGCATTTGCTGACCGTGAAGATCTCAAGGGTCGCACCCTAGATACGTCGCGCGATGGTTTCTTGATGGCGATGGAGATTAGTGTGTACTCATTGCTGCACCTTGTTCGAAAGGTAGAGCCGATGATGAATGAGGGTGGCAGCATCGTCACCATGACCTACTACGGTTCTATGAAAGCGGTCCCAAACTACAACGTGATGGGAATTGCAAAGGCTTCCCTGGAAGCAAGTGTTCGTTACCTTGCCGGTGACTTGGGCAAGAAAAACATCCGCATCAATGCTATTTCGGCCGGCCCAATCAAGACACTCGCTGCCTCCGGCGTTTCGGGTTTACGTTCGATGCTTTCGCAGCTTGCTGAGCGTTCACCATTGCGCCGTAACGTCGACATTGATGACGTTGGTTCTGCCGGTTTGTATTTGTTGTCAGAACTGTCGAAGGGTGTTACTGGAGAAGTCCATTATGTTGACGGGGGCTTCAACACGACGGCAATGTGAACCAGGTGAGGTGGCTAGCAAAGCACCATTTTTAAGCTGGCATCCAGTGGCGAAATGGGCTCGCCAAAGCGCCGTTCGTGGGGCACCATAAGGTTGGCTGTAGTCCTTCAGCGGTTATGGCCCTTTTCTTGGGTTCTTAACGGTTGACTTTGTCGCGTGATCAGTTGCCAATCGACTACCGGCAGGCAATACGAAGAGCTCGCAACCTAGTGAATACAAATCGGACTATTTGTCGATCTAACCATGCTTGCGCGCCGACCTTTCGGGGTGGGTTGATGAGGAGGACCTCAAATGTCATTTGTCGATGACATCATGGCCAACGTGAAGGCTAAGAACGCTGCTGAGCCTGAATTTCATCAGGCAGTGGAGGAGGTAGTAGAGTCACTCGAGCTTGTGCTTGAGCGTCGTCCCGAGTACAGAAAGGCCAAAATTGTCGAGCGCGTTATAGAGCCTGAGCGCGTCATCATGTTCCGTGTTCCGTGGGCTGATGACAACGGCGATATTCATGTCAACCGCGGCTTCCGGATTGAGATGAACAGTGCAATCGGTCCTTACAAGGGAGGGTTGCGGTTCCATCCGTCAGTCAATCTAGGCATCCTTAAGTTCCTCGCCTTCGAACAGGTTTTTAAGAACTCGCTCACGACATTGCCGCTAGGTGGTGGCAAGGGTGGTTCAGACTTTGACCCAAAGGGCAAGAGCGATAATGAGGTTATGCGCTTCTGCCAGAGTTTTATGAGCGAACTGTGTCGTCATATCGGCCCCGACACAGATGTTCCAGCTGGTGATATCGGTGTTGGTGGCCGCGAGATCGGTTTCCTTTTTGGCCAGTACAAAAGGCTACGCAACGAGTTTACCGGCGTACTTACGGGCAAGGCCCTCAACTGGGGAGGCTCACTGATTCGTCCGGAGGCTACAGGCTACGGTGCCGTATATTTTGCTGCCGAGATGCTCGCTACCCGTAGCGAGAACCTTGAAGGCAAGACCTGTCTTGTATCAGGGAGTGGCAATGTGGCGCAGTACACGTGCGAAAAAATCCTGGATTTGGGAGGTAAGTCAGTCACCTTGTCAGATTCTGCCGGTTACATCTATGACGAAGAAGGTATCGATCGCGACAAGCTAGCCTTCGTTATGGACCTGAAGAACGTGCGCCGTGGCCGGATCAAAGAGTACGCAGAAAAATACAGCAGTGCCGTGTACATGGAGATCGACCCTAACGCTGACCACAATGCTATCTGGGACCATAATGCTGACTGTGCGTTTCCGAGCGCAACACAGAATGAGATCAACGCGAAGGATGCTGCGAACTTGCTTGAGAATGGCGTCTATGTTGTTTCCGAGGGTGCCAACATGCCGACGGTCATCGAGGGCATCAACTTGTTCATTGATGCTGGCATTCTTTATGGTCCCGGCAAGGCAGCGAACGCGGGAGGTGTCGCGACTTCTGGGCTTGAGATGTCGCAGAACAGCCTGCGCATGAGCTGGACTCGCGAGGAAGTTGACGCCAAGCTTCATGGCATCATGAAATCGATCCATACCGCGGCGAAGGAAACCGCTGAGGAGTACGGTTCCCCGGGCAATTACGTCAACGGCGCAAACATCGCAGGCTTCATAAAGGTCGCCGATTCGATGATGGACCAGGGTATCGTTTAGCGATTTAGACGTTCCAAGATTTATTAGGCTCTGCTGGTAATTGCAAAGCTCTAGGGGCGGTCCTTGGACCGCCCCATTTCATTGTTTTTCTTGGTTTATGTTCGCTAAGTTTCCTTGTCTATAGAATCAAGAAATTGAAGTAGTGAGCACTGATTTGCTTGCGCTCGCCTGAGCCTCCGGCGGACAGTAGCAGGGTGATGGAAAAGACGCAGCGACGTAATTACCCAGGTAGTTTTCAGGACCTAATGTTGTGGCGGGTCAACAAGGTTCTGTTGGTCTCAAGTCTTTACGATTCGTTCACTCTATCGGAAGACCGGTTGGTCAACGAACTTGTCCTCGGCAATTTCCCTGGTCCTGACTTGTACAACGTTCCCGACCTGACGAGGGTATCGACAGGTAGCGAGGCGTTGAAACTGGGCGAAAAGCTTGGTGACTACGATCTAATCATCAGTGCTACCCAGGTTGGAAACATGAACGCCGGAGAACTTGCCCGGCGGGTCCACGAAGCTGGGATGAAGATTCCGGTAATCGTGCTTGCTTATCATCCCCGTGAGCTCCACGGTTTCGTCCGCCACCAAGACCTCACCTACATCGAGCGGACATTCTTATTCCAGGGGGACATTCACATACTTTTTGCCATCGTCAAATACATCGAAGACCGCATGAATGTGGCACACGATGTAGATGTGCTGAGCGTACAGACAATCATTGTTATTGAGGACAACATTCGCTACTACTCATCATTTCTGCCCTCGATATACACAGAGGTAATGCAACACACGCGCAGTCTTGTTCCAGAGGGCGTCAACTTGGCACATAAGCTGCTGCGTATTAAAGCTCGCCCAAAGATTTTGTTGTGTGACAACTATGAAGAGGCATGGGATTACTTCTCGACCTACCAGGAGAATGTCCTCGGTATCGTCTCAGACGTTGAATTTCCCAAAGATGGCCAGAAGTGCCTGGATGCCGGTATCCAGTTTGCAGCACGAGTAAGGGAACTAATGCCCGATGTGCCTGTGGTGCTGCAGTCTGGCAAGCAGGAAAACGAAGAACTGGCGCGGCAAGCTGGGCGTGCTTTTCTGCGAAAGGGATCACCCACGCTGTTGACTGAGTTGAGAGCATTCATGCTCGAGAATTTTGGCTTTGGGGACTTTATCTTTCGCATGCCCAATGGCGAAGAAGTTGGGCGTGCTCGCGACCTCAAGTCGCTCGAAAAAGAGCTGCGTCTCGTACCAGCTGAGAGTGTTGCGTACCATGCTGCCCACAATCACTTCTCAGTGTGGCTTAAGGCACACACCGAATTTGCTATTGCTCATCAGCTGCGGCCGAAAAAACTTTCCGACTTCGAAAGCAATAAAGATCTCCGCGAAAACTTGATAGAAGCGATCCGTACGCACCGTGAGGTAAGGCGGCGTGCGGTGGTTACAGATTTCAGCCCGGAGCGTTTTGACCCCGACCGAGGCTTCGCGCGGCTCGGTGCTGGCTCTCTGGGTGGCAAGGCTCGCGGTCTTGCCTTTGCCAACCTCCTGCTGACCGAACTCGATCTGTCGACACGCTTTCCAACCGTCAATATCGAGGTGCCCCCGACGTTGGTCATCGGCACAGAGGTTTTCGACGACTTCCTTGATGATAATGACCTCCGCGAGTTTGCTATCACCTCTAATGACGATGACCAGATCGTTAAACGGTTCCTCGCCGCGAATCTTCGGAGTGGTATTCGTTCTTCGCTCTGGGAGTTTCTTGACCTCTGCTACTACCCGCTGGCTGTTCGCTCTTCGAGCTTATTAGAAGACTCTCGTTATCAACCGTTCGCGGGGATATACGAAACGCTTATGGTCCCGAATAACAACCCCGACCTTGAAGTGAGGCTCAATGAGTTATTGCGGGCCATTAAACGAGTCTACGCCTCAACTTTCTCGCAGGTTACCAAGCGGCACCTGAGGGCAACTTCGTATCGACTTGAGGAAGAGAAGATGGGAGTTGTCTTGCAGCGCGTCGTGGGTGCCGAACACGAAAAGCGTTTCTACCCTGAAATGGCTGGTGTGGCGCTGTCTCAGAACTATTATCCGGTCGATCCGATCAAGGTCGAAGACGGGCTCGTAGCAGTTGCGCTCGGCTTGGGTCCGGCGGTGGTCGAGGGCGAGGATTGCTTGCGGTTCTCTCCACGTCACCCTGAAAGGCTTGTGCAGATGTCTTCGGTTAAGGACACCTTGAACAATTCACAACGCCAATTTTATGCGATCAACCTTAAATCAGAAGAGGGTGCGGTGAGCGCCGAGGTGTTCGACCAAGAGGTTCAACTCGGCCGCTATGATCTGGCGGTGGCGGAGAAAGACGGCACGCTAGCAGCTGTTGGATCTACCTATTCACCTGAAAACGATGCCATCTACGATGGGGTCTCGCGCCCCGGGGTGCGCCTAGTCAACTTTGCGCCGGTTCTTAAGCGAGACATGTTTCCGTTAGCAGAGATTCTTTGCGAGCTTCTCGATGTAAGCGTTGATGCGGCTGGTAGCCACGTGGAGATTGAATTTGCTGTCAATCTTTCGACTTCATCAGGTGAACCTCAGGAATTCGGATTTTTGCAATTGCGACCGGTGGCCGTCCCGCTTGACGGGGGCCGAGTGAAAATTGAAGAGATCGCCTTGGCCGACACCCTTTGTCGAAGTTCCAGCGTGCTAGGGAACGGTGTGGTCAACGATCTGTACGACATCGTGGTTGTGGATTTCAATCGCTATAAGCGGAACCAATCGCACGTTGCGGTGGAGGAAATAGCGCAATTCAACGCTCAACTTGTCAAAGAAGGAACACCGTACCTCCTTATCGGCGTTGGTCGCTGGGGTTCCGCTGATCCGTTGCTTGGCATCCCGGTAACCTGGGAACAGATCTCAGGGGCCAAGGTCATCGTTGAAGCAGGTTTCCGCGATTTCAAGGTGCAACCATCGCAAGGCACTCACTTCTTCCAGAACCTAGTCGCTAACAACATTGGTTATTTTACTGCCAACCCCGAGGTCGACGACGGATTCGCGGACTGGGATTGGCTTGCCCAACAACTAGCCGTTAACGAGAAAACCTACACACGACACCTGCGCCTAGACGAACCATCAGTTGTGAGAATGGACGGAGCTCATAACCGTGGTGTCATCCTAAAGCCAGGAGCATCTTGAATGGGGATTTACAGGCTATGTCATAGGTTTCAGGTCAGCGGAAGGGTCCCCGTCCTGGCTGTGTGATCTCGAAACCCTCACGATTTTTGGCTGCTCGAACCATCGCACGGACGTCGCCGAGCAGATGCTGCGCGTCGAAGATGATGCCGTCCTTGATGGTGTACTTAATACCGCCGACCCGGACGACCTCGTTATCAAGAGTTAGCTTCACCGCACCGATGCCATAAAGCACTTTAAGGTTCTCGAGAGGATTCTCGTCGACGACGACGAAGTCTGCCATCTTCCCAACCTCAACGGTTCCAACTTGATCGGCGACACCAAGCGCCTCGGCGCCTTTGAGCGTGGCCGACTGAATCACCTCGAGCGGGTGGAATCCAGACTCTCGTAGAAGCTCCATTTCACGGACGAAAGAGAATCCATAGAGATTGTATGAATAGCCTGAATCGGTGCCCACCGCCACACGGCCCCCACGATTTTTGTACTCGTTGATGAAGGTCATCCAGAGGCGATAATTTTCCTTCCAGGCGACTTCTTCTTCAGTACCCCAGTAAAACCAATATGAAGCGTGAGCAATGCGGTTAGGCTCGTAGAAACGCCACAAAGAGGGAAGCGTATGCTCTTCATGCCACTCGGCGCGCGCCATACGCATGAAGTCTCGTGTAGTCTCGTAGGCGTGGAATGTTGGCACCATGGTGAAGTCAATCTCAAGGAGTTCTTCCATCACGGCGTTCCAATGGTCCGAGTATGGCGCCGCTGCTTGCTTCCAAAGGCGGCCAGCCTCTGAAAACCGATCTTGCTCATCATTGTAGTTGTAGTCGAGCGGGTAGTTTTGTAACTGCCTATCAGTGAACAAAGCCTCTGGCAGTCCGTACCAGTGCTGCATAGAAGTCAGACCGAGCCGCGCTGAGTCGAGAACGTCCATCCACGCAACGTTCAACTGCGCGTGGTGCATCGTGGTGTAAAGATCACGCTCTTCGGCTTGCTCAAGTGCTGCTTTCATGATGTCGGGGCGAAGGCCGAAGAACTTGATGCCATGGGCGTTGATGTCGGCAATCTCGTTGACCCAGTCGCGTGCTTGCTGTGGCGTAAAAATGGGCTCGTCCCATCCCTGGCCGAATGTTGCCGAAGGTAGCAGGCGTGGCGATGTGATCTCATTGGCTTCCGAGCGCCGCCTGTGTTCGAGCATCCAGCCAATACCGTTGCCACTGCCCGGATCCGCGCTGGTCGTTATGCCGTGACCCATCCACAGCTTCAACACATACTCCGCCGGTGTGCCTTGCTCCCTGCCCCCGAGGTGACCATGCAGGTCGATGAATCCAGGCAGGACAAAATGTCCCTCCAGGTCGAGAACACGATCACCAGGGAGTACTTCCGGGCGCCGGTTTGGATTGATTGCCACATCGGGGGCACCTACGCTAACGATGTTCACAATGCGGGCGTCTTCAACAACGATATCGACTGGCCCGAACGGGGGAGCCCCGGTGCCGTCGATGAGAGTTGCGCCGCGCAGGATCAACCGTTCGAATGGACCTTCTCCCTCTCCAGCAGGCCGATTCGGGGCCTCCTGGACTTGTGCCATCCCAAACGCCGGGGCGAATGAAGCGATGCTAAGAACTGCTGCGACGATGAGAAACGTTGAGATAAAGTGAGTTCGATGCATGGTTAATTCTCCTGTGGGGTGTGGACTGGAGTAAGGTTGTCGAGGAAATTGGCTAGAGTGCATTTTTGGCATCGATTTCCAAGTACAACCGGGCCTGAATCGTGCTCCCCTGTTATGGGCGAGATTTGCAAGGATTCGCTGAGTTTGGTGTCTACCACAACATCACCATTGGTTTGCTCGGATGGGATGATACTCGTTTATTTACTGGAATACGGTGTGGCACGAATCAGCATTCATCGCCTGGGTTGACGGTGACGCCGCCGGGCGTCACGCTTCGATTTCATTTCAATAAGATCCTCAATATCTGTCAAATACGAGAGGGAAGATGGGAAAAGCCCTGAAAGGTGTCCGCATTCTCGACATGACGCATGTCCAGTCGGGACCGACGTGCACGCAAATTCTCGCGTGGTTCGGTGCCGATGTCATCAAAATCGAGCGGCCTGGCGCCGGGGACGCGACGCGCAGCCAGTTACGCGACATTCCGGATGTGGACAGCCTGTATTTCACAATGCTGAATGCCAACAAACGAAGCATTACGCTCAATCCTAAGACTGAGGTGGGTAACAAGATCTTTGCCAAGTTGATCGAGGAATGTGACGTGATGGTGGAAAACTTTGCTCCCGGCGCCATAGACCGGATGGGTTTTCAATGGGAGACAATCCAGGAAATCAACCCGCGTATGATCTATGCGTCTATCAAAGGTTTCGGTCCCGGCCCCTATGAGGACTGCAAGGTGTACGAGAATGTTGCCCAGTGTACCGGTGGGGCTGCATCGACAACGGGGGAACTGGAGGGCTTCCCTATGGTGACTGGTGCCCAGATTGGTGACTCGGGAACCGGAATGCACCTGGTGGCTGGTATCTTGGCAGCCTTATTCCACCGTGAAAAAAGCGGAAAGGGCCAGCGTGTCGTATGCGCTATGCAGGACGCGGTGTTAAACCTCTGCCGGGTAAAGTTGCGTGATCAGCAACGACTCGCCCATGGTCCATTAAAGGAATACCCGCAGTATCCTAACGGAGAGTTTGGGGAAGCTGTGCCGCGGGCTGGCAACGCTTCCGGGGGTGGTCACCCAGGCTGGATCGTGAAGTGTAAAGGCTGGGAGACCGATCCAGACGCCTACATTTACGTCATCCTCCAGGCGATGGCATTCGAAGCGCTTGCCAGAGTCATCGGCCACGAAGATTGGCTCGAAGACCCTGATTTCAACACGCCTGATGCACGCCTACCGCGGCTGATGGAAGTGTACGGTGAGATCGAGAAATGGACTATGACCAAAGACAAAATGGAGGTCATGGACACTCTGAATCCTTTGAACGTCCCGTGTGGCCCGATTTTGTCGATGAAGGAACTGGCAGAGGAGCAGGGGTTGCGTGCTACCGAGACGGTCGTTGAAGTCGACCATCCGGAACGCGGCAAGTATTTGACGGTTGGCAATCCCATCAAGCTGTCGGATTCACCAGCTGACGTTGACCGCGCGCCGCTCCTGGGTGAGCACACTGAAGAAATTCTCAAAACAATTATTGGTCTTGATGACCAGGAAATCGACGCTGCACGTGAACAGGGTGCAATCTAATATGCGCACGACCCGACGGCGGTGGATGTTCTCAAGGATGAAACGTGAAGTATAACGTTCTCATTTTGGGAGCCTCCTACGGCTCGTTGTTCGGCACGAAACTCCTGCTGGCTGGCCATTCGGTGACACTGGTATGCACTCCTCCCACGGCAGAGTTGATTAGCCGTGAAGGTACGGTTGTCCGCTTCCCGATTCGAGGCCGGGACACTTCGGTTGAAATACGCTCTCAGGGACTCGCTGGCGAGCTTTCGGCCAGCATACCGGAGACCGTCGATCCAGCCGCTTTCGACCTAGTTGTATTAGGAATGCAGGAAGCTCAGTATGGTGCCGGTGGTGTTCGTGAGCTAATGGATCGCGTGGCGGCAGCGTGTGTGCCAAGCCTGGCGATCATGAACATGCCACCCTTGTCTTACCTTGAGCGGATCGTGGGGCTTTCGACCAACCCGCTAGCACGGTGCTTCACCGATCCCAGAGTATGGGAGGGTTTCGATCCCGGACTGGTAACGCTGGCGAGCCCTGATCCTCAGGCGTACCGTCTCCCGGATGAACCAAAAAATGTCCTTCAAGTAGGTTTGCCGACCAACTTTAAGACTGCACGTTTCGAAGCTGACACACACACAATGATGCTTTCGAATCTTGAGGCTGACATTCAGGGTGCGCGATTTAATCCGGGAGACGGTGAAATAGAAATACCGGTCAAACTACGGCTACATGAGTCTATTTTTGTACCGCTAGCAAAGTGGCCTATGTTGGTCGCCGGAAACTACCGTTGTATTGGTAGCACGGACATGATCTCGATTCGTGAAGCGGTGCACGGAGATATTGAGGCTTCTGAGGAGATCTACAACTGGACCTGGGAGTTGTGTGCACAACTTGGTGCTACCGATGAAGACAAGGTTCCTTTCGAGAAATATGCCCGCGCTGCTGAGGGACTCAGCAAACCATCTTCAGCGGCGAGAGCTTTGTTCGGCGGTGCCAAGCACATCGAGCGGGTCGACTGCCTTGTTCAGCAGATCGCGCAGCAGCAGGGTCGCCAGTCAAGTGTCGTTGACGAAATCGTGATGCATGTTGATCAGCGTTTGGCTTCTAACCGCATACCACAGTGACTCTTACAGAAAGTCTCTGTGAGGCATGTCGCCGGGGACAGGATTATGCCGTCACTTCCCCGTTGAACGTTTCATCGTGAGGGCAGTATTACTCGATGGACCCGGCGGAGCCGAAGTCTTACGTATGGGCGAAGCGAAACGACCGGTCATTCGCTCCGGGCAAGTTCTCATCAAGGTTGCCGCAAGTTCCGTTAATCGGGCTGACATCAACCAGCGGCAAGGTAATTATCCGCCGCCACCGGGCGAATCGGAAATACTTGGGCTTGAAGTCGCCGGGACAATTGAGGAGCTTGGCCCACAGGTCGAAGGTTGGCACGTTGGCGACCGAGTGATGAGCCTGGTGGGCGGAGGTGGCTACTCTGAATACGCTGCGGCCTATGCTGGGCACCTGATTCCAGTTCCGAAGACCATGAACTTTGAAGAGGCTGCTTGTGTTTGTGAAACCTACATTACGGCGTTCCTCAACATCTTCATGATCGGTGGCTTCGAGGACGGCCAAACAGGGCTGCTGCACGGCGGCGGTGGGGGAGTGAACACGGCAGCGATTCAGCTTTGTACCTCCCTGACACCGAACGCGAAGATCCTTGTCACAGCGTCGCCGGGCAAACTAACGCGGGTCAAAGAACTCGGAGCAGATTTTGTAATTGACTACACCAGTGGAGACTTTGGGGAAGTTGTTCGGGAATTTACCGACCAAAAGGGTGCCGACCTCATTCTTGACCACATAGGTGGCGACTACCTCGCATCCAACATGAAATCCTTGGCCGTCGAGGGCAGCCTCGTGATCATTGGACTTATGGGTGGTTCCAAGGCCGAGCTTAACCTCGCAGTGATGATGGTTAAGCGCCAGCGCATTATAGGGTCGGTGCTCCGGGCGCGGTCTGTCGAAGAGAAGAGTCGAATCACAGGTGCGTTTGCGACAGCTGTGTTGCCTCTATTGACGGATCGTACGATCGTGCCATTGGTCCATGAAGTTTTCCCCCTTGACAGAGTTGCGGAAGCGCACGAGACCATGGAACGAAGCGATCACTTCGGCAAAATTGTGCTGACACCCAATTGAATTCCGGATAGTGCTGGAGCATGGAGTGTCTATAAATTGTTTCGGATGCTGCTGTAAGTAGTAGTAAGGAAGGAGAGATAGCACATGTTCTCTTTTACAGGCAGAAACATTTTGGTCACCGGCGCGGGTAGTGGTATTGGCAAAGCGACGGCACTTGCCGTCGGCCAGCAAGGTGGGAACCTTATCGTGGTGGACCGGAACCAGGAAACGGCAGATCGAACCGTTGAACAACTGGAGCAAATCGGCTCAAAAGCAAAGGCTATTTGGGCGGACATCTCGGATTTAGAGGCTGTGGACCGGATGTATGCTGAAACCCTGGAGAATTTTGAAACCCTCGATGGCATTGTGCACTGTGCAGGCATTGGTATTGAACGAACCATCATGGAGACAACCATCGAGGAATGGAACCGGATCATTTCGGTCAACCTGACCGGCACCTTCCTTTGCGCGCAAGGGGCGGCAAAGATCATGGCCAGGCAGCGTTATGGTCGAATCGTGTTGATGGGCTCCGTTGCTGGGGAACGTGGGGGTACTGGCCGTACCGCTTACGGTGCTTCAAAGGGAGGAGTGAGCGCGATTACCCGGGTATTGGCAGTAGAACTTGCGGAGCTCGGGGTCACGGTTAATGCGCTAGCGCCCGGTGCGATCGAGACTGAACTAGTATCGAAGATGCACGATGCGGAGACTCGGGAGGCTTACTGCTCACGCATCCCGATTAACCGATATGGCACCCCAGAGGAGGTCGCCGCGACGGCGGTTTTTTTGGTAAGCGAGGAAGCTGGTTATATCAGCGGCGTGGTGATGCCAGTTGACGGTGGTTTCTTGGGAGGTGGTGTTATCAAGCGCAAAGGCAATCCCACCGGATAACCCTGGCAAGTCATCCTCGAGTGATTAACTGTAAGAACGGGTTGATTACTCGATACCAGATCAAAATGCCGCTCAACCCCGTGAAGATCGTCAGGCTGAGGTAGCTGAACCAGCGGGCGAAAGCCGAGGGGTAGAAGAGTTTGTCTTCCTTGGGAATGATCGTCAGGCAATAGTAGAGATTCAGAAAGAAAATCACTGGCGCAACGAAGAAGGCCAGCGCCGAGGCTAGCAAGACGAGCTCCACTGGGCGCTCGTATCCGTAGATGATAAGCACCGAGGCAATTAGCGAATACACCATCGTCATCCGATAGATGTTGTATTCCGAATACCAGGTTTTGCGGTGAGCAGCAGTCAGCTGAGATTGCGCTGTACCCGGCAATGATGCTGTGCCACGGAACAGGTTGCGCGAGCAAGCTCCCACGATCCGTGGCCAGCCATCGAAGTAGTTGAAAGCGGTCGAGAAGGTCGCTGCGAAGCCACCGACCAAGAAAACGACCATCATCCAAGGACCAACGCTGCGAGTAAAGATCTGCGCAATCTCGCCCATTACGTTAACGCCTTGGACTTCATTTGGATAAAGCCACATTGCGGACAGGACCAGGAAAATTACGGCCAGAATACCGGACACGACATGCCCGAAGCGGAAGTCCCACAGCCCGATACGGAACCAGTGGCTAGTGTAGCGGCGAGCGTGTTCCGGAATCGCGGCTGTGTTGACAGTCAGGTCTTCCTTGCGCGGAGCAAACGGGTCAAATTGCTTCGCTAGGCCAAGGGTTTCAAGCTGCCCTCGTATCCTGCTCATGCCGACGCGCTTGGCCTTGCCCCACTCCGATGCCTGCAGCGACACGTCCATCCCCGTAGGTAGGAGGCCTAGGAACGCAGCAATAATCAGCCATGAGCCGGCCGGCGTTTCGATGATAAAGAAGTGGACAAACTCCGATGGTGGCGCTGGCCTTACGAGGTAAACCGCTAGCGTCGAGATGACAAGGATACCTGCTGCGGCTTTGGCAGAGGTTTCCACAGCACGGTAACTGCCCCGGAGGATGATGGCGACAGAAACGACTGCCAGGACCAGTCCATACACCCATGTGGGGATAGCAAACCCAGCCCAAACCGTGAACAAGTAGTAGAGCACAGCTGCCGCGGCGATCAATCGGCCGGCCTGCCCAATGGCACACTGCAACAGCGTTGTGCCCATCACGTACCAAAGTGGCCATTTCTTCCAAGAGGTTGCGTATGCTTCGACAATGCTGCTTCCGGTGGCGTTGGTAAAGCGAAACGCCATCTCAAAACCGTAGTATTTGAAGACATAGGCGATGGGGATACACCAAAGCAGTGTGTACTCGAAACGACCGCCGGCTGTTGGCGCCGTTACCAGCTGGCTGGTGCCGATCCCAGTCATCATCAAGATAATCCCCGGACCGAAATACATGAGCAGGCCTCCCCAAAACATATTGGGGAGTTCAAGTTCTTCCAGGTCAGCGGCTGCTTGCTCAAGCACCGGATCGGAGCTGGCATCGTCGCCCAATACAGGCCCTACTGGATCCTTAGAGGTAATCTCGGACGGTGGTGGTTGCGGCTCAGGAGTTCCGTTTTTAAGTTTGTCGGCCATCTGGGTTCTTCGCGGTCCAATCGATTTTGGTTGTCGCCGGACTCTAACGATCGTTGGGGTTGCTGACAACCGTTAATTTCCGCACCTTGGAAGGTCAGGGCTTCCCTTGCCAAGGTTCCCCAGGGGAAGCAGACGGCATACTTTGCCAGTGTTTATCTGATCACGATTAATGCTACGCCCCAGGCGATGAAGGCAATGCCGAAGCAGCGACCGAGGTGCCAACGTCGTGGTGCTCGCTGTTCAGCAACGATCATCGCGGTAAGGATTGCCATCCACAAAAGGTTCATGGCACCGAGCACGAAAGAGAGCACCATCAGTGCCCAGCAACAGCCGACGCACCAGACTCCGTGGTGGGCGCCCATCTTGAATGGGCCCCTGGGGCCGCCGTCCCAGCGTGCCAAGAAAAAACTAAGTGGACTACGGCAATGTGCAAGGCAAGCTTCCTTCAGTGAGGTGAGCTGAAATAAGCCGGCAGTGATCAACAGGATTCCTCCGACGGTCATTCCAACGCTCAGATTGAGCCGCAGTAGGGCGAAGTGCTGGAGGCCATTTTGCATCGTGGCAACTGCGGCGCTGTACCCGAACCAAACCACGAGGTATCCAGCGGTGAACTGGCCAACTACGAGAGCCGTTCTCCTGCCCGGGTAGGCATCGCCGGCCATTCTGCCGAACAGACGCAGCCAGGGCATCACCGCCGGCGTCATCATCACCACCATCATCATGAAGTACAACAACACACTTGCGGCATAGCTCGAATGCGCGTGCGGCGCTAGAAGGTTCATTCGGGGGTTACTGTCCACTCAAAATGAGAGTAGAGGCCGTGGGTTCCGGTGTTGTCAAAGCGGATCCAGCCATCATCGTAATGCGAGGTTCCAGTGCCGAGCGCTTGTTCGGGAGGATGAATTTGGTTGTACATGTTGTTGAACGTTACCGGCTTGGACCGATCACGGCCCTTTAGTTCGGTGATTGTCGAATCAAGGACGCCATCGATGACAACGCGCTTGGTCTTCTCTCCTTCTTCGATAAGGATTGGTACGTAGCGGGTCTCGAGGAATTCACTGACGAAGCCAGCGAGAATTGCCCATGGCCCTCCTGCACGACCAGTGAGAATGTTCTCCACCGCCGCCCGCTGCTCCTCCGTTGTTTCCTCGTCGAGCATGATGGCCTCCAGCCAGTTGCCTTCAATCATGTGGGGAGGGCTGTCGTAGGCAATGATCGCTTTGACACCAGCGATGTCAGTGTCAGCGAAAATGCCTTCGTCGAAGCGGATTGCCCAATACCCGATGCAGCGGTCGTTGTAGCAAAGTTGGTCAAAGTGGACATGACCAGGGCAAACCGCTTGGCAACTGCAATTCTCAAAGATTAATCCGCGTGCCCACCATGCAACGTTGGTTTCAACACTTTGGGTCATCGGTAATATTTACTCCGGGATATCAGGGCGATAGTTGCTCACCGCATCGTATCCGACGCGCTCCGTGCGATCTATTTTGCGACCTCGGCGAGCCTAGCGCACGATGATGTGGTCAAGAATGATGCCTTCCAGTGCATTGGGTGCCGTGAGTTCAAGCATGTGCGCTAATGTCGGGGCGATGTCGACAATCGCTACTGGCTCTGCGTATACGCCAGGACGAATCCCCGGACCGCGCAAAATCAGGGGCACGCGCCGATCGTAATCGTAAGGTGACTGGTGATTGGTGGCTAGGCCGGTTTGCCAGAAGGACAGCGGTGCATGCAAGAGGTACAGGTCCCCCAATCGTTCAGCGTAGAAACTACGTCGCAACAGTTCTTCGATCTGGCTTTGAGGTTTGTGATCCTCAAGTAAGTCATCGCGTGAAAAAACAGCTACCACGGTGTCGAGCGTCTCGATATATTCCCGTGCCTTGTGGACAATGTAGTCGGCATCAACGCCGAGTTTGGTTGCCTTCGCGCGATCAACCTGTATCCAGCCGTGCGAACTACTAGTAAACCAATTCTCGCCCCCCAATTCGTCACCAAGATATTCGCTGATGCCACGATAAATTTCGCTTAGGCGGAGTCGCGCAGCAGCATCACCCAACTCGCGGCTGTACTCGGGAAGGGGAGCTACACCGTGATCGGAGGTCAGGATGACTAACGTGCGGTGGAGACCAGCCGTTCGGTCCACAAAATCCAGAAAATCGCCAAGCATGCGATCCAAACGAAGTATCTGGTCCTGGAGTTCACGGCTATAGGGTCCGAAGTAGTGCCCTACTGAGTCGGTTGACGAGAGCCCTAAAGCAAGCACATCAGTGACTCCATCTTGGCCGAGGTTGAGTGCGGTGATCGCGGCGCGGCCGAGGTCGAGCGTAGCTTTGTCCATAAACGGTGTTAACTCGATTATTCTGCCAAGTGCCGGACGACTCGTTGGAAAAGGGTGGGGGAATACGGTGCCGAAGCCACGTGGGCCACGTTCGCCTTCGTAGGTGTCTGGCCGAGAGAGCGCATAGGTGGGTTCGGTTTCGAGTTGGTCCCAGCCCCCCCCGAGATAGCCAGAAAGCCAATCTTCGTCGTTGAACACATTGACCCAATCGGGCAATTCGTCCCGGTAGTGCGTGCTGCTGATGAATCGTCCGCTCGCAGCATGCCACCAATAAACGTGCTCGGCCTCGGGTGCCATTAGCACGGCAGATCGGTCCTTGCGAGAGATTGAAACTGCTTGAGATAGCGGGTCGAGATCTTTGAGCCAGCCGACAAGCGACGTGCCGAGGAATTGCCGGGGAGATACCCCAGGGCTGTTGTTGGTGGGCCTGACGCCGACCAGTTGTTGTTCTGGGTCGATTGCTGCCCGTTCCCGCCGTCCTAGGGTGTGATCGAACCAGGTGTTATCAACCATCCCACTGTCACGAGGGTAAAGACCAGACAGCATGGCGGAGTGCCCAGGCGCGGTAGATGTGATCGCATGATCTTGGCGTGCGTTGATGAAAACTGCGCTGTCTTCGAGGAGGGTTCGGAGCCCGCCGATGAGTTGCGGTCTAAAACGATCAAAGTAGTCGGCTCGCATTTGATCGACCGCGATTAACACCAGCAGCGCAGGTTTCTGATTTCCCTCAGTGGTTGCGTCTTCCGCACCAACGTCCAAGAGTGCGCACGTAGCTAGTGGGATGATGAATAGAAAGGCTAGGCAAGTGCGCAGCAAACTGGTCACAGGAGACGGTTCATAGATATTCTGAACCCAAGGAATTTAGGATTGATTGAATCTATCATCCTGCGTCTCATTGAACGCGATTACTTGCGGGCGCGAAGTTGTCAATGTTCTGGCTTCTGGGTGAGTGAATGCTCCACCATACATCCTGGTGGCGCATGCTTAAGCCTCTGCGGCGCGAATCAGGTTGACGAGCAACTCATTGGCTGGGCAGGCGATTCCGTGCTCGTGGGCGCGCGCAATTAACTCGCCGTTGATGGCGTCAATCTCGGTACGGCGACCCTTTTCCAGGTCTTGGAGCATGCTCGATTTGTTGTCGCTTGTGGCTTTGGCAACAGCAGCAATTTTGTCGAGTATTTTGGTCTCATTAAGCGTTACGCCGCTAGCTGCTGCGATTGCTACCGATTCTTTGACAATGAGTTCGAGCGCAGGCTTGAGCACTTCGGTCTCAGCCAGTTCCCCGGTTCGTTTGCGCAGCAGTGCCGTCAGTGGATTGACTGCGGCGTTGAGGATCACTTTTGCCCAAATCTTTTCTCGGATATCTTGTTTTGCTTGCGCGGGAAACTCAACTTCCCGGAATGCTGCTGCAACGGTCTCTGCATCCTCATTGGTGGTGCCCGCGAACGGGCCGAAATCAATTTCAGCTGAACCGGCGTGGAACACTTCACCCGGGCCGATGAACGTGGCGCCCTGATTAATGACGGCACCGAGCACCTTGGTAGCGTGCTCAGCAATTGCTTCTTCATTGCCCAGCCCATTCTGCAGCGAAACAAAAATCGGTTTGTTCCAGTAATTAGAAAGAGCGCGTACCGCTGATCTCGTGTCGTAGGCTTTCACCGTGATAAGAATTGCGTCTGGGGGCGCACCATCTATTGTTGCGAGATTTGCAGCGGCGTTAATCTTTTTCTGCAAGACTTCAGTGTGCCCGGTAACTCGCAAGCCGCATTCGTTGATCGCGTCAACGTGTTCCTTTCGGCCGAGGAGACTCACCTCATGGATATCAGCGAGGCGAGCGGCGACGACACTTCCGAGGGCGCCGGCACCGAAGATAAGAAACCGCAATTTGTACACTCCTTTAATGCTGTTGATTCGCTGCGCGAACTGATCTTGTACGCAGGTCTAGACTGTTACACGCTCGTGTTCCCTGGAATTATGGTAGAAGCGAGCAATACCGGCCCGAATCGGTACCGCATACTTCGAAAGCAGGCTAACCATGCGAAGCGACACCATCAAGAAGGGAATTGCCCGTGCCCCGGCGCGCGCGATGTTCAAGGCTATGGGTTTAACCGACAACGACCTCGACCGTCCGCTGGTTGGTGTCGCCAATACCTGGACTGAGCTGACACCCTGTAACGTGCATCTGCACGAACTCGGCAAGTCAGTAAAGGAAGGGATCCGCTCCGCCGGGGGAACACCCTTTGAGTTCAACACCATCGCAGTTTCTGACGGGATTTCCATGGGGACCTCGGGAATGCGTGCTTCTTTAGTATCGCGCGAAGCGGTCGCTGACACCATTGAACTGGCTGTGCGTGGCCACTTGCTAGACGGCGTGGTTGCAATCTCCGGTTGTGACAAGACGATCCCAGGAACAGTGATGGCTCTTGCCCGCTTAGATCTGCCGTCTTTAATGATCTATGGTGGCTCGATCTATCCTGGCCGCTACCAGGATAAGGACGTCACCATCCAAGATGTTTTCGAGGCTGTCGGGGCCTGTGCCGCTGGCGTGATTACTGAACAAGATCTCCGTGATCTCGAAAACGTAGCCTGCCCTGGCGCCGGCGCCTGCGGCGGCCAGTTTACCGCCAACACCATGTCTACGGCGATGACCGTGCTCGGCATCTCGCCAATGGGTGTCAACGACATCCCGGCGTTGGACTCGCGCAAAAAAGAGGTTGCATTCTACTCGGGAGAGATAGTTATGCAATTGATCGAGAGGGACATTACGGCGCGGCAGATTATCACCCGCACCGCGCTCGAAAACGCTATTGCATCAGTAGCTGCGACGGCTGGATCGACCAACGCGGTGCTCCATCTGCTGGCTATCGCCCGTGAGGCTGGTGTCGATCTTTCGATCGACGACTTCGACGGCATATCGGCAGCGACTCCAGTGATTGCGGACCTGAAACCTGCCGGCAGATTCACCGCGCCTGACGTCGATCGCGCTGGTGGCTTGCGGTTACTGATCAAGCGACTCCTGGATGGTGGACTCTTGAAAGACCAGCCGACCGTCAGCGGGAAAACGTTAGCCGAGGAGGTCGAGGAGGCCGAAGAGACCGCCGGCCAAGAAGTTATCCGTAGCCTCGACAAACCGATTAAGTCTAGGGGTGGCATCGCCATCCTACACGGCAGCCTGGCGCCCGACGGTTGTGTCGTCAAACTCGCTGGTCACGAACGCACGCACCACAGTGGCCCTGCACGTGTTTTCGATTCAGAAGAACTGGCATTTGCTGCTGTTCAGGACGGAGATATCGAGTCTGGTGATGTCATCATCATTCGTTACGAGGGCCCGAAAGGTGGTCCGGGGATGCGCGAAATGCTGGCTGTCACCGCTGCACTGATGGGGCAGGGGCTTGGCGATTCCGTCGCCCTGGTGACAGATGGTCGCTTCAGTGGGGCAACGCACGGTTTCATGGTCGGCCATGTCGCTCCAGAGGCTGCCAAAGGCGGACCAATCGCCTTAGTTCGTGATGGTGACACCGTGACGCTCGATGTCGACGCACGGACACTCGATGTAGAAGAAGATATGGGGCCACGCCGTTCGGAGTGGCGCCCGCCCGAGCCCCGTTATGTGAAAGGGGCGTTTGCCAAGTATGCAAAGCTCGTGGCGTCAGCCTCGGAAGGCGCGGTAACGAGTTAACCGAAAAAGAAGATTTGCTCTAGCATGATGAAATCGTAGCAAGAGTGATCACGAGCAGCGGCGTGCCATGCTTGTCGGGGTAGCGTCAGGCAAGGCATAGTTGGCGACCAGCTTTGCCTTGTTGATGTTCGTGCCTATCGTTGGCCACCTACAGACCTTCGTAAAAAGGAAGCCTCATGGAGTTTATTCAGACACTTTCCAATCTTGGCAATCGGTACATCGTTGGACTTGGGTTCAATATCGGCGGGGAAACTATCCCGTTCATGGTCTTGCTGCTGCTCGGTACCGGAGTATTTCTGACGCTGAGACTCGGGTTTATTCAGCTGCGTCGTTTAGGACACGGCTTAGCTGTAACCATGGGTAAGTACGATGATCCCAACGAGCCGGGGGACGTTTCACATTTCCAGGCGCTGACCACGGCGCTGTCGGCCACAGTTGGCATCGGTAATATCGCCGGCGTGGCAATCGCCATCCACTGGGGAGGGCCGGGAGCTCTTTTCTGGATGTGGGTGACCGCCGGGCTTGGGATGTCGACCAAGTATGCCGAGGTAACGCTGGCTCAGAAATACCGCCACATAGAGGAAGGCCATGACAAGAAGGCTTGGGAAGGCACAGTCTCAGGCGGCCCGATGTATTACATCGAAAAAGGCTTGGGGCCGAAGTGGAAGTGGATGGCTGTGGCGTTCGCGGGAATTCTGGGTGTGACAGCTTTCCTGACGGGCAATGCTATACAGGCCAACACCGTTGCCGACACGATGCAGACGACATTCGGTGTGTCTGCGTGGATCACCGGGTTGATCACCTCGGCAATCGTTGCCGCGGTTATTCTCGGTGGGATCACGCGTATCGGCAAAGTTACCGCCACCCTGGCTCCCGCTATGGCGGCGATCTACGTACTAGGCGCGCTCGTCATCTTGTTGTTCAACGCCGGTGAGGTCATACCTGCGTTCATGCTTGTGTTCCGTGAAGCCTTTAACCCCACGGCTGGTGTTGCTGGAACTGGGGTCGGAGCCTTTCTCATGACAATGATGTGGGGTGTTCGCCGTGGCTTGTTCTCCAACGAGGCGGGCCAAGGGTCGGCACCTATTGCACACGCGGCAGCCAGGACCGACGAGCCGGTCTCAGAGGGTGTTGTCGCACTTCTTGAACCATTTATCGACACGATCGTGATTTGCTCGATGACCGGGCTTGTGCTTTTGACGACGGGTGTCTGGAACGACAGAGTAGACACACCGATTACTCTTGGTGGCGGCGATTTGGTTTGGGTCACCGTAGATAGCAATGGTAGCCACAGTAGCGTCGACCCACCGGCTGAGATTCGCATTGAAAACGGGCAGCATGTCCTAGAGACATCGGAAGCTCCTCGTATCGGCTGGCACGATGTTGCTCTCGAAGAGCTCTATGTTGATCAGGAGATGACGCAACCATTCACCGGCACGATCTTTCCCAACGCTGGCAACGCCATTGGGGAGAACAGCCAGACGTATACGTCGCTTTATAGCCGGGCGGTTGAAAGTGGTGCTCCGCTTACCGTGGAAGCCTATCGTCGGGGCCTGTCGGGTCTCGGTAATTGGGGGCATATGATCGTAGTGGTCTGCATTCTGCTGTTTGCCATATCGACCGCGATTTCCTGGAGCTACTATGGAGATCGCTGTGCCAATTACCTGTTTGGCGCAAAAGCTGTGTTGCCCTACAAAATTACTTTTGTCGGAATGCACTTCGTTGGCGCCGTGCTGCCGTTGACCGTGATCTGGAATTTCGGCGACATCTTCTTGGCAATCGTTATTGTTCCGAACCTAATCGCATTGATCATGTTGGCGCCTCAGCTGGTTGAGGAAACGAAGAGCTACTTTGAACGTCAGCCGTGGCTCGAGAAAATCGAGGGGAATCGTTAAAGCTGGAGATTCCTTAAGAATCTTCCAGAGCAATGCGAATTCGTTTGTTTATGCGACCCTTGCTCTTGTAGTCAACGACACGGAGTCGGCCTACTTCACGGGTGTTGGCGACGTGGGTGCCGCCATCGGCCTGCAGATCAAGGCCGACGATCTCGACGGTGCGAATCTCGGTGATCGAGGTCGGTACCAAGTTAATCTTGGTGCGGATCAGATCGGGGATTTGCTCGGCGTCATTGCGCGGCAGCAGCGCGACGCGAACTTCGCGCGCCTCCAGGACCTCGGCGTTGACTTTTTCCTCGATCTCGTCGACGAGCTCACGTTTTAGGTTCTCGAATTCGAAATCCATCCGGCCATTAAGTGGCTGCATATTGCCGCCGGTTACCTGAGCACCGTAGTCGCGCCAGACAACACCACACAGAATGTGCATCGCGGTATGGGTGCGCATGAGCTGATAGCGGCGGTCCCAGTCAATGACACCGGTGACAGCGGTACCTACGCTCGGAAGTATTATGGGTGTTGACGTTGGAGCTAGGTAATGAGCAATGCCAGCGTCCCCCTTTTGTGTTTTGGTGATCCCGACTTTATTTTGTGTGTCGCCGTCCATCCATTGAATGATCCCGGTGTCGCAGGGTTGGCCACCCCCGCCCGGGTAGAAAGCTGTCCGGTTGAGTACTAGGGCGCAAGCTTCGTTATCGACATGGGTGATCACACTGTCGAATTCACGCAAGTAGCTGTCGGTGTGTGCTAGGAGTAAGGTCATTGCAGGTAGCACTTTACGAACCGTTTGAAACATCGCGCAACAAGGAACTACACCCCTGTGGCTCTTCTAAAACTCTCTGACTTGCAAGTCAGAGGGCTGCTGTAAGGCGTATTTTTGGGCGCCGATGCCTAGGGGCGCAGGAGGTACTTCTCGATGCTACCTGCGGTCGGCATCGGTCGCAGCACTTATCCGGATTACGCCAACACCGTCCTCAATGGTAATCGTAGTGCCATAGGGCTCCGAAAGCCGTTGCATCGTTTCGAGGATCTGCTGGCCGACTTCAGGCCTTGCTGTGCCGGGGACCCCTCTGTGGGCACCACGTTCTTCGTAGCCTAGTTCAATTGGGTAGAGTCGAATCTCGGCCACCCTGCCACCTTCATATCGGCTTTCAGCAATGACGCTCTCATACCAGATTGAGTCGCCGAAGCCTCTCTCGAGAAAGCGCCGATTAAACTCGGAGTCGGTCACTTCCTTTGGGTCGATGCCATAGCGATCGTACAGGTCCTGTCCAACCGGCTCCTGCAACTCGACCTGAAAGATGAAGTTAGCCAGGCTATAGAAGATTGGTTTGCCTTTGTAAATCTCGAGAGCACGCAGTTGGTGCGGTCCGTGTCCCACGAACTGGTCGGCGCCTGCGTCGATAGCCTTGCGTGCTAGTTCCTCGAGGAAGTCGGGAGGCCGATCACTCCAATTTCCAGGATCATGCGCGTGGATCGTGGCAATCACAAAATCTGAGTTGCGTTTCGCCTGTTTGATGGCCGCTAGAATTTCTGCCAGATCGATCTCGTTGAGATCATGCTCATAGCCGCGATGGTCCGCGACACGGAAGTTCGTGCCGAACGAAGACAATTCGGTTGCTGGTTCCTCATCTGATTCTCCTCCGGACTCAGTTTCGCCACTGCGGTACGCTGCTATCGAATCGCGAATGCCAACGAGCACATCCATTTCTTGTTGGGTTATCAAGGTGTGGCGTGTTGTGCGCACTGGGCTGAGACCAGGTCGTCCTGGAGCTTCACCGAGCGAATTCATGGCACGCGAGAGCGGTGTAAAGCTTGATGCCATCGACACCACCGCCACCCGCCCTTTTGGTGTCTCGAAATAGCGACCGGCTCGCGCTAATGCCAACGTTTCCCCCGCTCCAGCGTGCACGATACCGGCTTCATCGAGAATCTTGGTGGTCGACCGCATGCCTTCCACGCCCCAATCTGTGGTGTGGTTGTTAGCACGCGCCATCATGTCGAACCCCATGGCTTTGAGGTCATATGCGATCACTGGGGGTCCGATGAGCCAAGCTCCACCGTGCTCCGCTGCCTGGTAGCCATCGAAGTCTTGCAAATCAATGGCTGAGGTTTCGAAATTACCAAAAGTGACATCGGGTCTCTGAAGTATCTCGACAACCTCAGTAAGTTCGGGATTTATGCCCTGTGAAATTGGCCGTGCGATGATTACGTCGCCAACAGCGGTCACAGTAAAGCCTTCGGCAACAGTCATCTCCAATTCTCGCTTTGGATTTGGATCCGCAGGGAGTTGGGCGACCACGGGTGCAGTGGTTGTAATCACCCCCGCTAACAGGATGACGGCACACAAAAGGATGTGGTGGCTACTTAAATAAGTGGTGGGATGATTATCGTTGCGCATGAGATTCTTCCTTGCCGGCCGGGCGAGAGGGTTCGGACCACATAATTTGATTCGAGCGATTCTAGACAAGATCGACAGACGTAACCACTTCGTCTTGCATCTAGGGGTTCTTACCTTGTGCCAAGTTGTTGTTGTGTGTGTGAGTTCTTTTCTTGCGAGTTGCCATGACCCTTTCAACTAACCATGGTCCACGATCGGGCTCACTGAAGGGGCAAACTTCGATGCAAATCGCACAGCCGTTTGTCTTTACAAAATAGGGAATGCACTTATCGAAGTCGACGTACCATTTCTTTTCACCGCGCACGAACTGTTTTTCAGGGAAAATTGCATCCGCAGGGCAATCGATTACACAACGTTGACAATGGAGGCAAACATCATCGACACCGATGTCGACGGACTCGTCTATGGTAAGCGGTAGATTGGTGGCCACTGTACACAACCGGAAGTTGGACCCAAATTCCTCGCTGATCATTGAGCCATGTTTGCCAAGTTGCCCGAGCCCAGCCTTAATAGCGAGTGGAATGTGGAGGATGTCGGTACTGTTCGGGTTGCCATAGGCATACGCCGGCCAGCCCATGGCGCGGATTTCTTCAGCGAGTTTGATTGCAATGCGTGAAACTTCCCGGTACGAGCGCATGACTTCTATCCCCGCGCGTTCATGCGGCACGTGAAGCATCTCTTCACGCTTCATCGGAGCGCCTATGCAGATAGCGTACCGATAAGGAATTTCACGGCCATCATAGATTGCTTCATCTGAGATCTCGGTGATGCCGACCAGCTTGGCACCGAAGTCTTGAGCTTTGATTTTGATTCGCTCGGCCATGGCGAAGGGGTCATCGACCTCAACCCGATGTGTGGAGACCGGGCCATTCTGTCGTCGAAGCTGCCAGATATTGGCGAGGATATGACGGACTGTCCCCCAGACCGCGATACGGCTAAAGAACTCGTCGAGTGCTGTCCACGCGGCGTTTTCTGAGGGGTCGTGGAAGATATGCCGGGCCCGGGTTTTGTCCTTTCTACCCAGGCCATTGATCTCGTTACCCGATGTCGGTAGCGATTCGTACCCAAAGGCGTAGGTAGGGGCCGGTGGATCGTTTACTTTCATGCGATTGTCCATTCACCGCGAGCTGTTGTCACAATGCAATTGGCGACCCTAGCTTCATTCACGACTCAAAGTTCCTTGTCCACCAGGAAAATCTCTTTTCTGCCCTGTTTTGCAGCATAGAGACGGCGTGTTCGGGCGCCAATGGTGAAATACGAGAGCATCATGCTTGCGATACGGAGAAGCAGCTGACCGTCTCGCTGTAACCGTTGGAACAGCGAATCTTCGGCCACGAACTGCCTGTCGATTGTGCGTACGGTACGCATTGGCTATCTAAACCTTGAGTGTGGCCGCCTCAGAATCGGTTGGTGACGGCATGGTGTGGATGGAATGTTGGTCTATGTACTCGAAACGGGCGAAAAATCTTTGGTGATGTGGAGTGCTTAGGGTGCCGAAAACTGGATCCGAATGAACACGCCTCCAGGATGTGAGAGTCATGAAGAGTTATTGAATAAGGTAAAGCTCTTTTTGCGGTGGGCTAAGGTACTCAACCCCATTCGCAGTGGCGATCACTGGCTCATGATCCCACCAAAGCAAGTATTGATCTTGCCCGTCGTCGGCAGGTGATGGCATATAAAAAAAATACTCTAAAACGAAGTGATAATTGTCTGGGAGTGGGATGTCTTTGGTCCAATCTGGACCATAGGATCCAATCCGGGGTCCAAGATAATTCTCGTTCGGCCTGTTACGCGCACCTTTCATCATGCCGTGGGCGTCAACACTGAGGTGTGTTTTTTTGAGATCAAAGCCTTCAGAGTAAGCAGCGAAATCATTCTTTGGGACAAACATATGCAATTGCGGATCCCTGACAATGATCCCTTCTTCTTCAAATTTCCGCGTGTACTCCCCGATTATTTCTCGAGGGGTGCGTCCCGCCCTGATGGTATCCACCAGGATCCTATCGACGGTCAGATACTTCTCCCAAAGCTTGTTGATTTCTGGAGGAGGCTCAGTCTCACCTTCACGAAGCACATAGGCGTAGAGTCCTGTTTCAGGTGATGCAACGATGTCGCCTTCCTGGACCACACTGTTCTCCCAGCCTTCGCTCCGGCCTCTTTGCGACAATCCCTTACTCATCCGACGGAAAACAGTTTCCCGATTTGGAGTTACACCGGGAACGATTTCAGCAAAAGTGTTCTTTACGCGTTCAACACTTTCTGCACTTATTGTTTTTAGTAGCTGAATTTCGCTCGGCACTTTTCCTAGGATGTAGTCCATCATCACGTATTCAGATGAAACCAGCCTGTCGGCATATTCATCACCGAGTTCTTCAGTTAATAGCCGGTAGTCTGTATACGACAAACCGTCTCTGGCCCCCCCAAAATCGGTGTAAGTTTCCCACTCTCCCAAATCCCCCTTGTAATTTAAGGCAATACGTTGCGGGTCACGTGCGGCAACAAATTCTCTGAGGCCCTTAAAGCGGAAATCATATTCAATCATCGGGCCAGCGAGAGGTTCCCGTACGAAAATTGGGGCGCCGATGATGTCGTAGGCACCGAGTTCTTCGATCGGGTCCCTATAAGCAGCACCCCCACCGCGTGCACGCTGTCTAGCACCCCACCGTCGTCCCAGAATCGCGCGTTCGATTCTGTCGCCACCCCGGTCCGTGAAGATGAAAACACCGGAGGTACTGCCCAGTTCTTCCGCCCCAAAGGCATCGGGGATTGCTAGTCGCATCACATGGATCCACATGTCTATATCGCGCTCCCGCATGATTTGCGGCAGGACGAGATCAAATTTATCTCGACGGATCTGATTGTTTTCTTCCAGATACCGTGTGGTTCGACGGCCTTCTTCCTGAGCCTCTGCTGATTGGGTCTGAGGGGATAGGACTAAGACTAGAGAGAGGCAGAGGAAAACCAGAAAGGTTGAGTGTGGACTCACTGAAAGTTCCTGAGCATTTCGCATACTTGTCCACCTATTAGCTTGTCAGCAACAGGAGTGGGAACGTGAATAGACCCACTGTGCGCGGTCACCGAAAATTAATGAATGAGATAAAGCTCCGTTTGCAGCGGTGCTAACAACTCAACCCCACTCTCAGTGGCAATCGCTTGTTCATGATCCCACCAGAGTAAATATTGGTCCTGGTCTTCCCCGGCAGGTGACGGCATATAGAAAAAATACTCTAAAACGAAGTGATGATTAGGCTGGAGTGGTACATCAAAAGTCCAATCTGGGCCATAAGAACCCATCCTAGGGCCCAAATAAATGTCGAATTTCCTTGCCCGCGATCCTTTTCCCTTGCCATGGAGATCGACACTTATAAGGGTTTTTCCGGGATCAAAACCCTGTGAATAAACCGGAAAATTGTTCTTTGGTTGAACCATGTGCATTTGGGGTTCAACGACAATAATCCCTTCTTCATCGAACCTTCGCTTGTAGTCTTGGATGATCTGTCGAGGGGTAACTCCCGACTTGATCGTTTCCATAAATATGGCTTTGACTTTTAGATATTCGGCCCAAATTTTCTTGATTTCCGCAGGTGGCTCAGTTTCTCCGTCACGGAGGACATAGGCATACATTCCTTGGGTTGGTGCTGCGAGTATGTCGCCTCCCTGGACCACACTGTTTTCCCAGCCGGCGCTCCGGCCTCTTTGTGACTCTCCCGTCCACATCCGGCGGAAAACAGTCACATCTACCTCTTCCGTGTGCTCACCGACTTCGACTTCCGCAAAAGCTTTGTTTACACGTTCAACTTCGTCCTCCCGCATTCTCTTAAGCAATTCAACTTCGCTCGGCACCGGACTGATGTTGTAGTCCATGACCAGATATTCAGACGAGACCAGCCTGCTGGCATATATATCCCCAAGCTCTTTAGTCAACAGGACATAATCTGTATGTGAAATGCCATCTCTTGCCCTGGTAGTTGCCCACGGTCCCAGTTCACTTTGGAAATTTACGGCGATGCGTTGCGGGTCACGCGCGGCAACAAATTCTCTAAGGCCCTTAAAGCGATAGTCGTATTCTGTCATCGGGCTAGAGACCGGTTCTTGTATAAATACTGGGTCGCCGATTATGTCGTAGGCTCCCATTTCGTCAATCAACCCGTAATCCGAACTTCCCCGTTCACGCTGCGTAGCCCCCCAACGTCGTCCAAGAATCGCCCGTTCGATTCTTTCTCCGCCGCGATCCGTGAAAATGAATACACCCGAGGTGCTTCCCAGGTCTTCAGCACCAAAGGAATCGGGAATTGCCTCTCTCATGACATGGATCCACATGTCGATACCGCGCTCCTGCATGATTCGCGGCAAGACGAGATCAAACCTTTCACGACGAATCTGATTGTTTTCTTCCGTATATTGCGAAGATTGCGAGCCTCTTCCTTGCGCCTGTGCTTCTGGTTGAACCTGAGCAACAACAACCACCAACAAAAAGAAGTACAGAAGACTCAAAAAAGCAGTCCGTGCCCCTAAAAAAGCTTTCCATTTCTTTTCCATGCTTGGCTCCTTGCTTCTGAAATCAGCTAACGCGTGATGGCTATGAAGTTTGTCAAGATATTTGTCGATGATGACCCTCAGCGCACACGGTAATGTTCCAATTGTTAGAGGGAATGTGGATTTAATCAAACAATCCCGACCCTTCCACCCGGACATTTCTGTTCAGCCAGATGACGATATACAAAGAAGAATAAAATGTCGGCGAAAAATCGGAGATTCCATCATGGTTAATTCCTTGTTTCGATTGGCAGAAGTAACAATATTGCAGGATGGCAGCTTGAAGCCTAATGCGGACGGATTCTAGGCTCTGAGTTAGCTATTCGCATCAAACACGCGAAAACTAAGAGAAACAGCTGCCGAGTTCGTTCAATCCGCTTACCAACTTGCCTTAGGTAAGCCGCTACCGGGAAGGAAACCCCCGCATGCCTAAGCCAGTAGCTTCGTTGTCACGTCGTGACGTCCTCCACCGCGGTGCTATGGCGGCAACCGTTCCGTTTGTTGCCCCGTTTATCAACCGTGGACGCCACACCGTGTTCGGCGACAAGCCATTCGCGCAGGATTTCTCAGCCCGTGCAATCCGCCTGGTGGAGGAAGCTACGGTCATGGACATGCTGTGCCCCCTATCCATCGCTGGGGACTACACAGAGAAGTGGATGCTTGATCCAGCGACCTTTAACCAGGAGGACTTTGAGCTTTACCGCGACTCAGGCATCAACGTGTTTCACCCCACCGGTGGCGGGTCCGGTGGTCGGGACGCACACGAGAGGGCGTTGCGTTGGGCAGCGGAGTGGAACGGTTTCCTTACCCATCAATCTGATCGCTTCCTGCGCATAACCACACCAGGGCATCTTGAAGAGGTGAACGTATCGGGCAAGCTCGGCATCATCCTTGGCCTACAGAATTCGAATCATTTTCGCCAAGTTGACGACGTTGACATCTTCTATGCGCTGGGGCAGCGGATTTCTCAGCTCACCTACAACTCGCAGAACCGCATTGGCACCGGCAGTATGGAGGACCGTGACGGTGGCATCAGCGACTTTGGCGAGGACATCGTGCTCCGGATGAACAAGGTCGGCATGGCGGTCGACGTTGGGCACTGTGGCGACCAGACGACGCTTGATGCTTTCGACATTTCCACCAAGCCGGTTCTGATCACGCACTCTAATGCCCGTGCTCTGAACTTCGGCTACGCACGCAACAAAACCGATGATGCGATCCGCAAGATGGCGCAGAATGGTGGCGTGATGGGGATCACCATGGTGCGTAGCTTCGTTAGTGGCGAGGAACCGACGACGATCGAACAACTGCTCGACCACTTCGACCATGTCGCCGGACTCGTCGGGGTTGAGTACGTGGGGATCGGAGCCGATACAGATATCCGAGGTGGGTATGATGCTTCACCGCCAGAATCGTGGGCGCAAATCGGGGGTCGTTACCGTGACCAGTACAAGTTCCGTGAGAAAATTGATATGGACGAGATGCCGACGCAGAAGCGCACCTACCTTCTCACCGAAGGGTTGATACGCCGAGGTTACAGCGACGACGATATCAAGCTAATGCTTGGTGACAACTTCAAACGGGTGCTGAAGGAAATTTGGACAGCGTGAAGGAGGCTTCGTTGGCGACAGAGGTGCAATTGCGAGGGGGTGGCAAGAGGGCCGGCACCGTCGACCGCTTATTGCCTTACGTTTCCTACCCTCTAGTTATGATTGGCGGTGTCGCGCTACACCTTCTTATGTTGGAGTTGGGACTTCCGCTTCTAGTAAGCACCTATATCACTGTCTTTCTTGGGATGGTGACGGTTACCTGGCTAGAGTTGCGGATTCCGCATGAGTCGTCGTGGAAGGCCAAGCCTGAGGACGTAAAGGCCGATCTATTGTTCATGCTTGTAGTCCAAGGGCTGCTGCCGAAGGCACTTTCGTTTCTCGCTGCGGTTGCATTGATTGCCTGGTTGCCGATGGGCTTGCCCTGGATCACAACGTTGTGGCCGCGGGAGCTTCCGATCGGCATACAACTAGTGATCATGATCCTGGTCGCCGACTTTCTGCGATATTGGTTCCACATACTCTCGCATCACCATCCGTTTTTCTGGAAATTCCACGCCGTTCACCATTCTCCGGAAAAGTTGTACTGGCTCAATGTCGGACGCTTCCACCCGGTCGAAAAGGCTCTGCAATTCTTCCTCGACGCACTGCCCTTTATCGTTCTAGGGGCCGGGGAGAAAGCCTTGGCTCTTTACTTTGTTTTCTACGCGCTGAACGGATTCTTTCAACACTCAAACGTCGAACTACGGATGGGGTTTCTCAATTGGGTGATAAGCAGCGCCGAGTTGCACCGTTGGCATCATTCACGTGTGATCAGTGAATCAAACTCAAATTTCGGCAATAACATCATCGTATGGGACATTTTGTTTAGGACGCGCTTTTTTCCAGTGGATCGCGAGGTTGCGGAGCTTGGTCTTGAGAGGCGAGGGTATCCGCAGGATTTTATTTCTCAGATGGCAACGCCGTTTCGTGTGGATCTCGATGCCACGCCCACATCCGGCGTGGACCTGGACTGATAGCCATCGTGCGCTTCCGAAACGCGACCATCTACGGTCTGCGGATACCTTTTGTTGAAGGCTTCACGCACGGGACAAAGTCACGGCACGCAAGCGACGCTCTGGTTGTTCGACTCACGACTGACGAAGGCGTATCGGGCTACGGCGAAGGGGTGGCCCGACCTTATGTGACCGGAGAGTCTGTCGATTCGGTAGTTGGCCAGATTCGAGGCACAATCTGGCCCGCGATTCGCGATGTCGAGTTAACGGCCGAGGATGGCCTTGATTCACTCGCGGTCGTCAGCAAACTGCTTCCATCGTCAGATCCGGACGCCGAGGACGAAGCTCGCGGGATCATTTACCACGGCGCCGCCCGCTGCGCAGTCGAACTTGCTTTGCTTGACCTTCTAACAAAGATGCATGGGGAATCGGTTACCACGTGCATACCGCCACGCACTCAGAAGCTTCGCTACAGCGGCGTTATCGGCATGGTATCTCCAGGTGCTGCGGCCGAGCAGGCCACCAAGATGAACGCTGCGGGGCTCAATGAATTTAAAGTCAAGGTCGGTGATGATGCTGGCCTCGACAGGCTTGCCTCTATCCGCAATGTTGTTGGAAACGATGCGAGTATTCGAGTCGATGCCAATGGTGTCTGGAGCTTTGAACAGGCAGTGGACCAGATCGCCAAGATGGCCGCCTTTGGTATCGACATGTGTGAAGAGCCGCTGGGACGGCAAGGTGTCAACGTTTTACCGGAGCTTGCTGGCTGCGTCCCGGTACCGCTTCTCCTGGATGAGTCGCTGGTCACCGAAGGCGATGCCAGAGTCCTTGTGGAGATGGATTCTCAGCAACTTCGCTTCAACCTTCGGGTGAGTAAGTGCGGCGGCCTTGGGCCGTGTTTGGCTCTTGCCGAGACAGCTCGAGACCATGGTCTTGGTTTCGTAATTGGTTGCCAGGTTGGAGAAACTTCAATCCTATCGGCTGCAGGGCGCCACTTGGCCGCGTCCCTAGATGATCACCTTCACCTCGAAGGCTCCTTCGGAACCTTCCTTCTGTCTGAGGATATTGCCGCCCCCGGGGTGCAGTTTGGCCTGGGTGGCCTAGGTCCGCTCCTCACCGGACCCGGCTTGGGAGCTTCTATTGTGGAGGAACGATTGGAGAGGCTCGCTACTTTTCAAGAGACGTTGCGATGAGTCGGCTCATACGCTTCGGGCTTGGCTGGAGGGGGCGTTTGCAACAAATTGCGTTCGATCGCGCCGCCGAAAACCCGGAAGCAGCCCAACGAAACTACCTCCTTGCTCTACTCAAGCGAAATCAAGATACCGCCTTTGGCCGAGAGCATGGGTTCCGTGGGATCCAACAGGCCACAGACTACGCTCAACGCGTTCCAATAAGGGATTATGCTCGCCACCAGCCTTGGATTGATCGTCTCAAACGCGGAGACAAGCGTGTGCTAACGGTGGACGAGCCGTTGATGTTCGCCACTACATCTGGAACTACTTCGGAACCTAAGTTCATTCCCTTAACCGCCGAATGGCTGCGAGAGTTGCAGCGGATCACGACCTTGTGGCTCTATCGATCCCAAGTCGACTATCCGTCGCTGTTCGATTCAAAGTCGGTGACAGTTGTGAGCCCAGCGGTGGAGGGCAGAACGGCATCTGGAACACCGGTAGGGTCGGTGTCTGGATTGACTTACCAGAGAACTCCTTGGATGGTCCGCCGCTCCTATGCGCTTCCTTACGATGTTTCGGAGATTACTGACTATGACGACCGCTACTTTGTGTCAGCACGCATGGCGTTGGCGGCGGACGTGTCGATGCTTGCGGCACCAAACCCCAGTACGTTGCTACGCCTGGTTGAAGAAGGTCGGGAGCATAGTGAACGTATCGTTCGCGCGGTTCACGATGGGAGCCTCGGTGTGCTGCCTCCTGAAAAAGCCGATCCGGAGCAACGTTCGCTTTACTCAAAGCTGGACCGCGCGATTCGCCCCGACCAAGTTCGGGCTAGGTTCATGGAAAAATTTCTAGAACGACACGGCGCACTGTTACCCCGGGATTTATGGCCTCGGCTGCCCATGATTGGCTGCTGGCTTGGTGGTTCGGCAGGTGTTCAGGCCAATCGATTACTAGAGCCCTATGGCCCCCTCCCGCTCCGCGACGTCGGATTGCGGGCAACGGAAGGCACAATGACGATTCCCTTAATGGATGGTGATGCGGCGGGCCCACTCGCCGTCGGTACAGGCTTCTACGAGTTTATCTCGGAGGAGGACATCGATGTCCAGCAACCGCAGGTTCGACTTGCTCACGAACTGGAGAATGGGAAGCGCTACTACATTCTGATGACGACCAGCGCTGGTCTGTACCGCTATGACATCAACGATATCGTTGAGGTTCATGGTTTCTACAAGCAGACTCCGAGGTTAGCTTTCGTCCGCAAGGGTCGCGACATGGTTAACCTCACCGGAGAAAAACTGCACTCGAGTCAAGTTGGAGAGGCTGCGGAATTGACAGGACGTGAGTTGGCACTCGGCGATCTTCACGTACAGGTAATTCCGGATGACGACAAGATGCATTATGACCTCTTAGTCGAGTGCGAGGAGGGAATCGGCGTCCTCGAGCAGGAGTTTGTCGATGCCTTTGACCGACATCTTGCTGAGATCAATATCGAGTACGCGCACAAACGTCGATCGCGGCGGCTTGGGCGCCCGCGGCTGTGGCCCATGAAGCTCGGATGGGCGCGCCGCCGCCGCCGCCGCGATGTCGAAGAGTCGGGGAAGCGGGACACGCAGTACAAGTGGCCGATGATTCAGATGCAGTGGGATGATGAGTCCCGCGCGGATGTCTTGCGCCAGCCGGATGACTAAACTCGTAAAGCTAATTATTTCAGTTGTTTACAGCGATATCCGGCGACTGAAGTTGGCGCTTGGTGCGTTGCTTCTGGCACCGGCAACGGCGGCAGCTACGTCAACAGCGGGAAAACCGATGCTTCGCAGGGCGGCCTTGGCCACCGCGCTGTTGGTGTCGCCGGGATGTGTTAACGGTGAATTCGAGCCCGATTTAGCATTCGAGGCGGTTCGCCAGCAGGCACTTACCGTCGAGCAGAACGACCTCGGCTATTGGCAGGCGGACCTCGGTGACGGCCACATCATGATCTATGTGCCGGCCGGCCCATTCGATATGGGTTCTCGCGATGGGGAGCCCTTCGAACAACCCGTGCATCGCGTCATGCTCAGTGGCTACTGGATCGGCAAGTTTCCGGTAACACTGGCGCAGTTTCGCAACTTCGTGGGGGATACTGGATACGTGACCGACGCCGAACGAGGCGAAGGCTGTTGGGTGGAGCAGCCCGGCGACGTTCGCTACGACGCCAGTTGGCAGGCACCGTATGTCACCCAGCGCGAAGACGAACCTGTGCTCTGCGTGAGCTGGAATGACGCGATGGCCTACGCCACGTGGTTGAGGGCGCTTACCGGCTTGCACTTCACACTGCCCACGGAAGCGCAGTGGGAGAAGGCGGCGCGCGGCACAGATGGGCGAACCTACCCGTGGGGCGACGCCCCGCCGGACGGCAGCCAGGCGAACTTCGCGGATGTCAGTTACGCGCGTGAATTTGCCGAGCGCCGGAATCCGAGTACCGACATTGATGATGGGTACGTTCAGAGTTCGCCGGTCCGAGCCTATCCGGCCGGCCGTTCGCCTTACGGTATCTACGACTTGGCGGGCAACACTATCGACTGGCTGTACGATTGGTTCGACGAAACGTATTACGCGAATAGCTCTGCGACTGATCCGGCCGGCCCGTCACGAAGTGTGCCCCGCCACAAGTTTTCGATTCCCGGCGGCTGGGGCAGCAACCTGCAACGCTCGATCCGAGGCGGTGCGTGGACCGACGCCTCGGGACAGCTCAGCCTCGGAGAGGGCGGCCACAGCATCCGGGCTGACCGGCGCGAATCTACCGACCAGTTCAGTAGCGACGATCACATGAGCTTCCGGATGGCTGTCGACATGAGCCAGTCGCGGATCGACCTGGAGGGCGAGCAAGGGATCATCACGGTTCTGGACGAACCGGCGGTCGTCGTCGAACGGATCGGCGACGCGGATGTGATGTTCCAGTATCGGCGGTCGGCGGTTGCGGGCCGTGAGGGCCGGTTGTTTGGTGACGACGTGCCCTACGGTGATCCGTGGTCGATCGGTGCTCCCAACCCGGCTCTCTTCTCGAGCAACCAAGACATCCTCGTGGAGGGTCAGCGCCTGGCTGCTGGTACGTATGCCATGGAAATCGTTCCCGACGAGCTACGCGATGGCTCTGACGAGTGGGTCGTGATCTTCAACGAGTGGGAGGGTCGGGCTGGTGAAGGGGACGAGGTGCTGCGCGTGCGTTCGCACGCGCAACTCGAGGACAACTCCTAGGAACATCTGGAGGTTTTCTTCGACGTGCGGTCCGCGCGCGGTGTCATCGCGCGGATCCTGTGGGAGTACGTAGAGGTGCACATCGTCCTCTCGGACGGTGGGCGGGCGGCCGTCGCAGACCATGTCGCGTCTGAGCCTCCGGCCATGGTGATGAACACTGTAGGGAGGAGCGAACTGGCGCTTTCGTATCGTCGACGAGTCACCCACGCTACGCGGCTTTTCGGAGACCAAGTGCCTTTCGATCAAGCTTGGAGTTTTGGCGACGGTGGGGCCGTGCTCGAGGCCCGGGGCGCCCTCGTCCTCGGCGGCAAGTTGGTGGACGCGGGCCGGTATGCTTTAACCCTCATGCCGCATGCCGAAGGCAGTTGGTCATTCACGTTGTCGCCGTTGCCCGGGCAGGTGCTCGAACCTACTCCCGTTTCGTTCGAGGCAGCTGTCGACACAGGCGCGGAGTCCATCAACCGGCTGGAATTCTATTTTGACCGCACGCGGGAGGGAACGAAGGTCCTCGTGATGGCTTGGGGGAATAGTACGGTTCGAGTGACAGTCGAAGATCCGGAGGCAAGCGGGTTGTGAGTCCCCACCTCGTGGTCCGATGGCGGAATATTTAGCACAAACTGCAATGGGTGACTCACGACCACACGACGTTCCACTCAGGGGTTAGGCGTGGCGCGTGTGCTAGTCGCTGCGAATACCAAAGCTCAAGCCGGAAACCTCAACGCGCTCAGCTCGACTTTTTGCCGTAATCCTCGGACGCTACGGAAGCCTCGGGAACAAGCAAGTTGGAAGGTTCAAATTTCCAAAACATAAAGGTTCCAGCGAGCCGAGCAAATTGTCCCGATGATTGTCCCGGTCGTGACGGAAACCACCGGACTGCTCGGAATCCTCGGAAGGATTC
>CAYVUW010000004.1:65252-92971 GCA_964455175.1 uncultured Acidobacteriota bacterium | reverse complement strand
GGGCAGCGCCTGGGCAATGGTGCTGCTGGCTTTCTGTGCAATGCTTTTCGGCCTTCCCGCCTCAAGCACATCGACCTTGATGCTGGCGACACAACGAGAATCCTCGGGAGCGCTGGGTCCTCCACAATGGGCGATCGTGACCAACGATGCTGGGATTGCCTTCAGTCATGAATTTGGTGGTGGAGTGGGTGACTTTGTCTCAGAATCCGGAGGTTCGGGTGGTGCCTGGTTAGACTACGACGTCGACGGGCGCCTTGACTTGTTTCTCGTCAATGGGCTCCCCATTTGGGGCGACTATTCGAAGGGCAACGGACACACTTTCATGCGGAGCCATGGTGATCGTTTTTCAAAAGCCCCTGAAGCGATCGGACTACGGGACCTTGTTTGGGGAAGCGGAGCGACAGTAGGTGACGTAGACAATGATGGCTTTCCTGATGTTTTCGTTACCGCGCTGGGCTCTGATCATCTGTATAGAAACAATGGGGACGGCACTTTTAGCGCATGGCCGGCCGGGGTCGAAGGAAACGATTGGAGCACTAGTGCCACGTTCACCGATTGGGACGGCGACGGATTTCTCGCCCTGTATGTGGCCAAGTATCTTGAGTTCGACGAAGAGGAGATTCCAGTCCCCGGCGACGGCGCCTGCTTTTACGGAACCGTCGAGGTCTTTTGCGGGCCAGAAGGACTCGTGGGCACACGCGATAAATTCTACCGGAACAATGGGGACGGAACGTTCTTGCCATGGATGGAGTCGGAGATTGACCCAGATGCCACCTATGGCTTCGCGCTTATAGACATAGACTGTGACAATGACGGTCGCCCGGAGATCTACGTAGCAAATGATTCGAACATCAATTTGCTTTATCGGCGAACAAGAAACGGTGGCATCGAAGACTGGGCCTTGTTTGGCGGCGCCGGGGACAGCGGGGATGGTCGTGAGCAAGCAGGCATGGGAGCCACCTCGGCAGATTACGACGGGGATGGCTTGTTCGACGTCTTCGTCACAAACTTCCAGAACGACTACAACACTTTGTACGACAACCGCGGCGATTGTAATTTTGAGGATGTCACAGCGCGACGCGGTCTGGCCACAAGCAGCTTTCCATATATGGGATGGTCGGCGCATTTCTTCGACGTCGATGGGGACGCGGACCAGGATCTGTTTGTTGCCAACGGCCACATACACCCGCAGTTTGAACAAGCCGGCATCGAACCATATGCGCAGCGGAACCTGCTCTACCTAAATCAGTTGCGTGAAATCGGCACAGCAAACTTTTCTGAGGTTTCGGAGTTGTCTGGTGAAGGAATGCTTGCCATTGCGTCTTCTCGTGGTGCGCTTCGTGGAGACTACGACAACGATGGCGATCACGATTTGCTAGTTACCAACATCAATGACAAAGCAGAGTTGCTACGCAACAATGGACCGACCCGTTTCCCAGTATTACGCCTGGTTTTGATAGGACGCTCTTCTAATCGCTCAGCATACGGCGCCCAGATTCGAGTCGAGTCCGGTGGAATCAGTCAGCTACTAGAACTGCGGGTGAGCGACGGCTATGTCGGTAGCAACGATCCCCGGATGCTCGTTTACTTGCCGGGTGGGACTGTGGACTTCATTGAGGTCCATTGGCCCGGAGGATCGGTTACTCAGTTAGAGCAGGAAGAACCTGGCTGGCTCGTGGTAGACGAGGTGCAGGGTGTAATCGCAAGGCGGTCACCATGAAGACACCCACAATCTTTATCGTTGCTTCCTTAGCTTTCCTCGGATCAGGAACCGGGATGGAGGAAGTGGTACAGGGTGCAACCCAGCACTTGCGACGAGGCGTTGAACTGCTGGATTCGAATCAACCGCAAGCCGCCATCGCCGAGCTCGATCAAGCCGTCACACTGGAGCCTGGGAATCCACGAATTCGTTACTACCTGGGGAGGGCGTTATACGGAACCGGCCAGTATGAGAAAGCTCTGGAACACCTCGCGATTGGCCTGCCAGTAGCGGCAGACCCAAGCGCATTTGGGCTGATCATGGGGCAATCCCTGATCGAGCTTGGCCGGTTGAAAGAGGCTCGATCAGCACTGGATGGTGCTGCCGCGCTGCGACCCAACTATCCACCAATCGAATTGCAGCTAGCCCAAGTCTGCTACCGCGCGGGGAACGTCGACGCCGCTTTGAAAAAACTCGTTGAATCCGCTGAAATTGCTCCCCAGTGGACTGTGCCCCGGCTCCAAGCGGCGGCCATCGCAGCAGAAAAGGGCGCCGCAGCCACCGCAGCTGAGCTCTACGCGGCTGCCCTCGATATCAACGGAGACCTGCCACTCATCTGGGTCCGCCTCGGCGATAACCTCGAGGCAAACCTTGATTATGAGGGTGCAATTCAAGCATACCGGGCGGCGATTGAGACAAGCCCGGACCTGTTGGCACCTCAATTGGCACTCGCCTATTTGTTCTTCAACAGGCAACAATTCGACGACGCGGCGACAGTACTCGCCGAATTATTGCAACGGGTGCCGGAGGATCCTCAAATACTGCTTCCGGTTGGCGAAATTCAGATGATTGAGGGCCAACACGAAGCAGCCCTCGAAACTATTCAGTCAGCGCTCAGAGCCCTTGAGAGAGCCCCTGCCGCGACACTCCAACAAGTTGGTGCACAACGCGATGGGCTCAGGCTTCGCGCCCTCGAGCTCCAAGCAAAGACTTTGACAAGCCTAGACCGTGTAACAGAAGCTGAGGCTGCTGCCCGTACGTTGTTGGCCACGAATCCTTCAAACCTTGACGGTCTGTTCGTTCTCGGAACCGTTCTGCTGCGGTCTGGCAACCAAGAGGGACGAGACCATTTGAGCACATTCCAACGCTTGTCCGATGTGCGCGAGCACCGCGAGCTAGCCTACGATTTCTATCGTAGAGGGAGAGACCCCGAACGAGCTGCAGCAGAGTTTGAAAAAGCGCTGGCCATTGAACCACAAGACGCTGCGACGCTCACCGGGCTTGGAACGGTACACCTTGCACAGGGTAACGCAGAAGCAGCGATCGAACTGTTGGCTCAAGCACAGGCAGCAGGCGCCGCAAGTGTTGAATGGTACCGAGAGTGGATCTTGGCACTGCACGCGGCCGAACGCTCCGATGAGGCGCTGCAGATCTGGCAACAGGTACAGGAAGCCGGCGTAACCCTAGGTCCAAGGGTTTGGGCAGCATTAGGCAAACACCAGGGGGCTTGTTGAGCCTCATCGGCCTTAGCATCGTCTTGTTTGTCGGCGCTACCATGGCGTTGGGGGTTTACACGTACACAAAGATCCAGGGGCGGGCTACCAACTACTACGTCGCCGGCAACTCCATGCCCGTCTGGATCATTGGGATCACGCTCTGCGCCCAAGCATTCGATGCCAATGGGTCGATGGGCAACGCTCACCTAAGCTATAGCAATGGGTTTTGGTCGGGTGCCGTCATCCCACTGGGTATAGCTGGGTGTCTGTTCTTGACCGGTTGGCTGTTCGCTGGCCCGATTCACCGCATGCACCTGATGACGTTGCCTGACTTATATCGGCGTCGCTATAGCCTGAAAACGGATACCTTAGCAGCGGTCAGCATGCTAGTAGGCAATATCATTCTGGTCGCCGGGATTCTGGCTGGCCTTGGGTCGCTTCTCGACCTGGTTTTCGACGCTGGCTACCTGATGATGCTCATCGTCATCTCCGCCTGCATCCTCGCTTACGCAGTAACCGGCGGACTCTACGCAACAATCACAACTAGTGTCGTCCAGGTTGCAATTTTTATTGCCGGCTCGCTATTGGCACTCTTCTGGCTCGTGAGCAATCACGGACTAGCTTCAATGATGTCGCAGGTCCCAACTGAGTTTGTAGACGTGAGTGGGCTATTAGACACTGAACGCGGCGCGCTGGTTAACTGGGCCGCGCTTATTTCTTTGCTGCTCGGCGATATCGTCGCCATTGATTTCATGCAGCGTGTGATCTCAGCAGACTCAACTACAACGGCACGGAGAGGATGCTACGTCGCCGGAATGATTACCCTAGTTGTAGGGCTTTCTGTTTCTCTGATCGGTATGTTCGCTTTCTACTTGGGCAAGGACCCAAGCTCGTTTCTTCTAGTAGATATTGCGCTTAATGATCTTCCCGGATTCGTCGGGGGCCTTTTGCTGCTGGGTGTTATCGCAGCCAGCATGTCGACTGCGGCGGGTGTCGTTCTCGACCTGGCAAACCTCATCACACGCAATCTCGTGCAGCGCTATATCGCGACAACATGGCAAGACCAGACGATGCTGCGTTTTTCTCGACTAATCGCCCTGCCAACCATGGCAGCAGGGGTCATTCTTGCTTACCTTCGACCCGAACCTGGCGTGCTTCTAATCCTTGCGTTCGACATCGTGTTAGCCAGCTGCTTTGTGCCGCTAGCGATGGGCTTTTTTTGGAAGCAATCGAACGCGCCGGGCGCGATCGCGGGGATCTTGATGGGAGCAATGGCAAGACTGACCTTGTTTTTTGCCATTCCAGACGAGTATGCCGGACTCGATACACTCATCGCACCTCTGGTCAGCCTTTTCGCTTTCGTCGTCGTATCGCTGGCAACGCAGGGACGCTCGAAACCAAAACACGCGGCGCTCGAGTACGTTCCGACCGATGAAGAACTCGTCAGCGGAGCTTTCTAGCAACCCAAGGCTTGAAAGCCACAGCCCTAGATCCAGAAGCACACTTCTTCACGAAGGCACATCAGATTGTTCACGGGCCGCTAGGAGTTCACGGTGACACTGGAGCACTTCCTCCATTTCCTTCGGGTCGATGTCTCCAGTTCGGACAGCCCTGATAAAATCTCCGATCAACGCCCTATATTCGTCCGGCTCATCCTCTAGTCTCGGTGGCGGCAACGCAGCGTCCGGGTAAACACCCTCTTCGGCTTCAACCTGCAAGTCGATAGCTGAACTCAAGTTAGCGCGGAGGTCTGCACCGGCCTCGATATGGATCCCATTGGGCAGCAAACCACTGAGAGAGACGCGCAACGGATAATCAGCCGACGGACTGGTCGAATCAGCGGTTGCACTTAAATCCGAGAATCGCTCCCCTCGGCATCGAACCAGCCACCGCGCTAAGTCCAGCGCATGAATTCCCAGGGTAAAAAACGAGCCGCCAGTGCTCGAATATTGGTACGTCCATTCCTTGCCCTCGGCCAGTTTGTCTATGTCAAGTTCGTAAATGCAGCGAATGCGCCGTACGTTCCGGAGTCTCTCTCGAAGCTTCAACATCGACTGATTGTGGCGCAACCTGTAGCCCAAATGCACAGGAACGGATGTGTTTATTAGCGTTGATTCAAGCTGCTTTAGTTGCTCATTCGTAATCAAAAGCGGCTTTTCTACCATCACCGGCACGCCAGCAGCGACCGCCTGCAAACAGGCGGGAGCATGCAGATGATTCGGGACCGCGACTGTGACTGCGTCCACATGCGCCAACATCTGGTCCAAAGAGGGGTAGACCGGAATACCAAGGGCCAAGTAGGGGCGACGTGACACAACCCCGGCAACCTTAGCCCCAGCAGTGGCCAGGTGCTTGGCATGCTCTTGAGCAATCTCGCCCCATCCGACGATACCGACCTGAACCGTCACGGATGCTGGCGCAGCAGTCTTCGGTAGTTTTCCATCGCCTCGGCCTCGAGTTCTGTTTCCCCAAGCTTTTGATATGCAATCGCAAGGTTCAGGTAATGTGCTGGTTGCTCGGGGTCGAAGTTTATGGCGGCAAGATATTCCTCGACCGCTTGGCGAGTCTCACCAAGTGCTACAAGCACATTGCCAAGGCCCCCGTGAACTAACGAAGAGAGAGGGTTGGCTTGCAGAGCTTGTTGGAGGCTAAGACGCGCTTCTTCGTGGCGGGCAGCTTGGTAGAGAAGCATGCCGTTTACGTAGAGAGACTCCCATCGGTCGGGAGCTATCTCCAATGCCCGTGCGATGTCCTCTAGGCCGCGTTCGATCTCTCCGGCAACCAGGGCGCCACGTGCCGACAACGTCAATGCCCCAGGATTGTTAGGTTCTGCAAGCAAAATCTCAGCAACCGCATCACGGAACTCCTGCAGGCTTTCGCTTGGCAGCGCTTCGGTCGCTGCATAGCGGAACAGGAATTGGTCTCTGTCAGTTGCCTGCTTGATATCCGTCTCTTCTGCCTCAAGGTTGTCCTGCACCTGTGCCAACTCCTGGAAACGTTGCTGGTGACTGCGTGCTGTCTCTCGATCTCCGAGCCGCGCATAGACCAACGCAATCCGATAATGCGCATCAGCAAGGTTAGGGCTAAGCTCAAGACTGATCTTCAACGCTTCTAGTGCCTCTTCGAGATGCCCCTGGGCGGTCAGAATACGGCCAGCTATGTAGTGTGCAGTGGGGTTCGTTGAATCCAACTCGATGGAGCGACGCAAATGAAGTAGCGCACGATCATACTCAGCGCTCCGGTCAGACAGAGACATTCCGAGACCAAAGTGCGCCATGCCGTTGTTCGGATCAATGCTCAGAGCCCTCTCAAGGGTCGCGATTGCGCCATCGTGGTCTTCGTTCAGGTATTGCTCAATCCCCAAGACGTTAAGCCCCTCGGAAAGCGCCTCAAGATCGTCTTCTACTAACTTGACGTAGGATTCGAGGTGGCCTATCGCTGCACCATGCCGAAGGCGCTCAATTTCCGCCGCGGCTGCCTTACGATGAGCGATAGCAAGGCTAGGGGCCGAGGCGACCGCCCGTGTGTAGTAATCAGTCGCCCGTACCAAGTCCCCAGCGTCGCGTTGGAGGTCACCTACCGCTATCAATAGTTCTGGATTGTCCGGCTGTAACTTCAGCCCACGAAGGTATTGGTCAATAGCAGCGCGCCGGTCACCTTTTGCCCGCCAGGCGTGCCCGTACCAAAGAGCCACCCAGGGAGAATCCGGGAATCGCTCAACCAAGGACTCCAACTCCACGAGCGCTGCGTCCACACGCCCCTCTGCAAGCGCTGTTCGTGCCTCCAGCAACACACCACGAGGAAGCTGATGTGCTGCCGCCACGGCCGGAACCATGAAGGCTAAGATGACGCCCAGAGTGAGCACACTGACTATCAATGAGCGCATGAAGTTCCCACTGATTTTGCCTGTTTCGATGTTTGCGGGGATTTCGTTGCCAATCTACCAGCTACGGACAATAGGGCCCAAAACGTGCCTTTGCCCTGGGCTGATACAACCCATACAGTATCGCGATAAATAGTGGCGGCGCACAAGAATTGCAAAGTGGGCTTCTGTGTTTCCAGCATGCTCACCAGTTTGTCGATGAGCAAAACACTCGGTAAACGTATCGCGACCACCCCACGCCCCTCTTGGACAACGTAGAGGTGTCCAGCTTGTAGCGATCCCAACGAAGCTGTTTCTCCCCCAGGCCATCGCACCACGACCTCAGCAGTACCAGCAGCACCAATACCCACGTGCAGTCTTGTATCGCTGCTAGAGCAATACGACGAACCAGCGCGAACTTCACGCACCATTGACTCGTCGATCGTTACTCGGGCCCCGACTGCATTTCGATTTGCGCGCCGCCCCACCAAACGAAGCTGTATCCAATTGCCCGCATCATTGCCGCCATCGTTACGCAAGTAGTCTGCACTCTGGTTGCTGTTCGAAATCATGATGTCGAGGTCACCGTCGTTGTCCACGTCCCCCACAGCACTACCGCGAGAAACCTTAACGAGACCCATCCCTTCACCAGAGCGGGAGTGAACTTCCTCGAAATAACCTTCCCCATCGTTGCGATACAGGTGGTTAGTTTGCGGGTATGTCCGGTCGGCAAGTGGCGAGCCTTCGACTTTCGTGCCGAACTCAGCAATGTTATCGATGATGTGACCATTGGCGACAAACAAGTCCAAGTCTGTATCGTTGTCGTAATCCATCCAGTTAGTACCAAACGCCACAAACAACAAACTAGGCTCTCCAAGTCCAGTGGCAAAGCTGGCGTCAACGAAACTGCCTTCACCAAGGTTCCGATACAAAGTATTGGTCTCCAGGGTCAAGTTGGTAACAACAACGTCGAGGCGACGATCTCCATCGTAGTCCCCCCAATCGACACCCATTCCTGCTTCCGTTCGTCCATCTTCGTTGTAACCAACTCCCGCGAGAAATCCATCCTCGGTAAAAGTACGGTCACCGTTGTTGGTATATAACAGGTTGCGCGTGGAATCGTTGGCAATATATGCGTCATCGTCACCATCATCATCATAATCAGCAAAAACCACGCCGAGACCCTTGCCGTCCAGGGTGTCGGCAATCCCCGCACGCTCCCCAATTTCCTCAAAAGTGCCATCGCCCACGTTGAGGTACAGGCGATCCGGTAACGCGTTGTACTCATCCGGGTGGCAATAGGCGCTCAAACCACGTGACGAATCACCGCAGAATTTGTTGTTGTCCCATCCAAAGTCAACGTAATTTGCTACGTAAAGATCGAGAAGGCCATCGTGGTCGATATCCGCCCATGCTGTCGAAGAACCCCACAGATCATCACCGACGCCCGCTTCGTCGGTGACGTCGCTAAAAGTCCCATCGCCGTTGTTCCTATACAGACGGTTGGGTCCATAGTTGGTGACATAGAGGTCGATGAACCCATCATTGTCGTAGTCGGCTGCAGCTGCACCTAGGCCGTAGCCATCACCAGAAACACCAGTGTGGTCCGTTGCATCCTCGAATGAGCCATCGCCCCGGTTGCGAAAGTATTGGTCAACGAGTTTCTTCGTTTCCACAAAACCGGGAGTTGGACCGTTTTGAACGAAGTAGATGTCCAGCCATCCGTCACCATCGAAGTCGGCTAAGGCTGCACCTGAACCCATAGTTTCGACCATGTAACGCTCGCCGGTGCCTCCGTGTCTATGATCGAAGTGAATGCCTGCTGTCGCTGTGGCATCTACAAACGTTGCCGTAACAGCGGAACTCTGGGCCATCCCCGGGGAGGCTGAACCCATCAGCGCTAACAAAACACATGCGTACGCTGTACTGATTTTCATCACGGATTGGATCATCGCAACATTCATAGCACAGGCAAAGTCCATAATCAGTGCCATTCACGTCCCAGAGCGAGCAGCACGACAAGAAGCTCCTAGCTATAATACCGGTCTCAGTAATCCTGGCGAGCTTTGGGTATCACGCGACAATGCGAGACAACAAATTCCTGCGCGCCGACGAAATCAATAATGGAAGAAGGTGGTACAAGTAATGAAATATCGAGTTCTCGGCCGCACCGGTGTAAATGTCTCTCCTTTATGTTTGGGGACTGATAATTTCGCCGATCCGACTCCAGAAAAAGAAGCCAGCGAAATTCTTACCACAGCACTCGACGCCGGCATCAATCTAATCGACACAGGCGATGTTTATGCTGACGGTGAAGGCGAGAAAATCATCGGCCGTACGCTCAAGAAGCGTGGTGGCCGGCACAAGGTCATCATTGCCACCAAGGTAGATCATGGTAAACGGCGCCCCGGATTCACCCTAGACGAACTCACACCCGATTCGGGGGCCAACGATCATGGCCACTCGCGCCTCAACATCATCCGCGCCTGTGAGAACTCGTTAAAACGACTGCAGACCGATTACATCGATCTATACCAGGTGCACCGACACTCCCCTGACATCCCTATCGATGAAACTCTAGGAGCACTGGACAGCCTGGTACGTTCCGGCAAGGTCCGCTACATCGGCTGCTCGACCCATCCGGCCTGGGGGGTAATGGAGTCGATTATGGTCAGTGAACTCAAGGGTTATGCACGTTACGTTTCAGAACAGCCACCCTACAACCTTCTTGATAGACGCATTGAGAACGAACTCATCCCCCTCTGCCAGAGGCATGGACTCGGCATCATCAGCTGGGCGCCAATGGCTATGGGGGTGCTAGCTGGACGCTACACCGATGCTGATGCGTATCCCGAGGATTCACGTGCAAACCTGCGCGGCGGGTTCTACGCCGACCGGGTAACCCGGCGTGGAATCGAAGTTGGCATTGCGTTCACCAAGATTGCGCAACAAGAAGGGCTCTCTGCGGCACAACTGGCAATTTTGTGGAGCAAGGACCAACCCGGGATAACTGCACCTCTGATCGGTCCACGCACTATGGAGCACTTAAAACCACTGTTGCCGGTCCTTGAGATGAGCCTTTCCGAGGAAGCAAGGACGATGTGCGACGAGCTAGTGTCACCTGGTAGCTGTGTCGCCAGTTTTCACAACACCGCCGACTGGATGAAAATGCAAATCGTGTGACGGCAAGGTGCCCCAATTAAAGATGGTGCTTCTGTCGCCTTGGAGAGAAGATGCGCGTTTCTAATGTAGTTCAAGCCGTTGACACACACGCCTGCGGTGAACCCGGCCGCGTCATCGTCGGCGGCGTGCTCGACGTCCCTGGAAATACGATGTTCGAGAAGATGCAGTATCTCGAAACCGAAGCCGACGAACTTCGATTGCGTATGTTGCGCGAGCCGCGCGGCTACCCGGCGGCTAACTGTAACCTGATCTTGCCACCCACAGTTCCCGAGGCCGATGCCGGCTACGTGATTATGGAGCAGGTCGAATACCCGGGGATGTCAGGTACCAACACGATTGCGGTCGTTACGGTTCTCATCGAGACAGGGATGGTTGAGTCTCAGGAACCCGTTACTGAGCTAATACTTGAATCCCCAGCTGGGCTGATCCCGGTGCGTGCGGAGGTGACCAACGGCAAGGTCAAGAATGTCACTTTTGAGAACGTTCCGGGATTCGCCGTACATGTCGACGCCAAAGTAGAAGTGCCTGAACTCGGTACTGTCACCGTCGACGTCTCCTATGGGGGAATGTTTTACGTCATCGCTGACGCTGCCCAATTCGGGCTGCGCTTGACCGAAGATGAGGCTGGCGATGCAGTGCGCATCGGCGAGATGGTCAAGGCGGCTGCGCAAGAGCAACTTGACTGTGTACACCCGGATAATCCAGATATCCGAGGGATCACCATTGGCCAACTTTCGGCACCCCCGATTGGAGCGGACGCTGATTGCCGGAACACCGTAGTGGTTTCGACGGGCAAGCTCGACTGGGATCGGCCCTCGACTTGGAAGGGGGTTTTGGACCGGTCGCCGTGCGGTACCGGTACCTGCGCCAAGATGGTCGCCATGCACGCTAAAGGCGAGTTGGGCCTCAACGAAGATTTTCGCCACGAGGGCATTCTAGGGACGATATTCACGGGGCGGCTTATAAGGGAAACAACCATCGGCAATTACAAGGCTGTGGTGCCCACCCTTTCGGGCACAGCCTGGATCACCGGCTTTGCGCAGTATGTTGTCGACCCTGAGGATCCGTTTCCCAACGGCTACACCGTTGGCGATATTTGGAGTTCACAAGACAACTGAGGCAATACATGAGTGAAGACAGGGTCGTCGTAATTACAGGGTCGTCTAGCGGCCTTGGCGCTGAAATGATCAAAGATTTTGCCGCGCGAGGCTTCGGTGTTTGCATCAACTACATCATGGAAAAAGATGCCCAAGCTGTGTACAGCGAGGTTCTCGAAACAACCGACGAATCAAAAGCCATGATGTACAAAGCGAACGTCGCCGATCGTGACGAAGTCCGAGCGATGTTTGATGCCGTGATCGACAAGTTCGGCCGAGTCGATATCCTGATTAATACTGCTGGTATCAATCGTGATGCACCGTTTAACGAGCTAACCGACGAGAATTGGCACGCTGTGATCTCAGCACACTTGCACGGCCATTTCGTGTGCAGCCAGGAGTACGTCTTTCACAACCCTGATAACGAGGGCGTTATCATCAACTTGGGTGCGCCATGCGGGCAGGTCGGCCGGAAAAACGGGGCCAACTTCTGTGCAGCCAAGGGTGCCATCTTCGCGTTCACCAAGTGCATTGCACAGGAGCTTGCTCCTAGAATTCGCGTCAACTGTCTGGTACCGGGATCAGTCAAGACCCGCGAGGTCATTGAACGCTATGACCTCGACACGGAAGAAGGATTGGCAAAGGAAGTTGCAACTCTGCCCATGGGACGTCTTGGTGAGTTCGAGGACATCATCAAGATGGTGCGCTGTATGGTCGAGGCGGAGTACACGACCGGTGCGAACTTCTACGCCAACGGCGGACAAACGATGCACTGATGAGTCGGGGCACTACATGGGGAGCCCCAGGCTCCCTCTAAACAAGCGCCCATTATTGCCTTACTCAAATCCACCATCGGATAGAAGCCATTCCATTTCATCAGTCTGCCCCGTCATTTCCCAGCGGATCAATGAGAACGGGATGCGACCGGACTTTAGATAGTCATCAATGAAGCCGCGTAACTCGAATTCCTCACCACGCTGACGCACCAACTCGGCAAACAGCTTCATAAACTGGAACTTGCCAACCACCATCCCTGAGTGCCAACCGGGGAACCTGAGGTTGGTTTCCATCTCGTACCAGACATGATAGCCATCAGGCAATAACCAGCCGTTAGGGGCGCACTCGTAACAGAAATCGATCGCCTCCTGGAGAGTAAAAATGTTCGCGTGCATGTTCATGTCGGCGATAGCACGACAGGTACGGAAAATTGACTGCCAGTAAACAACCTCGCGCGAGCGTGGTGACCGTTCGTCGAGATAGCCAACGTGCATCATGAGTTCCTCAAGGGAAAACGCCCATCCCTCTGAGCGCACCATATCTATGGCATATAGGCGGTCAGTGCCGCGAATCGGTCGATCATCACGACCAACGATCTGCCCATCCAGGTAATGGCCGATGAACTCATGGAACAACTCAGGCAAAGGCTCCCGATCGCCAGTTTGATCAAAAAAATCTGTTTCTGGGCGAGGCCATTGGGGAGCAGAAGCCAACGGGCCGCGATCGAGATAGCCTAGCGCCGACAGATAATCGGGAATTGTGACGACGTCGTTTTGCTCGAGGAACTGCATCGCGAACTCGAGACCTTCTCTCTTGCGACGCTGCCATTCCTCTCCCGTAGCGACCGGCTCAAGCTCGGGGAGTGCCCGATTGCGATTACGCTCAAGGGCGAGGAACGTTTGTAGCCGATCGTCGTCGCGGGTCACGATATCCATGAAATCTTCCATCGTGTACGGCACCAGTTGGACGTTCTTGAACCACCAGTTGTAGTTATCGACTCCGATGCCAGCGGGCGCCGTCATCCGTGAACGATTCGCCTCGAGCCACGCACCATAGTCGGTCACCGCAGCGCTAGCGGCTTCAGCGAACGGCACAAGCTCGGGGTGATGTTCTTGCATTGCGACGCCAATATTCTCGAAATACCCAACTTCTGCCGGCAGATAGTGGAGAGCTAGCACCACAAGGTCCCCTGGCACATCGACCAGATTCTCGCGTGCTTGTTCCAAAATTGTGGGGACCATTTCGAGATCTCGGCGAACCTGGACGATCCGCTCAGTATCCAGCGGCAGGTTGCGAATACGCACCGTTGCCCCTCGAACCGGGCCGGCGCCCGCCTGCGTCTGCAAGTAAAAACCAGGGTCCCGCGACCAGGGTCGGAGTACGCGATGGTAGAAATCGAGGCCATTCATCTCGGCGCGCACCAAATGGTAGTCCACCTGTTGATCAACGGGCCAATCAGTGATGTTCATGGCCGCCAGGCGCTCGCGCATCCCATTGAGTTGATCACGTTGCCGCGACATCGCTGGGACAGTGTAATCGGGCAACCCAGTATTGGTTGTCGGTGTCTCGACACTACGAAACTCAAGAAACAGTTCGAGCAAGTCGCCATAGTTGGCTGCACCCACCGGCCCCGAACCCCCTGTCGACGTTTCTACAGATCCATTACAGGCGACACCTATCGTGCCTACCAGTACAACAATGAGCACAACCCAAGCGTGTTGCTTCATTTTGTTGGTCTCCAAAGCGTTTGGTTATTTCGTTCGTATGTACAAATCGTAGCTCACCGTTCCGGCAAGCCCTGTGGCGCGAATGTCGGATAGAGGTTCGATGTACCTGTATTGGTGATTTTGGTCAGTCCGGTGCCATCTATGTCCATGACGAACAACTCGAAGGCTTCAGGCGGCGCACCCCGATCCGAACAGAAAACCACGCGCAAACCATCAGGAGAAATTGCAGGAGCCCGATCATCAGCGGGATTGTCGGTAAGTTGGGCGAGGTTCGAACCATCTGCAGCAGTCACATATATCTCGGAGTTGCCACTCATGCCCGACTCGAATGCCAGTTGCGTTCCGGAAGGCGACATCCGTGGATCACCAATGTGAGCTGTGAAATGGGTCAGTCTCGTCACAGCGAGGTCATTAATGTTGACCTGGTAAATCTCAGGAGAACCGTCACGGAAACTATCGAATACCAACTTGGTGCTGTCAGAGCTCCAGGACACGTAGCCTTCGTCGACATCGTTGTGTGTCAGCCTTGTGACGTTGTCCCCATCGGAATTCATTATCCACACCTGGGCGTTGGCTAAGCCGCGAGATGCATCAAAACCAATGTAGGTACCGTCGGGTGAAAGCTTGGGGAACGAATAGCCGGCACCGTCCGTCGTGATGCGGCGCACGTCGGTACCATCGGCACGCATTATGTAAACGTCACGAGCACCAACATCAGAGTCACGGTCGGAAACAAAAAGGATCTCGGCACCTGCAGATGACCAACTAGGCATGCCGTCGTAACCAGCCCGGCTAGTTAGGTTTACCCGATCAGTACCATCCTCGTTGATCAAGAACACTTCCGAGCCATTGTCGGTAATCGATTCATACAAAATGCGGCGGGGCAAAGGATCAAGGCTCAATGCATCACGGGTGGCAAAATCCGACACCGAGGACGGAGAGCAAGCCACACTTGCTAAGACAACTAGAAAATTCAAAGTCTTCATAATAGCGGCATGGTTGAACAGGTGAGAGTAACTCTTTGTCGGATGCTTGAAGTACCAGTTCGCGGCCAGGATGTCCACCATTTAAAATTGTATAAGGTGCACAAAATGCACGGGATTCGACCTCTCCCAAGTTAGCTATAATGGGCGCTCCCGCATATCTTGGATTGAATCCATGCATAACCAACAAGGATCACCATTGAGTCAAGCACGGCAGCCTACTGATTACCGGCATGTGTCGCACTGGACGGCAATGTTCGCTGTCGTGCTGATCGTGGTTGCCGGCGCAGGCTGCACCACTGGAAGCGATACGGTCGTTCTAAAAGTCGCCCACAACGGTAGCGTTGAGCACCCCTACCAATTGGGTTTCGAAGTCTTCAAGGAAATTCTTGAGCGCGACACTGGGGGACGTGTTGAGGTTCAGATTTTTGAAAACGCACAGCTTGGTACCGAGGAAGAGGCCAGCCTGATGGTCAAACTGGGTGCGCTGGCCGGCTCCGCAGCAAGTGCCGGCGGCGGCCTGGCGCCATTTGCGCCTGAAGCCGAACTCCTCAACTTCCCGTTTATTTTTCGCGACCTTGATCATTTTTATGGAGTACTCGACGGAGCAACGGGAGAAAGAATCACGGCCGCGATCGAGCAGCGGCTTGAAGCCATTGTTCTCGGTTACTGGTTCTCCGGAGTACGCAACGTCTGGAACTCGAAGCATCCAGTGCGCACACCGGATGATTTCCGGGGTCTCAAGATTCGTGTGATGTCAAGCCCTGTTCTAGTCGAAACTTTTAATACGCTCGGCGCGCAGGCCACACCGATGTCATTCGGTGAGCTGTACTCTGGTCTGGAGCAAGGTGTGGTAGACGGCGCCGAGACCGATCACGTTGATCTTCTCTACGAACGGTTTCACGAGGTAACCAACTATGTTTCGTACACCGGCCATATGTACTTGGCGGCCGGGTTCATCTTCAGCCGCAAGCTTTACGATCAATTGTCACCGGATATTCAGCAAGCCGTGCTAAAAGCTGGGCGAGAATCCGTGGCCGCACAACGACTGGCGATGGAATCGATGACCACCGAGGCGCTCAACGAACTGAAAGAAAAGGGGCTTGAGTTTTTTGAAGTTGACCGCGACCTATTTCGGGAACGAGTCGAAAGTGTCTACCGCAACAACGCGGAAAGTGTGGGTGGCATAAAGGTCATCGAAGAAATAACTGGCTCCCGATGAGCGCCTCTCGATTTAAGCCACTAGAAGCAATACTCTGCTTGATCCTAGTTTCAATTGTCACCGTGACCTTCGCACAAGTCGTATCCCGCTATGTGCTGCAAGCCTCGCTGCCCTGGTCAGAAGAGCTCGCCCGTTTTCTACTGATGTGGTTGGCGTCATTGAGCGCCGCCTACGCCTTCAAAGTACGCTCGCACTTCGCGTTGCACTTTTTTGTCGACTATTTCGACGAGCGCACCCGACAGACAATCGGGACCATCGCCACTGCGTTAGTTTCTCTGTTTCTAGTGGTCTTTGCGTGGGAGTCAGCTAAATTCACTTTTGCAGTGCGTGATCAAATTGCTCCTGGCACGCGAATATCAATGGCCATCCCCTACTCCTCCGCCTTGGTTGGCAGCGTGTTGATGCTCTACTACGTCATAAAAAACTGGTGGGCTGGAACAGTTTCTGTTCACATTGAAGAAGACCGGACAGAAGATCGGGCTCAATATGATCACGCGCTTCTGGACACGGAAAAGTCAAACTCGAATTCGCCGACTCCTTCCGGGCCGGGAGTGTAGCTTATGGGTCTCGCCATTGTAGTTACCCTGGTTGTCACGCTCCTGTTATCTGTACCTGTTGGAATTTCGCTAGGCATGTCAGCAATGGCTGGCTTGCTGTACAGCTCTCCCGAGTTTCTAGTCGTCCTGCCACAGAAATTCTTGGCTGGACTCGATTCATTCCCATTACTGGCGATCCCGCTATTCGTTCTGGCCGGCACCCTGATGTCGCACGGAGGCATGGCGCGGCGAATTATTGATATGGCCAATGTGTTTGTCGGTCGTATCCCCGGCGGGCTGGCACTAATGGTGATCTTTTCCACCATGTTCTTTTCAGGTATCTCCGGCTCCCCTAGTGCAAACACAGCAGCTATTGGTTCGGTCGCGCTGCCGGCGATGGAGCGCAAGAAGTACCCACGCGCCTACGCTACCGCCGTGTTCGCTGCCGCCGGTGGAGTCTCGACTCTGGTGCCACCTGCAATTGACTTGATCATCATCGGAGTAGTTGCAGGGATATCAATCGGCGGACTGTTTGCCGCAGGAATTGTTCCTGCCGCAATTAATGGCGTGGCGCTGATGGCCCTCGCCTACTTCTTCGCCTTGAAAATGGAATTGCCGTTGGAACCACCCATGCCCTGGGCTGAAAAGCTGCGTGTCATTCGCGCTGGCCTGCTGCCGTTGTTGATGGTCGTCATCATTTTGGGAGGTATTTACGGCGGCGTGTTTACACCTACTGAAGCATCAGCTGTAGCAGTGGTTTATGGATTTTTTGTGTCGTTGTTCATCTATCGCGAGCTCAACATTGGAGACATTCCAAAAGTATTGCTTAAGACGGCATCCTTGACAGGGGTGGTGATGTTGGTTTTGGCAACGGCGTCGATGATGTCATTCGTGCTCGCGTTTGAGCGCATCCCCCACTTGCTGGCACAACTGATCACCGACTACGCCTACAACTGGCTCGTGTTCATGCTGTTCGTCCACATCGTGTTTCTGGTCCTTGGGATGTTGATGGACGCACTTCCACCTATCATCATCTTGATGCCAATCCTTGTGCCAGTAGCTGAGCAGTTCGGCATGGATCCGATTCACTTCGGGATACTGGTTGCTGCCAACGTGGGCATTGGAATGATCTCGCCTCCCGTAGGAATCTGCTTGTATGTCGCTTGCGGTATCGGGCGAACAGCGATCGAGGAGGTCGTGCCACGGCTCATTCCGTTCCTGCTGATCCTCGTCGCCACTCTAATGATTATTACCTTGTTCCCCTCGATTACCCTGTTTCTCCCCCGTCTATTGGGATTCGCGGGCGGATAGTCGGTCTATCGACAACTGACCCAGCCGCCGCCAGTCAGGGAAGATCGGCGTGCAGCGTCAAGGATGCGCACATTGGTAAGGCCGTCTGCAAACGTAGCAGCTTCCTTCAACTGCGTTTGACCACCCGCAACAGCCTCGACCACGGCAGCCAGGAAAGGTGCCTCAAGGGCCGCAAACGGTCCACGTCCCTGGATGCCGTAATGCTCCGGTGGTAACCAAGCAACCTCGCTCTCAATCGGCAACAGCTCTTCCCCATGTTTGGCCCCAACCAAGTCCTGCTCACGGTTAAGGCAGAGGCTACCTTCACTACCAGAAAGCTCGAACAACCAGCGGGAAACGCCTCGCAACGCCAAGCTCACCGTGAAATGTACGTGGGCTCCGCTCTCGAGTTTCAGCGACAGTTCGGCGAAATCATCGGAAGTGACATCGCGGTCCACTCCTTGGGCATCTTCACGTCGTTTTACAAAGGTCTCAAGTCGAGCACTCACATCTTTGATCGGCCCGAACATCCACTGAATGTTATCGATTACGTGCGTACCAGTGGCACCGAGCACCCCGCCTCCACGGGGGGCTTGAGACCACCAACTATATGGCCGTGTCGCGAACCCTGGAGTGTCCAGCACGAGGTCGGCGCGCACATGCAGTAGCTTGCCGACAAAACCAGCTTGGCATAGCGAACGCATCTTGCGACGACAAGGGTTCCAACGCAGCTGGTAATTGATCAGAGCCAGGCGACCCTGGGCAAGTTCTGTGAGTTCTTCCGCTTGTGAGACCTCCAGCGTGAAGGGTTTCTCGCACAACACAGCGGCGCTTGTGTCGAGTGCCCCACGAACCATCTCATAGTGCAGGTCGACCGGCGTGGTGATTATCACAAGGTCAGGGTCGAGTTCCAGAAGCTCTCGCCAGTTGGAAGTCGAGCACTTGATTCCCCAACGTTCGGCGCTCGCCGCTGCCTTTTCCGCGTCGTTGCCAGCGATCCCGATTACCTCGTTGCCACCAATGTGCGCCAGTGCCGGCAGCTGTACGGCTTCCGCGTGAGAGTTACCGAAAAGAGCGATGCGCACTGGTGCGGCCATGATGGCACTCCTTACTCATTACGTGGGAACTGACGAGCGCTTGACCCGCCGGTCGGCTCTCGGACAAACTGAACCAACTTTGTCATGAACTCGGTCCGCTAATCGAGCCCGCAAAGCTGCATGATTACCCAAAACCGGATACCGTCAAGGCTCAGAGTTCACAAGACACAAAAAAAGAGGATGACATGCCGTTAAAGGTCAATTGGGAGGGCGTTTTTCCTGCGATACCGACACAGTTCAAAGAAGACCTGTCCATTGACATCGAGGCCACCCAGAAACATACGGAAGCGCTATTGAACAATGGCATTCATGGAATCGTGATGCTGGGCACCATTGGGGAAGGCACGTCTCTCACGTTGTCCGAAAAGGTGGAAGTGCTCCGTGCCACCGTCGAGGTTGCCGGTGGCAAGGTCCCCGTTCTCAGCGGAGTTGCCGAGTTCACCACTCAAGGTGCCTGTGACACGGTAAAGGCAGCAGGCGAAGCTGGAGTCGATGGAATCATGCTTTTACCGGCGATGGTTTATAACTCCGACCCTCGGGAAACCATTGCCCACTTCCGGACGGTAGCCAACTCCACACACCTCCCCATCATGTGCTACAACAACCCGCCCGTGTATCGCGTCGACATCACCCCCGAAATGTTCAAGCAGCTAATCGACGTCGAAAACATTGTCGTCATTAAAGAAGCTTCGGGCGACGTCCGCAGGATTACAGACCTCTTCAACGCTCTTAACGACCGCTTCTTGATCTTCGCCGGGCTTGACGATGTGGCCCTAGAAAGCTTCATGCTCGGCTGTACCGGCTGGATCTCTGGCCTCGTGGACGCCTTCCCTCAGGAGAATCGGGCGCTCTGGGATGCTGCCATGTCAGGAGATTACGAGCGGGCGCTGGAGATCTACCGCTGGTACATGCCCATGCTTCGCTTTGACTCTCATCCCAAGCTAGTGCAGTACATCAAGCTCACCTGCCAGGAGCTGGGCTACGGACACGAGCGAACCCGGCCCCCGCGCTTGCCATTGGTAGGTGATGAACGTGAACATGTTCTTGGAATCGTCCGCAACTGCATCGCTACCCGGCCGCAAGGAGTAGCCCCAGCGCACGCGTGAGAAGGCTATTCCAACGCTGAATAAGCCATACTTGCAGCCACCAAGTCGGTTACTGCCTGACCAATCGCCTTGAACACGGTGATTTCTTTGTCGTTGGTTCGGAGCGCAGCTTTACCTGAACACATCTCGGCCAACTCAGCAACAACGTCTTCCTTGCTAAAAACGCCTTCGCTAATGGGCACTAGAATTTCCCCGGCTTCCTTGAAGGCGTTAACGTAGCTGTCTGCGTAGACTCTCCCGTTCGTGATCACCTCGGTGTCACATTCCCTCTTGTCGGCGTGGTGGTTGCCGATCAAGTCGAGGTGGGTACCTTCTTTAATCCAAGCACCCTTGACCAATATGTCAGGGGAGGCAGTAGCGCACACGATAATGTCTGCTTCACCACAGGCATCTTCCAGGTCGGTAGCCACCGAAAATTTGATCTCGGGCAGTTCCGCTGACACTTCGTCGATCACAGCTTGAGCTTCCGCCATTGGCGGAAGGCCATCGGGGTTCCCCCAGATCATTATCTTTTCTAGAGGTCGCACAGAGGCATTGGCGCGGATCATGTAGGTAGATAGATTGCCCGTACCCAACAACAACATGGTCGAAGAATCCTCCCTGCTAAGCAAACGCGTGGCTAAACCCGAGACACCACCCGTGCGCCAAAATGTGCATGTGGTGCCATCTACTAAAGCCAAAGGCTCCCCGTGGGAACGGTCGAATATCATGATCTTGGAGTAGAGACGCTCGTATGGTGCTGCATTGCCCTCGAAATAGGTGAATGCTTTTACCGCAATAATCTTGTCGTTCCAGGCGGGTAACAATGCAAATGCGTCGTTATTATCTGCGTCATCTAGCAAAAAAACCTGCCGCGGTGGCTGATTGAAATTCTTGGCAAACGTCTCTTGCAGAGCATCCACCAAACCGGGATAGCTAAGAGCGGCGTGTACTTCGTCTGCGCTAATAATTTTCATAATTCAAACCTCTCTTGGAAATTGTTTTTTAAGAGTTTTCTTTAGCTGGCATCTGGTGCCATCACATCAGCCTGTGTCCAGGCTCCATCGATACTGCGCCAGAGGTTTCCCGTCGGGTTCTGGTCACGTAGTTCAGCTGGCAGCCGGTGCTCCCTGACCTCGTCATAGCACTGCAGCATCGAGAAACGAAGAAGCGATGCCGGAATACCCACCGCGGTAAAGCCAGGGTGCCCAGTGGCCGGGTAGGGTCCACCGTGGTTCATCGAGGGAACCACCAAAACGCCCGTCGGCATCTTGTCGTTCAATAAACGTCCCACCCGACGACGCAGATGAGGCGCGATGCGCTCATAGAGCAAGTCGTCATCTCCGTCAGAATGCGTGTACAAACAACCAGTTAGATTGCCCGCAAAGCGACCGGCAATCTGCTCGAGTTCATCGTCGTCGGTAGCAACGACGAAGAGGTTAGCGTTGCCGAAGGCCTCCTCCTGAAGCCCCTCAGGGTCCGCCAGGAAGTCTTCGCCAGAAGCTTGCAACAATGTATTTTGGAAGCGACACGCACCACCTTCAATCGGGGCACCGCCGGTCACGAGTTCGGCGCCTGAGCTCTGCATCGACTGAACCGCGTCTCCCACCACCCGCACCCCACCAGGCCCGAGCAAGACACCAGCATCCGCATCTTCGAAGCGACTGCGCATGGCGGCAATGAACTGTTCTGCTGCGTCACCGGCCTGCAGCACGACGACGCCCGGGTTGGTGCAAAACTGACCTGTGGCTACCATGGCGGAGGCATGCAGCTCGCCAACGATTTCCTCTCCCCGTTCGTGTAGCGCTCCCGGAAGAATGAACACCGGGTTGACGCTGCTCATCTCCAGGTAAATTGGCTTGCCAGCGGCATCCGCGGCTGCCTTAAGAGCCAAGCCCGCGCGGCGTGAACCGGTGTAACCAGTCGCCCCGATGAGCGAGTGTGCCACTAGGTAAAACCCATCTTCAGGCGCCATGTGGTAGACCATCTGCAACGTGGCTGGAGGGAGGCCAGTGTCCTGAATCGCCTGAAAGGCAACCTCGGCGAGGAGTTGCGAAGTCCTCGGATGGCTTGGGTGCACCTTGGCAATGACCGGGCTTCGCACCGCAATCGCGGCAGCGAAGTCACCACCGGCGACGGCATTGTAGGCGAAGGGGAAATTGTTTGGGCCGAAGACAGCCACCGGGGCGCCGAGCGGTCCATGCATCGATCGAATATTGGAGGCTGTGTCGATAGTGGGCATTGTCCAACCGCGATCGCGGGCCGCCGTTGCCGCCTGGCGAAGCTGGTCAATGGTGCGCGGCAGCTCAATGTCAACGAAACGCGGAGACACCGGCAACGCTGTTTCGAGGTTCGCTGCCTTAGAGAGCTCTGACGAGCTCTCTCCGATGAGGTGAGCATAGTGCTCCAGAAAATCAGCGATCTTATCGGCCGGGGTATGCAGTAGTTCGTTGGCGGCAGCGCTCCCCGCTTCGAGGGCAATATCGATGTCAGCCCTTCTACTAACCGGGTAGGACCACTCAAGAGTTTCCCCGGTCGCCGGATTAATTGGCCGAAATGTCCCTGTGGCGTCAGCATCGCGCCACCCACCAGCTATCAGAACTCTTTCATTGTTTGGCAACTTGCCCCCTTGGGAATTGCAATGATGTCTCTTGAAAAGAGCCTCCGGACCGGAAAGAGGTTCCACCCTTACTCTAGCTGAATACAGGAGCGACAGCGTTCGCGCTCAACACCGTTCGATTGTACAAACTAAGTGACAGATAACCACCTGCCTTTTGTAGAGCCCGCAGAGATTCAGCCGGTCGAATTAGCGGAAGGATTCCTGGACAAAACAGCACAGCTAAGTTGAAAGGGGCTGGGCGAACTGGGCCTTTCAAACTCGCCGGTGCTGTCGATTAGTTCTGGGAAAAGCGAATTAGTTCGCTGTGAGTAGAGTCTTTATTTCTGCCTCAACGAAGCATGTAGCTGAAACCAATCTTCCCAATAAGCCCGGGCTGGGGGAACCCTATGAAGTGCTCGTAGTCAGCGTCTGTTAAGTTGTCGACACGGGCCAGAATTGTCCAGGTAGCATTCAGGTCCCAGCTCGCAGCAAGATCAATAAGCCCATACCCATCAACCAACGTCCTGTCTGGAACAGCGAGCTGCACGTCAAAGCTTTCCGACGCGAAGCTTAATTCTACGCGAACCTTCAGCGGCTCAATTGGTTGAAATCCAACTCTGACGCTGCCCGCCCATTCGGGCAAGTTACGCAGTGGCTCCGTAGATATAGGGCTTTCAGCGTTCTGGTACGTCAGGTCAGAAAACACCCTCACGTTCGGGCCAGGGTCCCACCGCAACGACAACTCAATACCCCTTGCGCTTACTTCGTCTCTGTTGATGTTCTGAAACAAATCGAAATCGAAGTCGATCAGGTCCTCGTAGCGAATCCAGAAAACCGCAAACGAGGCTGTTAGGTTCCAATCGGTAATACGGTGGTCAATACCAATATCAACCCCAACACTAGTTTCGGGGCGCAGCGCGGAGTTTCCACCAAGCTGCGGCGGGCTAGCTAGGGCAAAGAAGCTTGGTAACTTGAAAGAACGACTTGCCGTGCCGCGGACCTCCGTTCCGCTCTGGCCTACTGCGTAACGAGCACCGACCCTCGGACTCCACTCAGTATCTCTACCTTCAGGAAAGTCAGCTCGCAAACCAGCTTCGACACTTAGATCGCCGACACTTGCGGTTGCCTCGGCAAACGCCCCTGGAGTCGTACGCGACAAAACATAGTCACCACTGACGTCACCACCGAAGAACGGCGGCAAAAACAACGTGCTGACGTTTTTGCCGTTCTCGTGATCAACATCGAGGCCCGCACTTATTCGCGCCACTGTTGAAAAATCGTAGGTGGTCAACCAACCGCTACGAAGGTGCCAGTATGAAGTGGCTTCAACCGACGGGGGAACAAAATAACCTACGCCTGGACTCTCGCGGTCCATACCACGACGATAATAGGTAGTAATAAAACGATTGCGCCAAACGTCGGTGTTCGACCAATGCAGATCGGCACCGACGTTAAGCTCTGAGACCTGAGCATGGCGCAGATCGCCGGAACCGAACATTGGGCCACCGGATGACTCTGGGTAATCGTCGGCCTCCGACAAAGCCGCGCGTGTGCTGAGCCGCAGCGTCCCCGTTTCACGCACCGGCACCGTAAAACTCCCTTGAAAGTTTGCTTGCTGAAACTCATCGTCCCCGACATGACCAGCTTGTTGCTCCCAATCGAAGCCCAGGTAGTAATCACCACCACCGACCATACCCGCCAACGAAGCGTCACCCCGAATCAGTGAGCTGCTGCCACCCTCAACGCTTGCTCGCACTTGAGGTTTTTCAGTCGTGCCGCGACGCGTAGTGATATTGACGATTCCGGACAGCGCGGTCGATCCATAAAAGTACGACAACGGCCCGCGCACCACCTCAATCTGCTCCACACTAGAAGTGGGGAGACTCGACAGGTTGACTGCACCACCTTCGACGTCCGTGGGGTCGTTGAGCGGTACACCGTCAAGAAGCACCAGGACGAAATTAGGGTCACCGCCCCGCAACTGTATCGTCGCCGGGCCACCGCGCGACCCGGAAGACAAGACTCGCGCGCCAACAACATACTCCAGCAACTCGGCCACGGTCCGTACGTTGGCCTCTTCTATAGTTTCTTCATCGATGACGGTCACTGACGCAGCCACCGAATCTAACGGCCGGGCTCGCACGACAACACGCTCCTTTATTTGAGCATCTTCTTGCTGGGAGGAGGTAGATTGCCCGTCACCCAGCGCGGGCTGCGCGAGCACGTCGCTACAAACGAACAGGAAACAAAACGAGTGCAAAACTAAGAAGTTAGTTAAATTTCCCATTCTCGATCACCATCACTACCAGAATCACGGCGTAGCGTTAAAAACGACTTCCAGCTCAAACCTAAGGTCCGTTCGCTTGGCGTTTAATGGGGAAATGGCCCCAGCAATGCAAGCACCCTTCGCTCCTCATTTGAGGGTCCAATCCTCCAACTGTGCGGCGCCAATATACATCCATGACACCGGGGGGGCTGATAACTCGGCGTTCGTTCCCACGCAAATGTACTTCGCATTCGTCAACCATCCACCCTGCGAGTAAACTTTGCATGTCTGGGCATGGAACCGGCCTTGAGCCCTGAGTGCCTCCCGTACTTCAAGCCAAGCACAACGAATGGACGATGCATCAACAAGCGGGCAGCAAATACTGACAGGCCTGCATTCGGAAACCAACGATTTTCGTATTTTCATCACGTCACAAGGAACAGAACTCGAGGACTACCGGTTATGAGCTCCCGCTGGAAAGATTTCGGCGACATTGCCGTGCGCCGCATGTCGGGAACAAAAGCCGGTGAGAGCCTGCTGATTCTGTCCGACACCAAGACTGATCCTGAGGTCGCCCAGGCATGCTTCGATGCTGGTATCGCGGCAGGCGCTCGCCCGTCGCTCCTGTTGATTCCATTCATGTCACCAACTGATGCTAGCGAGCTTGACGAAACCACGATCGCGGCAATAGCCGGAGCCAACGTGGTGATCGGCGTATGCGAAACCATGTTTATGTCCAAGGCATCCACGGACAAGGCGCTAGAAGCTGGCGTGCGAATCGCCGCGACTAACGTGAATGGAATGGAGGACTTTGCTATCGAGGGCATCCGTGACGTCGACTACGATCGGATGATAGAGGTCGGTACGTGCATCGGTGAATTGTGGCAAGGCACCGAGATTTGCCGCGTGACTTCACCATATGGCACAAACATCACCTTCGACCTGCGCGACAGGCCTATTGATCTCGGGACCGGAATGGCTACGGAACCCGGCCAAGCCGATTTTTTCCCCGGAGTCTCCGTGGCCAATGCTCCGGTCGAAAGCACGATTCAAGGAACCATCGTTGTTGACGGCAACATCCCGCCGGGCCGCTTGCCCAAGGCGCCAGTAACTCTGCAGATCAAAGACGGTGTCATTGTTAACTTTGAAGGCGGGGAGGATGCCGATGCGCTGCGCTCGTACTTCGCTGAGAGTGGTGACCCGATCGCCACCCACTTGTGCCATTTCACACTCGGCCTCAACCCGCGCGCCCGCACCTCAGGTAGCGTGCACCAGGACGAGCACGTGCTCGGTGCAGTGACCTTCGGCTTTGGATCACAGGCCCCAGCATTCGGCGGCACGGTACCGCCATGCAACGTCCACTGTGACGTCGTTTTGACGACCGCGAAGATCGAGTGTGATGGTCGGATAATGCTTGAGGACAACAAGCTCAACGAAGAGATGGGCTTCGGTGGGCTGTCATAAAGGCCAAATTGACAAATTCTAATTCCATCGCGCACACCGGGGGCCCGAATAGTTCCGCAAGTGCAGTGATGGGGGGAACCGCACCGCTAAGATGACTGGCAAACGGGTTTTCGCGGGAAAGGTCTCTAACGACCTGTTCTGTCTATAAATGTCGGGGCCCGCACTCCTCGCTTCATTCCGTCAGCCAGGCTTCGGGATTGTCTGGTTGTCGATTTGCTTGAACGGCTACTCGGCGCACATCAGCACCGTGGCAATAAGCTGGTTGGCACTGGAGTTTACTGGGTCGCCCTTTGGTGTCGGCCAGGCACTAGCAATCCGCATCTTGCCACGCCTGTTTTTTTCCGTACCTATCGGCAGCATGTCTGACAAGATGGACCGGCGCATCATGCTGCAAGCCACTAACTTCTTCGGTTTCGGCATGTCCGCAGTGGCCACGATCGCCAGTATGCAGGGATGGTTTGGCTTCCGAGGCGTGTTAATCGTTGCCATGCTCGTGGGGATCTTTGACGTTGCCGAGACGACCCTAGCCAAGTCCTATGTCTACGATGTCGTTGGCCCCGACAATGCAGTTAACGGCCTGGCTCTCGAGCAGCTCGCCAACAAGCTCTTCGGTATCGTTGGGGGAATATCAACAGGATTCTTGCTCGCCGTGTTCGGTGGCGTCGGAGCTTTTGCTGCAATGGCTGTAACCTACTTGAGCAGCGGGCTTCTGCTGGCAATAATTCCAAGAATTGCCCCGGGGGCCGGAGCTTTTCGAGATCTCTCTTCCGCAGAAGATGATGGCGTGCCGTCAGCCTCTCCCGGGCTGTGGGGGTCGATCCGCCAGCTGATGAACACCCCAGCAGTGCTGGCGTTCGCGATCATTGCATTATCGGCTGAAGTCTTCGCCTACTCTAGCGAAGTGCTTGCACCATCGTTTGCCCGTGACATTCTCCAAGTCAATGAACAGGGTCTCGGCAACCTAGTGGCGGCGCGTAATGCTGGCGGCGTCGTCGGGGTGCTGCTGCTTGGAAGTTTGGCACGCCACGTGCGCCCCGAGCGTTTACTGCCGTTGATCTGCGTTGGTTTCGGGATCGGGCTTATGGCGTTCTCTTTTTCAACTTCATATTTGCTGTCGCTTGCACTAATGGGCATGGTTGGCCTCGCCTGGGGAAGCGTCGATGCTCTTCTACCCACCGTGCTGCAACAAAATGTCGGCGATATGGACCGTGGCGCCGCCGTTGGCATATGGAATCTCAGCCGGGGCTTCGGCCCGCTCGGCCAGCTCGAAATCGGCGCTTTAGCCACCATCATTGGCGTCGCCGCTACGCAGGCTCTCAACGGACTAATTTTCGCC
>CAYVUW010000004.1:5176-65152 GCA_964455175.1 uncultured Acidobacteriota bacterium | reverse complement strand
AGATCTCCCAAAGTATCAGGCAGAAAGCGTCCGATGATTTTGTACAGCTGTGGGTCGCGGGCACGGAGTTGAGCGCGGGTACCTGAAGGGGGACCACTGTCGCCGATCTGGACATCCACCCAGGGACCAGGCAGTGATTCGTTCAGATCAAACCAGGCGTTCACATTGTGGGTAAGGTACTCGTCGTCCCCAAACGCATCGAACGGGGTGATGCCTTCCAGCGGTTCGTTGCTAGGGGCTTTGAAATAACCTTGTTTAACCGCATTTACGTAGGCCCCCCATACCTCATCTTCAATTTGAGGGTCTGTTGTCGGCCAGCCCAAGTTTTGCATGGCATGGACAAACTCGTGGAGCAGAAAATTGGCTCGGTACTCGCCATTACCCGGGTAGCAAACACCACGCACGGACACCAAGCTGGTCGACGAATCAGGCATTTGGCCGAGGCCCCATTGCCCATCACTGGAGAGGCCGAATTCAGGCAAGTTCGAAGCTGTTTCCGATAGCCCCATGATCGAGATCCGGGGCTTGTGTTGCAGCATAGCTTCGAGAACGTCTGGCCGGTGACTCGTCAAATGCAGGAAGGTCCGGTAAGCCCCAATTAAAGCAGCGTCGGGCACAGCCTCGGAGCAGACGGTGACAACACCGCCAGCGTTGATGTACTTCGTGTAAAAAAGAGGTGTCCCATTCGGGGGAGCCACCACCTGCTCCCCTGTTTCGATCAGTGGGAAAGACTCAACAGCTTGGTCCTGTATTGCATAGGCCATTGTGGCTGTTGATGCCAGAAACAGCAGAGCCGTAACTTTTAGTGCAATTTCCTGTGACGAAAAGGTTGTCGTAGTCACTTCTTAATTCGTCTATTTAGTTAACTGCGCGGCATTGAAAACAAGGAGGTCAACAGAGTGTGGTTCACTGCACGGTCAATTGTTTGATCTCGTCGTCTAACCCAGTCATCTCCCAACGAATTAAGGACCAGGGAATCGATCCGGTGTTGAGGACATCGTCCATGAATTCCTCGAGAACGAAATCATCACCGAGCTGGTTGGCACGATTTCTCATTAGCTTCATGAACTGAACCTTCCCAACGACCATGAGCATATGGTGCCCCACACCTCTCAGGGTGGTATCAAGTTCGAACCATAGGTGGTGACTGCCATCGAGCAATTCACCGTGGGGCGCATTTTCTACACAGAACTGATACGCATCCTCATAGCTCCAATCGCCGCTGTGCATATAGATGTCCGAAAGGGCACGGACGGTGCGAAAGGCAGATTGCTCATAGGTAATTTCGCGTCCGTGAGGGTTCCTGCCGTCAAGATAGCCGGCGTGCATTAGCAGTTCCTCAAGTGCAAACGCGAGCCCTTCTCCCCGCGCGGTGCCAATCTTGTACGGCCGTCTACCACCACGGATCTCACGTTGGTCATTCCGTGAACGTAACCCATCAAAATGGTGCCCGACCATCTCGTGAGTCTCTTCCATTAGCGGTTCGCGATGAGAAAAATTGAAGAAATAATCGTGCTTTTCGGGCCAAGGATTGTCGAATCCATGCCATGAGCCAAAGTATCCATCCGGTGTTAAATAGTCATCCACCGTGAAAATTCGTTCTTTCACTAAAAAATCCATCAGATGCTCAATCGCCTCAGAGACGCTAGCTTTGTACTCAGCTTGTGACTGAACTGGCTCAATTGGAGGAACGTTTCGGTTACGATTCTCCTCAAGGCGCTGGAAAGTCCTGACACGATTGTCTTCAAGTTCCACGATCATACGAACCTCATCCCAGGTGTACGGGAAGAGGTAAACGTTTTTCATCAGCCAGCTATAGTTTTCCTTGCCGACCCCAGCCCGGGCAGTCATTCGGCGCTTGTTATTCTCTATCCACGCTATGTAGTCACCGATTGCGGCAAGGGCCTCAAGACCATCCTCCACCAAGTCCGGATGGTGCTCGGCAAGATCAGCGACGATTTGCTCATACGATTCACGAGTGTCTCCCAGTGAAAGGACAGCAAGCGTGCCGAGATCGGCGGCAATCCGGGAGAAGTCGTTAAGGTTCACCTTGGCCTGCTCGATTATCTCGGCGACGGCCCTGAGACGAACTTGCAACTCATCGGCTCTAGATTCACTGAGCGGAAAATCCTGTGCCCTACCAAGGCGTGGCAATACATCATTGTAAAACCCCGGATCGAGCGACCAAGGAGCCAGCACGCGATGCTGGAACTCCATACCGTTCATCTCCGCCCGCACCAGGTGGTAGTCAACCTGCTCATGAATCAACCAACCATCAATGTCGATATCGGCAAGTCTGCGCTGAAACTGGCGCAACTCGACAAACTGTTCCGCCATAGTGGTCGCGGAATAGTCAGGCACGGTTGTCTGGATTTCCGGTCGCTGAAAATTCCTGAATTGTCGGAATAGCTCAAGGAGGTCCTCGTAGCTTCCCTGTTTCGCCCCAAAAGCATTGGGCAAAGCATGCGAGCCCACCGCCACCATGCCCAGGAATGCAACCATTACAACAAATGTCCGACTTCCAAGGTTCAATGTGTTTCGCTCCCCTAAAAGCTTAGTAAATCAGCAAAATTCGTTCATTTGGCGGATAAAGGTATTCCACACCCCGGCTGGTCACGATGTGATTGCCTTCGATGTTGATCGAAACAGGATAGCCAGGACGTTCTGGAACATTCGTGTGAACCATGTATTCGAAAGAGAACATGTGGTTTTCCTGAATTACTAAGTGATCTCGGTCAGATCGAAATGGAGCCACCGAAGGTCCGACCGTCACCAAACTACCGCTGTTGTTCCCCTGGCTGTGAAAATCAATAGAAAATCCCGATTTGTCGGTATTGATGAGTGCCTCCTGCACGAGCATGTAGTCATCTTCACCAATATCGGTAAAAGGTGTGTAAATGTAGCCAGCAGCTTCCATTGCTTCCACGCTGGCAGCCAACGTCTGCCCAGCCGTTCGACCAACCTTGATTTCCTTGCGCATGATCTCACGAGCACCGACAGCTCGATCAAATGCGTGCTGAATACTCTCGGGAGGAGCAGTTTCACCTTCCCTGAGAACATAAGCATTGCGTTTGTAATCCGTCGAGAAATAGTCGAGATATCTAACACCTGTGTCAAACGTCAGGAAATCACCACGCTGGATCACGTAGTCATCATCATCAAACCGCCCCAGCTTTGACGCCGTCGCTGAATACAGGATCCCGGGGGACCCTGCGCCTGCATCGGGCCCTCGCAACAAGCCCCGCTGGTGAAACTGCTCTCTAACCCACGCACCCACTTCCCCTAAAGTAGTCTCCCCTGGGGTTATCACCTCATTGGACAAAGAGCGTTCGAGAATTTGACGGTGTATTTCCAACGCATTCGCGTAGGCGACGATCTCCCGTTGTGTTCGACGCGCCCGAAAATCCGTGATCACATTTTCCGCTGAGACGATTTTCTTGGAATACTCGGGGCCAAGGATTTTCTGGAGCTTTACGTACTGTGAATGAGATATTCCATCTGCAATCGCAAGCCAATCGGAAGTGTTAACCGCTATTGTCGATGGGTTTCGCTCGGCGACGAAATTTCGCAGCTCATCGTAGACAGAGAAATCTTGATCGCCGTAGTCATAACCGGCGATCGCCATCCGGATTGCCCGTGAACCGAAGATATCAAATAGCTCCCGACTACCGCCGCCACCGAACAACGCTCGCTCAATCCGGTCTCCTCCCCGGTCCGTAAAAACAATGTATCCCCACGCGTTGCCAAACTGCTGGACCATTGGGTCCGGATCACCTTGCCGCGTGACATGGATCCACATGTCAATGTTGTTGTCACGCATGGCCCCAGGAAGTATGAGGTCAAGTTTTTCTTTCCGCATTAGGTGGAGAATTTCCGAGCTTACTTTCGCCGTCATTACATCCGATTGCCCATAGGCAATCGGCGCGACGAACAAAACAACAGCCGAAAATACAGCTACTTGTAAAAGTGTTCTAAAGGTCATCACTATCTCTCTCCCTGACGAGCTTGCCCCATTACCCGATTACAGTTTCTAACTAGGTCAACGTTCAGAATGGATCCGCAGCGAATTCTAGGGCATCCTTCGGTCAAATCTCGTGGTTTCTTGTTATTTTTTTCGAAAATAGGAGACAGAGTCCCTCCGGGAAGAAACGGTCTCCAGAGAGTTGCAGAAGCACACTATGAGACTTCGCCTTATCCCTGTTTTGATTTTTCTAGTGTTGGGGGCGCTTATTACCGTTGCGGAGGCATATGAAGCAATGTTGCAGGATTCATCAGGTCCTATCAGCCGACCTGCCCCGGAAAACGAAGTGCGGTTGGAGAAAAGCCGCATGGTCCCCATGCGAGACGGTGTACGGTTGGCAACCGACCTGTACTTCCCAGAAATTCCTGACGAAAAACTGCCCGTAATTCTCATCCGGACTCCGTATAACAAGAACGAATTGAGAGATAACAAGAACGGCGACGCTTATATGTTTGCGTCACGAGGCTTTGTTGTCGCCGTGCAAGACAGCCGAGGCAAGTTCGAGTCTGAAGGGATCTACTCTCCACCGGCGGGAAGTGAAGCTGAGGATGGCTACGATGCCGTTGATTGGATTGCCAAGCAATCTTGGTCCAACGGCAAGGTGGGGATGCATGGCTGCTCGTATCCAGCCGAGGTGCAAGCCGCCACAGCACCACTGAAACACCCTAACCTGACCACAATGATTCCTCGGAATGGGCCGTTCATCGGTGCCGCAAACGGCCGGTATCGGTATTGGTCGGGCTTCAAGGGCGGTGTTCTCGACTTCGCCGCCACCGTGCCTTGGTATTTCAGCTCCGGCAACAAGTATTCCTTTAAGCCCCCACCGGGACTATCAGATGAGGAGATTGCCAAAATCCGCGATTTCTACTCTCCCCAGGCAACTACAGCACCGGAGCCAGATTGGGAAAAACTGGTCTGGACGTTGCCTCTCATCGACATTATGAATAAAGCAGGGGCGCCTCCTAACGATTTTCTCGATCTGGCAACGCGGGATTTTGGCGATCCCTGGTGGCATGACACGATGGGCTATTACGACGGAACCGAAACAATCGATGTAACAGCATTACACGTGAGCTCCTGGTACGACATCAGTGTCGACGAGACGATTTACGAGTTTAACTACTTCCGAGAGAAAGCTGTCTCTGAAACCGCTGCGGCCAATCAATTCCTTATTATTGCCCCGACGACCCATTGCAGCTATGAGCAGGCAACAGAGCACACGGTGGTGGGTGATCGCGATATCGGTGACGCCCGGCTCGATTATTACTCGATCTATATCAAATGGTTTGAGTATTGGCTCAAAGGAGAGGAAAACGGCGCCACGGATATGCCGAAGGTCCAGTACTACACAATGGGGAGCAACGAGTGGAGCTCAGCGGATGCGTGGCCGCTGCCGGAAACTGAATACACCAAATACTTTCTTCATAGCATGGGAGGTGCAAATAGCCGCTACGGGGACGGTCGACTTTCCACAGAGCCCCCCCGTGACGAATCGCCGGACACTTTCATTTACGACCCCGCTCATCCGGTCCCATCCACAGGGGGGCCGCGCGGAACTCCCTGGGGAACATCCGCCGGTGCGATCGATCAAGGCCCGGTCGAAGTTCGCAATGATGTGCTTGTCTACACCACACCGCCGCTGGAAGAAGGTGTCGAGTTGACCGGCCCGATAACGGCAGTCTTCTATATATCGTCTTCGGCAAAGGATACTGATTTCACGGCTAAGCTCGTGGACGTGTACCCAGACGGGACGGCCTACAACATCCAAGCGAGTATTTTGCGGGCTCGCTATCGCGAAGGGTTCACTAAGAAAGTCTGGATGGAAGAAGGTGGCGTATACCAGATTCAAGTGGACATGGATGCCACTAGTAATTACTTTGCACCGGGGCACAGGATCCGGCTGCAGGTTTCAAGTAGTGATTTCCCATCCTATGAGCGAAATCTTAATACCGGGGGAAACAATTACGATGAGACGGAATGGGTGATCGCTAGGAATACGGTCCACCATTCGAGACAATACCCGTCTCATCTCATCCTTCCGGTAATTCCGGTCAAGGAGAATTAGTTGGGATTTTACGCCGGCAAGAGACGCGGTTTGATGAGGGCCCGGCCATGGAATGGCCGGATAATCACGCGCGGCCCGGGCATTTTAGTAGCCGCGTTGTCTCTAGCCTCTGCGGTTGTCTCACCGGCCAGTGCCTTGATTCCGTGGCAACCACAGAATCCTCAAATAGCTACTCCAACACCTGAACCGGAGCCAGTGTACTGGGATGCCGTCGGCCAAATAATGGAGGAGGCCTTCGAACGTTCGGAGGTAATGGAGGTCGCTAGCTGGCTCACCGATGTTTTCGGGCCGAGGAACTCAAAGTCTTCCGGCTACATTGCAGCATCGGAATGGGCGCGGCAGAAACTCGATGATTACGGTTTGTCTGAAGCTCGATTGGAGCCGTTCGACTTCGCGGCAGGCTGGGACAACAAATACACGTCGGTGCACATGACGAGCCCACGGTACTCGCCGTTCATCGCCTATCCTGCACCATGGTCAGCCGGTACAGATGGAAAGATTCGGGCACCCGTTAAGTACGTCAACTTCGAAGCGTTTGCCATCGAAGCGGATCTGGATCCCTACCGCGGCCAGTTAGAAGACTTCATTATCCTCATCAGTCCAATACAAACCGTTCCCACCCACTTTCAGTTCAAACCCACGAGCTTCACTGACAAAGAGCTCGACGCGATGGCAGCGATTCCCATCCCCGGCCCGGAATCCGAAGAGTCCCGGGAACAAAGACCGCATGATGAACGACTATCACGCGAACAAATCTACGATTTCGTTTTCGCCGAGGGCGCACTAGCGGTAGTTCGGCCCGATGGGAGCAACGGGCTGGGAATGGTAGATGCTGCGGTCAATGGTTATTCAATGGAACGGCGCATGTGGGAAGCAGACGCTCCAGCGCCAATTACCGAGGTAATCATTGCGGCAGAGCACTACAACCGCATGATGCGGATTCTGGAGAAAGACATTCCGGTTGAGATGGAACTCGAGATCAGAGTCGAATTTCCGGCTGACGACCCTTACGACTACAACGTTATTGCTGAAATCCCTGGAACTGATCTGGCGCATGAGATCGTCATCATCGGTGCGCATCTGCAGTCGGAACCGGTCGGTACCGGAGCCATCGACGATGGTGCCGGCGTCGCTGCAACCATGGAGGCAGCGAGGATTCTCATGGCTATCGGGGCACAGCCTCGCAGGACGATTCGAGTTGGTCTCTGGGGTGGGCACGAAATGGGTTTGTACGGCAACCGCAGCCATGTCCGGCAAAACTTTGCAGACCCAGTAACCCAAGAGTACAAGGCTGACTACGACAACCTTTCAGCCTATTTCAATCTGGACATCGGTACCGGAAAAGTCCGTGGCGTTTCAATTATGGGGAGTGAGGTCCTGCGGTCAATTCTTCTTGAATGGATAAAACCGCTGCGCGCTTTGGGGATGACACACCTGTTCCTCAACGGAATGGAACATGAGGCCTACGAAGAAGTCGGGTTGTTGGGCTTCTATTTCGATCAAGACCGGAAGGCGATCGATGACATGAACGCACATACGAACATGGATCTGTACGATCGCCTGGTTCCCGAGGATTTGATTCAGAATGCAGTCGTTATGGCCACGTTCGCATATCACGCTGCGATGCGCGACGAGAAGTTACCTCGGGCGGTACCGCGACCATGGTGAGCAAGCAAATGGAACGAGCCCCGCAACAAGCCCAAATCGCTAGCCGCAGATGCGTAGTGACCATGCTTGCCTCAGTCCTACTGGTGTTTTCGGTTCTCCCAGTGTCATCAGCGCCCCTACAGGAACCAGTGTACTGGGATGTCGCACAACAAATCCGTGAGGAAATCTTCACTAACACCGAGCTTATGGACAACGCTAGCTGGCTGACTGACGTGTTCGGCCCCCGCGTCGCCAAATCCCCTGGGTACAAAGCCGCTGCTGAATGGGCAGTCGAGAAGTTCAAGGAATATGGAATTTCAAACTCATATTTAGAGCCTTATGAATTCGGCATCGGCTATGTGAATGAGTACATCTCAGTTCATATGATGAAACCCCAATACATGTCGCTGCTTGCCTACCCGGCAACCTGGTCCCAGGGCACCAACGGGAAGGTGCAAGGTCCAGCGGTCTACTTAGATTTTTCTCAGATCGAGGGCGAGATAGATCTAGAACCGTATCGGGGAAGACTAAAGAACGCACTTGTGTTAACTCATCCGAAACAAGCAATCAGTACAACTATCCCGCTGCTACCGGAAGGCTTCACTGAAGAAGAGCTCGACGCAATGGCAAAGATTACAGTCGGGCCAACCAATCCCGTCCAGTCGGAGCGGAGCGCGAATCGATCCACATTGCCCCGCCAGCAGATTATCGACTTCGTTTTCGCCGAGGGTGCTGCAGCTATTGTTCGCACTGACGGGCGTACCGACTACGGGACGGTAGTTGTCGAGAATAATAGGTACACCCTGGAAACCAAGCCCTGGGAGGTCGATGCAACACCGCACCCACCGGAGCTTGTGATGTCAGCGGAGCATTACAACCGCATCATGCGCATCCTCGAGAAGGGCGTACCAGTGGAGATAGAAGCCAACGTTAGAGTTTCTTTCAGCCGTAACGACCTTACCGATCACAACGTTATCGCTGAGATCCCTGGCACTGACCTAGCGCACGAGCTAGTTATTGTCGGCGCACATCTGGAAGCGAACCCCGCAGCTACCGGCGCCGTCGACGATGCTGCCGGGGTCGTTGCCACCATGGAGGCGGCACGCACGCTTGCTGCCATCGGCGTGAGGCCAAGGCGAACCATACGCTTTGGACTCTGGGGCGGGCACGAAATGGGCTTGTTCGGTAATCGCCATCACGTACGTACAAACTTCGCCGACCCACAAACAAAGGAATACAAGGAAGACTACGAGAACCTGTCAGCCTATTTCAATATGGATATTGGCAGCGGCAGGATTCGTGGGGTATCGATTATGGGTAACGAGCTTGTTCGGTCCATTTTCTTAGAATGGATGAAGCCGCTGCGTAACCTCGGGATGACTCATTTGTTTACCACCGGGTTGCAACACGAGGCTTACGAAGAAGTCGGATTGCCTGGCTTCTATTTTGAGCAAGACAGGAAGGTCATTGACAACATCAACGCCCACGGCAGCATGGATACCTACGAGCGATTGGTGCCGGAGGGGCTGATGCAGTCAGCAGTTGTGTTGGCAACGTTCGCTTACCATGCTGCCATGCGCGACGAAAAACTGCCGCGCGTGGCACCTCGGCCTTGGTAACTTTCGATAGCCGTCAGCTAACCTTTCAGGCTATCGCTACCCTGTAGGGAGTAATGTTCAAGGCTATTGGAAGTTTTTGTCGTACCAGAAGTCTTGCAGAATGAGTGAAGTCTGCGTGAAGGCTGTTCCCTTCGCCTCTAGCTCTACCCGGTATTGTCCGGGCTGGACGCGGTGTAGCACGTAGTCTCTGCCCCGCATTCCCGGCCGCCCCTGCACCCGCGTCCTTAGCGAGAGCCCGGTCCTTCCTACTTCCTCGTCCGCGGCCCCGAAAAACTCGTTGGTGTCATAGTAATCGTAAAACGGTTCTGGCTCCCCATATCTCATCTGTTCATCCCAACGGGCGACCTCTTCTGGAGTTTTCTTCCTTCCGCGGCGGGTCATTCCCCACATGACACTGTTAATACCAGGGTTCCCCGCCCCTTCGAATTCATTGATCAAAATTGCCCCATCGTAAATTGACAACTTCACGCCTTCAGGAAGGCTGTTTTTCAGGTAGTAGTTCAACATGGCACCGTGCGGTTCGTTTTCGCCTTCGAAGTTCTGATCGGCAACCGCTGTTTGCCGTGGCATGACCCACTGAACCTTGTTTTCAATTTCAAAGAAATGGACGTCATTGTCCATGACCTCTTCCGTCAACTCCTGAAGAGGGGAAATATCAGCAATGTAGAAACCGCGGCCAAACGTTCCGACCACAAGATCATTCTCGCGGGGATGAATAACCAGATCGTGTACCGGAATCGTTGGCAAATTGTTTTTCAGTTCATGCCAAGAGCGACCCCCGTCAAGTGATACGTGAACAGTCCGGTCTGTCCCAACAAAAAGAAGGTTCGGGTTTTTGTGGTCCTCTCGGATCACATTGATGCTCTCGTCAGGCAGGTTGCCCGTTATCGATAACCACGTTTCCCCATAATCTGTGGTTTTGTAAACAAACGGTCGGTAATCCGTCATGTGACGACCTGTAAACGTCACATAGGCGGTACCCGCAGCATGGTGTGACCCGATGATTCTTGACACCCAGTACTCAGGGTTGTCGGGAATATTGTCATTGACGAGAGTCCAGTTATCGCCACCGTCGCGGCTTACCTGCACGTTACCGTCGTCCGTTCCAGCCCACAGCACACCCTGTTCCACTGGTGATTCGTCGATCGTCGTCAAAGTCCCATACTGACTCACTTCGCGACCGCCGAACTTCGACGCGTCATTCTTGGTGAGGTCAGGACTGACCTCTTCCCATCGTTCGCCCCGAAACCGGGACTTCAGAAGGATGTTCGCACCATGGTAGATAACGTCCGCATTGTGTGGCGATATTAGAAGTGGGGCATTCCAATTGAAGCGGACGTTGTTGTTCCCACGATACGCGATGCGTCTCCGTACCCCCGTCTTCTGGTCATTGCGCGAAAGCCCTCCAAATTGCGACTCGGTATAGAGCCAGCGTCCGTTGGTCGGGTCAACCTGATTGTAAAAACCGTCGCCACCAAGCACATGTTCCCAGTCCTCGAACCTGATTGGGAACCTGCCCTTTTTGGTGCTTGGCCCCTTCCATGAGCCAAAATCTTGCAGGCCCCCGTAGACATTGTACGGGTACTCCATATCAACACCGATTGCGTAGATTTGCGCCATCGACACATTGTCAAGATGGAGCCAGTTCGCCCCCGAGTCGAAGCTCATCGCGAAACCATAGTCGTATCCCAACAACATATGATCTCTATTCTCCGGATCAATCCAGAGAACGTGATTGTCCCCACCATATTCGAACGCCCGCGACCAATTGCGCCCCCCATCGGTCGATTTATGCACCATCGAATCCATGACGTAAACCGTGTTTTCATCACCAGGATCAACAACAATCTGGCCGTAATAATTAGTCCTCTCTCCAACCGTGCTTTCGGTAGTCTGGCGCCACGATTGCCCACCATCGTCGGTCCGGTAAACAACACTCCCAATCGGTTCAACAGCGCCGGGTTTGCCTGCTTGTATCTCACTCCACCGGTCTTCGTAGGAAACCCCCTCAGCATTGTCGTTCTCGATGACCGCATAGAGAACGTCCGGATTCTTGGGATATATGGCGAGACCGATCTTCCCGATCAGTCCGCCGGGGAGACCATTAGATAGCTTCGTCCATGTTGAGCCGCCATCGGTAGTTTTGTGGATACCGCTGCCAGGGCCGGACCCGGAAAAGCCCCATGGTCTGCGAATCCTCTGGTACGTCGCAGCATAGAGGACGTCAGGATCGCGCGGATCCATGACAATATCTGTTGCGCCAACGTCAACGCCTTCAGCAACGATTCCGAGTGACTTCTCCCACGTTCGGCCACCGTTTGTTGTTTTGTACACGCCCCGCTCTGAATTTTCCGTGTAGTACTGCCCCTGCGCCGCAACATAAACCAGGTCGGGATTCTTGGGATGAACAACCAGCCTTCCTATTTGCCCTGATTTTCGCAGACCCACGTTTAACCAACTGACACCGCCGTCGTTTGTTCTATAGACTCCGTCGCCGTAGTAGGCGCTGTTTCTAAGATTTCCCTCACCGGTGCCGATGTAGACGATGTTGTCGTCGGTTGGGGCAACAACCATGTGGCCGATTGATGATGTCTGCTCATTGTCGAATATTGATTCGAACGTCGTCCCATTGTTGACGGTTTTCCACAATCCCCCCGGACCAGCGCCAACGTAGAACACATAGGGATCCTGGCTCGATACGGCAAATGCAACCACACGCCCTCCAGGTCGTGTGGGACCTATTTCTCGGTAATGCACCCAGTCAAGAAGGTTGCTGGGACCCGATTGCCCAGAAACGTCAGACGCAACCAAAATCGCTAGCAATAACAAGCTCAGAGCAGACCGCGTGAAAGGAATCACTATTACCCTCCTCAAGAACAGAATGTTCGCCCACTGACCTCCAGCACTTGACGAACGCTTTAAAACTCTATTCGCAGCTGTGCCAGCGAACAACAGGCCAGTATTCACACTGATAACAAAACATAATCACTGAAGTTAACTTGCCGCGATGTGCATGCTCAATCAGACTCTTGCCCTCATCCGGCCACTGAGATACAAGGAGTGATCATGAACTTTGCCCTAGTCTCATATCCCACCGATCGTTCCGGTGGGGGGCAAACACATTGAGGTTTCTTAGAAACAACAATGGCGGCATCTCCGGCTTTCTTTTGGAGGCTGGGGGCTTACAAAACCTGGGGTTTCAAAGGGTCTGGGATCGCATTCCGAGATGAAATGTCACCCATCTTAAACTGCCTCTCTTGGCGAAAGCGGGGACAAGTTGAAGCCAACACCTATGAAAACAATGTGTGTATTAATGCTGGTCATTTTCATAATGGGAGCATGCAGCAACAGTGATTCGAGTGACTTAGAGCTGCCACAATCAAACGAGCGGGTAGCGTTTACCAAAAAGGTTGATGTGTTCGGTGTGCCCATTTACGCCACAAACACAACCGGCGATCACAAGCTGCTTCACGCGGCCGGAGTGCTTGCCCAGTACATAGACAACAACGAAGACGGCAAACCAGACAACCCGCTGATCATGGCGGCACTTCTCGAAGGGGAAGGCGCTATTACCATGACTGGGACGCAGGGTGAAATGCGGGGTGCCCCGAGGGGGTCACGCCCACGCGGCCAAGGTTTGTATGGCGACGAAACTCACCCGGATGCTAAGGAGGAAGGGGTTTTCGACGGGGCGCTGGAAGAAATCCTACATATGGTCTCAGATGTCGGCTGGGGCGGCGCTTACCCTGAGGTCTTTGGGAGGGTACCTGGGACGGAGATCGCCAACGCAATGGATTTGGCCCGCGGTGGACAATTTCAAGAAATTCCAGACGAATACCCGTCTGGTGCTTGGTATTCCTACGACGATGAAACCTGCGACTATGACTGTATGGCGTCGGAATATATCTACTGGGCGTTTACTTCATTTCTCGGCGCGCAAGACATCCCCGGACGCTTCGAGCAGGTTGGCCGCGAGTGGAAGCTGACGACACGAGCGTTGTTACAGGAGAAGGACCTTGCCGTTTACGCAATTTTAAGCAACTCCGAGTACAAATTCCCGAGCGTTGCTCCCGACGGAAAATACACGGGGATGACCCTCACTATTGAACCGTACGAGCATCACTAATCATCCCAATTTCCTACCAGAAACATCCAGGTAACTTCGTCGACGTACTGTTGCCAATCATGAAAGATATCCATCGAACATGACCGAATTGAAGATCGATCGCAGACAGCTCATCCGCATGGGGCTTTCTTCGAGCGTACTCGCAGCCATACCCCTGGGTTGTGTAATGCTGGGCAATGATGAAGCGGATGAACTGCTGCAATTCGTCAGCAACTCCCGATCACCGGTTGACGCAAAGCGAACCGGCAGCTTGCCTCAGGAGGACTTCGAAAAGCTTGTAGGCCTTTGTCAGTACGTAAACCGCGCCTGGGAACTGGACGCGGATATGGGGCTCTACTTCAATCGGTTACGGGCCGACCTTGACTTCAAGACAAGCGAAGAACCCAGTTACTTAACAGAGTACAAACACGCCGTCGAACTGATCTCGATGATGGTCGGCACCACCTCCAGTGTGGAGCAGGCGTGGGCATCCCTTCTCTTTGCCGACTCTGACGTTCAGAATTTCGCTGCCACGAAGCTGGGGCGCGCCAGGCGTCTGGTCTTCTCCGAACTGATCACTCATCAGATTCCCATGTCGGGCGCCTTTAAGAACTTCGGGCTATGGAACTACAGCGGCTACTTCGGTGGTTCGTTCACCGCTCCCGAGAGCTACAGGAAAGGAGCCGTCTAGCATGGAGTCCATCATCATCGTTGGCTCTGGCGTGGCCGGTGTGACATTGGCAAGGCAGCTCCTCAAGACTGGAAACGACTATCAGATCACAGTTTTTGAGGCAGGTCCCGACTTTAAGCCTGGCGATTACCGAATATGGCTTGATCAAGTAATGGCCGACGTCGATCTCTACAGAGAGTTCGTGGATGATCCGAGAACCGAGCACGAACACTTCGGACTACGCGGCTCGAGGCTTTTCATGAAAGGCGGCACGACCAATCACTGGGGCGGCCTGACACCTCGCTTTAAGCCTGAAGACTTTGAACTAAAGTCCCGCACTGGCTTCGGAACCGACTGGCCAATCAATTACGACGAGCTGGCGCCTTATTACGCGGAAGCCGAGATTCTACTGGGCATTACAGGTGATTCAGAGAATGATGATCCCCCACGGTATGGTGCGAAATACCCATTCCCTCCAACCGCTTTCAGCCTAGGTGACGTACTAATCATCGAGGCCCTCAAAACCCATGACATATCCTACGGGCATATGTCGATAGCCAGGGACGGCAATCGATGTATTACGACAGGCACCTGTAATTATTGCCCTGTGAATGCCCGATATACGGCTCTCTACGATTTAGCACGACTGCAAGACGAATATGAGGACAAGCTAACCCTGAAAACAGAAGCTCCCGTCACAAAAATACTGATGGATGGGAAAAAGCATACCCGGGGCGTCAGCTTTCTAAACCTTAAGACGGGGACTCCTGACTCAATGGAAGCCGATGCAGTTATCCTTTGCGGGGGCACGATCGAATCCGCGAAACTTCTACTTTCCTCTGCCAACAAGGACTGGGTCGACGGTATTGGCAACGACTCAGGACATGTCGGCCGGCATTTGATCGGCCATCCAGTGATGGGTGCCTCAGGGGTTCGGCCCGGAAACCCGGACAAGCTCGCTGGGGAACTCGGCTTTACCTCTCTGATCAGCCGGCATTTTGATTCGCCGGAATATCAGCACAAAGGCAAAATGTGGTTTTCCGGGAGTGTCGGCTTAAACTCATCTCTCGAAAGACAAATCCTTGCAAATGTGTCGCGGGCTGATATGGATGCAAGCTTGATTTCTGAGATGAGAATCTCTTTGGGTGGTGAAATGGAGCAATTCGAAAGCCCGGAAAATCGAGTGAGCTTGGGAAGCGGTACGACGAGACATGGCCTCCCTACCACAGAAATCGAGGTTGGCGTTCACGAAATCAATATCAAAACTCGACAGGAACATGTGCAGACGTTCGTTGAAATACTGAAAACCGCAGGGTGCACCGAAGACAGTATCGAAACCGACGCTGGGGACCCTGACGGAGCCCATGCATCGTCAACCTGTCGCATGAGCAGCTCTGATGCAGATGGTGTCGTCAATCCTGATTTGCAGATTCACGGCACGGACAACCTCTATGTGTGTTCGAACGCTGTTTTCTCCAGTATTGCAGCAGCTAACCCAACGCTAACGTTGTCGGCGCTTGCTGTTCGATTGGCGGAACATATTGGCGAACAATCGCGCTAGTACCCTTGAGCGGATCACATTGACTCTTCGGGCTGGCATGCTGAACAGTGGGTCCCGCCGCGCTCTCGCTTCAGGTTAGAACGGTGCTGATCATGCAGCGCCATTAATCAAAGAGGAAATCCAGAATGAAAGTAGCTCGACTTTTTGCGATTTGTTGTGCGATACCGTTTTTAGTCGCCGCTGTTCTGCCGGTCCAGGAACCAGTCCACTGGGATATCGTCGACCAGATACTCGACGAGGCTTTCAACAACTCTGAAGTAATGGAGAACGCTGGCTGGCTCACCGATGTGTTTGGTCCACGCAACTCCAAATCGAGCGGCTACCTTGCAGCAGCAGAGTGGGCAAGGCAAAGGCTTGAGGACTATGGACTTTCCAACGCTCGCCTGGAGCCGTTTGAGTTTGGCCGTGGTTGGGAAAATCAGTACTCATCGTTTCACATGGTCGCGCCACGCTACATGCCGATAATCGGCTACCCTGCAGCATGGTCGCTAGGCACCAACGGCAAAATTAGGCTCCAGGCTATACACGTAAACCTTGACGATATCGAATCGGAAGCCGATCTGGCCCCCTACCGCGAAGAGATCCCTGGCAAGGTCGTTCTCATCGAGCCGCTCCGCGACCTTAGCGATCAGTACGGGCCATCTACGGGACCCTATACCAAGGCGGAACTCGACGAGATGGCGCAAATCCCCATCGGCCCGGCAGAACAACCTGAACGACGTCGGTCCCGCAGCGGATTCACCTTTGAGGAACGCGTCGATTTAGTGTTCGCCGCAGGTGCAGCCGCAGTAGCGAGAACAGACGGCTCGCATGCTTACGGCACCGTCGACGGTGCCGTCAACGGTTACGCCTTGGAACGGCGCATGTGGGAAATGAACGCTGGCCCGCCGATTACCGAATGGATTCTGGCAGCGGAGCACTACAACCGCATGGTGAGGATCCTGCAGAAGGGTATCCCGGTCGAGATGGAAGCAGAGGTCAGGGTCGATTTCCCTGCCGACGACACCATTGATTACAACGTTATCGCTGAAATTCCTGGCACTGACCTGGCCGATGAACTCGTGTTGGTTGGCGGGCACCTGCAATCGGAACCAATCGGCACCGGGGCGACAGACAACGCTGCGGGGTCGGCAACTTCCATGGAGGTCGCACGCATCTTTCAGGCACTCGGCATCAGACCGCGCCGGACCATTCGCATCGGGCTTTGGGGAGGCCACGAGATGGGCCTTTTCGGCAACCGCAGTCACGTGGCCCAAAACTATGCCGACCTAGAGAATCGCGAGTATAAGCCCGACTATGACAATTTGTCGGCCTACTTCAACGTCGACGCGGGGGCCGGGCGCATCGTGGCGCTCAATATTCAGGGAAGCGAAGCAATCCGCGGGATCTTCAGCGAATGGTTGAAGCCTTTGCATAACCTAGGTATGCAGCATTTGTTTACCACCGGGAGAGGGGTCCACGAAGCCTACCAAGAAGTAGGCTTGTCAGGTTTTTACTTCCACCAAGACCGTCGGGACGGTCGCCGCTACCACTCAAACATGGACGTTTACGACCGCCTTGTCCCTGAAGATCTCATGGCCAATTCCGTTATCTTGGCAACGTTCGTGTATCACGCGGCGATGCGTGATGAGATGTTGCCTCGGATCCTGCCACGACCATGGTAACCAAATGATTCTTCCCAGGAGTTGATCTGAACCTTCAAGGGGCCGCAGACCCTACTCGAGTTCGACTTCTTTGTCGTGAAAAACGAGGACTTCGATACCGGTCAACTCGTCGGTACCATCGCGGCCGTCCACAGTGTCGGTGACGATCGTTATCGCCCCCTTGGTTTCAATCTGATAATCAGACGCTACCCCGGCAAAGAAGGCTCGATCACTTCCGGCCACACCGGCGATCACATCATCTCCCGCACCACCTGTGAAACCGTTGTCGCCAACGTTGCCAGTAAGCAGGTTGTCCTGGTCGTTACCTGAAACGCTGGTGTCTTTGTCGCCAGTGAGGGTAACGTCGACCAGGAATCGAGACTTGTTGGTGTACTCGATGGCTTTGTCGTGGACCATCACGAACGTTCCTTCGAACGATGGGTCAATGTAAGCGTTGTAGGTCAGGTATTCGGGCCAGAACTCCTCGACCAGGTCGAACAGGGGACGGTCGCCGGCCTGCATCTCGGCACGTGTGTGGTACGGGTACTCATCACCGTACGACCCCCCGTCGCCCTGGGGGTCGTGGTCCCACAGGCCAAAATAGATGTCGAAACCGCTGATGATGTATTCGTGCGGTGCTGTTCGCCCGTATTTGTATATCCCGGCTTCCACAGCACGCTTCTCAGCTTGTTCAATAGCAGCGTGGTACTCGGGAAGTGCCTCTTCGATGCCTTTGGCATGCACCAGATGCATGATCTCTTCGTACGAAGCGTCGCGGGTATAGAAACCTCCTTGCGGAGCCTCGTTGTGAACATAGACATAGTCGCCCTCCACGGGGGATTCCGTGGCATACAGGTCCTGGATAGCGAGGTCCGAGGGTTCGAGAATGTCGTACATTGCGAACGCCCGGGCCTGAGTATCTGTGTAGATGAGAGTCGCTCGCACGTCTCCCATGCGGTTGGCGATCTCGGACTTACTACTTCCGTACCTGGTGCCCGGAGCATCCGCAAGGTGGTACCGGAGAATCTCCCGAGCGCGCGCCATCTGTAGATCGCTCACACGCGACTGGCCGAGGATATGAATCGGCTTGCCGTTGGGGGCGACGTGCTTCGTGTACTTCGTGAACAGCCCCGTCAGGGTTCTGCCGACGTCGGTCGGCAACGGCACCACGCCAAACTCGGAAGACGAAGTGTCGATGGCGTCCAGTACCTCATAGTCGATGTCGACCTGGTCCGGAACGTCGTACTCGATTAGCTCTAGCGCCCCCGGCCGATTCGGGTCTGGACCTTCTGGACCTTGCTGAGCACAGGCCATCGTGGTTATGAGCACTGTGGAAACCAGCAGCATCTGCATTCGCTTCATTTCGAACTCCCTTTCCGGCGCCCTTCAGCGACGAGGCAGATCCTCGGTCACTAGGGCGATGTCATCACTGTTGCCCGTCATTTCCCAACGAATGAGGGACATTGGGATAATGCCAACCTCCAGGAACTCATCTATAAAGTCCCTCAGTACAAATTCTTCGCCGAGTTCCTGCGCTCGCTCCCTGAACAGCTTCATGAAGTAAGCCTTGCCGGTAACGACGTTGCTATGAAAGCCGCCCGGGTTGCGGATATTGGACTGCATCTCGAACCAGACCATGTTTTCCTCAGGGCTCGACCAACCGCGCGGCATAATCTCGGCGCAAAGATGCCGTGCCTCCTCCAAATTGATCTCGTTGGCGTGCATCTTCATGTCGGGTATCGACAGGCTCATGTGCGAGGCATTCATCAGATACTCCATCTCCCGGCCCTTACGGGGCCGGTCGTCGAGTACTCCCGCCTGCATCAGCAGCTCCTCGAGCGCCACCGCCCAACCCTCGGTGCGCATCGAGTCCATGTTGTAGCGCCGCCCGGCGCTGCGAATCGGGCTCTTCGTCAAGCGCTCCTGGCGCTGGAAATCGAGCATGTGGCCGATGAACTCGTGCGTTTCTCCGGGCAACATCTCCCGTTGCCGTACCTTGGTGTCGATGCTGGAGTTCTCGGGCAAGAATCGCTCGTCGCGCCCGCCTCCCTCACGGACGATGCGCTCATCGAGCTCTTCCAGCGTTTCGAAGCCCGTGTAGTCAGTCGGGTTTACCCAGTCGTCGATGGTCATGATTTTTTCGTCGTGGAGAAACTCGACGACAGCATGAAGTGCCTCGTAAACACTGGCCTCGTACTCCCGCTCAGTCATGTCGACCTCCAGGATCGGGAGGTCGCGATTGCGCTGCTCCTCGAGCTTTAGGAACGTGATGATGCGGTCATACTCCCGCTGGATGATGTCGTTGCTCTCCTCCCAGCCCCACGGCGAAAGCTGCACGTTGCGCATCCACCAGCTGTAATTGTCCTTGCCGATTCCGGCCGGGGCGGTCATGTCATCGAGGTTAGCTGCCAACCAAGCGGCGTAGTCGCGCACCGCCTGCCCGGCGGCCCGGGCGTCCGGCACCAGGTCAGGGTGAGCGTCTTGCAGTCGTTGCGCAATGCGATCGTAGTTCCGGGCTTCACTTTCGGCATTGCGAATGGCGAGCACAGCAAGATCGCCGGCGGCCTCAGTAAGGTTGCTGCGCGCTTGCTCGTAGATTCCCGGGATCGCCCGCAACGTGGCCTGGTAGCGAGCTTTCTCGTCTACCGAAAACGGCGGCTCCAGATCGAAAAGAGGGCGGGTGAACGTCTCCGCTTCGATCGAGGCGCCGGCGTCACCGCCCCGGATGGAATAAAACCCGGGATCACGGGCCCACGGTTTGTGCACGCGATGGTGGAATTCCACGGCGTTCATCTCAGCACGCACCAGATGGTAGTCAACCTGTTGCCAAATCGGCCAAGCGTCTGTGTCCAACGCCGCAAGCCGCTCCCGAAATTGCTGCAGGACCTGGTACCGCTCCGCCACTGCCGGCGCCGAGTAGTCGGGCACACCGGCGCTGTTGGTTGCATCTCCAGATGCACGAAATTCTTCGAACATGGATACCAGGTCGGCGTAGCTGTCACCACGTTGGGCAACCTCAGCAGCAGCACCCTGCCCTGCTGTATTTGCTGATGAAGCTGAGGAAACAACGAGAGAAAGCGTCAAAATGACTGTTGAGATCACCGAATCAAACCGTGCATACATGGCAGAACCTTCGCGAAGTTGATGTGCGCATCTGAAAAATGGCACAGAACCTTAGTTCTTTACTCTAATCTTGTCTCTTCACAAGGAGCGTAGAAGCGTAAAGAATTGCTAAAAAGAAATTCTTGTCTCTTTTACCCATTAATCGTTCCGAGCAGTATACGGAGCTGATTGCAATGCCGCTGATTACCAGGAGAAGTAATTCATGCTAAACGGTCGCGTCGCCTGCGGTACGTTGTCCATTCTTTTGATCGTCGGGGCATCACAACCCGGCAGTGCCCATACCACTCAACAATGGACACCAGACAAACCGGGTAGTGACAACATCGAGGTCGTCGCACATCTTCCTCTCGGGCCACGCCTGAGCGTCGCTGACATTGAGATTGAACAGGAGCTACACCGCCCGTTCGTTTACGTCGCCCGCATGGTATATGGCAGTGAAGGAGAAAAAGGCACCGACATCATCAACATCGAAGACCCCGCGAACCCAAAGATAATTTACCGCTGGCGGATCGAAAATCAGGATCTTCACCTAGGCGGCGGCGGTATGGACGTCAAGTATTTCAAATGGAATGACAGCTATTACCTCGTTCAATCGGTGCAGTTCAACCAGGGTGGACCGAACAGCGCTATGGGAGCGGTCGTCTTCGACGTGACGGGCCTTCCCGACCCCACCACGGTGAAAGAAGTCGCACGCATTCAAGCACCCAGACAGCCAAACGGCTTCCACAACATTTTTATCTACACGCACACTAGTGGTCGAGTATTGCTATTCGCTACAACTGAGGGATCGGCCGTCAACGTATACGACCTCGGTAACGTTGTTGAAGATCGGCCAAACGACGCGTTGATCGCCACCGTGCCTGCCGGCCCGGGAGCAAACCCGATGGCCAGTTATCACGATATGTACGTTGCCTATCACGTCGACAGCGAACAGGACAGATTCTACGGAGCTGGGACGGGTGGCTACTACGTCTACAACCTCACCGACATCACTAATCCAGAGCTATTAGTCTCACTCACTGAAATCGAGGGAGTAAAAGACGGGCACACCTTCGCCGCAACACCCGACGGCCGCTACGTCGTTGCTGAAACTGAGTACCGCTATGCACCGCTGCGAATTTTTGACTTACAACCAGCACTTGACGGCGAAGTGTCAAACATACGTGTGCCGATCTCGGCGTGGACCGCCGATTGGCGCCATCTGGTCCACAACCATGAGATCCGCTGGCCATACGTTTTCGTCTCCGGCTACATGGACGGCCTCCAAGTCTTCAGCTTGATGGATCCGTACAATCCGGTAACGGTTGCTTACTACGACACCTACGTAGGCCCACTGAACACCGATGTATACCCGACGGATAACGGTGCATTTGGGATCGACGTCCGCAACGCTGACGGTCTGATCGTGATCAGCGATATGACAACGGGCTTTTGGGCTTTTCGCATGGATGGATTTCTGGGCTGGAAGGGTTCTGATTGGGGTGTCCCCGATATTTCCAGCGTGCAGAAATGGAGTAATGGAGGACGCTAACCCGAACGGCTGTTCACGTTGTTACGACGTTTCATGAACGAAAGGCTCGGAGCGATTACCCTCCCTCGAAGAAAACTGCTGGGTGCAGCTAGAAATGTCTTAACCATCGTGCAACTTTGTTCAATCAATCTTTACGCAGAATAAATTCCTGCTATCTACCTTTGAGCATGGAGCCAACAACATGAACACCTCAAGTCTTTTGCGCTGTCTAATGGCCATTGCACTGCTGAGTTCGTCTGCCGCGGCTTCTGCTGCAATGGGTTCTCTGGAAGCCCCGCTACCTTCTGTCCCCCCTGCCCAGGGAGTCTCAACCTCAGGAATCCCAGCCAACGTTCTCGACCAGATCCACTTTCGATCCATCGGCCCGACCAAGCAAGGTGGCCGAATTATGGACCTCGGTGTCCCAGACCTCGCGAAGCAACCATTCACGTTCTACGCGGCTGCCTCAACCGGTGGCTTGTGGAAAACCGCCGACAACGGACTCACTTGGAAGCCAATCTTCGATCACGAGAACATCAACTCGATTGGCGACATCGCTGTGGCACATTCCGACCCGAACATTTTGTGGGTGGGTACGGGAAACGCCTCCTACTGGGGCGAAGGAATGTACAAATCAACTGACGGGGGCGAGTCCTGGTTGCACATGGGACTCGAAGACTCTCTCTACATCTCACGGATACTTGTACACCCCGGTAACCCCGATGTTGTATACGCTGCGCTGGTCGGCGACTGGGGAACTGATGACCCCTCGAAGGGCATATTCAAAACCATCAACGGTGGCACCACCTGGACCAAGTCGTTGGCCGTTACCCACGACGGCTACCACGTCGGCGCCGCCGACATCGTCATAGACCCGCGTGACCCCAACGTTCTTTACGCCTCGAGTTGGGACCGAAATAGTGGCGCAGGCAGCGGTATCTACAAAACCACTGACGCAGGTAACACATGGACCAAGCTGACAGGCGGCCTTCCCACCGAAAGCATGGATCGCATCGGACTCGATATCTATCAGAGTAATGCCGATACAGTCGTCGCTTCGATCCTGACCCCAAGCCCTGATGGTGAAGGCTACAACCGCTTTTCCAACGCAGTTTGGCGCACTGACGACGCAGGCGGAACATGGCACCGTATTAGTCCGCCCGATGCGGGTCTCAAAGGGTCATCACGTTACGGGCAGATCCGTATCGACCCTAATGATGACCATCGAATTTACGTGCTTAACACGGGTGTGCAGGGGACTTTCGACGGCGGCCAGACCTGGGGCAGAGCAATCCGTTTCGGCGGCGACAACCAGGCGATGTGGATAAACCCGGACAATAGCGACCATATGCTGCTCGGCTACGACTATGGCCTCGCCATTTCGTTCACTGGGGGCCACACCTGGTACCACCCAGACAACCTGCCGCTCGGACAACTCGAAGCAGTTGGTGTCGACATGGCCTATCCCTACAACGTTTACGGGGGGATGCAGGACTTCGGTACGTGGCGTGGGCCGAGCACTAGCCGCAGCCGTTTTCCGATCCGCTTCGAGGCTTGGGAACATGTGCGCGGTGCCGACGGCTCCTACGCGCAGGTCGACCCGAGTGACAACCGATGGATGTATGTGGAGTCACAGAACGGCTCGATATCAAGAAACGATCAAAAGACTGGCGTACGGAAGAACATCCGCTATCGCGGCAATCCCGACGTGCGCTTCAACTTCATTGCTCCCATCTTAATCTCGCCCCACAATAGCAACGTTATTTTTCACGGTGCCAACATGCTGTTGCGTTCTGAATTCCGAGGTGAAGACTGGCAGGAGATCAGCCCCGACCTGTCGCTTGGAGGAGAAGCCGCGGAAGGTAGGAGGGTCAACGGGACGATCACGACGATCGCCGAATCGCCGCTCGTGGCTGGGTTAATCTGGGTCGGCACCGACAACGGTAACGTGCAACTCACCCAAAATGGTGGTGAAAACTGGGCGCGGCTGAACGACAACCTTCCAGATAGCCCTGTGACCAAGGTTAGCCGGGTTGAAGCATCTCACCATGATCCGGCAACCGCCTACGTCAGCTTCAGTGGAGGTCGCCGAGACCGCCATGATCTCAAGCCTTACGTCTACAAAACAACAGATTACGGTGCGACATGGGCCAAAATCGTCAACGGACTACCCGAAGATGAACCCGTTAACGTGATCCGCGAGGATCATACGAACCCCAACTTGCTTTTTATCGGCACGGCCAAAGCAATTTACGTCTCACTTGATGGCGGGGCGAGCTGGACATCGCTGCGTAACAACATGCCAAATGTCCCAATTCACGACATGGTCATCCACCCACGTGAAAACGATCTTGTTGTGGCCACCTACGGCCGTAGCTTCTGGATCGCTGATATTTCGGTGCTGCAGGAGCTAACCCCTGATGTTATTGCGAAACAGGAACATCTTTTTAAGATCGAACCACAAGTCCTATGGATTTCATCTCGGGGAACGCAGGTTGCGGCAGCCTTCCATAACTATGATGGAGAGAATGCCCCTCATGGCGTGATAGTGAACTACTACCTGAGCGAGCTGGCGGTCGATGAAGTCACTGTGCAGATCTACCGAGGTTCGTGGTTGGTCAACGAGTACAGTGGGTCGGGGAATGGCGGGCTCAACAGTGTGCAGTGGTACTTAACCGAGAGGATCCCTCTCACCGAAGAAGAAAAGGTGCAATGGGATCGCTCGTTCGAACGAGCCCAGACCGAGGAAGAATATTTCGACTACTACGATGGCACTGATCATTTCGGTGAACCTGACGAAGAAGTAAGCATCTTCGGTCGATCTCTTGAGATCTGGATCCACACTCTGCCGGAGTGGAGGGAACGCGACTACAAGCACATCCGGGCCCAACCGGGCGAGTACATAGTGAAGGTTCTGGTGAATGGACACGAACTCACCGGCACAACGGTCGTACTACAGGACCATTGGTACGACAAGCGATACTAGCTATTAGTCGTGGCCGTATGCTGTATAGGATTCTTTGTGAAGTGCGAAACAAACTCAGTTAGAAAAAGGATGTCTTCATGAGCCTGTCGAATTGTCGGGGCTTGCTGTACTTCATTTTGTTCTTTGGGTTCTTAAACAGCGGCTGCACCGGGCAAACAGGCGACGCCCTGATGCCAGGATCGGATGGGACCTCGGAAGTCACATCTTCGGCGACAGCTGATGTGAATCGGATCAAAGTGCTAATCATTGACGGCGTCAATAACCACGACTGGGAGCGCACCACAGAAGCCACCAAGGCAACCCTGGAACAAACAGGGCGTTTTACCGTCGAAGTAAGCACCTCCCCTCGCAAGCGTGCTTCCCGCGAAGCATGGAACGCTTGGCGCCCCAAATTCTCCGATTACCAGGTCGTGCTCAGCAACTTCAATGACGATTGCGAGCAAGACGGTGGCTGCGAGTCCCTTTGGTCAGAAACCACGAAGGCGGACTTCGATACTTTCGTTCGAGGAGGTGGCGGCTTTGTCTCCGTACATGCCGCCGATAATCATGACGCCAACTGGCTTGAGTACAATAAGATGATCGGTGTCGGTGGTTGGGGTGGCCGGGAAGCTGGTGTGCACGGCTCGATCCTCCGCCTGGTCGATGGCGAGTGGGTAGCTACTTCGCCGAACGAGGGTATCAGCGGGGAACATGGTCGAATGCGCGACTTCCTGGTGATTCATGACCAGCCCGACCACCCGATCCTTTCCGGGTTGCCAACCGAATGGATGCACGCCGTAGATGAACTCTATGCCTCTCTGCGTGGCCCGGCGGAGAACGTCGAGGTTCTCGCACACTCGTACTCGCTATATACCAACGAAAATGAACCGATTTTCATGCTCATTACCTACGGCGAAGGCAAAATTTTTCACATGCCGATGGGCCACTATAACGACGAATTCGAGCCATTCGGCGCATCGTTACACTGCGTCGGTTTTCAAACTGTTCTCGCTCGAGGAACTGAATATGTCGCTACTGGTGCGGTCACCCTGGGGATTCCAAGGTCGTTCCCGGGAGCCGACATGCCCGTCGTGATCGCCCCTGACGAGGTAGTTTGGTGAAAGGTCCGCCATATCCTAAGCCAGTAAGGCCCTGGGCCCACACCAGGGTCGGAGGAGCAATAGCGCTGTTATTGAGCGCCTTGGTGGTTGGTTGCATCGGGCCCGAGACAGACAACACTTCCGTACCCATCACGCGCACCGGCAACAAGGCTCCGATCGTCCCAGGGTACGAGAGCATGAGGGTTGCTAATGTTGCGGATGCCGCAGCGCTTGGCGAAGTATTGCTCGGCGAGCTGAACTGTCTTTCCTGCCATGTGGCTTCAAGCGACGAGCACGCTGAAATCAACGAGAGAATCACGACAAAGACCGCCCCGGATCTGAGTGGAATCGGTCAGCGTGTAACTCCCGGCTGGCTCGCCGCTTATCTTGCCGACCCCCAAGCACAGAAGTCCGGCGTCACTATGCCGAACCTATTTCAAGCCGTGCCATCTGCGGAACGTGAGAGTGCGGTTGAACAGCTTACACACTTTCTCATCCGTGAAAGCGGAACCTTGGAGTCCGCGGAATACCAACCATCTCTCTACCGGGCAACTGTCGAACAAGGCCGTAAATTGTTTCATTCAGTTGGTTGCGTAGCCTGTCACGCACCGGAAGAGAGCGACACCGAATCAACAACTCCTTTCGTACCGTTGCCAGACCTGGCCGCCAAAACATCGGTCTTTGCACTAACCCAATTCTTGCTCAACCCCGAGACAATTCTTCATGGTGGCCGCATGCCGTCCTTGTACTTAAACGAGGAAGAAGCCACGGATATAGCTGTTTACCTTTTACGCGAACAAGAGTCCGCCGCCGCAGAAAGAATCGGCGGATTCGAATTCGAGTACTTCCTTGACCCAATGGAGGATGAAGACGCAGATGGGTTCTTCACACGGCCACCACCTATTTTTGACGAACTGGTCGCGGAAAACATAGGGCGAATTGACGTGCTCTCACTCGATCTGCCGGTCAGAACCAGCCGGGGTAATCATATGTTCCGCTACAGCGGCTTGATCCCCATTGAAACGGCCGGAACCTATACCTTCGTGCTCGCCTCAGATCGACGCTCAGGTTCCGAGCTTCTTATTGACGGGGAAGCAGTAGCCACCAAGCAACGTGACACGGGCCGAGAGATACCCGTCGAGGTCGATCTTGAAGCTGGGGATCATGCCATCGAGGTGACCTACTACATCAGGGGTGACACGGGACAACCGTATATTGAGACAACAATAGAGGGCGGCAAGTTCGCTGAACCAACACCTATCGACCGGGTCGCCATCGTGGAAGATGTGCGACTGTCACCAACCTTGCCAACAGTATTTCAGGTCGATCCAGCGGCTGCTGAACAGGGGGCTCAGCTATTTACTGAAGTCGGCTGTGCCTCCTGTCATGAGCTTCAGGGGATAGTGCCCAACCCAGCCTTGTATTCTGCGCCTTCACTCGAAACCCTCAAGTTTGAGGTTGCGAGCGAGTGGCACACTGCAGTCGGCGCACCACGCTACAACCTCGATGACTCCCAACGTCACGCCATTATCGAGGCGACTAGAGACCTTGATCAACTGGCCCAGCCAAGGGATGTAGCGAGTAACGTCGTTCACGCTCTAGGAACTTATGACTGTTATGCGTGTCACCAACGGACAGAAACGAGTGGGGCGACAGGCGGTCCCAACGCAGCACGAATTCCCTACTTTACGATGGTCCCCGGTCTGGACTTAGGTGACGAAGGACGCATACCTCCAACCCTTACAGGAGTCGGTGGCAAATTGAAGCCGGAAGCGCTGCATTCGGTTTTGACAGAGGACCGAATGCATGTGCGCCGCAACTACATGCAGACTCGCATGCCGCGCTTTAGCGGCCAACCGATTGAAACACTGGCTGCAACACTTGAGGCTACGGACGCCGCAAAGGGTGACTTAGACGAACCCCCATTTACGGAGCAAGCAATCAAGGATGGGCGAACATTGATTGGGGATCAAGGTATGCGCTGCATCACATGCCACGACGTGGGCGTCAATGCTGCACAGGGTGTCTCGACGATCAATATGGCGACATTCTACGGGAGGCTACGTGCCGGGTGGATCAATCGGCTCCTCCGTGACCCGCATTCCATCAATCGGGACACACGCATGCCATCTTTCTGGACCGGGGGTAGTGTCATCCACCCAGATATCGCTGATGGCACGGTGGCTGGGCAAATCAATGCCATCTATAGCTACCTGTCACTCGGCTCGTCGATGCCAGTACCGGACGGAATGAACGTAGGTGATTCGATGGTTCTGACCCCGAAAGACGAACCAATCATTTTCAGGACATTCATGACTGACGTTAGTCCGCGTGCCATTGTTGTTGGTTATCCCGAATCCGTACACGTCGCTTTCGATGCCAACGTTATGAGGTTGGCCAAGGCGTGGCGTGGTGGTTTTTACGACGCACAAGGGACATGGAGTGGCCGGGCTGGTCGGTTTCTTGACCCTTACGGCAACGAAGTAGCAAACATGCCCCCGGGACCAGCATTAGCATTTCTCGACAACATTGACGAACCGTGGCCGCCCGTTACGATGACTGACCGCAACACCGGCGGTCGTTTCATGGGCTACCGGCTAGATGATGCTCGCCGTCCAATTTTCATGTACCAGCTGAAAGACATTGTCATCGAGGAACAGCCCATCCCCGTCGTCAGGCCGGGGGGTGCCAGTTTGACACGACGCTTCTCACTGGAAGCAGGGCAAGTATCAGATGACCTGTACCTACTGCTCGCTGAGGGAGACGAGATCATAGAAAACACCAAAGGTTCGTGGACAATTGATGGCCATCTCGACATCGCTTTGCGCTCAAGTACACCAATGACTCCAATCGTTAGAACTTCACAGGGAGTACAGCAGCTCCTGCTGCCTGTAGGCATCGCATCAAACCAAACCATTTCAATCGACGTGGAACTCTCATGGTGAATTTTTTGAGCTGCAACAGTTTGCGACTCGGCATATTGCTCGCAACCATCACTTTGTCAGGCCCAGCATTCGCACAGGACCCTCCAGACCAGTTTGACAGAGACGAAGACAATCAAAGGGAGGAGCAAGAACGAGCGTTTCTAGAAGAAATGGTGCTGTCGCTCCCAGCACAGATCGAGGCAGAAAGCCGCTATTACGAACTGATTACCATGCCCCTGCTGGACGGCATGATTATGGAGGCCAGTGGACTCCTGCAGCTCTCAGACGGCCGCTTGATGGTAGCTACTCGACGAGGGGAAGTCTTCATAGTAGAGAACGCCTACAGCGTCCCACCCAGACCTGTTTTCAAACGCTATGCGTTTGGATTAGCTCAGCCACTGGGCCTTCTGGAGCTCGATGGCTGGATCTATTTCGCTCAGCGTGGCGAATTATCACGCATGCGAGATACGAACGGCGATGACCGTGCCGACGTTTTTGAGACGGTCACTGACGATTGGGAGCTAAGCGGCAACTACCACGAATATGCCTTTGGCCCACGGCAAACTCCCGACGGCAAACTCTGGGTGACCTTAAACATTCCCTTCGACGCAGAGCCTTACGGGGCAGCGGACTGGCGAGGCTGGGCGGCTCGTATCGAGCCAAACACTGGGGCGACAGAATACGTAGCGGCAGGGCTTCGCTCCCCTGCAGGTGTTGAGATCAGCCCCTGGGGTGACGTCTTCTATACCGATAACCAGGGCGAATGGAACAACGCTTCAAAGCTATCAAAAATTGAGGTTGGTGACTTCCACGGTCACCCGCACGGCATGCCGTCGATCGATCTGCCCGGATCCCTTGTTGATTCGATTCCCGATAGCTTGCCGCGAGACGGCACTTGGATGAAGGATCTGCAGGAGGAGATCCCGAGCTACAAAATGCCGTCAGTTTGGTTTCCGTACGTCAAGATGGGGCAATCGCCAAGCGGTTTCAAATGGGATACGACTGGCGGCCAGTTCGGGCCGTTCCACGGCCAGGTTTTTGTAGGTGACCAACATCACGCGATGATTATGCGAGTGTTTCTGGAGGAAGTTGGCAATCACTGGCAAGGCGCCGTATTTAATTTCCGCCGGGGCCTGCAGAGTGGTGCCTTACGGCTCGCATTTGGTACAGATGACTCACTTTTCATCGGCATGTCGGCTCGTGGATGGGGCAGCATCGGGCCTGACGCTTTTGGCTTGCAGCGCCTGGTATGGAAGGGTTTAACACCGTTTGAAGTCCACGAAATGCACGCTAAACCCAACGGCTTCGAGCTTACTTTCACCGAGCCGGTTGATCGACAAAGCGCTGAGGATCCGGCGTCGTACCGCATGGAGAGCTATACCTACGAGCTAAGCAGCAGATATGGCGGGCCCGAGGACGACAAGATAGAAGTGAACATCACGTCTGCCACGGTTGCCGACGACGGACTGAGCGTTCGTCTAACGATCGATCCAATTCGCGCTGGATATGTGCACGAATTACATCTCGCAGGCGTACGTAACGTCGAAGGCGCCAATCTTCTACACACCGAGGCTTACTACACGCTCGTCAATATTCCGGAAAGGTAGACACGTAGTAATAACCCTCCACCTGCACGGGAGCAAACCATGCAAGCGTCGAGATTCACCACATGTTCCTTCCTCATACTTGCCCTTGGGATGGCGGTCACCGCCGCCCTGTCACAACAGGACCCAACAGCCACTGAAGTCTGGAATCCGGTCCCCCCCAAGATCGATCCTGGGCACACCACGCGAGCCCCTTCAGACGCGGTAGTGCTGTTCGATGGAATAGACCTGTCGGAATGGTCAGGTCGTAACGGCACTCCCGAGTGGGAAGTCGAGGAAGGTGCCTTTACGGTAGTGCCAGGCACCGGGGACTTGGCTACCCGGGCAGCATTCGGCGACGTTCAACTCCACCTCGAATGGAAAACCCCCTTAGTGCTGACAGGGGAAGGTCAAGAACGCGGCAACAGCGGCGTATTTCTCATGGGCTTGTATGAGGTGCAGGTACTCGATTCCTATGAAAGCCACACCTATTCGAACGGCCAGGCGGGCAGCATCTATAAGCAATACATCCCGACGGTTAATGCAACACGAGCGCCTGGTGAGTGGCAAAGCTACGACATTATTTTCACCGCACCGCGCTTTACTTCAAACGGGCAACTCGAAGAGCCAGCGACCATGACTGTGCTTCACAATGGCATATTGATCCACAATCACGTCACGCTACATGGTCCCACCACATACATCGGCAGGCCCGAATACGAAGCCCACGAAAGCAAGCTTCCTCTAACGCTGCAGGATCATGGGAATCTGGTCAGCTTTCGCAATATTTGGGTCCGCGAGCTGCAAAATTGACCTGTATTTCTCCGGCGCTTACATCAGAAGGGTTTACGGGTACCGTGTGCACGCCAATTTCGGTGACCACTTTCAGTGGACCAGCAAGATTCGTTCGTTCGGCGGGTGAAGGTATTCGACCCCACGGCTAGTGACTATGTGGTTCCCCTCGATGTTAATCGACACCGGGAACCTAGGCCTTTCCGGTAGGTTAGTGTGCACCATGTACTCAAACGAGAAGAAGTTGTTCTCCTGAATGATCAGGTGCGACCGGTCGAGACGAAACGGCGACACGGATGGTCCGACGGTAATCAGGCTGCCCCCGTTGTTGCCCTGGCTGTGTAGGTCGATAGAGAACCCTGAACGTTCCTCGTTAATTAGTGCTTCTTGTATACGCACGTAGTCCTCAGTGCCAACGTCTTTGAACGGGGTGTAGATATAGTCCGCAGCTTCAAGAGCGGCAACAATATCGGCTAGCGTTTTCTCGGCGGTCTTACCAACCTCTATTTCCTCACGAATGATCGCCCTCGCTGCGATCGCCTGATCGTAGGCGTACTGGATGTCCTCCGGCACTGTCTCTTCTCCTTCCCTCAACAAATAAGCATTTCGCTTGTAGTCAGTGCTGAAGTAGTCGAGGTACTGAAGACTGACGTCAAAGGTTAGGAAGTCACCCCTCTGAATCACATAGTCGTCGTGGTGGATCCACCATCGAACATCTGGCGGGTCGATTGGCAATGACACGTGCGAGTAGAGTATCCGCGGGATACTGACACCCATTTCGTTATCGAAGTCCATGCCGCGTTTGGCAAACTCCTCACGCACCCACCAGCCAATCTCACCAAGCGTCGTAACGCCTGGCTCAATCACCTCGTTGCTCAAGGCACGCTCGAGGATTTGGCGGTGGATTTCCAGCGCGTTAGCAAAAGCAACGATCTCCCGCTGCACTCTGCGCACACGAAAATCGGTAATCACGTTTTCCGCGGAGATAATACGTGCCGCGTATTCTGGGCCTAGAATACGTACGAGCTTTTCCCATTGAGAATGAGAGATGCCGTCGGCAATGGAGAGCCAATCCGACGTGTTGACCGCGATGACCTCAGGGTCTCGCTCGGCCACGAACTCGCGCAGTTCGTTGTAAACGGCAAAATCCTGTGTCCGATAGTCATAGCCCTCAATCGCCATGGCTATATCTCGCGAGCCGTAGATGTCGAAGAAGTCGGGATGCCCGCCTCCTCCGAAGAGAGCGCGCTCGATTCTGTCTCCACCTCGGTCGGTGAAGATCGCATAACCTGAAATCGAACCAAAATGAGCTTGCATCGGGTCAGGATCTCCCCCGCGGGCTACATGGATCCACATGTCAACGTCGTTGTCACGCATTGCATCCGGCAAGATCAGGTCCAGTTTTTCCTTTCGGATCAGGTGGAGAATCTCGGCTCGTTCTCGAGCCGTTTGCACAATTTGCGGAACGGCTGTCGCAGACAGCGTGAGTAGCGACGTGAAAAAAAATAGAATGGTTCGAACTATCATCATGTTTTCCTCAGGTTCGTTGGGATCACACTAATGTATCGGAACCAACCCAACAGACAGGACACACGCAAGAAATGTCGCTAACAAAAGTAGCGTTTTCCTTCTTGGTAGTTATGGTGCTGCTACCTACGGCCATCGGTAGGCCACAAGCCTTCCAGCAACCCTACGGCATCGAGTCGCAAAACGACATCGAGAACATTGCACCCATAAGACAGCAAATACTGATGGAAGAAGAGTGGCTGCGCTGGCGGAAGAAACACATCGTTCCTGAGGTAATGCGACGCGTGGGGGTCGACGTGTGGCTGATCGGTGAGGAAGACGGCGCCCTTTATTACTCGTTGGTACCGGCCAATTATGAAGGCTTAGTATCACAGCGATATGACGCATTGATCTTTATAGATAAGGGCGCAGACGATGGTGTCGAGTCTTTGGCAATTGATGCCGGCGAAGTTGCCGATCTCATAAACAGCCATGATCCCAGCCACATAGGTGTCAGCCGTGGTTCACGAGAGCAATTTGCCGAGATCGTTGACAGCGAAATGGCCGCACGCTTTGTCGTCAGCCGTGACCTGCGTACCGGATTCCTGGAGAAAAGAAACCCCGAAGAAGTCAGTGCCTTCAACCACGTAGCGCGGGTCGCCTACGACATTATCGCTGAGGCATTCTCGAACAGGGTCGTTGTGCCGGACGTCACTACGACCGACGATCTGAACTGGTGGATCCGTCAGCGTTACCGCGACCTGGGGCTCGAAACCAGCGACCATCCAACGATCACGATCCAACGAAGCCGACTCGAGCGTCCTAAGTATGAAGAGGATGACGAACACTTCACCATTGAGGTGCCACCTCGCAATGGTTACAACATGATCATTAGGCGTGGAGACATGATCAGCGTGGATACCGGAATCAACTATTTCGGCGTTGGAACGGACACACAGCAAGTCGCCTATGTGCTGAAGGAAGGCGAGACGGATGCACCCGAAGGATTACAAGTAGCACTCAACAACACCAATCGTCTTCAAATACACTTTGCTAACGCTTTCGCGGCCGGCAAACCGTCGAATGACATTGTCAACGATGCTCTTGAGGCTGCCTGGGACGACGGCTTGCGACCATCGATCTACTCACATCCGCTGCCGTATTATCTTCGGCGATACAGCTTGAATGGGGGGTTTATCAAGATGCGCTATGGGGCCGGACCTGGCCTGGGGGGTGGCGAGCTGGCTGAACCGGCGCCATTGCTACCACCGGGAGGATATCCGGTCTACGCCAACACGACATACGCCATGGAGTTGCACACGTGGACATCTGTTCCGGAATGGGGTGGACAGGATGTCCGCATTACACTGGAGCAAAATGTAGCCATGACCGAGGACCGGCTTGTTTTCCTTGGCGGCCGCCAGGTCGAGTGGTACATCATTAAGTAATGCCGGGAGAGAATGCCATTCCGGGCACGCTGGAAATGCCGTCCAAGACAGCGAAATTTGGGGTCGGCACCGTGGGGATGTTGCTTGTCTTTGCAGCTGCAGTGCAATACAACGATCCTGATCCTTATGCTTGGTTGGTGCTTTACCTTGCCGCAGCGGGTGTCTCTTTCGCCGCGTTGTGGTTTCCGGACTTGTGGAAAATACCGGCAGTGGTTGCGGTGGGGGCCTTCGTTTGGGCAGCCACACTAGTACCCACAGTAGTTACGCAAACCTCATTCCCACACCCAGACCTTTTTCAATCCTGGGAGATGATGAGCAGAGAAATGGAAGAAGGACGCGAGTTCTTGGGACTTCTATCGGTTGCATCCTGGACTACGTATCTTGTCCATCGGGGCCGCAAAACCCAACAATGAAACACCTGTCGAGAGGAATAAAACTGATGACCCGAGCCTATGAAATCAGATTACGAGCATTCGCCTTCTTGTCCTGTTTAACATTGCTCGCTATCCCTAGTGGCGCCATAGCGCAGACCCTCGAGGAGCGCATACAGAAAGGGCAGCAACTACTCCAGGAGGGTCAACTCGAACAAGCACTGGCGGAACTGCAGCAAGCCCTCGAGGAGGCTCCGGAGTATGTGCCAGCTTTGTATTTCGCCGGGACGACGCTCGGACGTCTCCGACGATTCGATGAAGCCTTTGACCTTCTCACTCAGGCCGCAAAGCTAGACCCGGGTAACGCCCCGATCCACCAGGGGGCCATGATCGCAGCATTTCAAAGCCAACGTTTTGAAGACGCCTGGGATCAAGCAATTCTCGCAGCCCAGTCGGGGCAAGACATGGCCGCGTATTTCAAGCAAATCGAAGCAGTTTCGCCGCGCCCTGATGACTTGGATGTCCGCCTCGCTGCGCCACGTGTTTTTGTTGCCGACCTGGACATGACCCGGCTAATTACCGCGGACTTATCGCCCAGTTCTTTTTTGGACACCAGCTCTGTTGAGATGAACCGTACGCAACAAGAACTCCCGGAAGTTCGTCGTCTGTATATTCTTGCGCTTGTGGAATCAAAACATTTCGCGGCCGTCAGCCAGGTAGCCTTGGCCACCCATGTGCTCTTAGTCCAAGCGGACACCTTCGAAGATGGGGAAATTAACGGCTACTTTAAATTGGTACACCCAACTTCCGGTGAAGAAATTTACTCGCGGCAGATGTCACTGTCTGACATCACTACACCGAGCGCCATACGAAGCGATGTCGCCGTGCATATCAGGTACCTTGAAACTTGGCTTGAACAGCAAGGCCAGGAGCATGGAGATAAGGGCAAATGAAGGGGAGTTCCAGCACAACTAGAACCGCTTTGCTAGGTGGTGGGTTGTTGGCCCTCATACTCGCGATGGGTAATTTGTCGAGCGCGCAACCGGTCGTGAGCCAAGACGTGCGCATGCTCGATGCCAAAGCTCGCTGGGAAACGCTCAACCTTATCCGGCGCGATAAGTTCAACCTGATCTTGCCGGGAGCGATGCGTGATAACGGCATCGATATGTGGATCCACTCGATCCGCATGGGCAACCCCGACCCGTTGGAACACGATCTAGGGGCCGAATTTGGAACGTTTGTTTTTGCCGATCGCGGGGGCGATAGAATCGAACGCATCGCGTTAAGCCCATTCCAACTGCAAGATCGGTCTGTATACGACACAGTTGGATCGACCGAAGATCTCCGGACCTTGGTCGAGGAACGCGATCCACGGCGCATAGCAATCAATAGCTCGAAATGGATCGGCGTTGCCGACGGCATGTCGCACACCGACTACCAGAATCTTGTGGAAACAATCGGACCGGTTTATGCCGATCGACTGGTATCAGCGGACCAGCTCATAACCGACTTCCGTGTACGTCGAGTAGAGCGAGAGATCGCCGCTTTTTCCACAGCTGGTGAAATGACTCGGCGCACGTTGGAGAGAGCACTATCAAATGAGGTCGTTGTGCCTGGGGCCACCACCAGCCGGGACGTGGGCTGGTGGGTACAGGAGAGGCTGTTAGAGATGGGTGTGCGGCCATCATTTGGGGTTAGCACCCCTGGGATCTCCCGAACTGCAGCAGGGGGCCGTGGGCCACGGAGAAGCCGGGACGGAGCCATTCAACGCGGAGATTTCCTCTCTTATGACATGGGAATCCGCTACCTGAACTTCGGCACCGACTTCAAGCGCCACGCTTACGTGTTGCGCGAGGGAGAAACCGCTCCGCCAGCTGACATCCAACACGCCTGGGACATGGGCTACCAGGCCCGGCAGATCATCGAAAACAACATCAAAGTTGGACGTACAGCCGGTGAGACATTGGCATACCTTGTCGAGGTTCTGGAGGCAGCAGGGTACGTTTACACACCCTTCGTCGACGACAGCCGCGATCGCGACATCATCAACGCGATGGGCGAGGATCCTCGTACTGGTATTTCCATTGACTGCCACACCGTCGGCAATACCGGGAACAGCGAGGCAGCAGTGGGACCATCGTTCGCACCGTTCCGCCCCGATCGTGCACACGTCATGATCCAACCAGACAACATCTTCTCGCTGGAATTCGTGGTGCATTCCGTCATGGACGATGGAACACGCATGTCGATCAACTTCGAGGACAACGCCATCGTTACGGTCCATGGCGTCGAATGGCTCTATCCTCCGAATCCGAGGATTCTGTTAATCCGCTGAGCTTATTTTTATTTGAGCCAGCGACGTCCGTTGATGAGCCTTTTTTCAACTCGTGGGATCTTTTCGTCACGCATCGCCGCATGATAGGCAAAGCTAGCGAGAATGGCTGCATTGCCCATCAAGTCTTCGGCAACAAGCCGATCGTACACATCCATATTCGAATGCCATGTCGTGGTGAAGTACTCAAGATCGTCCTGCAGAAACTTAAATCCTGGGAGGCCAACCGCATTGAACGAGTCACTATCGGTGCCCCGGGTGTTAACTGGAATAAGGTGGGTGAGCCCGAGGTTGTTGAAAGGCTTCATCCATTCGGTGAAGATTGGCACAACCAAGGGGTTGCCTTCGAGGAAGATTCCGCGGAAGCGACCGTACCAGTCAGTATTGAAATAGACCGATAGGTTGTCGTAGTCGGGCAAAGGTTCGCCGGTTTCCCAGTTGGCGAAGTGGTTGTTGATGTAGCTGCGGGACCCCAAATGCCCTGCCTCCTCCGAGCCCCACAACACAGCGCGAATCGTACGTCGCGGTTGGGCTCCGATCGAGTGGAGAACGCGCATCGCCTCCATGACTACAGCACTGCCAGAGGCATTGTCGGTAGCCCCTGTGCCAGCTGATTCGGCATCGAAGTGCCCGCCGATCATTACGATCTCATGGGCAAGGTCAGTTCCAGGAATCTCGGCAACTAAATTGTAGTCCTGCAGATCTTCCTCGTCGTAATGGATCCTCACTTCAGCCTCGATGGCAACCTCGACACCTCTCTCGAGAAGTCGCACAACACGATTGTAATGCTCGGGTGCGACGATTACCTGCGGCATAGGTTTAGGGTCAGCAGGGGAAATTGGCGCGCCTCCGACGACGCGTACAGTTCCCTTGTCGAAAGCCCCCAGGTTCGTTCCCATGCCCGGGGAAACGAGCAGTGACGCTCCGGCCGTTTCGAGAAACGCCTCGATCCGTTCTAGAGGTAGAGGGTCGCCTAACGAGCTGGCTGTCGGGGGTACATATACCGCCGTGGCAGGCTCCGATTGCGGCAAGACAAAGAACCGTGACCAATCGTCGAGTTGTGCTTGAGTGAAGCGCTCACCGCTTGGTTCAAAACCCGGGACGAGTTTACGCTCGGGAGCGACGAAGACGACTTTGTCGCGTACCTCGGCCCGGTAGGCCTCCAACTCTGCTTCGGATCGGATCGCCGCTGCATTGACGAAAACCGCTGTGCTTGTAATGCGCCCTTCTGTCCCGCGTGACCAGGGTACCGGGTACGCAATTATTGTCATGTACTCGGGGCCAAGCATATGCACCGAGGTGTAGCGATTCTCCCACCCAAGCCCAACGGGACCGAACGACTCAATTTGGGCATCAAACCCAAACTCTTCAAATTTTTCCTGCGCCCACTGGATCGCCCTATTGTATGAGGGTGAGTTGGAGAAGCGAGGCCCATAAACATCCGCCAGAGTGCCGGCAACATCCATCACCTGGGAATTGCCAAACGCTTCGGCCTTAATCCGTTCGATAACCTCATAGTCCACTGGTTCTTGGACACTACCCCCAGCAGCGACAATCAATGGCCAGGAAAATAGCCCAACAAATATGGCCTTTAAGTAATGCATTAATCTCCTCACTATCTGGCGAGACGGTATTCAGACTCATCCATTGTTATAGATCTTCGTGCCACGTATACCTCGGAGAGTACTCTGCCAGTTACCAACAGAAGAAAGACCGTAAGCAGCGGTCGGCATTCATGAGTATTATCCGGTGCTACCAGACACATACCATCAACTCCTAAAGCCCTTAGAAAAACAACGCTCAGCTAAACTTCCCCGGCGCTTATTATGTGAGCTGGATGACCCGCTGAGTGACTCGACAGAAGGAAACAACCTTGGAATACCGTGCATTAGGACGCACCGGTGTCAAAGTTTCTCCACTTGGCCTCGGAACCGACAACTTCGGTGACGCAACCTCCGAGGAGGAAGCCCGGAAGATCATCAATCGAACGCTCGATGCCGGCATCAACCTGATCGACACTGGTGACACCTATTGCGAGGGTGCAAGCGAGCGCATCATCGGGCGAGCCCTTAAAGACAACAAAAAACGGCACCAAGTTTTTGTCGCGACAAAGGTTGACCATGGACGGCGGCGCGTCGGCATGTCGTACGAGGAGTACAAACCGGCAGAGGATGCCGATAGCGCACTGCCAAGCATGGAGACCGACTCCCTCGGCCCTAATGAATTCGGCCACTCGCGGCTCAACATCATCCGAACCTGTGAAGACTCTTTGCGACGGCTCCAAACTGACTACATCGATTTGTTACAGCTCCACCGACAAACACCTGAGCTACCGATCGAGGAGACACTCGGGGCTCTGACAGATCTGGTACGGCAGGGGAAAGTCCGTTACATCGGGACATCAACCCACCCTTCTTGGGCCGTCGTGGAAGCGATTATGTTCAGTGAGATAAAAAACTGTGTCCGCATTGCCACAGAGCAGCCACCCTACAATCTTTTAGATCGACGTATCGAAAACGAGCTGATTCCAATGGCGCAGCGATACGGTGTCGGACTAATCACTTGGGGCCCGCTCGCCATGGGCATCCTTGCCGGCCGGTACACGGATGCGAATGACTTTCCGGAAGGCTCGCGTGCCGTTACTCGTGGTGGTTTCTACGCTAAGCGCGTCAACGAAAAAGGGGTTGAAATCGGCGTCGAGTTTATGAAGCTGGCTGACAAGGCTGGGATTCCGCCAGCCCAGTTAGCGTTACTGTGGTCCAAGGATCAACCAGGGATCACTGCCCCACTAATGGGTACTCGAACCCTGGAGCATCTGGAAACCCTTCTACCAGTGCTGGAGATGGATCTCAGTAACGAGCTTCGAGAGGCATGCGACAAACTGGTCCCCCCAGGCAGTTTCGTTGCTGATTTTCACAACACCTCATACTGGAACAAGGCGCGTGTCCTGGAATGACTTTCAAGGATTGCAGCCCACTATTGAAGCCATGATCTTAGCTGCGGGTACTGCCGCCTGAATAAGTAAAAGTTCCAGCACTTTCACATCCAATGTGCCCTCGCCGAGGTTAACCAAGGAGTCAGTAAAGTAGGGTTTAGCTGAAACGTGTAGAGATCGATGCGATTCTGAATCGCCCAACATTGCCCCTTATGCTTGGCCAGGAGAAAGATCATGAAGAAGCAAATCCTTGCAGTGCTCGCATCTTTGGTCACCATCATCTCGGGGGCCCAAGCATCTGCGCAAGAAGCCCAGGCGCGGGCAGAAATGCTCGACCTGATCCAAAGAGAGAAGTTCGACGTGGTGCTCCCCGGCGTGATGCGGGACAACGGTATAGACATGTGGATTCATGTCATCCGTGATGGCAACCCTGACGCGCTAGCACTCGATCTTGGTGGAACCGCCGGCTATTTCATTTTTACCGATCGCGGTGGTGACAGGATCGAGCGTGCCGTGCTTGCCGGCCGTGGCCAAGGAATGTACACGAGCGGCGCGTACGACATCTTTGCTTGGAACGACTGGAATGCCTGGTATCCCAACCACAATGCTACGGAATTGCGTCAATTTATTGAGGAACGGGACCCGGAGCGGATCGCCGTCAACACGTCCGCGTGGCTTGCAGCGGCTGACGGCCTGTCGCATTCCGGGTATCAGCAGCTTGTGGAAGCAATCGGCGAGACTTACGCCTCCCGGCTTGTCTCCAGCGAGAATCTCATCACCGACTTCCGAGTACGCCGGGTTCAATCGGAGATCGTCGCCTTCGCCCAGGCCGGTGACATGACCCGTCGGATCCTGGAGCGAGCCTTATCACGCGAAGTTATCACGCCTGGAATTACAACCGGTGAAGACGTCGCCTGGTGGGTGCAAGAACGCCTGTTAGAGGCCGGTCTGGGATCTTCGTTCGGCCTCACTAGACCCATAGTGATTCATTCCGCCCTCGCAGAGCCCCAAGAATACCGCTCAAGCACATACGCTTTTCAGCGAGGCGACCTGCTGCAGTTCGACACGGGGGTGAAATACCTCAATTTCGGTACCGACATGAAGCGAAACGCCTACCTGCTGCGAGAAGATGAAACAGCTCTGCCAGAGGACATTAGGCATGCCTGGGATGAAGGCCGCCGGGCCCGCGACATCATGCGCCGAAACATTCGAACAGGCCGCACCGCACGTGAAACACTCGCTGCGGTCGTCGCGGCGCTCGAGGCCGAAGGGTTTGTATACACACCTTTCGTCAACTTTGGTGAAATCGACAGGCAGATCGTCGAGAGCTTTGACCAACCCAGTGTGACTGGTATTTCGATCGATTGTCATGTCGTCGGCAACACGGGCAACAGCCAAGTGGCGGTCGGTCCTTCGTTTGCACCGTTCCGCGAACTCCGAGCCAACCTCATGATTCAGTCCAACAACATCTTCTCATTCGAGTTCATAACCCACACGGCTCTGCCATCATTCGGCGACCAGCGCTTACGAATCAACTTCGAAGACAACGTCATAGTTACGAATCAGGGCGTCGAGTTGTTGTATCCACGCAACGAAAGAATTTTGCTGATCCGCTAGTCCGCACTTCTCAAGAGATCACCGCTGAAGGCACAGTGGCGAGAACCTCTTCTATCCAGCTATTGGTAGAAGTTGATTCGTAAGCGCCGATAACGTTGTGTAAGGTCGATCACCTGGTCGGCGAAAGCAATCCGTTCCATGTTGAGCAACAAATCAGCCCCGTCTCGGGCGGCGCGCTTGTCAATTACCCTAGTTATATTCCCGTCACGAATTACCTCATAGTCAGCCATGTTGCCCGCGAATATCGCGGTGTCGGTTCCGGTGCTGCCATCGAGGAGATCCTTGCCACCGTTGCCACGTAACATGTTGTCGCCAGCGTTTCCCAAGAAAATATTGTCCCAGTCATTGCCAATTAAACCAGCATCGTTGTCACCCGTGAGGGTTACATCTTTGAGATGCTGTGACTTGGCCGTATACCGCAGATCCGGATCGAACTGGAGCGAAAACGCGCCTGTAAATTCCGATGGCAGCTCGGGAGTATAGGTCAGGAATGGAGGGAAGAATTCCTGGAGGATAGCCAGCCCTTCGGGGTCGAGATTGCGCAGACCAGCCCGCCCCCGCGCGCCATAGATGCCAAAGTGTGATGTGCCGTCCGGGATGCGCCCAGTCTCAATAGGGCGGCCCTCATAAACGGTCGGTGGCACGGTCCACAGATCCAGATAGTTGTCATATATCGCCGCGACGTATTCGTTAGGCTCGTTTTCAAGGTCGTCCTGCCGACCTTGCCAGAGCCCGCGCTCCATAGCCACGTCTGTGATACGGATCAAGTCAAGTTGCATCTGCGGCAACGCCGGCTTGATGCCATAGTCATGCACCATATGTAGGACTTCCTCGAACGAAGCGTCCCTGGTGCGGTGCGCCATGTAGTCTTCGTGCCCTTCGACAGGAGACTCGTTGGCACGCAGATCTTGCATTCCAAGGGCGACGTGGCGTAACGGTCCTCGAAAAGCTTCGCGCATATCGGGCTCGGTGTTAAACAGAGTTAATGTTGCGCGATTGTCCGCCATTGTGTTGGCTACAATGCTTTTGTCGGCACCATATCGAGTCCCTGGAACGTCTGTGAGTATATGCTCGAGAACGTTTCGGGCCTTGAGGATGCGTGCTTCGCTCCACCCATCCTGGGCCAGGATATGGATTGGTTTGCTGTTCGGCGCAACGACCTTCGTATAGCGAACGAACACATCCCTAAAAACCAATGGCACATTATCGGGCAACAGTACGATGCCATTTGGCGATGTAGAGATATCTATATCAGGCAAAGTCTCCCCCCGCTGCGGGGAAAGTCCCCCCGCTGTTCCAATCATGGCGGCAGCAATTAGCAGCGGTGTAAATAAACTCATTCTTGCTCCTTACGGGTTGTTCTGACCCTCGCAGCTAAAATACAAAGCAGTTCAAACATAAGGTTGCAGGCAACAACGGCCGTGTTTCCGGTTGGATCGAGTGGTGGAGACACTTCATTGATGTCAGCCCCCACCAGGTCTAACCCTTCCATACCTCGCAACAACAACTGCACGTCACGCACGGTCATTCCACCAGGTTCCAGGCCTCCAACGCCGGGCGCGAATGCTGGGTCGATGGCGTCCATGTCGACGGTAATGTAGGTCGGCAGGCCGTGCAAAGTCTCTCTGGCCGCATTCATGATGCCATTTGCCCCGAGTTCATAAACATCGTCGATCGTCATGATCGTGATGCCTTGCTCACGAGCCCAGTCAAGTTCATCCGCTGAAAACAACGTACCGCGGATCCCGATTTGAATAATGTGTGATGGCTCCAGCAAACCTTCCTCGATGGCTCGTCGAATCGGAGTTCCGTTCGCATAGATCTGGCCGAACATACGGTCTTGTGTGTCGGAATGGGCATCAATTTGCAGTAGGCCAACGGGCGCGTCCCCGGCAACCGCCCGCAGAATTGGCAAAGTGATCGTGTGATCTCCTCCCGCAACTAGAGGCAATGCGCCAGCTGCACGAATAGCCGAGAAAAAAGACTCGATGCTTTCGAGACTGGCGGACATGTCAAGGGGGTTAATCGGTGCATCCCCAACGTCGCCGATGCGACAAATCTCAAAAGGTGCAATGTTCGTCGAGTAGTGAGCCTGCCGTATAAGGCGAGACATTTCGCGCATTTGCGCCGGCCCGTGTCGAGCTCCAGCACGGAACGACGAACCACCATCGAAGGGAACACCTGCCAGAGCGATGTCGAGGCCATCGAACCCCTCGCAGAGCTGTGCTCGCATTAAGGTAGCCACTTGGGCGGAACGTGGCACGCTGTTTACATCAACTTGTTGGAAGTGGTGTTTTTCGGTGTTTTTCATTGAACATCCTGAAAGCCTTGATCGCCCATCGTCGGTGCGATGCCGTGAGGTGTCAAGTAGACGAAGGATGTTAGTTCCCGGCTCACTCCGCTAAACCCTACCCACCGTGCTTGCCAGGCCGTTCATGTATCAGTATTGTGCGCGATTGGTCCCAACGACTTTGAAATCGCGGCTGACGCTTTCGTTAGCCTCTCTTTGGCTACATCCCTACCTTAGAAGTTGTGTGCTCCACCAGATCGATGACAATCGAATGATTAGCCTGATTCTCAACCCCCGTAGGGTCTCATGGAATACCGGGAGCTAGGCCGCACAGGCCTTAAAGTCTCACCATTGTGCTTCGGTACCGACAACTTCGCAGACCCTACCCCTGAGCCCGAGTGCGTCGAGATGCTCAATCGAGCACTCGATGCTGGCATCAATTTACTGGATACCGGCGACATTTACGCCGATGGAGAAGGTGAGCGCATCATTGGCAGAGCCCTGAAAGGAAACGGGCGGCGGCACTCGGTACTTATATCCACAAAGATCGATCACGTGCCCGGCCTCAATCTCGACACGAGTTCTCCCGGCATCAATGCCAACGACCACGGCCATTCACGCCTCAACATCATCAGGGGCTGTGAGCAAACACTGAAACGTCTACAGACCGACTACATTGACCTCTATCAGATGCATAGACCATCGCCTGAGATCCCAATTGATGAGACGTTAGGCGCGCTCGACGATTTGGTTCGGCAGGGGAAAATTCGCTACATCGGCTGCTCGACACACCCAGCTTGGATGGTTATGGAAGCATTGTATATAAGTGAGTTAAAAGGCTATGCCCGGTACGTCTCCGAACAACCACCGTACAACCTGCTCGACCGCCGCATCGAGAATGAACTTATTCCGCTCTGTCAAAAATGGGGTCTTGGGATCATCAGTTGGGCACCGATGGCCCAAGCGGTGCTCGCCGGTCGCTACAAAGACCCCGAGGAATACCCCGAGGAGTCACGCGCTGCCCTCCGCGGTGGCTACTATGCGGACCGCGTAACGGAGCGTGGCATCGCCGTAGCGCGGAAGTTCGCTGAGCTGGCGGACCAGATCGAGCTCACTCCAGCTCAGTTCGCGGTTCTCTGGTGTAAAGACCAACCTGGGATCACTGCACCACTGGTCGGGCCGCGCACCCTAAAACAGCTCGAGCAACTCATTCCTCTTCTTGACATCGAGCTTCCCCTTGAACTACGCACGATGTGTGACCAGCTGGTTCCGCCGGGCAGTGCGGTCGCCGATTTTCACAATACCGCTAATTGGATGAAGATGAAGGTATGAGCCATTGACCCCGCCAGGGCATTCTGACCTGATCAGCCTATTCGAGGAGTTTCGCGCTTCATTAGTACCAGAAACCAACGATGGGGTTCCCGATTACACGCCGCCAGCAATGCAGCGCAAGCGCGAAGAACTTCAAGTATTCAGAGACCTGCTAGCGTCGTATGACATCGCGCACTGGAAAGTCAGTGAACAAGTCGACTATCACGTGGTCCGCGCCGAGTTAAACGGCGTAGCCTTCGATCATGAAGTTCTGCGGCCCTGGGCACGCGATCCTGGCTTTTACAACATCACCGACGGAGTCTATCCAAGGCTGTTGGTGCACTACTCGCGGATGAACGATGATTGGTCGCCGCGAGTTCCTAGCTTGCCCGTTGCCGACGATGCGATCAGCCAGCTACGTACAAAGTTGCAGTGCGTCCCCACCGTGCTCGACCAAGCCCGTGGCAACCTTTCAGAGATAGCTGATGACCTAGCAACCGTGGCAATTCGGGTACAGGAACGCGAGCTTATCGTAATGCGCGAACTTGTGGACGAACTTGCCGCAAAACAGCCAGAGTTAGCAAACGATGCAGAGAAAGCGCTCTCCGCTATGCACCGATTCCGTGAATGGCTCATCGACAATCAGGGCCGCGTATCAGCACCCGCCGGTATCGGCAAGAACAACTACAACCGATGGTTGAAGGACGTCCTGCTTGTCCCTCACGATTGGGACAAACTGCTTACGACAATCTGTAACGACTACCATCGCGCCATTGCTTTCTTGAAGCTTGAGGAGCACAAAAACAGAGGCTTGCCCCCGTTCAAGCTCACCGCCTGCGAGGCTGAGAACCTCAATCGGCAGGGGGCTGCAGCGCAAGAGCTACTAGCCTTTCTTCGAGATGGCGAGATCATTACCGTTCCGGATAGTTTAGAGCCACTGCCGCCTGCCCACTACCCACGTACTTGGGGGATGAGTGCCTATCTTAGACCTCACTACCGAGGCTTCTTTGAGCAGTGTTCTGACCGTGAACCAATGACACAGATCACGCATACATTCTTTGGGCACTACTATGTACGCGATAGGACGATTTGGTACCAGGATGGCAATAGCCGGCCGATCCGAGACACTATTCGTCTATTCGACATGCATGAGTCACGGTCTGAGGCGCTATCGTTCGGCGTCGAGGAAATGATGCTGCAGCTCGGCATACTCGATGATCGGCCACGGGCTAAGGAAATTACTTACATCTGGATGGCGTTTCGCGCAGCGCGGGCTATTTCGGACCTCAAAATGCACGCCAATGAATACACCATGCAGGATGGAATCAAAGGGTTCGTCGAGAAGCTTCCCTACCCGTGGGCTGATGCCGACAGCGATGCTGTGTGGTGGGATATTGAGGAGGCGTTACGAGCGCCGGCACACTCCGTGAGCTATGTAGGTGGCAAGAACATGATCCTGCAGCTACTGGCTGAATGCGCGCAACTTCAGGGCGGCGAGTTTAAGTTGAAACGCTTCATGGATGATTTCATGGGCGGCGGTATCATTCCGATTTCTCTGACCCGCTGGGAAATGACCGGAAACGAAGACGAGCTCACCACTTTGCTCGCTTAGCCCTTCCAACTTCTCCAGCGCAGGAATTTAGCTGAGGCAAGAACAAAGTGCTTATCGACTGGGTGGTCGTTGCAGCGTACCTGATCGGTGTGACTGTACTAGGCATTTCGGCTGCTCGTCGCGTGAAGACTTCTTCGAACTTCTTCATCAGCGATCGCCAATCCGGCAAGCTCCTGATGACATTCTTTTCCTTTGGCACAGGGACGAACACTGACCAGGCAATCGGCGTTGCATCAAAGACATACACGGTCGGTGCATCGGGTATTTGGTACCAGTGGCTGTGGCTGTTCTCCACGCCGTTCTACTGGCTGCTAGCACCTCTCTTCCGACGCATGCGCGCGGTAACCACGTCTGACTATCTTTTAATTCGTTACGGTCGGAGCGTAGCCGTACTTTTCGCGATTGTCGGCATGTTCCAGCTGTCTGTAAATATCGGTGTTGTCCTCAAGGCTACTGCCGCCCTGATCGCCCCAGTTTCCGGTGGGGCAATTAGCCCAGAGATGGCGATCATAGGCATGACTATTTTGTTTGTCATCTACGGCGTCGCGGGAGGATTAAACGCAGCGATCCTAACGGACGCAGTTCAGGGCGTTCTCACGATTGTACTTTCATTTCTAATTCTGCCATTTGCCCTGAATGCAGTCGGCGGTCTAGAGGGACTGCGCGGGCGCGCTTCAGTCGATAATCCGGAGCTTTTCTCGATTGTTGCTCCCAGTGATATCACCGTCCTCTACGTCGTCATCCTCGCTCTTAATGGACTCATCGGGTGGGTTGCCACGCCATACTCGATGCAAATGATTGGCGCCGGAAGAACGGAAGATGACGCACGTGTGGGCCTAGTTGCCGGGATGTTTCTCAAGCGCATCGTCACCATCGCCTGGGTGCTGACTGCCATGTGCGCTGTAGGATATTACGCTGGCACAACGGTGAATCCAGACCATGTCTACGGTCTGATGGCCAGGGACCTGCTACCGCAGATCGCGCCTGGGCTGATCGGGTTGTTCATCGCTTCGGTGCTAGCGGCGGTCATGAGCTCATGTGACTGTTTGATGGTCGCAGCGGCCGCCCTCTTTACCGAAAACATCTATAGGCCCCTGATCCGTCCAGGTCGAAGCGAGCGCCACTACGTGCTAGTGGGCAGGCTAACCTCGATCACCGTGGTGCTCGCCGGGCTATCGATCGCCTTCACGTTGCCAGGAGTTGTGAGGGGGCTCGAAGTCTTCTGGATGGTGGGGGCGATGATGGGCTTGGCGATTTGGATGAGTTTCGTATGGCGACGAGCCACAGCTGCGGCCGCTTGGGCGTCAACGCTTGGTGGCTACGCAGCAGCGTTGTTCACCAGTGATATCGGTTTCATCGGCTGGAGCTTCAATAACCACTTTGCAGGATCCCTTCCGGAGTTCATGCTCTACGAAGGCAAGCTGTTTCTGCCGTGGCAAATGATCATCTACCTGACCGTCTCGCTGGTGATGATGGTGGCGGTTAGCCTTGTTACCCAACCGCCCGACAAGAAGACACTTGACAGAGTTTACGAGTGCCTGCGAACCCCGGTGTCGGAAGATGAGCCAGAGGGAGAACCCCTCACGCTGCCAGCTGGTACTGCGCCAGCAGCACGGTCAGTGCTGATTGCACATCCGGATTTCGAGATCATGCGACCCACCGCCTATACAGTGATTGGGTTCCTGGCGAGCTGCTTTATGGTCGTTGTGCTAATCGGATCCTTCATCTGGATCATCAGCTAGACGCAGCACGGGCCTGCCTGAGTCGGTACTAAGCGCCTTTCCGCCCAAGCTCCCCGCATGTTTGCTTCTGAGTTTCTTCATCTAACTCGGGCATTGCCTGGGAGATGACAAGGCGCACTGATCCGATGGAGTCTCTACTCAGCTGAGAGCTCCGACCAATCAGGCAAAGAGTCCAGATCAACGTTGCCACCCGACAGAATCACCCCAATGCGATCCGCGTGTCCCGAAATCTTATTTTCTAACAGTGCCGCCACAGGCACCGCAGCACTTGGCTCAATGACGATTTTCATGGTTTCCCAAACCAGCCGCATGGACCTAAGGATCGCGTCTTCCGACACTGTGACAATCTCACTGACGTTCGCAGCGATGATCGGAAACGTATACTCGCCCAATGAAGTGCGCAGCCCGTCGGCGATAGTCTGAGGATCAATTTGAGGAACGATTGTTCCTTCTTGAAAAGAACGCCACGCGTCGTCAGCCTTCTCCGGCTCGCAGCCGACAACCTTCGTACCGGTCGCTAATGCTGCGGCACTCGAACAGGTGCCACTCAGGAGTCCACCACCACCCACTGGTGCCAACAAGTAGTCAATATCGGGTACCTCTTCGAGTAACTCGAAGGCACAGGTTGCTTGACCGGCAATTGTTCTCAGGTCGTCGTACGGGTGCACGAGGTTGGCGCCAGTTTCTTCCTGTATTGCCAATGCCGTAGCGTCGTATTCTTCCGAGGTAGGAATACGATTATTCGACTCAACCCAGACAATGTTGCCGCCATAGCGTTGAACTGCTGCAACTTTCGACGCGACGGCGATTTTTGGCATGGCGATGTAAGCACTGACACCCCGTGCGGCGGCGGCAAGCGAAACAGCGGCGGCTTGATTACCAGAAGAGCTAGTGACGATGCCACGCGCCGCATCCTCCCGTGACAGCGAAAGTAAGGCATTGAACGCACCCCTTACTTTGAAAGCTCCACTCTTCTGAAAGTTCTCACACTTGAAGAAAATGCGGCTACCGAACGCTGCATCCAGTGTCTCACTCGTTAAAATCGGTGTGCGATGAATGTATGGTTCGATTCGAGCGTGCGCACCGCGGATCTCTCCAACTGGGATGGCAATGGACCGACCGGTCATAAGCAAACGCTCAAGTATTCGATCACAAAGGCCTCAACGAGGAAAATCGAGGATCGCGTTTAGCTGGCTTCGCCCGCCAATTCTCTGGAGCCATGCCTCGTAAACAGTCGAAGACGCTTCAACGAAAGCCCCGGCGGCAGGATAGGTGACGCTAACCCCCGCCGCCTCCAGGTCACGTAGCCGCTGCTCATCAACCTCTGTGTAAAGCTGCCGTTCGTATGCTTCGAGATCTTTAAGTGTCTTGTCGACTAATTCTTGGAGATCTAGAGGCATGCTGTCGTAAAACGCTTTGCTCATAATCACAGGTGCTACTAAACGCAGCCAGCCAACTTGAGCCCAATAAGGCGCCACTTCATAGAATTTCTTCGAATAATAATTCGAATTGGCAGCCTCGGCGCCATCAATGACACCTGTTTCGAGGGACGTGTATAGCTCGTTGTAAGCCATCGGCAGAGGATTAGCACCGAAGGCGGCAAACGCATCTAGATGTGGTGGACTCTCCATGGTTCGAATCTTGAGGCCTCCCAGATCAGCCATCGTGCCAATCGGCTTCTCCGTGGTCATGATGTGCCTCAAGCCAAATGTGAAGTAACCCATCAGATGGAAGCCTTCACGTTCAAGTGCAGGACGAAAACTCTCTCCTATTTCCGAATCGAGCACCGCGAACATGTGCTCGTTATCTTCAAACAAAAACGGCATCTCGAAGACATACATCTCGGGAACGAAAGTAGCCAGCGTCGAGTTCGAAGCCATCTGCATCTCGACTGTGCCGAGTTTCAACCCTTCGGTAACATCTCGATCGTTTCCGAGTGCCGCTGCTGCGAATAGTCTCGCCTCGACACGTCCAGGGGCGGCTTCATTGAGGACGTCAACGAAACGTTGCAGGGCCCGTGATCCCGGCTCATCCGCCGGAGCCGACGATGCCACTTTGATAATAAAGACATCGGGGGCACCCCTTACGCAAGAACTCACCAGCAGCACCACCGCCAGTAGCACGGTCGCTAAACCATGCCTTGTCGACATCGCACCCTCCTCGCCCTTCACTGAAACATGTCCGGAATCCACAACACGACTGCTGGGAAGAAGGTTATCAGTAGTAACACAGCTAGCATTGACAAGACGATCGGTAGAATGAACGGTGTTGTTTCTCGAATGCTCTTGCCGGTAAGGCTACAAGAAACGAACAGCGTGGCGCCGAACGGCGGCGTGACATAACCAATCGCCCACCCAACGGTCGTAACCACCCCGAAGTGAACCGGGTTTACCCCGAGACTCTGTGCGATCGGAAAGATGATCGGCAGTAACACGATCGTGGCTGAGAAGCTCTCCATCACCGCTCCGACCAACAAAAGAAGCGGGATGTAGAGGAGGAAGAATGTGCCGGGACCGCTCACTTGTGCCACGAAAGCCTTCGCTAACAAGGCTGGAACCTGGTGAACGGTAATTAACCAAGCAAACAGAAAAGCCGTCGTCTGTATAAACATGATAACTGTGGCGAGCTCCGCGGAGCGGGCGATGATACCCGGAAGGTCACGCAGCGAGATTTCTCTATAGACGAACATGCCGACACCCAGGCCGTACACAACCGCTACGACGGCAGCCTCGGTAGTGGTAAAAATCCCTCCGACGATGCCCACTAGAATAATCACTGGCATACCAAGTGCTGGCGCCGCCACTAAACCGGTACGCACAACGCGGCGGAAATCGACGTGCGTTTGCGTGCCCAGGTAGGCAGGGCCGCCGCGGGCAGCATGCACGTACGTCACCACCATCAAGCCAAGACCGATTAACAGCCCCGGAACAATACCTCCAAGAAAAAGTGCTGAAACCGAGGTGTTGGTAGTAAACCCAATCAGGATCATCAGCAAACTGGGGGGTATAACTGGGCCGATCGACCCTGCAGCGGCCTGCAATGCCGTCGCGAACCGCATGTCGTAGCCACGCTCCTTCATCAGCGGCAAGAGAATCGACCCGACCGCCGCAGTATCGGCGGTCGAAGAACCAGAAACTCCCGCAAAAGTCATTGACGCCGCAACGCAGACGAAACCCAAACTGCCGCGTATGAAACCGAAAAGTTCGGTCGTGAAGGCGACCAAGCGTGACGACATACCACCAGCAGCCATCAGTTGGCCGGCGAGCATAAATAGCGGGATTGCCATTAGTAACCACGAATCGAGTCCGAAGAACATCCGCTGCGCGACGATCGAGATCGGCAATGTCCCATCCCATAGAATCGCAATCGTCGAACCGGCACCGATCGCAAAAGCAATCGGCATGCCGATGAGAAAAAACACCACGATGGCGATAACAAGAATCGCGATCATCGCTGCACTTCTTCCCCCAAGTTCATTGGTCACCATCCATTGGCGGGCTCGCGCCGTCGAATGCCGTCAGTACGAGACCAACCGATTCCAAAAACATCAAGAAACTACCGACAGGTATGGCCAAGTAGACAACCCAGATTGGTATCTGCAGTGCAGGTGTTCGTTGATTTAGCGTCGCTGTAATCAGTGAGATGCCAGAGATGAATACGATCCCTAGGAAAAACAGAATTGCCGCTAGCGATAGGAGGTGCAGGTTTCGCTTCGTGCTGCCCTCCGGCAACGAATGGACAGCGTAGTCAACAGTCAGATGCAGCCCTTTACGAAGACAGACAGCCGATCCCACCATGATCAGCCAAACTTGGAGATATCGGGCCAACTCCTCTGACCATGAAAACGGAGCGTTGAATAGAAAGCGTGAAACGACCTGCCCAAACACCACGATGACAATCGTGGCGAACGCAAGGACTACAACGGCACGCGCTGCTGTTCGCGTGACTTCCAGGATGCTGATTAGGAACCGACGAGACATTTTTACCAATCAACCACATTCGGCGGACAACCGCTCATCAAGTCCCCCAGCGAGTCGGGAAGAAAACGGTCGATGATCTCAAACAGTGCCGGGTCACGTTGGCGCAGCTGTTCCCGCGTCCCCGAGAGCGGCCCTGCCTCGCCAATCTGGACATCTACCCAGGGCCCCGGCAACGATTCGTTAAGGTTAAACCAAGCGTTAACGTTGTGGGTCAGGTATTCGTCATCCCCAAAGGAACGATCTGGTCCAATACCCATCGTTTCAGTTCTCGGGGGAGCAAACCAACCTCGGGCTACCGCGTTGCTGTAGGCCGCATAGATTTCTTCATCGACACCAGGGTCGGTCTGGATCCAACCCAAATTCTGCATGTTGTGGACAAATTCATGTAACAAAAAATTGGCGCGGTATTTAGTGTTCCCTGGGTAGCAAATTCCGCGTTCAGAAACGAGCGTGGTTGGGTCGCCCTGCATCTGCCCCAACCCCCATTGGCCATCAGCGCCGACATCAAATTCGGGCAAATCCGACGCAGTCTCTGAGACGCCCATGATGGAAATACGCGGATTGTAGGCCAACATCTCTATGTGCACATCAGGTCTGCGGGCAAGCAGATGTAAAACAGTGCGCCGCGCCGCTAGGAGGGCCGCATCCGGAACTTGTACCGAACTGACTATGAGGATGCCTTCCGCGTTGATGTACTTCTGATAGAAGGGATGTACCCCCAGAGGCGGAATGATTACTTTCTCCCCGGTCTCAATAATAGGAAACGCAGCCAACACTTCGTCTTGCACCGGTGCGGTCCCGTCCACAGAAGTAACCGCGACCGATGCAACGAGTAAGTAACGCAACATCACAGCATGTCTCCTAGCTAGGTTGTCTTAGATTAAAGCGGTGGCAGCAGCAAAGGAGCACAGATCGTATACGATGTACGGTCCGCGAACGCGGTGAAAAGAATTGCTTCGTATCCTAGGAAGGCAAGCAAAGTGCAATACAGAATCCTCGGCCGCACAGGTGTGAATGTTTCCCCTCTCTGTCTTGGCTCAGATAACTTCGGTGACGCAACGCCTGCGGATGAAGCAACTGCGATCATCAACCAAGCGATTGACGCGGGCATCAACCTGATAGACACCGGCGATGTCTACGCAGAGGGTATGAGCGAGACCATTATCGGCCAAACCATTAAGGAACGCGGTATCCGCCATAAGGTCCTCATTGCCACTAAGGTCGACCATGGACGAAGGCGCCGCGGGATCTCACTCGATGAAGAAGTTCCCGGTGTCGGCCCTAATGAATCTGGGCACTCGCGGCTGAACATCATTCGCGCTTGCGAGGAGTCATTAAGACGCTTGCAAACTGACTACATAGACTTATACCAGTTGCACCGCCCATCCTTCGATATTCCGCTCGACGAAACTATTGGCGCCCTCGACGATCTGGTACAGCAAGGCAAGGTGCGCTACATCGGATGCTCGACCCAACCAGCTTGGTTGGTCATGGAGGGAATCATGGTGTCCGAGATGAAGGGCTGGGTGCGCTATGCCTCAGAGCAACCACCGTACAATCTTTTGGATCGGCGTATCGAGAACGAGCTAATCCCGCTGGCACAGCGCCACGGACTCGGAATCATCTGCTGGGGCTCTTTGGGCATGGGTGTGCTAGCGGGACGTTACAACAACGCCGATGAATACCCAGCCGATTCACGCGCCGCTAAGCGTGGCGGGTTTTATGCCGATCGGGTAACGCAACGTGGTGTGGAGATTGCTCGTGAGTTCGCTAAGGTTGCCAAGCAAGTTGGCATCACTCCGGCACAGTTGGCGGTGCTGTGGTGCAAGGATCAGCCGGGTATTACTGCACCACTGATCGGCGCGCGCACACTTGATCACCTTCAACATCTATTGCCGGTTCTTGAAATGACCCTTGATGACGATTCACGCGCCGCGTGTGACGCGCTGGTACCGCCCGGAAGCGTCGCAGCAAACTTTCACAATACTGCTTACTGGATGAAAACAACGGTGCCCGATTCCGTTGGTACGCAGGAGACTAGTTGACGGGAAGCTAACTTCCCAGAATCACACAAACATCCATGTTTGGCGTCAGGCTATCAACCGGAGGTTTCCCAATGAAGTTGCTCGCAGCTGTTTTTCTTACAGTTTTTGTCTTTGGAGCATGCAGTACAACTGTTACTGACTCGGTTACCGACAACGCAGCAAACCAAACAAATGCTTCGCCGGAGATGTTCGGCGGCTGCATCCTAATTTCACCCATCGGTGAGGTTCCCGCTGATGTGTACGAGGTAACGGACGTTGCAACGACGAATGAATATCCGCCCTTTACAAAAGAACTCACGGCAAGCGGCTTGAAGTTGGTAGCACGTGAAGATGCCTCCGATGACTTCATGCGCCTAGTTGGAAAGACCATTGCCGAAATCTATCCGCGCGATGAAAACCTTGACCTGGAAATGCAAGAGGAGATTCTCAAGAACCACTACCGCTACAGGGCGGTGATTCCTGTTCCCGTCGGAGACGATAGGAGTTACAGGCAAACAGAAGAGGAAGCGTTTGACCTAACTAGAAGCCAGAACAGCATCTGCGACATCATCATGGAAGACGTGCCGAGCGGGCAGGTAATGGAGGTCGTGGAGCATATTCTGCATTACACGAGCGATGTCGGATTGCACTACACGTTCCCCAACGAGTGGGGCATCAATGAAACCTCGGCACTAGCACAGGCGATGCAAAAATCAATTGACGAGGGCTACTACAACGTTGAGCAATACGGTGACGACATGGGGGAAAGACATCATCGGGTTCTAATGCAAGAGTTCGCCTATTGGATCATCTCCACGGCGTGGAACCTCCAGGAACCCTACGGGCCGCAGGGAGGGGACGAGTGGACGATCAGAAATGCTTCTGACCTTGAGGACAAGCTGCCTGAGTTTTATGAGGTGTACCAACAGACCGTTGGTCGCACCATGGTGGCACCGAGTTCAGAAACGTTGCAGGAGATCGGGCCGACCCGGGCCGAGGAGAGCCAGTGATTCGATGTGGGCAGCTCCGGAGTGTTCCTGTCGCACTGGCACTAATTCTCGTAGCCTGCGCCGGAGGTAACACACCGACGGGGGAATTGCCTGCCGAAGGCGCAAGTGGGCCCAGTGCAACGATGGGGAAGCCTGAGATCGTCTACGCCAGTCCCGCCGGCAAAGCCTCCGAAGTGTTCTCTGCAAATATCTCTGACCTTGTTCCCCAGCAATTGACCTCTTTAGGAGGGCATGTTGCCTTTCCGGTGTGGTCACCGGATGGCAATCGAGTCCTGTTCGTCGCAATGAACGAGGATTCGGCTAACGTCATGATTCTGGACACGGAATCCGGGGAGTCTTCCGTGGCACTCGCAAACAATGGCAACCCAGCCGACTGGGGCCCACGTGGCGAGCAAATTCTCGTTACCAAGGATGATGCCAACGGTCGCGGCCTTTACCTCATCATCGTCGCAACCGGAGCCGAAGAACGTATCGATACTGGCAGCACAAGCGATGCCTACGCGCGATGGGGGCGTGATGGTGCTGCCGTTGTCTACGAATCGAACCGAGACGGCAATCCTGAGATCTACTTGACGAATCCAGAGAGCGGAGAGACCAGACGTCTAACTGAAAACAACCACCTTGATGAGTGGCCATCACTCTCACGAGACAGCAGCCAAGTCGCCTGGGCCTCAGGCACAGAAGAAGATAAAAACCTCTGGGTGATGAACGTCGACGGTTCCCAAAAACGCCAAATAACTGAGAGCATGATGTTCGGTGACGCCTTTCCGGAGTGGTCACCGGATGGCAGCCAGATCCTTTTGACGGCAAGGGAGAACGGTCAGTTTATGCTAAAGCTCATCGAGCTCGTCAGCGGCGAGGCTACCCACATCGGAGAAGGAGCCGGTGCTTCCTGGAGGTAACGCCCTTCTGGGCGCCGATAGCTTCTCAAGAGCTGCAGATTGACGTGGCCTATCGAATAACCTGTACTCGCATCTGTGGCGGGTAAAGCCATTCGATGCCACGCTCGGTAATCGTCGCATTCTCTTCAACATTCACGGGGACTTTCGCCCCATCCCACTCCGGAGCAGGAGTGAAGACGATGTACTCAAGCGAGATGATGTTGTTGGGTCGGACCATGTACTCAGTGCGAAATGGAAAGATTTCGAACAGCGACGCCGCCATATCGTGTCCGATATTACCAGCGGCGTGCATCCCAACGTTGACCTCGATTCCCTCCACATCGCTAGCTCGTTCTTTTTCGGTATAAACGTAGCCAGCGTCCCTGATGATTTGCTTCAGCGCGTCAATTTGTTCTCGTCCCGTGCGCCCTGATGTGACGTTGTTACGAATGATCCTTTGCACCCGTAACGATTCCTCAAACGCATTCTGGATCCCCGGTGGCACCTCGGTCTCTCCCTCACGCAACACATAGCCGAAGCGTTTGATATCGGTTGCGAAATTGTTGCGCTCGAGTCCCCAATCTATCTGTAGCACGTCACCACGCTGAATAACCCGGTCTGTCCCACCGATCTCACCTCCGTCGGGGAGGTGTGTGTAAACGGTTGGGTACCAGGTACGCAACAAACCCATACTTTCGCGCTGTTCTTCCAGCCACCAGGAAACATCGTTGTGTGTCGTAACACCTGGGGTAATAACCTCGTTAGATAGGGCACGTTCAATGTACGAGCTCGTCAAATCAGCGACCTTTGAGAATTCAACCAGCTCTAGGGCAACACGCTCCCCGCGAAAATCGGCGACCAACTGCTGTGCGGAAACAAAGCGCGAGGCGTACGGCTCACCAAGCTCTTCGCTGAGGAATTGGAAGTCACTGTGAGTCAACCCGTCAGCAACGTGCAGCCCCTCACGTATGTTCGGGACTTCCAGGAAATTCAATGCGATGCGCTGTGGATCACTCTGGATCACGATGTCCCGAAGCTCACCGAGACTGCGGAAATCGTCGTACGCACCGCACTCCTGAGCCAATTCACTTCCGCCTCCCAACTGGAAACGTTCGATGCGACCGGCACCATGATTAATGAAAACGAAGAAGCCCTGTCCGTTGACCGTCGAGATAGCGAAATCGAGTGTCATTGGCTGCGTACCACGGCCCCGGTCGATAACGATCCACATATCGATGTTGTTGGCACGCATCGCCTTCGGGAGAACGAAATCGAATTTGTCCTTGCGGATGTTGCAGCTGATTTCCCACCGCGTTCGGGCACCATCAATTTGTGATGCGGCAGCAGTGGCTTGCTGTCTAGCCAATGACCCTGCAGGGAGTGAGGCCACGTTGGCGCCCACAACCAAAGGGGCCCCTAAAGCAGTCAAGGTTAGGATTGAAAGTAGCCGTGTACGCAATGGGAAACCTCCTTCAACATGGGACAGCTGACTTGCCCAGGTCCACCTCAATACCGAATATCCATCTGCCGGCGCTTGTCTGCCGATTCTAGGATTGCATCGCAAACGATGGCTGCACGATAACCGTCTTCGAAGGTCGCGCCGTGCGGTGCTACGTCACCGTCATTGACTATGCAATCGAGAAGGTGCGTGATCTCATGCACGAACGTGTGTTCCCACCCGATTATGTGGCCGTGGGGCCACCAGTTCTCCCAAAATGGGTGGTGTGACTCAGTGACCAGCACTCGATGGAAGCCCTGTGTTTCTTTCGGTGCGTCGTCAATCCAAAACACTTCCAGCTCATTGAAGCGTTCCAGATCAAAGCGAATGCTGCCTTTTTCGCCGTTGATCTCGATAACCTGGTGGTTCTTGCGACCAGCGGCAAAACGGGTCGCCTCGAGCGTGCCCAATGCCCCATTACTGAACTCAACCGTGGCAACAAACGCATCGTCGACATTGACTGGGACGGCGGCGCTACCGTCTGGAAGTTGTCGTTCTTGGATGAACGTTGTTGCCAATGCCCCCACCGAGCCTATGTCGCCAACCAAATAGTGTGCCAAATCAATTATGTGAGCACCTAAATCTCCCAATGCACCACTCCCGGCCTGATCCTTGTCGAGCCGCCAAATCTTGGGTGTGTCGTAGTGGGACATAATCCATTCCTGCAGATAAACCGCCCGGTAGTGATAAATGCGGCCCAGAGCGCCGCTTTCAATAAGCTGGCGCGCCTGTCGAATCGCCGGGACAAATCGGTAGTTGAAGGCCACCATGTGCTTGACGCCAGCCTTCTCCACCGCATCGAGCATGAGCTTAGATTCCTCGGCAGTGCGCCCCAGTGGCTTTTCACATAACACGTGTTTACCAGCTTCAGCAGCGGCTATGCAGGGCTCGGCGTGCGTGTCGTTAGGACCTCCGTTATCAAACAGTTCAACGGTTTCGTCTTCGAGCATGTCACGCCAGTCTGTGTAGCTACGAGCGTAACCGTAACGACGCGCGGCCTCAGAAACAGCATCCCCATCACGCCCACAGATTGCTGCCAAATCTGGTATCGCAGGAGGTGGATACATCATGTGAGGTATTTTTTTTAGGGCGTTTGTGTGCGCCTTCCCCATAAAGGCGTAACCCAGCATGCCGACACCAATGTGCCGAACATCCTCATCTGCGCCGGAAGCCGCCATGTCAGTAAATGCCTGCTCACTCATCTTCGTCTCCGAAGGCAGCATCGAAGGCAACATTAGAGGGTTCAAAGTCCTGGCCACGTACCATTTCCAAAGCCTCTTGAGCCCCCCATTCTCTATCCATACCACTGTCCTCCCATTCGATCGACAGTGGGCCCTTGTAGCCAATTCTGTTCAGTACCCGAATGATCGGATCCCATTCCACTTGACCACGACCCGGCGACACAAAGTCCCAACCACGACGTGGATCACCAAAGTCAAGATGGGACGACAAAATGCTGCTAAGGCCGTCCAATTGACCGCTAGCGTCCTTGATGTGAACGTGGAAGATGCGATCACTGAACTCGTCGAGGAATGCAACGGGATCGACAAACTGGGGAATCAGGTGGCTAGGATCGAAGTTGAAACCGAAGTTCGGATGGTTTCCGATCGCGTCAAGCGCACGGCGTGCCGTGTAGATATCGTAGGCAATTTCGGTTGGGTGCACCTCAAGCCCAAAGCGGACACCGTGTGTGGAATAAGCATCCATGATCGGTGTCCACCGGTCAGCAAAGTCACTGTAGCCAACGTCGATATCAGCCTGTGAGGTGGGCGGAAAGAAATACAGCTTTGACCACACACTGCTTCCCGTGAAACCGTTGACAACCTCGACCCCAAAAAGCGTGGCAGCTTGCGCGGTGTCAATGACCTCCTGCGCGGCGCGTTGCCGAACACCTTCGGGATCGCCATCCCCCCATATTCTTGGGGGAATGATCGCCTGGTGCCGCTCGTCAATCGGATCGCAGACACATTGCCCTACTAAGTGTGTACTAATCGCAAGACAACAAAGCCCATTCGCTTCCAGAAGGTCTTTTTTAGCGTTTACATAACCATCGTTTTCGAGCGCCTTATCGACTTCAAAATGATCACCCCA
>CAYVUW010000004.1:2400-5076 GCA_964455175.1 uncultured Acidobacteriota bacterium | reverse complement strand
ACACACCCCAGCCTGAAACGGTAAACTACTAACCTTATGGAAAACTCTGTGCGCCCTATTAATCTTGTTGGTCTCCGAATCGGCATCGCGGTATTGATGCTAGCGGCAAGCCAGTCATTGGCCCACGGGCAAGAGAGCGCTCTTGTCTATCCCGTCGATATCGTTGCCAACGATAACGGTTGGGTGATTGCTGACTTCAAAGCACATGGGTTGTTGGCTGTCGATGAGGATGGAAACGTTGCTACGATCGTGCAAGGATCAGGCTTGCCGAGGACCCCACTCTATGGAACCCGGGCCATCCTAGAAGCGCCTGATGGCGACGGCTGGCTGGTAGCTGATCCGGGAACGTTTGCCCTTTATCGAGTGAGCCGCGACGGAACACTGTCGACGATCACCACGGATCTCGACATTCCCCAAGGGCTCGCGCGATTCGACGACAATTCGGTGCTTGTATCGGATCTCCGAAGTGGGATCGGCGCGGTAATGCACGTTACCCTGGAAGGCGCTGTCTCCGTTTTTGCTGAGATCGATAGCCCAAAAGGAATCGTTCAAGATGGCGAGGACGGTTTCGTTGTTGTCTCTCACGGTGACCGGGCTCTATACCGGCTGGATCGTGACGGAAGTGTGAGTACCCTGCACAAGGGAGAACCCTTAGATTTCCCCCATGATCTGGTCCGTCTTCCGGATGGCAGCTTCATGGTCACCGACGGGTACGCCAGCGCAGTATTTCATGTGTCTGCTGCGGGGCAAGTAACTTCTTTTGCCGAAGGGGCACCGCTCGTCACACCGCAAGGGATCGCGCGAGAAGCGAACGGCACGCTGTTTGTGGTCGACCCGCAAGCCGGTGCCCTCTTTCGCATCGGCACCGATGCCACCATCGATCGTTGGGTCGAAGTGGGTTCTTAGAGCAGCATTCCAATTGCGCCAAGCCCTATGTTCGGGCACGCTGCTAAGCGTTTATTCATTGCTGGCGAAAAAGGTGTCTTAGGACACTCGGCACAGAAACTCATGATTGTTCGTCACTCAAGGCTCAGCCCAGCATGACCGACTGGGATGTCATTGTGGTTGGCTCGGGAGCAGGTGGGCTGGGTGCAGCCGTCGCGCTATCGAATGTAGGAAAGCGTGTGTTGGTTCTGGAACAACACTATCTTCCAGGAGGATGGACGCACTCATTCGCATTGCAGGGTCATAAGTTCAGCCCCGGAGTGCACTACATCGGCGGACTCGATAAAGGAGGTCCTTCACGAAACCTGTTCGAGGGGCTTGGAGTCGGTTCGAACCTTGAATTCTGCGAACTCAACCCGGACGGCTATGACCACATCGTGTTTCAGGATGAGACCTTCGACATCCCGCGTGGTCGGGAAAAGTTCATACGACGTCTGATCAAGCGATTTCCGGAGGAACGTAAGGGTATAGAACACTACTTTGAACTAATGATGAGGGTCCACCGAGGCATCTCCAAAGCGGCGGAGATTAGAGGACCTCTGGATGCTCTAAGACTCGTCTTTAGCGAACCGGCTGTCGTCTTCAAAGGGATGAAGCCAGCATCACGGATCATCGACCGTTATGTGAAGGATGACAAACTCAAGGCGATCCTTGAGGCACGCTCAGGCGACCATGGCATGTCACCCACGAGGGTGCCGTTCGCACAGCATGTGGCTATCGAAGGGCATTACTGGGAAGGGGCCTGGTACCCCAAGGGCGGGGGTGGCGCAATTCCCAAGGCCCTTATCTCACGGTTGAAGAGCAATGGAGGGGCGATTCGCGTGCGGTCGAGGGTTGAGCGGATACTTTTCGAGGGAACTGGCAAGCAACGCCGCGCCGTGGGCGTGAAAATGGAGGATGGAGAGGAAATTAGAGGGGAAGCTGTTCTCTCTAACGCTGATGCATGGGTTACCTACAACGACCTAGTGGGGCAAGAGCACCTCTCGAAGAAGTTCGCCAACCGCGTAGCCGGGCTTGAGTCCTCTGTGAGCGCGCTGAGTCTGTACATCGCTACTGACATCGACGTCGATTCTTTGGGACTAGATTCTGGAAATTACTGGATACTGAACAATCCTAGCGTCGATGCTGTATATCGCTTTGCTGAACAGGATGTGATCGAGGGAGAAGGAGCGTTTCCCGGTGCCTTCCTGACGGTCACCACCAAGAAGGACCCAAGCAAGATGCAGGATGGCATTCACACGATGGAGGCCTTCATCTTCGTATCCTATGCACCGTTCGAGCGGTGGAAGGACAGCAAAACCGAGAATCGATCTGCGGATTATGATGAATTCAAGCAGCATCTCACCGAGAGGATGCTCGACACTGTTGCGGGAGTCGTTCCCGGGCTACGTGAGCATCTGGTGCTCTGCGAATTGGGAACTCCTCTGACCAAAGTCCACTATGTCAACTCCTACCGCGGCAACTTGTATGCCACAGCTAAATCGAAGCAGCAGATCGGACTAGGGGCTTTACCAATCGAAACTGAGATCGAAGGTTTATACCACTGCGGGCAATCAACCGCGGCTCATGGGGTCCTCGGAGCATTGTTCACCGGCCTGATGGCAGCATCGAAGATCAGCGGCAAGAACATGGAAGAACTCCTCGCATTCAGTGATGAAGGCGAGGTAAAGCTATATCAGCAGCCCTGATGATGCCTCAGAGCAGGCAGCAGATAGAGCTCATGCGGCTGTG
>CAYVUW010000004.1:0-2300 GCA_964455175.1 uncultured Acidobacteriota bacterium | reverse complement strand
GCTCAGTTCATCGGCTTGGTGAACTTCATGACCCAGCGCTGGATGAGGTAGCGGTGGATCGGATCGCCTTCACGGCGGCCGTCAAAATCGAATGTGTCCTCGGAGTTATAGAGGAGATCGGAAGCCTCAACGAACTCGAAACCACCCGCGACGATTTCCTCGCGCGCAAGCGCCTCATTCATACGATGGACGCTCTCGTCGCGTTCGTCAGCCTTGTCGGTGTCGGCATCAATCGCACCGAGAATACCGCCCGGCTTCAGGACACGAAGCATACGTGGCACGTTGGCTACGCGCGCCTCCCGTTCGCCGAAGTCATGATAGTTCCGCACCGTAATCAACACATCGAGGCTATTCTCCGGCAGGTCTTCAAGGGTATCAATAAGCTCGACGTTCGCCAGAACATCGCCAACGCTTCGCTCAGCATAGGCGGTCTCGGTGCGTGCCCTGTAGCGATCGTTTACGGAGTCGCCCAACCCAATGATGGCGTAGACCTTGCCATCGGTCCCAGCGATTTGCGACAAAATATGGGCGTTATACATCCCCGAAGTGGACAGGTCGCCGATTGTCATACCAGGCTCAACGCCGAAAAAAGCGTAGATCTCAAGCGGCTTCATGCCAGTATCGCGAGTGCGATCGTCTTCTGATCGTCCGGCGACGTCCAGAATCGCCGGATCGTAGCTAATCGACTCAGGGGCAGCAGGTGGCTCAGGAGTTTCGACTGCAGTGTCATCAGTCGACTCCCCACCAGCGCAGGCAGCAACAAAAACAGTTAGCAATACCAAAACGAATGTGGCAATTGAACGGGAAAGGAAAAGACGGCGAAGAGAAATCATGAATGCACTCCTAGAATCTTCGATTGCGGGCGAGAACGTCCAAGATAGGCCGCTGCCCGTGAAACGATTCGCTTGATCGTAATGTTTCTGGTAGCAGGGTACGAAGAAGTGACCCGAAAAGCCACCCCGCACACGGACCGCAGCAACTAGCACGATGATTCTTGCCCAGTAAGCCACGATCAATTTAGAGAGCGGGGAAGCCTTTTGCCGATATCTCGACGCTGTTCGATATCCCAAATAGCGATAATTCTGGCATGGAAAGGAGGCTCTCCCCGCGCCCTCGACATTCGTGCGATAGCATCCCATTGATCAGAGAAAAATCATGAAACAATATCTCGACTTGTTACAGCACATCTTCGATCACGGTTCCGATAAAGAAGACCGGACGGGAACCGGCACGCGCAGCTGTTTCGGTTATCAAATGCGCTTTGATCTTGAGGACGGGTTCCCTGCACTAACTACAAAGAAGCTCCACCTGCGCTCAATCATTTACGAGCTGCTTTGGTTTCTTCGCGGTGACAGCAACATCAGATATCTCAAAGACAATAAAGTAAAGATCTGGGACGAATGGGCCAACGAGGAGGGAGACCTTGGGCCGGTATACGGCTACCAGTGGCGCCACTGGAAGACACCAGCGGGCACAGAGGTTGATCAAATCGCCAACTTAATCACCCAGCTCAAAGCCAACCCCGACTCACGGCGTCACATCGTCAGCGCATGGAATGCTGGCGATGTCGACGAGATGGCTCTGCCACCTTGCCACGCTCTATTTCAGTTCTACGTTGTCAATGACAAGCTCTCATGCCAGCTTTACCAGCGAAGTGCCGACGTTTTTCTCGGGGTACCTTTCAACATTGCATCTTATGCGTTGCTAACTATGATGGTGGCTCAGGTTTGTGATCTTCGGGTGGGCGAGTTTGTCCATACTTTCGGTGACGTCCATCTGTACATGAACCACATGGAGCAAGCACGCGAACAACTTGGTCGTGTGCCGCGACCCCTGCCACGCATGCGACTCAACCCCACCGTGAAGTCGGTCTTCAGCTTCGAATATGAAGACTTCACGCTTGAAGCCTACGACCCACACCCTCACATCAAGGCACCGATCGCAGTCTGAGACCGTAACGTGTGGGAGAATTTTCGGACATGAAGATTTCGATCATCGTAGCCATTGCTGACACCGGCGTAATCGGGCGTGACAATAAGCTGCCTTGGCGTTTGTCGTCTGATTTGCAGCGCTTCAAGAAGCTCACGATGGGGCATCATCTACTCCTGGGGCGCAAAACATTCGATTCGATCGGCGGTCCATTACCGGGTCGGGAAATGATTGTGGTGTCGCGTGGCACGCCCAATCTCCCCGACGGTGTACACCTATCGCCTTCAGTCGTCAGCGGCATTGAACGGGCACAACTGGAGGGGGAAGAGGAACTTTTTGTCGCTGGCGGTGCATCGATCTACGAAGCGACG
>CAYVUW010000003.1:73483-102553 GCA_964455175.1 uncultured Acidobacteriota bacterium | reverse complement strand
CAATAGTATGTGTTGAGATCCCCATTTATTTCCTCGATGCGGGGCTGTGTGTCGAGAGCTTGCCGGGTGAAACAAGGGTGGGTATAACGGATTCGCGCAAGAGAACGGCTCGTGTCGATCTGCGGCTCTGGATTAAGAGAGACGAAATATTGCGAGCGAGTGCGGAGACCTTGCAAGCGGTTCATGTGATAGGTGACCATCACCGGCTCCGAATCACCTGCTAAAGCACTGCGCCTGTAGTTCCATGAAGCCCAGGCGCGATGATTTGGTGGCATGAACTCTTGGTCAGAGTGAAGAACTGCGAAGCTTTCGTTGTAGCGCCAGGTGCCGAGACTTCCTCGTTCATCGGTGCTGGGATCTTCTAATAAATTGAGCGCCTCGTCTGCATGCACCGCAAGTATCACCCGGTCAAAGATGCGGCTTGAACCATCCGCTTGGCAAACCTGGACACTTTTGCAGTCCCGCCGAATCGAGCGAACTGGGTGTGCTATTTCTAGGTCGCCATCGAACCCCTTCAATAGTTGGTCGACGTAAACACGACTCCCCCCAACAATGGTTTTCCAGCGTGGTCGCTCAAATAAGCTGAACAATCCATGGTTGTTGAAGAAACTCAGCAGAGTCTCGGCGGGAAAGGATCGTATGTCATCTCGAGACGCGGACCATATTGCCCCAGCCAAGGGGAGTACGTAGTCGTCACTAACTGGCCCGTCGAAACCCCCTGAAACGAGAAACTCGCCCAAATTTTGATCTTTCAAGCTATCTTCGACGAGCTGTTTTCGGGCCTCGGTGCAGAAGCGCGAGATGTTCCGGATGAGTCTCCAATGGTCGATATTCAGCAAATTGCATCTCTGTGCGAATATGCCATTGATGCCTGTTCCGGCGTACTGTAGACCAGTGACCTCAGAGTAGTAGCTGAAGCTCATGTCACTGTATCGGATCTCAACATTAAGCTGTTTGAGCAAGTGGTTGAACAGTGGATAGTTTTCATCGTTGAAGACAATGAAACCGGTATCTACTGCTGTTCCAGCATCGGGCCCTTCCGGAATCGTCACAGTGTTTATGTGGCCTCCGGCTTTCCGTTCCCGCTCGTAGAGGGTTACGTGGTGGCCGCGCTGCAAGATGTAGGCAGTCGTTAATCCGGCGGCGCCGGCACCGATGATGGCAATTTTCAAAGGTTCGTTTGCCCTGTTGTGACTCATGGCTTCGATTCCGTTTCGGGCGATGTGGCAAGGGTTTTTGGCAACCAAGGGAAAACCGCACTAGTTTGCTCGATGTAGTTACGGTATGCGGGCCGTCGTTCCGTGATGTCACTTTCAAGCAAGACGACGCCTGAGACCTTCAAGAGCAAGAACGTCATCAGGATCGGACTAAAGATAAGTAATCGGCCGCCAGGAGTTGATGTTGCCACAAGGAAAATTCCCCACCAGATCAAGGCATCCCCGAAGTAGTTTGGGTGGCGTGTGTAACGCCAAAGTCCCCGATCCAAGACTTTTCCCGCGGTGGCTGGATCAGCCTTGAATCGTTGTAGCTGCCAGTCGCCTACGGCTTCAAATAGAAAGCCGGTGATGAACACCAAGATGCCTAGAACGTCAACCAGAGTCCATCCCTCCGGTCCAGTCCCCGTCACCACAGCTTGAATGGGGAGCGAAATGATCCACATCAAACTGCCCTGGAGCAGGAACACGGTAAATAGGCTGACCCACCAAAAGGATGATCCCCAATGGTCACGCATGGACCGGTAGCGTCGGTCTTCCCCCTCGTGAAAATTTCGGACTAAAAGATGTAGGCCGAGGCGCAGGCCCCACACTCCGACCATGATTGTCATTAGGGTGCCGCGTGGCTCGAAGTCGGATCCGATCAATAGCGCGGTAACCGTTACAAGAACAAAACCCGGGCCCCAGTAAGGATCGACAATACTCGCGTCGCGTCGCGTAAGACTTGTGAGCCACAGCAACAGCATGGCAATTAGCGTGACAGCTGCCGTGGTGAGCAATACTTCAGGTTGGTCTAGGAGCGGCATGGTGCTCACGTAAGCGGTTGGCGGTAATTGCCTGGAGTCGGGGTGGTTTCCATTCGTTTGCTGGCAACAGCCTTCACAGCGATCCGTTTGATCATCCCTGAGAACATGAGCGCGTGCAATGGATAGATGCCGTACCAATAGGCAAGTCCCATCAACCCGACTGGCTCGAAAATGGCAGTTTGACGGACAATGTATCCGGTCGCACCGGTCAGCAGAATGCGCTTCATGCTGCAGATCCTGTTCCGTGGGCCGTCATTACTGGCGAGTGTTCCCGGAGCAGCTGGCGAACTCGTGCATCCTGTGCGTCACTACCCCGGCCTGAGCGGATTCGCTCGCGGATGTACTCGGCGTCAATCTGGAGATAGTTGCAGATCTCCTCGAACCAGTTGCTCTGGATGAAATCAGTCGGCGGGTTCTCCCGGATGCGGTGAAGCTTCTGGAGCTCATGCTGCTTGAGGTCATTCCGCTCCGCGCAGCGATCCATGTACTCTAAATCCGTCACCGCCCGCTCGATTACCGTCTGCCAGAGTGTCTGGCAAGCATCGCGATCCTTGTTTTCTCTGGCGTATTCGGTGATCTGCCCCTCGCACTGGGCAACCGGGTCACCCTTGAATTCTCGTACGTGCATGGTGGTTAGCCTCAGCTTTATGTCAATGTAATGTTCATCTATTTGAGTATTTGAGACCTGCCATCGGAAATATTTGAAGAGCGCTCCTACGAACCAGTAGCAATGGGGCAACAGAGCCGTCGGCCGTAGGAGCGTTCGTCGGTCATGCGTCGTCCTTTCAGTTCGGCATGATAACTGTGTCTATGACGTGGATAACGCCGTTGCTGGCTTCGATGTCGGTCACTGTTACGGTCGCATCGTTGATCAGCACTTTGCCGTCCCGTACCTTGATCTGTACGTCCTGCCCGTTGGCGGTCGCCGCCTTGGTGAGGGTGACCACGTCGCGTGCCATAACCTTGCCGGGCAGGACGTGGTAAGTGAGGATCGATCCTAACTTCTCAGTGTCGGCCAGGAGTGCCTCGATGGTGCCCTCGGGCAACTTGGCAAACGCTTCATCGGTGGGCGCGAAAACCGTGAACGGTCCTGGCCCCGACAACGTTTCCACTAAGCCTGCCGCCTGCACGGCGGCAACCAGCGTTTGGAAATTGCCAGCAGCGACGGCGATTTCAACAATAGTGTCGTCGCTCGAGGTGGGGCCGGCGATAGCAACGCCGGTTGTGAACAGGATCAATGTGATAGCAGTTGCGATGGCGAACCTAGTTACCATCATTTTGTTCCTCCTTGGTGATTCCCAATCGAGCCTGTCTCGACTGAGGCGGCTTATTTGGTATCTACCCAAAACCGAATATCCGTACAATATATGGACAAATTAACATTGTCAAGTATTTGCCTAGGTATTTTCACCCCTTCTTGTATTTATTTTTGACAATATATAGACAAACCTTCTATCCTACGGAACATGAATGATCGGCGTCTCAATTCGATTGGCATGGTTTGTCGTAGGACTGGCCTAAAAAGCGATCGGCTACGTGCGTGGGAGCGCCGTTACAATGTTGTCGAGCCGATTCGAAGTGGTGGCAATCAGCGCTTATATTCCGAGGAAGACATCGAAAAGCTTCTCTTGCTGCGACAGGCGACTGATGCGGGCCACCGAATTGCCCAGATTGCCCACCTCCCTGTCGGGGAACTTCAAGGTCTCGTTGAGGTCGAGCTTGCTATTCCACCGAGTCCGATAATTCCAACTCGGCACGAGACGGCGACAACGCATGCCACTGTTAGCGCTTGTTTAAGCGCTGTGCAACGGCTTGATGCAGCGGCACTTCGCCGTGGGTTGCGACTTGCTTCCGAAGTGCTCAGTCCAGAAGCGGTTATTGAGCAGCTGCTGGTTCCCTTGATCCACAACATTGGAGATTTATGGGCGGAAGGTGGTTTAAGGGCATCGCACGAGCATCTTGCCACTGTGGTCCTTCGAGTTTTTATCGAGGAACTCAGTCCGGAGCGTGAGGTGCTTGATGGCCTGCCTCGGCTTTTGTTGACAACACCAGCAGGTGAACGTCACGAACTCGGATCATTATTAGCAACGGCCACAGCAACCCATGCTGGTTGGGATGTGACCTACCTTGGCCCTGACCTGCCGGCGGCCGAGATCGCCGCTGCAGCCCGCCAGCGTGGCGTGCGGGTGATTGCTCTTAGCATCGTGTGTCCTAGCTCACCGAATGCAATTCAAGACGAACTTGCCACACTGCGCCGCCACATCGGCGACGATACAGGTCTAATCATTGGTGGCCGTGGAGCAATGGAATTTGAGGATACGGCCTCCGATGTAGGGGCTTTAATTGTTGAGGACTTGTCTGGATTGCCAGCCGCTCTAGCCCTTTTCATCTAGTTGTTTGATGCAATATGCACGTACGGCGTTACGCCCTTTTGTGCCTCAATCTTTGATCCGATAGCTGTCGTCTGTTGGGCGAACAGGGCGAGCAAACCACAGGGGCCGACGTAGGTTGTTAGGTCCCGGGGCTGGGCGAGTTTGAGCCAGCCATTCTTTGTACATCTCATGGCTTCGGGTGGTGTCTACGATGACGTCACCGTAGCGATCGTTGGGTTGCGCCGGTTCGATGCGTACTTTTTGGTGCCAACAGTGCATCCCAGAGACCGGATCTGGTTGCACGGGAAAGGTCAGGTTTTGATGGACTCCGGCGTCAGTCCACCAGACACGGGACGAGTCAGGATCGTTTGATTCGAACGGACCAATACCATCGTGTTGCTGCACTCTCCAGAGGCCACCATCCCCACCATCAATTGGATTTTCACTCAACGCAACATTGCTTGCGGCCCATTTGTTAGCTCCTTGGGAGTTGGGCAGGCGCCACCGGCCGATATGGTGCGAACAGGCAATAATGCCTGGCCTCATACCTTCGGTAACCCAGGAGCGGACCACGAAGTACCCGATGGCCGTGTTAACTCGCACCAGGTCATCGGTTCGAATGCCGAGGCGTTCGGCGTCGACTGGATGAATCCAAAGGGGGTTCCGATGCGAAATCTCGACCAGCCACTTGGCGTTTGCCGATCGCGTGTGAATCAGAGTCGGCAGACGAAACGTCGGTGTCAGGACGACGTCACCAGCCTCGCGGTTGAGGCCACTCCAGTGGACTTGTGAGCGGATATAGCCAGGGACAGCGTGCTCCGGCCAGCCCCAATCGACCATGGTTGGTGAGTAGAACTCTAGCTTCTTTGATGGCGTGGAGAAGCCGGCGAGTTGTTTGCCGTCGATCTCGATTCCGGAAGCGCTGGGCTCTATTTCTTTTTCGTAGAAACGATAGTCATTCTTCTTGACTTGGAAGGCTCCGTAGCGCCGCATGTACTCGAGGGGCGTGAAATTTTCCGCCGCTGCTGCCTCCGGTAATCCAGGCACGCTGTTTTCAAAAATCCAGCGGTACGAATCTTCCACAGTGAGTTTTTTCCCCTGCTGATAAGGCGACTCGAACCATTTACGGATGCCTAAGGAGCCATCAGGGTCGATACGCCATGAAAGCTCTATCCAAAACTCTTCCTCTTCCCACACCTCACCAGGGTTTGCCTCCCAAGTGAAGTCGAATTCTTTTCCATTTCTTTCGCCGAAGGTGCGTAAAACCGGTTGGCGGAACCCTATCCAGGAGCCAGCCGAAGTTTCCTGGCTCATGATGTCGTGGCGTTCGGGACCCAGGCCCATAGGCAAAACGTAGTCCGCCCAGTAGGCACTTTCGTTCCAGGTTGGTGTTAACGCTGCGTGGCAACCGATTTTGTCCTCGTCTCGTAGCGCTTCGATCCAGGTGAAGCCGTCTGGATTGGTCCAAGCTGGGTTGTAAACACGTGTGAAGTACATAGCCAGGCGGCCCCGACCTTCTTTCAGGAAGTGTGGCAAAAGAAACGACAGCTCATGATGCGACAGTGGATATTCGCGCGGCCAAGCCAGTTCGTTCCACTTGTCTTGCGGTGGAGGCTTGGCGAATGGTGCAGCCACGAACTTGTCCTTGGAGGCCAGGTTGGTTCCACCAGGCGTGGCGACACTTCCAGTCAAGACGACTAGCCACTCGAGGCACCGCGCAACTTGCCAACCACCGAGATTCCCGGACGCAGCTGACCGCCAGACGTGCGTCGACAGGCCGCCGCGGGCGGCTCCCACGGCGCGTGCTACTTCGATGATTGTCTCTTCTGGTACGCCGCTCTCAGCAGCAGCAAATTGAGGCGTAAATTCCTTATAGAGTGTTTGTATTACTTCGAAGAATACGTCGATACCGTCGCTTCCCGCGGCTGAACCACCAAGGCGTTGCGCACGTTCATGTGCCTGTGGGTGTTCGGCGCCCAGGTATTCTTCCCAGTTGACCCAGCGGCGGACAAAGTCGCGATCATGCAGGCCTTCGTCGATGATGACGTTGGCAATTGCGAGCAACACTGCAGCCTCGGTGCCCGGCCATGTCGGCAGCCAGTGATCGGCCATCGAAGCCGTATTCGACAGTCGCGGGTCGAGAACGGCGATCTGCGCACCTCCTGATTTAGCGTCGATAATCCTTTGTGCGTGTGGGTTGAAGTAGTGGCCCGATTCGAGGTGTGCCGAGATCAGGAGGATGAACTTGGCTCGCTCGTGATCAGGCGATGGACGGTCGGCCTGGTGCCAGAGGGCATAGCCTAACCGCGCTCCGGCGGAGCATATGTTGGTGTGTGAGTTGTGAGCGTCGATGCCCCAGGCTTGGATCACCCGGTCCATCGTGCCGTCGTGCCCCGGTCGCCCAACGTGGTACATGATTTCGTCGTCACGATCTTCGACAATCGCTGCACGCATGCGCGCGGCGATATCCTCGAGTGCATCGTCCCAACTCACCCGGACCCAGTCCCCAGAGCCGCGCTCGCCGGCCCGCTTCATTGGATACAGGATTCTTTCCGCATCGTTGACCTGGTTGATCGTTGCCGGGCCCTTTGCACACGTACGCCCGCGGCTGCCTGGGTGTACCGGGTTGCCTTCGAAGCGCCGAATCTTGCCGTTGGATTGATCAACGTAGGCGAGCAGCCCACAACCGGATTCACAGTTGAAACAGATTGTTGGCACTAGTGAGTAGCGACGCTCGACCTTGCGTGGCCATGTGCCCGCGTCAAACTCGACCCAGTTATCCCAGTCCTCGGGCCCTGGAGCGCTGCTTAGTGTCCAGCCTTCGTCTTGTTCCGGGTATCTGCCAGTTCGATCGGGCATTGGTTATTTAACTCAAGGGCGGCGCCTGGCCCGCTAGGTTCCAGGCATGTTCATAGAAGGCTAGACTCGCCAGCGATGCGAGGCCAGCGAACACGCCGACAGCACCAACTGGCTCTATCCAAAGAGCGCACCCCACCGAGAACACGGCGAGGACGATACCCATCCAGAAGCACTTAGCGTAGCGTCCATAGAGCATGATGTGAGCGGCTTTGGCTGCATCATCCATTTTTCCGCAACGGAGGGCACGGATGGCTTCGTCAGAAGCGATCAACGCTAGATGAACCATTAGAGTCGCTGCGAAAAAGCGGGGTAGTTTGTCGCCGAGGTTGGACGAGTGAGACGACAGAAGCACAGCGATACCGGCGCCGGCGGCAAGAGCTTGTACCGACAGATGCAAGGATAAAAGCGGACTTTGCCAGAAATCCCGAGCCTTGGCTTGGGCGAAGAGGTAGCCACTGTAGCCTGCAGTTGCCAGTGCTGCTGCCACAAGTGGCCAGCGGATTAAGCGCAATATTAAGGGACTGTGCTCGTAACCCATGCGGGCAGCTAACACCGTGGCGCTCCACGTCATCGCCAGGGCGCCGAAGGCTGCAATGATGAAGGCGCCCCGAGCTAGCCAAGAATCCCAATTGGGCCGCGTCAGGATCGTCCAGAAGCGGGATGGCCGTTTGAGGTCTGCGACAAGAAGCGCACCCGTGATTGCCAGGAAAAACAGGCCGACCAAGGGTGCCGCAAGTGTTATTGACTCTTCGTTAGTGCCTATCCATGGCGCCAGAGTAGCTATTAGAAGAGCTCCGGCTGCAAGTGACTTCGTCCACAAGTAGGCTGAGACTCTCCAACCCCACACCGCCTCCTCGTGGTACACGTCGTAGACGGTTCGGGTTGGTGCCAGCCCCTCCCAGGCACCCGTATAGAAATCTGCTTCGCCCTGTATTGCGGCAGTGGCAAGTGCTTGTGCGGCGGCTGCTGGCGGCAGCTCAGAGGATAACCAGCCATCCGGCGGGGTGCCGGATGCAGAAGGAATGTTACCTGGATCGTTGTTCTTGGCTGGCTCTTTGTGTCTGGTCGGTGACCCGTTCAAATCCTTCTGCGCTGACTCGGTTGATGTCATCAACCCGTTGTTAGGATCAAACCGCGAGGTTATGTAGTTGGTCTTCTCAACGCCTCGACGGTCGGCCCACAGGTAGCCACCACTTGGGTCCGCCATTCCTGGGGTTAACGCGGCCGGTTCTCCCTCAATATAGAAGACTTTTGGACGTGTACCCTTTTCTGGTTTGCGAACGCTGACCTGCCTGCTGGAAATCAGATGCGATACCCGTGAAGCGGGATCGTCCATGTCACCAACGACAATGGATTCCGTTGGACATACTGTCGCGCAGGGAGGTTCCATTTCATTTTCGACCCGGTGAGCACAGAAATTGCATTTCTCTGCCGTGCCATGGTCGGGATGAATGTACAGCGCATCGTAGGGGCAGGCTTGCATGCAGGCCTTGCAGCCGATACATGCTTCACGGTCGAAGTCGACTATGCCGTCTTCGCGCCGAAATAAGGCGGTCACTGGGCAAATTGTCATACATGGAGCATCGTCGCAGTGGTTACAGCGCAAGACAGAAAAGAATCGCCGAACATCAGGGAAGGCTCCCTTCTCTACATATTTCACCCATGTTCGGTAAGAGCCGATGGGCACATCGTGTTCCGCCTTGCAGGCGAGCGAGCAGGCGTGACAACCGATGCAACGGCTTTGATCGATGACGAAGGCGTAGCGCATATGTGCAGCGGGCGAAGGGTCGTCGTGGTCTGATAACGCCGAAGGTTATCACTGCAACGTTGCACCGGCATCGCCACTGAGCGACCCTCTTATGATCATGCAAGCTACAGTTCCTCATCCTGTTGATCTGTTCACTGCTGTCCTGGAGACTACGGGCGGGGAAATCGAACGGATTAGTGAGCCGCGCCAGGTGGCGAGTGCTATCGCGAAAATAGTGCAAGGGCACGGCGTCCGCGAGGTTCTCTACGAGACTACAGACATCGCAGAGGAGATGAACCTCAAGCTCTTACTTACTGCCTACGGCATTGACCTGGTGTCGGTCGAGAACGCTGGGGAGAAGGCGGCCGATTTTCGCGTGTCATTGACTGGCGCCGAAATGGGCATTGCCGAGACTGGTACCTTGGTTCTTGGCGGGCAACCTGGTGGTTGGGGCCTTGCCAGCGTTTTGCCGTGGGTGCACGTTGTCCTGTTGTCGGCCGAGGCGATCTTTGCCGACCTGCCCACTGCCTTTCAAGTTTTGGAGACTCGCATGAGCGCCGGGGATCGTGATTGGGTATGGATCACTGGCCCGTCGCGGACAGCGGACATCGGTCACACCCTTGTAATGGGGGCACACGGGCCTAACGCACTACGCGTTGTGGTGGTCGGATGAGCGGCTCGCGACGAAGGCGAGACCTGGCGGCCGAGATCAAGGTGGCGGTTGGCGATCAGAATCTCAAGGGTGCGCTGTTTCATGCCGTCTCCGGTGTTAATAAAAAACGCCGTGAAGTCATTGCTCGTTTTCCCGGCTATGAACAAGCCTGTGAAGCGGCGAGGAGCATCAAGGAAGAAGCGATCGCTGACCTGCCAGCCATCATTGAACAGTTAACCAAATCGGTGGAACGACAGGGTGGTCACCTGCATCGTGCTGAAAATGGTGAAGAAGCCTGCCGTATTATCACTGAGATCGCGAAAAGTAGTGGCGCCCGGCGGATTACTAAATCGAAATCGATGACCAGCGAAGAGATTCACCTCAACTCGGCGCTAGAAACAGCTGGTCTCTATGTTCGCGAAACTGATCTCGGGGAGTACATCGTGCAGCTTGCCAATGATCGCCCCTCACACATAGTAGCGCCAATCATCCATATGTCAGTTGACGATGTGCGCTGCGTATTTCGGGAGAAACTCGGCGTTGAAGATCCTCCCGAAGAGCCTGCCGAACTTACTCAGTTGGCGAGACAAAAACTTCGCGCTGATTTTCTTTCCGCTGACCTCGGGATCACCGGCGCCAACTTCTTGTTAGCCGATACCGGTACTGTGGTCATCGTCGAGAACGAGGGCAACGCCCGCATGACGACACAGGTGCCACCGGTTCATGTGGTAATTGCTGGCATCGAGAAGATTCTGCCCCGTGCTGCGGACTTGCTGCCGTTTCTGCAGCTTCTGCCGCGCACTGGGACGGGGCAGCTACTGACTTCGTATCTGTCGTTTATCTCGGGACCGGGGTGGGCCGCGTCGCCGATGATCAACGGTGCGGCACGCTCGTTTCATGTGGGCTTACTCGACAATGGCCGTATGGCGATGCGTGAAGACAAATTGTTGTCTGAAGCGCTTTATTGCATTCGCTGTGGTGGTTGCATGACTGTGTGCCCGCCCTACCAAGTAGTTGGTGGACACGTGTACGGCGGTCCAACCTATCACTCGGGAATTGGTAACGCTTGGGAGGCTGGCGTTCGTAGCCTTGACACGGCTGCTGACTTCAATGACTTATGTACAACCTGCTCTCGCTGCCAGGATATTTGCCCCGTGAAAATCGATATACCGTGGATCAACACCGTGATCCGCGAGCGTATCGCTCTCCGAGGATCCCCCCAACGCGGCTTGATCGAACGGCTTGTCTACGACCGTGTTCTGCCGGTCCAAGAGGACGGATCAGTGAGCCTCGCAAAGCGTTTGTTCTCGGATCCGGCGAGGGTCTATTCCATGAGCCGCCAGGGTGTTTGGAGCAACCTCATGGGATTTCGCCCGGTTCGTGCTCTCTTGTCCCGTTTTGCCGGCCTTTCTTCCGTGCGCACTTTGCCGTTGCCCAACTCGGAGACCCTGGCCGAGTGGCACCGTCGACGCGGGGGTCGCGTGGTGAAAACCCGGTATCAGGTGCAGCGAATCAGCAACGACCGCCGTGGCTCAACGGTGTTCCTGTTTGTTGACTGCCACACTGAGCATGTCGACACGGATGTCGGTAAGGCGACAATTTCATGTCTGGAGAAATGCGGTAAAGGGGTGGTCCTCGTCGCAGGGCAATGTTGTGGACGTGGTGCCCTCTCGCAGGGCTTGTTGGAGACAGCGAGCAGGCAGGCCAAGGAACTGCAGGAACTTTTGGCTCCGGCAGTAAAGACGGGGCACCCTGTCGTTGGTATCGAACCTTCCTGTCTGAGCGCGGTGGTTGACGATCACGCCAAGTTGTTACCCGGAAGCGATGCTCCCGAGGTCGCGGCCGGGACCTTTGAAGTCCTGGAATTCTTACTTGCCGAGCTTAGTGCTGTAGGTGGTGCAAAGGACGAGGCGACGACATCGGCCTGGACCACAGTCACTGATGGTCAACTCACGCCGGTGGTGCTGCACGGCCATTGCCAACAGAAAACCCTGGGGTGGCTACCAGCGGCGATAAAGCTGTTGGGGGCAATCCCCGGGATGGAGGTCCAGGTGACATCATCCGAATGCTGTGGCATGGCGGGATCTTTCGGTTATAAAGACGATTACTATCCTATTAGCGCGGAATTGGGTCGACGCTTGATGACTGAACTCGACGAACTCGCTGGCGCGGCAAATCAAGCGAGAGGTGAGCAAATGACCTGCGGATACCTTGCCTGCGGCACCTCATGCCGGGCGCAAATAGCTGATATCGGAAGATGCGAGGCTCGTCATCCGGTTGAATTGATCGACCAAAGGCTTTCTAAGCGTTAGCCGCGACCGTTTGAGTGGGGTGACATGGACGGCAATCTCCGAGTCAAACATCCGCTGCGTGGGCTACTTGTAGCCCAGTTCCTCGGTGCGTTCAACGACAATGCGTTGAAGGTCTTTGTTGCCCTGATGGCGATGAGAAACTTAGCATTGACGCCGGGAACCGTCGCATTTGCAGGCGCATCGCAGGTTGAGGCTACAAAGGCTTTTGTTGCTTTAACATTGCCCCTCATGCTGGTGTCATTGCCGGCAGCTATGGTTGCCGATCGCTTTAGCAAGCGCACGGTTATCATTGTCATGAAGTTCCTGGAGATCTGGCTGATGGGCGCAGTTGGCTACAGCCTGTATCGATATCCTGAGGATGCCACCCTCCCGTTCATAATCCTTGCCTGCATGGGGGCACAGAGCGCCCTGTTTAGCCCGGCCAAGATGGGCATTCTGCCCGAGGTGTTGCCGAAAGAACGGCTATCGGCGGGCAATGGTCTTCTGCAGATGTGGACGACGTTGGCGATCATCATCGGAACAGCGGCCGCTGGCCCATTTTCAGACTTATTTGGTGCCACGCGCCCTTGGATAGTGGGCAGTATCCTGGCTGTCTTGGCCTTGATCGGCTTTGCAGCTTCCCTCACCGTGCCCCGAGTTCCAGCATCGCGTTCCAAAAGTGATGAAAAGGGCACGTTCCGTGGGGCCGGCAAGGTAATTCGCGAGGACCGTACCTTGCGGCTTGTCATTATGGGAGCCGCCTACTTGTGGGGGATTGCCAGTTTGCTTGGACAAAACATACTGGTCTATTCAAAGGCAACTCTAGGGCTCTCTGACACACTGTCGAGCTTGCCACTTGCAGTGCTAGGTATTGGTATAGCGGTCGGAAGTGTACTGGCCGGGAAACTATCGGCAGGCAAAGTGGAACTTGGTTTGATCCCGGCAGGCGCCGTTGGCATGGCGCTAGTCACCTTGGCGATGGCGATATGGGCGCCACACATCGTCGGTACGCTCATTGTGATGATCCTGCTTGGTGTTTCAGGTGGATTGATCATCGTTCCGATCCATGCCCTTATCCAGTGGCACGCACCTTCAGAGAGGCGCGGTGCGGTCATCGCGCTGGCCAACATCCTGATTAGCGCAGCCATTCTGGCCGGATCGCTGGTCGCCTTCGGACTCGCTGTTGCTGGGGTCTCACCAAGAGGCATCATGCTAGTCGCCGGACTTGTTGTGGCTGCTGGAACTTACTGGTCTTTGCACTTGTTGCCCGAGGCGTTCCTCCGGTTGGGATTCGTGCTTGTGACCCACACGGTTTACAAACTGAGGGTGGTCCACCCCACGCGCGTACCCCATGACGGACCAGCCCTGCTAATTCCGAACCATGTTTCATTTATCGACGGGCTGATTATGCTGGCAAGCTCGGACCGACCGATCAGGTTTGTTATAGATGCTCGCTATTACGATATGCGGTTGCTGAACCCCTTCCTGTCTATGTTGCGGGCGATTCCGATGCCGCTCGGAGCCGGCCCGAAGCCATTGTTACGGGCGTTACGTGACGCTGGCAAGTTGCTTGATGAAGGCGAGGTCGTGTGTATCTTCCCGGAGGGTCAGATCACACGGACAGGCATGCTGGGGTCTTTCCAGCGTGGTTTCCAGCGAATCGTTGCTGGTCGCGATGTGCCTATCATCCCGGTGGCAATTGATCGCGTTTGGGGCAGTATCTTTAGCCGCTCGGGCGGCCGCTTCGTGACCAAGATGCCTCGCCGGCTACCTTACCCAATTACTGTTGTATTTGGTAACCCGCTCCCGTCCGGGATGGAGATCCACAAGGCGCGAGCGGCGGTGCGAGAGCTTGCCACCGAGGCATGGGAGCTACGCAAGCCGGATAGTCAGCCCCTGTACGCGCGTTTCATACGTACCGCCCGGCGCCGGCCTTGGCACTTTTCAATGGCCGATGCTAGCCGGCCAAAGAAGTCGCGCTTTGCGACCGTGGTTGGTTCGATCGCCCTAGGCCGGGCCCTGAAGAGTTACTGGGAAGGGCAGCAACGCGTCGGCATTATGTTGCCGCCCAGCATCGGTGGGGCCCTGGTGAACTTTGCTGCCGCGATCGCCGGGCGCACTAGCGTCAATCTTAATTACACGAGTGGCAAGGTGGGGCTCGAGTCAGCTTGTGAGCAGGCTGAACTGAAAACGGTGGTCAGCAGCCGCAGGTTCATCACCAACGCCAATCTCGAACTGCCTGAGAATATCGAACCTATTTGGATCGAAGACTTGGAAACGGAAATCAGTGGTCGCACTAAGATGGTCGCCACGCTGCTCGCCCTTTTCGGTCCACTGCGCGCCATCGAGAAGGTCTGCGGAAGCGTCGCCCGACCCAGCCCCGATGATGTCGCCACGATCATTTTTTCGAGCGGCAGCACCGGGGATCCCAAGGGCGTGCAGCTAACGCAGTTCAATCTGGAGAGCAACGTCGAGGCCGCTGCGCAGGTGATCCAGTGCGGTCCGGGTGATGTGATGCTCGGCACTCTGCCGTTCTTTCACTCGTTTGGCTACATGGCAACTCTTTGGCTCCCCGTCCACAATGGCTTAGGCGTGGTTTACCACACGAATCCGCTGGATGCGGGTGGCGTCGGCGGGCTGGTGCAAAGTTATAAGGCCACCATCCTGATCGCTACGCCGACATTCTTGCAGCTGTACGCTCGTCGCTGCGAGCCGCGACAGTTTGGCTCGCTACGCCTCGTCATTTCTGGGGCTGAGAAGCTGCCGGCAGCACTTGCTCAGATGTTCGAAGACACCTTCGGATTACCGGCATACGAAGGTTACGGTGCTACCGAAGCTTCTCCCGGCATTGCCCTCAATTTGCCTGGCTACCGCGCTACTGGCTACTATCAGCCCGGCTCACGCCGTGGAACCGTTGGGCAGCCACTCCCAGGTGTGTCGGTGCGTATCGTCGATTCGGAGAGCGGCCAACTCCTCGAGCCCGGTGAGCCGGGGATGATCTTGGTTAACGGGCCCAACATCATGGCTGGCTACCTAAAGCGTCCGGATCTGACCGAAAAATCGATGGACGGCGCATGGTATATCACCGGTGACATTGGCATGGTCGACGAGGACGGTTTCCTGACGATTACCGATAGACTGGCACGGTTCTCGAAAATTGGTGGCGAGATGGTGCCGCATGGAGTCATCGAAGAGAAACTCCACGAGGCCATCGTCCAAGAGGAGAAAGTTTTCGCCGTGACCTCGGTGCCTGACACCCGGCGCGGCGAGCGCATCGTCGTCCTTCACACGATCGACCCGGAGGAACTGCCCTGTGTGCTTGAGTGCTTGCAAACGATGGGATTGCCGAATCTGTTCATTCCCTAGAAGGTTGTTTTCTTAGTAGTCGACAAGCTGCCCATCCTGGGTACCGGAAAGACTGATTTGAGTGTTGTTAAGAAGACAGCGATGGATGCCTTCAAAGTCGGACGCTTACCCGGACACTGAACTTGCCGACCTGACGGAAAATACCTGTTGGGAGGAGGTACCTTAATAGACAGGTCATGCTGGTGCATCGAGGCTCCTGTGGCCGATTATTCGGCTATCCAGTCGCTAGTCCCTGCGATACTCTCTGCGTTCCCCTCCGAGACTTCTCACCTATGCGAAAACCTCCCTCGGCTTTACTCTTCCTCGCCTTTTGTTTTCTAGCTGTCACACCCGTGGCAGGCGCCGAACAAGAGCAATCGAACGGCCAGCAGAGTGATGCAGGAACCACACCTCCTGGTGCGACCACCGAGGCCGACCGGCTGTTCAACTTCTCTGCTGCGCGCGTTTCGGTTGCGCCCGATATCGACGGCTTCATCGACGAAGAAGGTTGGTCGCGTGCGGGTGTCTTGAGCGGTTTCGTTCAGGAGGAGCCGAACGAGGGGCAGCCGATGAGTGAGCGTACAGAAGTGCGCGTTATCTACGATGACGAGGCAATCTACATTGCCGCCACGAACTATGACAGCCAGCCGGACCGGATCATCGCTAACGTCCGACGCCGCGACGAATCTCCACACAACAACGATTCGTTTTTAGTGACGCTCGACACTTACCACGATCATCGAAACGGCTTCCTTTTTGCTACAAACCCATTAGGGGTTCGCTACGATGCGCAGATCGTCGGTGAAGGAAGTGGGGCTTTTGGGGGGAGGTTTCCCAGCCAGAGCCTCAACAGGGACTGGGATGCTATTTGGGAAACTCGTGCCCGTATTACTGAAGAAGGTTGGATGGTCGAAATCGCGATTCCGTTTTCAGAACTGCGCTTCAATATCGACCGGAGTGATTGGGGCATCAACTTCCGTCGCATTATCCGCCGCAAGACTGAGGCAGGGTATTGGGCGCCGGTGGAGCGTCAGTTCGATGAGACTCGTCTGTCATCGTCTGGCATGGTCCAAGGGCTTCAATTGTCTCAACCACGAAATTTACAAATGCGGCCCTATGCGGTTGGTGGGTTTAATCGCAAGCTCGCCGATGGCCCGTCTTATGTTTATGAGTACGAGGACGATTACATCGGCGATATCGGCGGCGATATGAAGTGGAGCGTCAGTCCGAACCTAACACTGGACTTGACAGTCAATACCGACTTTTCCCAGGTTGAAGCGGATGATCAGAGGATCAACCTCACACGGTTCTCTTTGTTTTTTCCGGAGAAGCGTGACTTTTTCCTAGAAAACGCTGGGTTCTTTTCTTTCGGTGGTGGTTCGTCCGGCCGGGGAGGTTCTCGGATGGGAGGGGGGAGCACCGTACAGGGGTTCCACTCCCGCACAATCGGTATTAACGATAATAATGAGCAGGTACCGTTATACGGTGGTGGTCGCTTGACTGGCAAGGTGGGCAAGTGGTCGGTAGGCACGTTAATCATGCAGACTGGAAGTTTGGAATCGGCTGTTGGCGACGAAGTATCACCTTCGAACAACTACATCGTAGGCCGTGCTAGTTACGACGTCGGGGAAAGGTCACGTGCTGGCGTGTTGTTCACTAACCGGCAAGCGAGCAGCACAGACTACAACCGAGAACTTGGTTTCGATGGTCGTTGGGGGATCAACGACCAGACGACGGTTGACGCTTGGATTATGAAGACCGAGACGCCGGACCTCGACGGAAACGATTTTGCGGGCCAGATTCAATTCGACTGGGGCTCGCCGCAGTTCCAGGTCCGTGGTGCCTATCTCGACGTTGGTGAAAACTTCAATCCAGAGATGGGTTTCGTAACCCGGACCGGGATCCGGGCTATTGATTCGAGTTTCTACTGGACGCCGTTTTTCCCTGATTCGGCTTATGTTCGCAACCTTAGTCCGCACGTCATGTACAGGCATACCACCGATCGAGGTGGCGAGTTGTTGAGTACATATGCGCACCTCGATTGGGACATGTTCTTGAAATATGGGGACAAAATAAGCGCGGCCCACAATCGTTCCTATGAGTTACTTGAACTCCCTTTCCAGATCAGTGCAGGAGTCATCATTCCTCCTGGCGTCTACGAATGGAGCGAGGTCAACTTCGAGTTGCAGTCCGATGCGGGTCGTCCAGTCGATCGCAGCTTTAACTACACAACAGGTGGTTTTTGGAGCGGGGACCGAAGTGAAATTCGCGTCCAGGCAGGTTGGCGTCCAGGCTCCAGGTTGAGCTTCAAGCTCTCGTGGAATCACAACGAAATTGATCTTCCAGAGGGAGCGTTCGAAACAGATCTGGCGAGCCTTAGGGCTGACCTCGACTTCACCACAGAAATGTCGATGCGTAGCTTGATCCAATACAACAGCCAGCAAGACATAATGCTCGCCAATATTCGGATCCGTTACATCTATACTCCGGGATCCGACCTCTACCTCGTCTACAATGAAACCCAGGTTGTGGAGGGATCAAGCCTGGTCGATCGAGCGATCCTCTTTAAGGCGACGTACCTACTGCGATTCTGATGAGCGATATTGCAGGCGCGATCCTCAATGCAGTAGGAGAGCATCGCGACGAGTTTTTGGGCTTCCTAGAGAAGCTTGTTGTCCATGAAAGCCCGTCGCTAGTTCCCGAGTCACAAGAGCCAATTTTCGCGCTCATTGGGGAGGCTCTCGACGAGATTGGATACGAGATACGTCGCATCCCTGGCAACGAGTCCGGTGGACAATTGCTAGCGGCGCCAAGCGGTAGCGACTTCGGCGGTGTTGACCTTGTTGCTTCCACGCCTGATAGCGGTTCTCTTGGCCCCGTTCAGCTCCTCATCGGCCATTGTGACACTGTCTGGCCGATTGGCACCTTGAAGAAAATGCCAGTGCGGATCGACGAGTCGATCATGCGCGGGCCGGGGGTGTTTGACATGAAGGCAGGGTTAGCACAAACGATCTTTGCTTTGCAGACTCTGCACCGGCTAGATCTTGAACCGGCCCTCATGCCTCTGGTGTTCATAAACTCGGACGAGGAGATTGGCAGTAATGACTCAGCTGCCAATATAGTTCGCCTAGCTCAGTTTGCATCACGTGTGTTTGTCATGGAACCGGCTTTGGGGCTGTCGGGCAAGCTAAAGACTGGCAGGAAGGGCGTTAGTCAGTTCGTTGTCAATGTCATGGGAAAAGCGGCACACGCTGGGCTTGATCCTGAAGCAGGTGCGAGCGCCATCCTCGAGCTTTCACATCAGATTCAACGACTGTTCGACCTGAATGATCCATTCAAGGGTGTAAGCGTCAATGTTGGTACCATCGATGGTGGCTTGCGGCCCAACGTGATTGCTCCGGAAAGCCAGGCGATCGTCGACGTTCGAGTGCCGGACTCAATCGAAGCAGAACGAATTACAGCTGCTATCCACGGGCTTGAGCCTGTCGCCAAGGGGGTAAGTCTCAAGGTTGAGAAATCGTTGGAGCGCGCTCCTATGGAGCGAACACCACGCAACCAAGCACTCTGGCAACTGGCGTTGAAATCGGCCAGAGATCTGGGCCTGGAAATCGAGCAGGGCATCTCCGGGGGAGGTTCAGACGGTAACCTGACTAGCCCATTCGTGGCGACGCTAGATGGACTCGGAGCGGTAGGGGATGGAGCCCACGCCAACCACGAGTACATCAATGTGGCGAAGTCGGTCGAGCGTTGCGCATTACTTGCGATGCTGGTTATGGCGGAAAATCCAACTTCTGGAGGAAAGGACGTACCAGATTCGCCGGGACGGAAAGAGTCAGACAGCGGTTCCTGACCTTCTGTTAGCATGACCGCGTGATCACACCAGCGAATCTGATCGGCGCCGATTGGCCTCGCAAGATTCTTCATATCGATCTTGATGCGTTCTACGCGAGTGTTGAGGCGCTAGACAATCCCGATCTTGCGGGCCGGCCGATCATTGTCGGTGGTCTCGGTCGTCGCGGTGTGGTCGCTGCTGCTTCCTACGAAGCCCGCAGGAATGGTGTTCACTCTGCCATGCCCATGGAACGGGCTCGACGTTCGTGTCCCAATGCAGTTTTCCTGCGCCCAAGATTTGGTCGTTACCGGGAACTTTCAGAGCAAGTGTTCGCCATTTACGACGCCTGGACCAAACGCGTTGAGCGTCTATCTTTAGACGAAGCCTACCTGGACGTGACCCCACACATCAGCTCGCCGGTCGACATCGCCAAATCGATTCGTGCTTCAATCCATCGTAAGACCGGATTGACTGGCTCTGCAGGTGTTTCGACTAACAAATTCCTTGCCAAGCTGGCTTCCGACATTGACAAGCCGAATGGCCTGACTGTTATTCGACCCGAGGGCGCACGTGACTTTCTTGCCCCCCTGCCGGTTGAGAGGCTTTGGGGAGTTGGTCCGGCCAACGCTGAACGGTTGCGCACCAATGGTTTCGAGCAGATTGGACAGCTCACTGCCAGCTCTCTTGAGAACCTTCAGCATCTCTTTGGGGAAAGGTGGGGAAGGCAGTTGTGGGAGTTTTCTCACGGTCGAGATCGTCGGCGGGTCGAACCCCCTAGTCGGCCCAAGTCGATTTCTTCTGAAACGACCTATGAACATGACCAACCTTCATGGGAGGCGGTGTGGCCCAATATCAAGCAGTTCGTCGTCGACATGGAACGCCGTCTTGATCGCTGGAGTCTCAGTGCTCGAACCGTGACCCTGAAGGTTCGCTTCCAGGACTTCACCACGATTACTCGATCCCATACTTCATTAGTGCCGGTGCGCCAAGCCGGTGAAATAATGAGAGTCGCTCGAAAGTTGGTGGAACGAGTTCCGCTGGATGGCAGGCTGATTCGCCTGGTTGGATTGGGTGGCTCAAACTTGATTCGTCCGGGAGAGCAGACCAGTTGTCCAGATGATGGCAGTCCACGGCAGTTGGGGCTGTTTCCACCTAGTGCAAATATCCCCAGCGAAGATTCGAGTGCATAAGTCATCGCGCATTGGCCGGTTTCAGGCTAGTGGCACCATCTAATGCATTGAATCGATATTGACAAGAATTTGTTATAGCCGGAGGAGCAAGGTTACTTGATGTTCCCGTTATTTTGTTGGTGGTGTGGTTGCTGTCAGAAGAATTAGAGCGGTCGTGACTCTATCGGGCTAGACTCCGAAGATGTCAGAAAGGCTCCCGCGATCACTGCGCCACCGCTACTTGCGCCTTGCTGCGATCAACATAATGGCAACCGTAAGCGTGCCCCTAGCAGGCCTGGTCGATACTGCCATCCTCGGACACCTTGAGGACATCCGCTTCCTCGCTGGTGTGGCGCTAGGCTCGATCGTTTTTGACTACGTCTATTGGACATTCGGGTTTTTGCGCATGGGAACGACTGGAACAACTGCTCAGGCTATGGGTGGGGGCAATATAAAAGCCGTCTACTTGACGTTGTACCGTGGCCTGTTCCTTGCGCTCTCGATTGGGACCGCGCTGGTTGTTCTCCAGGTTCCGATTCGTATCGGTGGCTTTGCTGTGCTTTCGGGGGTTGAAGGCGTAGAGGCTGCTGGAGTCGCCTATTTCAACGCCCGTGTTTGGGGGGCCCCAGCAACACTTTGTTCCTTTGTTCTAATCGGTTGGTTTCTTGGCCGCGAAGAAAGTGGTCGGGTATTGCTGATTACTGTGGGAGCCAATGTCAGCAACATCATTCTCGATTACGTATTCATTTTAGGTTTAGGCTTGGCGGCGTTTGGCGCTGGGTTGGCGACGATGATCAGTCAATATCTAGCGGTAGCCATAGGGCTGTTTCTGTTTTGGAAGTCACGCGAATCGTGGCCTTGGGTGTGGAGCGAAATTCTTGATCGCCATGGGCTGATGAGTCTGATGCGCCTGAATCGTGACATCTTGTTCCGTACGTTAGGTTTAATTACCGCCTTGAGCCTGTTCACTAATCTTAGTTCTGTGCTCGGGACGACAGTATTAGCTGCCAATGCGATCCTATTAAGGGTGCAGTATCTCGCCTCGCACTTTATTGATGGGGCTGCCTTTGCGACCGAAAGCTTGGCAGGTACATTCCGTGGCCAGGGTGATCCCAAAGGGTTGCTCAAGCTTTTACGGCTATCTCTTGTAGTTGGGTTTGCCTGCGCGCTCGGTTTCGCTGTCCTCGTAGTGATAGCGCCCGGACTCTTGTACCCATTGCTGACGTCGCACCAGGAGGTCGTTGTAGTGGCAACACGATTTGGATATTGGTTGATTCCAGTACTGCTTTTTGGGTCCGTTGCATATATCTACGATGGATTTTTTCTTGGTTTGACGGAGGGCCGAGTTCTGCGCAACTCGATGTTGTTTTCAACGATCCTGATTTTCGGGTCCGTAGCCTGGGTTGCAGTTGTCCGGGGCGACAATCACATTCTTTGGTTAGCTATGACCTTATGGATGGTCTCGCGCGCGGCTACATTAAGTTGGGCCAGTCGAAGTCTGCTGCGTGATGCGCAACGGACTTGGGAACTACGAGGATGAGTGATTTAGTGACCGTCACTTCTGAGGTACTTGAAGCTGATCTGCACGTTGTCCTAGTGGTACCAGAATTCCATGGCAACACGGGCAGTTCCGGGCGTACGTGCTTAGCTGCTGGGGCCCAACTGCACTTGGTTGAGCCACTCGGCTTTTCACTTGACGATGCACGTGTAAAGCGCGCTGGCCTTGACTACTGGCCGCGCGTGAACCCTCTCATCTGGCCTGACTGGAAACTCCTCGAGAAGAAGCTCCCAGAGTTTGGAGAACCGTTCTTTTTTTCCTCGGAAGGGACCCGTGACTACTGGGACGTGCGGTTCCCGCCGCGTACCCTTCTGGTGTTTGGTCGCGAAAGTGATGGGTTGCCTCTTGGAATTCGTCAATCTCACAATGACCGCATGTTGCGGTTGCCTATGGTCGATCCACAACTACGTTCGCTTAATCTTGCCAACAGTGTCGCGGTGGTTTTGTATGAAGTGCTTCGTCAGCGCCACCGTGCCTTAAACTCAAATCGTTGACGTTGTTCTGCCCTTGCCTGCCACCGGCGTCGTAACGTTTAGCTCGTTGTACCGATATTCATTTCATCTGATTGTCGCTGCCCGCGTGATCATCTGCTGGCCCTGCTAAACTTCGCTCCGATTTCCAACACCCCCAACTATGCAGATCGTGGCCCAAATTGGTCCGCTTTCTGTTTTCGGAGTAAAGACCATGACCCGTTGCGTCAAGGTGCCCTTGGTTGTTTTCACATTGATCGCGCTCGCGGCGCTGACCGGACAGGCGGGCCCCTTCTCCGGGCACATCATCTCGGCAGAGGTTTTTCAGCAGCAAACAGCGGAGCAAGAAATGGGCTATGGATATGGACGGCCGGCGCGTGCTCAACGTGGCAGTCGCTCCGAAGTAATCGCACCTCATGGCATGGTGGCAGCAAGCCAGCCACTAGCCGCCCAGGTTGGTATCGACATTCTTAAGTCTGGTGGCAACGCTATTGATGCTGCAGTCGCGGTAAACGCCATGCTTGGCCTGGTGGAACCTCACATGAATGGCATCGGTGGTGACATGTTCGCCATAGTCTGGGACGCCGAGACTGAACAGATGTACGCACTCAACGCCACTGGGCGTTCTGGCTACGGTTTTACCCGCGAGCTTCTTGAAGAACGGGGACTTGAGCGCAATCCGGGCTCTGGAACCCTCTCGTGGATGGTTCCGGGAGCGGTTGATGGTTGGGCGGAGCTACTCGAACGCTTAGGTAACTTAAGTTTCGAAGAAGTTCTAGCCCCGGCGATTGCCTACGCTCGCAACGGATTTCCTGTAACTGACGTTATCGCCGGCGACTGGCGTGCTGGGGAGAACGCACTTAGCCGATGGCCCGATTCGGCGGCAACTTACCTGCCCGAGGGACGGGCGCCGCGTGCGGGCGAAGTATTTCGTAACCCTAACTTGGCGCGTAGTTACGAACTGATCGCCGAACAAGGAAGGGACGGTTTCTATAAAGGCGCGATCGCCGAGAGGGTCGTAACCTGGGGACAAGAGAACGGCGCCGTTTTGACTATGCAGGACTTTGCCGAACATAACTCCAAATGGGTTGATCCGGTGTCGACGAATTACCGTGGTTACGATGTTTGGCAGCTGCCCCCGAACAGCCACGGCATCACGGCACTGATGATGCTTAACATCATGGAACAGTTCGACCTCGCATCCGCCGGACACAACTCTGCCGATGCCTTGCATGTGATGGTCGAGGCTAAGAAGCTTGCTTTTGCTGATCGTGGTGAGTACGTTGCCGACCCTGAATTCGGGACGTTGCCAGTGGAGTATCTGATTTCGAAGGAATATGGCGAAAAACGTGCCTCGCTAATTGACATGGAAAGGGCATTGGTTGAGGTCTCGCCGTTTCAGGCCACGATGGACGATCCTCTTGAGCACGGTGACACGGTCTATTTCACCGTTGTTGATAAGGATCGCAATGCTATTTCGATGATCGAGAGCATCTTCTCCGCATTCGGTTCTACGGTTGTGCCGGGAGACGTCGGTTTCGCAATGCAGAATCGCGCAAGTGGCTTTTCGATGGAACCAGGACATCTGAATGAGATTGGTCCACACAAGCGATCGCTGCACACCAACATGCCGGGGATGGTTACCAAGGATGGGGTTCCGTGGCTTTCCTACGGAGTCATGGGCGGGAACATGCAGCCACAAGGACACTCGCAGGTACTTTCTAACATTATCGATTTTGGGATGAACCTGCAGGAGGCTGGTGACTCGGCCAGATTCCGCCATTCTCCAGATTCGTCGCAGGGTGTTGCCCGTGCCCAGGGTGGCTCAATAGCGCTTGAGTGGGGTGTTCCTGAAGAGGTAGTAGCGGAACTCGAGCGCCGTGGTCATACTGTACGTCGGGCCGGAGGTCGCTCGATGGGGGGTTATCAGGCGATTCTGATTAATTTCATTACTGGCATGTTGCATGGAGGGAGCGACCCGCGAAAAGATGGGATGGCGATCGGCTACTGACCGATTGCTGCGTCTCTCTTTCTATTGTCCCCATTCCCTATTTGGTAACTTCCGATGTTGCCGGTACAAATCTTTGGTAGACGCTACCACCAGTCTTATTTGGCAGATTGTCCCGTGCCTGCCGCGGTTCGCGGTATTCTACGGTCTTCATGATAGACAAGCCTGCGGACACAAAATACTCAATTAACAAGCTCATTGCAGCACGTTGGAGCCCGCGTGCTTTCGCGCCATCGCCAGTCGAAACTGACCATCTCTACCGTATTTTTGAGGCAGCGCGTTGGGCGCCTTCATCGTTCAATGAACAGCCATGGGGCTTCATTGTTGCTACTAAGAACGACTTGGATGCTCACCGTTCTATTGCGGATTGCCTGGTTGAAGGAAACCGTCGTTGGGCCGAGTTCGCCCCGGTGCTGATGATCTCAGTCGCCAAGTTGACTTTCGACCAGAATGGCAGACCGAATCGCCATGCCTACCATGACCTTGGTCAGGCTGTGGCATTGATGCTGGTGCAGGCGACTGACCTAGGACTGGTGGCGCATCAGATGGGTGGTTTCAACCAAGACAAGGCACGTGCGACGCTGAGCATTCCAGATGACTATGACCCAGTCGCTGGCATCGCGCTCGGCTACCCAGGTGATACCGGGAAATTGCCTCGGGAACTCAAAGCGGCAGAAAAAGAGCCGCGTCAGCGTAAAGGGCTTGAAGATTTTGTTTGGTCGGGCGTATTCGGAGCTTCTACGTTATTTAAGTCACCGGTCGAGTCCACCCTGAAAGGCGACTGAGACCATGTATACCCGATGTGCACTACCGGCGTGTGCGATAGCTGTGTGGCTTTGCTTTTGCGTGAGCCCAGCTTGGGCACAGGATTACGAAATCGAGCCCGTGCTAGCTCTAGCCGGCATTCCTTTTGAAGTCTCGGTCACGGGCAGGGTCTCTGATTCGGATGTGCTTACGGTACGAGTTGGGGGCGAGACCTTCATTGCTGATGTGGAGGAGAATGGCAGCTTCATAGTTGCTGATAGCGTTGTTTTGCCTGCCGGACTGGTGGAGGTTGATCTGCTGATCAATGGCTCGATCGTGGCGACGAATTCAGTACGGGTGATTCCGGGATGGATTTCGATACTGCCGCCCCTGATCGCGATTGGTGTCGCGCTGATTACTAAGAACGTTATACCGGCACTCTTCCTCGGTCTTTGGTTCGGAGCGTTCGCAGCCCACGGGTTCTCCTTTGCTGGTATGGGATGGGGTTTGCTTAACGCTTTTCAGGTGTACGTGCTTGAGGCGATAACTAATCCCGACCACGCGGCGATCATTCTTTTCACCTTCATGATCGGGGGCATGGTGGGAATCGTTTCAAAAAGCGGAGGCATGCAAGGGGTGGTTAACAAAATCATTCCGTTTGCGCGTACGCCTGAGAGGGGACAGGCGGCGACCGGTGTGCTCGGCCTCGTCATCTTCTTTGACGACTACGCCAACGTTCTGGTCGTTGGCAACACGATGCGGCAGGTTACTGACAAGCTGCGTGTATCCCGCGAGAAGCTTGCCTACATAGTTGATTCCACCGCTGCACCTGTTGCTTGTGTGGCATTTGTGACCACCTGGATCGGCTTCGAGGTGGGACAGATCGCGACCGGCATGCAGCTAATGGACGGATATAACGAGGCTGCCTATACCGTTTTTCTGAAATCGATTCCCTACAGCTTCTATCCTATTTTGGCGATGTTCTTTGTTTTCCTCGTTTCACTTTCAGGGCGTGATTTCGGGCCCATGTATCATGCCGAGATTCGCGCTCGGACTAAGGGCCAGGTTCTTTCACCCACTGCGCGCGTCGACGAATCGGCAGGTGGCGCCAGGGAACTGGTGCCGGATCATAGGCTCGGCGGACTCTTACAAAGCGCTGATGTGGGCATCTTTGCTTGGGGCTTTCACCGCCGCTGCTTTGTCTATAGGCCAGCGGATCTTAACGATCGCTGAAACGGTTGACGCTTGGTACGCTGGCCTTAAGGCGATGATGATCGCAATGATCATCTTGGTGCTGGCATGGGCACTGTCGGCGGTCACCGAAGTGCTAAACACCGCTGGTTACTTGGTCTCCATCCTCGGTGACACGCTACATCCTGGGTTTGTACCGGCGCTTGTCTTCATCCTGTCGGCGGCGACTGCGTTTGCTACTGGATCGAGCTGGGGAACCATGGGCATCCTGATGCCACTTGTTTTGCCGCTCACCTGGGCCGTGATGCAGGCAAGTAATATGGCGACGCCAGAGAACTACGGAATCATCTACTCGACCGTTTCTTGTGTGCTCGCTGGTTCGGTGTGGGGAGATCATTGCTCACCAATCTCCGACACCACGATCCTGTCGTCAATGGCCAGTGGCTCCGACCACATCGACCATGTTCGCACCCAGTTGCCGTACGCTCTTCTAGTAGGGTCCGTTGGCATGGTGATTGGCACCATCCCCACCGGTTTCGGCCTGCCGTGGTGGCTGGCCCTGCCGATTAGTGCTGTCATTCTCGTAGGTATTCACCGCTTCCTGGCCAAGCCTGTAGATCTGGAATTTCAGGCAGAAAACGGTACGGTTACCTAGAACGTTCCCTTGATTCCTATTCTTTAGAGAGTGAACTGTCTGTGAATTTGAAAAACAGAAACCTTCTGACCCTCGAAGACCTCAGTGGCGAAGAAATCTGCGATCTTCTAGAACTATCTCGTGAACTTAAAGCAGCCAAGCATTCGGGACATGAAGAGCCACGCCTGAGGGGTAAAAACATTGCTCTGATTTTCGAGAAGGCTTCGACTCGAACCCGCTGTGCCTTCGAGGTGGCCGCCTACGATCAAGGTGCCCAAGCTACCTATCTCGGCCCGTCGGGATCGCAGATTGGATACAAGGAATCGATGAAAGACACGGCGCGGGTACTCGGTCGAATGTATGACGCCATCGAATATCGAGGTTACGCACAAGACCGGGTCGAAGCCCTTGCTGAGCACGCTGGGGTGCCCGTGTACAACGGTCTTACCGACGAGTATCACCCGACGCAAATTCTTGCTGACGTTTTGACCATGACCGAGCATTGCGGCAAGCCCTTGAATGAGATCTGCTACTGCTACCTCGGCGATGCGCGTAGCAACATGGGCAATTCTCTTCTAGTCGGTGGCTCTAAACTTGGCATGGAAGTTCGCTTAGCAGCCCCTGAGGCGTTGTGGCCTAGTGTCGATTTGCGAGATCGATGTGCCAGCTATGCCGAGAAGAGCGGCGCCCGTGTGACTTTCACCGCTGACCCCGTCGAGGGTGCTCTCGGAGCTGACTTTCTTTACACAGACGTCTGGGTTTCGATGGGGGAAGACGTATCGGTGTGGGAAGAACGCATCGAACTATTGACGCCATACCAGGTCAACCGTGACCTCATTGAGGCGACTGGAAATCCCAACGTTAAGTTCCTCCATTGTTTGCCAGCCTTTCACGATCGCGAGACAGTGGGTGGGGAGGAAATCTTCCAGAAGTACGGGCTTGACGGGATGGAGGTCTCAGATGAGATCTTCGAGTCGGACTGCTCAATCGTGTTTGACCAGGCAGAAAATCGCCTCCACACGATTAAAGCGGTGCTGGTAGCAACCCTCGTTGGCTGATTTTCGCCCCTCCCCGTTTGTTGCCACCTGTGGGGTAATGACAGACGAGGGCGGGTGGGTCAGCAGCCGCCAAATTTTTATGTAGACTCTCCCCGACGGTGCCCCCCAACTCTAATTCGAAAGCAACCTCACGTTTCTCTTAGGGAGAGTTTGATGCAGGAATCTGATCCCCCCAACCGCAGTCCAGTAGATCTCTCGGAGCAGGGCCTAACGGGCCTAAAAAGGATCTATTGGAATCAAACCACGGCCCGCCTATACGAGGCGGCACTCCGACGCCATGAGGGTGTGCTTGCCCACGGTGGGTCGCTTGTTGTGCGCACCGGCGGTTTCACCGGACGTTCGCCTGGCGACAAATATCTCGTAGAGGAAGACTTAAGTCGTGACCACATTTGGTGGAGCCCTGAGAACAAGGGTTACAACGAAGAGCGCTTCGAAGAGTTACACCGTCGCATGGCGCTCCACTTGCGTGGCCAGGACGTCTTTGTACAGGACTGCTGGTGTGGGGCTGATCCAGATTACCGTATGTCGGTGCGGGTGATTACAGAGTACGCTTGGCATAGCCTCTTTGTCCGGAATATGTTCATCAAGGCTACGGACGAAGAACTTGCAGTGCATGATCCAGAGTTCGTCGTAATCGACTGTCCAGGATTTCACGCTTCTCCGCGTCATGACGAACTGAACTCGGATGTATTCATACTAGTGAACTTCAGCAAGAAGCTGGTTCTGATAGCTGGTACTGAATACGCAGGTGAGATGAAAAAGTCGGCATTCTCGGCGATGAATTACTATCTGCCGTTCCGCGACGTCATGCCGATGCATTGTTCGGCAAATGTCGGACCGGATGGGGATGTTGCGCTGTTTTTTGGACTGTCCGGAACTGGCAAAACAACACTGTCCGCGGACGCGTCAAGAACTCTGATCGGCGATGACGAACACGGTTGGAGTAGTAACGGCGTGTTTAATTTTGAAGGTGGATGCTATGCGAAGGTTATCCGTCTCTCTAGGGAGGCTGAGCCCGAGATCTATGACACCACCGAGATGTTTGGCAGCGTTCTTGAGAACGTAGTTATCGATCCCGTAAGCCGCAGGGTGAACCTCGATGATGATACCTATACTGAAA
>CAYVUW010000003.1:25561-73473 GCA_964455175.1 uncultured Acidobacteriota bacterium | reverse complement strand
CGCGTACCCGATATCGCACATCCCGAATGCATCACCTACTGGGAACGCTGGCCATCCGAAGAACATTATCTTTCTGACCGCCGACGCGTTTGGTGTGTTGCCTCCGGTCTCTAAGTTGACGCCAGAGCAGGCGATGTACCACTTCATTTCCGGGTATACCGCGAAGGTTGCTGGAACGGAACGTGGCATCACCGAGCCACAGGCAACTTTCAGCTCCTGTTTCGGAGCTCCTTTCATGCCACAACATCCTAAAGTCTACGCCAAGCTTCTCGGCCAAAAGATCGCCGATCATAACGTTGATTGCTGGCTGATTAACACTGGTTGGACAGGAGGCCCCTATGGTGTCGGTGAGCGTATGAAGATCGGCTACACACGAGCCATGGTTCACGCTGCGCTTGATGGTTCGCTCAGGGATTCGGAGTTTGCCGAAGATCCGATTTTTGGCGTCGCCGTACCATTGAATTGCCCTAACGTACCTGATGAAGTCCTCATACCCAGGAACACCTGGAGTGATGGGTCAGCGTACGATGAGCAAGCGCGGAAGCTGGCTGACATGTTTTCCGAGAACTTCAAACAGTTTGCAGAAGTGGCATCGGAAGATATCAAGGCGGCCGGTCCAGTCGCGATTACTTCCTGATATCCGGCGATCATCCCCCCAGCTGTCCCTTAGGATGTGCTTTGCTCGCCATGGACGCACCCGCATTCAGGAGATCTGTAGTAACACCTTGAGAGTCCCTGGTTGCTGGGCGCGATCGAAAGCGGTGAGCCCAGCAGCGATCGGATAGCGCTCGGCAATTAGTTCCCTGACGGGCACGGCTCCGGCCCTCAACAATTGGATCGCCGGCTTGAAAGGCCCACAGCGCGATCCTACTAAGGTGATCTCATCGACGACAAGACTGGAAATATCTAGCGTCAGGCGGTCAGCATAGGTGCTTTTGAGTACCAACGTGCCCCTTGGGCGCAGCGCGCGCATCGCGAGCCCGAATCCTTCAGTGTTTCCAGTGCACTCGATTGCGACGTCGAAATTCCTCAGCTGATTGGTCGACTCAGGGTCGACCGAAGCCGTGCGGCTAACTAAAAACGTGTTGATGGCCAGATTGGAGAGCATTGCTAGCTTGTTTTTGTGTCGGCCGGCTACACAGAGGTAGCTACCGGTTAGATGGAGGGTGCGAGCTATAAGCTGGCCAAGCTTGCCGTCGCCGACGACAAGCACACGGTCTTTTTGGTGAAGGGTTATCTGTTCTTGGATCTGGAGCGCTGCAGCGAGTGGCTCCGTGAACACTGCTACCTCGTCGGGGACACTATCCGGAAGAATGTGTAGGTTTCTAGCCGGCAGGGTTAGGTATTCTGCGAAGGCGCCGTTGCGTGCCAGGATGCCAAGCACCGTGCGGTTTTCGCAATGAGTTTCTCGCCCTGCGTCGCAAGCGTTGCAATTGCCGCAAGCCGCGTTGATTTCGCCGACCACCCGTTGGCCTTCTAGGTGTTCGAATCCAGTTGGCGCCTGCTCAACGACTCCGACGAACTCATGGCCGAGAACGCCCGTGTATGGATAATAGCCACGAATCAACTCGAGATCAGTATTGCAAATCCCTGCCTGCACTACGCGGACGAGTGCCTCGTCAACGAGAGGCACTGGGGTGGGCAGGGTGGTGTTTAGGGTTAATTGTCCGTTCTCAAGCCAGAGACCGATCACGTGAGTGCCTCGATGCCGGATGCGTAATTGGGGCAGAACCTATGTGGATGGTCTCTCATGACGTCGTGATTAGGGGACTCGTTGGTGTGTCGTCGAACCGTCCCACCTATTGCCAACCTGACTGCAGAAGAATCAATCATAGAAGTCATCGCGACGCGTACACTAGCAGGCTAGGTCGTGAGTAGCACGATCGCATCAGTCACTTGGCATCCGATCCGAAGCGCCTGCTAGGCTTCAACCATGAACCGCCCGCGAATTATCACCTTTGATTGCTATGGGACACTCATCGACTGGAATGCTGGGATCTCTCAGGCATTGATTGCCGAAGGGGAGCGGCAAGGCTTTCATACGGACAGAGAAATGATTCTCGATGTCTATCATGATGCCGAGATGCAGGTTGAATCGGGACACTATCGCACCTATCGGGAGATTTTGGGATTGCTGGAAAAGGAAATCGCGACGCAACTTGGCTGGGAAGCCCCAGCATCTCCTGGCTATCTCGCCGACAGCCTTCCGAGTTGGCAACCATTCGTTGACACAAACCGATCCCTGGAACGGCTTGGTGCCATGGGCTTTGAACTGGGTGTCTTGTCTAATATTGACGATGAACTTCTTGCTGGCACCCGGCGGCATTTCACCGTCGACTTTGATCTGTTGGTTACTGCCCAACAGCTGCGTAGCTACAAGCCGGCAACACCACACTTTGAATACGCCGTTGAGATGTGTGGAGGAGATCATGCGGCAATACTCCACATTGCGCAGAGCTACTTCCACGACATACAGCCAGCGGTGTATATGGGGATCAATACTATCTGGGTGAATCGCTTGTCTGGAAAAGTTACGGACAACTGTTCTTCGCCGACCTTAGAAGTTATTGATCTCGACAGGGCGGTTGATTGGGTTGAGCAGCAGTTTAGTAGCGATACGGGTTGATCGGGGGCAGCCGCTGCTACCTTGAGAGAAATTGATCGTGGGCGTGACATCTTGCGCGATTCGGAAGGTGTCATTGTACTTACCGGAGCTGGGTTGAGTGTTGACTCAGGTCTTACGACCTTCCGGGGCTCGGAGGGACATTGGAAGAAGCACCGCCCCGAAGACCTGGCAACTCCCGAGGCTTTCCAGCGCGATGCATGCCTCGTTTGGGAGTGGTACGAAGAGCGGCGCCGCGCTGCCGCCAAGTCCCGACCCAATGATGCCCACAGCGCGATCGCTGAATTCGCTTTGCGTCGCGATGATGTCGTCATCGCGACGCAAAACGTCGATGGTCTCCACACCCTTGCTGCCCGAGAAGCGGTAATGGGGAGTAGATATTCTGAACAACCACACGTGTCGTTCACCGATGGTGGTGACGCCAACCGTGCTCTTCCTTTAGAACTCCACGGGACCTTCTACAACGTCCGCTGCACCTCCTGTGGACTTTGCCGTGAACACCGCGACTTAATCGATGTCAGTTCGAAAGAGACTCTGCCCCACTGTGATGATTGCGGCAGTTTGATGCGGCCCGACGTTGTTTGGTTTGGCGAGCCTCTTGGAGGAGTCATTGATCGCGCTTTCGACTCTGCGTCACGATCTGATACTTGCCTGATCGTTGGCACTAGCGCGGTCGTGCAACCGGCCGCTAGTGTCGCCATGGTTACCCACCAGGCTGGTGGTGTGATCATTGAGGTGAACCCCAATGAAACACTGCTGACCCAGATGTGTGAAGTTTCTCTGCGTGAGACGGCGGCAATGGCAGTTCCTCTGCTTGTAGCTCCTGACGTGGATGGATAGCTTTGAACTGCTTGTAAAGTTAAGCTTTTTGGTAAGGCAACTGTTAGGGTGCCGCCTCGGTACCGACAAGAGGCGTAACGGATGCGAATTGTCATCGGGGGTGGGGGCGAAATTAGCTTGCAGTTCGCCCGCGAATTGTCTGCCGATTACGACGTTGTGGTCATCGAAGACGATCCGGAGGTTTCAAGACCCTTTGAGGCCTTGGATGTGCAAATTGCGCGCGGCAAACCGACCCACATTGCAACGCTGCACGGCCTCGACCTAAGCGCAAGAGATAAGTTCGTCGCCTGTTCCGATTCGGACGAACAGAACATTCTTGCCTGCATGGCTGCTAAACGCCTTGGGGCGGACGGCCTATTCACCTTCTGTTTTGTCTCGAAGGAGGAGTACTACAAGTCTTTCCGTCGTGAGACGGATGACGATATCTTCGACATCGATAAGGTGATCTGGCCGCAACAGAGGCTTGCTAACGAGATTGCTCTCATTGCTCGAGAGCCCGAAGCAATCGATGTTGAGCATTTTGCCAGCGGCCAGATTGATTTAATGGAGTACCGCCTCGACGAGGATTCTTCACTGGTAGGTAAGCGTGTCACGGAGATCAGCCTGCCAAGACGCGTCCTGGCGGTCGCTCTGATCAGTGATGGTCGAATCACCATCCCGCGTGCTAACACCCTGTTCGATCCTGGTGACAAAGTTATCTTTATGGGTGAGCATAAGCCGCTTACTAAGTTTGCCCGATCAGTGTTTCAAAAGGGCAAGACTAAGGTCAACACAGTTACGGTGATCGGCGGGGGAACGGTCGGGGTGATGGTTGCGAAACAGCTCCAGCACGATAGAGGGGTAGAGCTTAAGCTGATCGAGGTAAATCAGGAACGTTGCGATCAGATCGCGAGCGAACTCGATTGCATGGTGCTTAATGGTGACGGTAGTGATCTTTCGTTGTTGCGTGAGGAAGAAATTGCAAATAGCGATGTGCTCGTGTCGGTGACAAGTGATGACGAAAAAAACCTTCTAGGTTCGCTCCTGGCGAAGCAGATGGGTATCCCCAAGATCATTACGCGTGTCAATAATCCGACCAACATCGGCTTGTTTGAAGGAGTAGGTATCGATGTAGCGATCAACGCGTTGAGCACCGCGGTCGATGCGGTACAGACTATGCTCCGGGCCCCCAAGTCCAGCCTTCACGCAACGCTTGAGCAGGGTAAAGCAGCGGTAATTGAAATCGAGGTTCCCGAAGACTGGCCAGTTGGAAAGAAAGTTAAGGATTTGGATCAGGTGCCAGGTGCCATTGTCGGTGCGGTGGTGCGCAAGAAACGGAGTATCGTCCCGCATGGAGATGACCTATTGGAGCCGGGAGACCATCTGTTGGTGGTTGCCACAAAAGATGCCAAGAAAAAGGTCGAGAAATATTTCGGTTAACGGCGGCCCGAGAGGGCATTGCCTGGTACGAGTATGCGCCTAGCAGTAGTCGCTCATACAATCGGCCTAATACTCCGATTGTTTGGAATCCTGCTGGCAGCTCCGCTTGTCGTCGATCTGTATTACGGCAACTATGAACAAGCCGCGAGTTTCGCCATCGCTGGGGTCAGCGCCGCAATAGTTGGGGAACTAGCGCGTCGGCTGCATCGCGGTGAGCGTGAACTCAGCCGCGTTGAAGCCCTTGCGGTGGTGGCATTTTCGTGGCTCGTGGTGTCATTGTTTGCCGCCATCCCGTATCTGCTGAAGGGTACCAAACAGGCACCTTTTGTTGTGCGGAGCGACATGTCATTCGTCGATGGTGCATTTGAGTCGATGTCCGGATTGACGGCCACGGGAGCGACGATCTTTAAGGACTTCAGCCTCTATTCCGAAGGGCTGTTTTTCTGGCGAAGCATGACCCAGTGGCTTGGGGGAATGGGGGTTATCGCGTTGTTTATCGCCATCCTCCCAGCCCTCGCTATTGCTGGACGTCAGCTATTCTTCGCAGAAGCGTCGGGCCTCGACGAAGATCGGCTCACACCCCGCATCCGGGGCACGGCCTTGAGGCTGTGGGGATTGTACGTTGTGCTTACCGGGGTGGAAATCACCATGCTCTGGTGGTTTGAGATGCCGCTGTTCGACGCGTTTTGTCACGCTTTTACTTCGATCTCGGCGGGTGGCTTTTCGCCGAATTCGGCGAGTATCGCCGGATATGGAAACCATGCGGCAGAGTGGGTCCTTATCGGTTTCATTTTTATTGCCGGAACCAACTATTTGTTGTTGTACCAGTTGTTTCGCGGCAAGTCGCTGTCTCTGGCGGCCTTGAAATTCCGTATCCCGGATCCAAGACCACTTATTCGCGACGAGGAATTCCGAGTCTACGTGGTGATTGTACTCGCCGCTTCGTTGTTACTTGGTGGGTTCTTGCACCAGTTCTCGCAGGAGCCTAGCCAGGCTTACCTCGAGGGCGCGCCAGGGGATGCGGTTCTCAATCAGGCCAACATCGAAACGATTGCAAGGAAGTCAATCTTTCAGGTACTGACGATAGTGACCGGCGCGGGGTTTGCGACCGACGATTTCAACCTATGGAACGATAGTTCGAAAATGGTTTTGTTGGTATTGATGTTTCTCGGCGGATGTGCCGGTTCTGCCGCCGGTGGGCCGAAGTTGATCCGCTTGTGGTTGGTGGCGAAGTTCACCTACGTGGAGCTATTCAAGGTTTTGCACCCGCACGCTGTGCGTCCGGTGTGTTTGGGGAAACGGGTTGTTTCGACCGACGTCATGCAGTCGATCATGGCGTTCTTTCTAATGTATCTGGTGATTTTTTCCTCTAGCGTCGTTGTTCTAGTTGGCTTTGGAGTTTACGACGACGCAAAAATCGACATGATGACCGGGGTCACGGCAAGCATCGCGACGTTGGGCAACATTGGACCGGGCTTAGGCAAGGTTGGGCCGATGGGGACGTACGCCGAATTCAATTCGTTTAGTAAGTGGGTACTGTTTGTAAACATGTGGGTTGGTCGATTAGAGGTCATGGCGGTACTGATTTTCTTGCAACCTGGGGTGTGGCGCGGGGCTCACTGGCGTCGGTTTGCGTATCAAACGGAGGAGGTGGCATAGATGAGCAAGCTCTTCGACAAGCGTGTCGCCCTGGTTACAGGGGCTTCAAGTGGTATCGGTCGTGCCACCGCGTTGCGCTTTGCCGAAGAGGGGGCTGCAGTGGCGCTTTTGGGTCGTGACCGCAGTGCTCTGGAAGAGACTTCGGCTGCGGTTGAGGATCTCGGGGCTAGCTCAGTCATAGTAGTCGCTGACTTAAACAAAAGTGCCCAATGTCGGGCGGCTGTTGATGAGACGGTTGCATTCAAGGGCCGGCTAGACGTTCTGGTTAACGTCGCCGGTATCATTGCCAGCGGTGATCTCGCTTCGACCACGGAGGAAGGGTGGGCGGAGATGATGCGGATCAATCTCGACTGCGTTTTCGTTCTGATGCAAGCGGCCCTTCCGTACTTGCAAACCACGGCCGGCAACATTGTGAATGTCTCCAGTGTTACTGGGCTCCGAGCTTTTCCGGGGGTCCTCGCCTACTGCGTTAGTAAGGCCGGGCTCGATCAGCTAACCCGATGCGCAGCGCTTGAGCTGGCGGAGTCGGGTGTCCGTGTTAATGCGGTAAATCCAGGGGTGGTGGTGAGTAACCTTCACCGGCGTGGTGGCATGCAGGAGAATGCTTACGAGGAGTTTCTCGAGCATAGTAAGACCACCCATCCAATAGGCCGGGTGGGGCAACCAAAAGATATTGCCGAAGCGATTATCTACTTGGCTTCCAGTAAGGCAGGATGGGTAACTGGGGTTACATTGAGTCTTGATGGGGGCCGACATTTAACCTGCGCTCGCTAGCAAGGATGGTTTTCAAAGTCCAGGCCAGGAGAGGTAACCAGGGCGAAGTTCTTGATATCGGCAGGAGGATTTCCCAAGGGCAACGGCGATAACCGCAGAGAGCCCCTGCCACAAACTAGTGTCGAAGCGACTTGACCAGTGCTGCAGACCCAGCTTTAGTCCCGCCATGAGACGAATCATGGCCGTGTCCATGGGGATGGTTGTTTGCATTGTTGCCGGTTGCATGAGAGGAGCCCCAGAGAACGACTTAGAGGTTGCCGAGGTGGCTGAAGTGTTGGTAACACCGGAGGTATTGCACATGGGGCGCACTGCGTACCGCAAGTATTGTGTCCAGTGCCATGGGTATAGCGGTAAGGGTGACGGTACGTCAGCAACTTCTTTCGACCCACCGCCCCGCGACTATACGGACGCCGAGATCATGAACGCGATTACCGACCTCACCCTCGCAGAAACGATTCGCTTTGGTGGAATCGACCGAGGTTTCCCGAACATGCCCGCGTTTCCGCATGTGAACCACGATGAGCTTGTGGCTCTGGTTGCCTATGTACGCTCGTTGAGCCGCCCAGGTCTCGCCAGCGTCCAGATTGGCACCGTTGAATAGATTTAAGAATTCGGCAATTCTTCGAATGGTGCCGTGGTTGCTTGAGGAAGAATGAGACGCAGCCAAGCCGCCAACACAGCTGACGATACGCCAGCGATTCCGACCAGAGCAACCAGAACTCCATATAAGTCCGGCTGCCCCATGGTTCGCGCCACTTGGATACCGACGTAGGCGGCTGGCCAGGTAAGAACTACGTAACGAAGGATTGCGATATAGAGGCCAGGACGCCCTCTGCCCATCGCCTCGAACACCGGCCGACACAGTAAAAAGGGTGCGAACATCAGCGAAGCAATCGGTACGACCTGCAAGCCAAAAGCAGCGTATTCAGCCGTCAATGGAGATTCCGAGAGCCAGGCAGCCAACCGATCTCCCCAAAGCCATACGGCAGGCGTCATGATGCCTACGGCGTAAATGATGGCGACGACTGCAGATTGTCGCAAGCCTTGGTTTAGCCCAGCACTGTCGCGCTCGCCGATGCGTTTAGCGGCAAACGGCAACATCGCAACACTAATTGCGATCATTGGCATCGCTGCGAACGTCATGATTCGGTAGTAAATGGAGTAAGCGGCAATAGCCGATGTTGAATCGGGGCCGCCAGCAAGAAAGCCGTTGACCACGGCTGTTTGGCCTGCCTTCATGATGAAAGTGATAGAGGCGGGGACAGCCAGGGCCAGAATCGGTTTGTATGGGTTGGGCTCGTAGTCAAAATTGATGTCACCCTCCTCGGCGAGGCGACGGGCTTCGTGGTCACGGGCCTTTTTCATTGCGTACACGAGCCCGGCAATGCGCCCAATGACGGTCGAGAATGCTATGCCGAAGATGCCCCAGCTAAAGACGAACAAGAAAAGCGTGTTAAGCGCCAGGTTCGCAACGTTCGACCAGATTCCGGCCCACATGGTTGAGCGCGTGTCCTGATGCGCTTTGACGATTGAATCAGGTATTACCGACCAAAACTGCGTAAATGCCGAGCCGCCAATCAAAACCGTTCCGTAGATGCGAAACGCCTGCAGTGTTTCCGTATCGAGCTGAATTCCTGGGAACCACTCATCGAGCCGTGGCGTGACAATCCAGATAGCAATCCCGGCGAATAGGAACATTGGAGAGACGAACCAAACCAATCGCCATGCTGCGCTCAGATACTGTTCGATCTTCTTGCCTTCGCGCGCACCGATGCTGCGTGATAGCACTGATGTAAGGCCGGTCGAGAGGCCGATCCAGAAGGCGACCATTACGAATTCGAAAGTGAAAGTTAGGCCGATCGCAGCCACTGCAGCATCGCCAAGTATCGCCGCGTAAATTGTGTCGACGAACGTAAACGCCGATCGCATAACGAACGACACCATTAAAGGTGCTGACATCCGGAGAACAGATGGATTGAGGTTGCTTTGCGTCGGGGCAGTCATAATTCCGGGAAGGCAAATCAAGCTTGGGAGACGGAATTGTACCCGAATCGTTGGGCTTGGCCTGCTGATATACCCTTTTGTGATGGTGAAGACAGCCCAATCCGAAACGGGGATTCTTCGCACGGTGCTGGTCAGACACGCGCGCGATGCTTTTGGCAGTGCGGAAAAAATTGCAACGGAATGGAAAGAGCTGAATTATCACGCAGCTCCAGATTTTGATCGGGCTGTTGACGAATTCGATCGATTTGTTGAGCTCCTTCAGAGTGAAGGTGCCAACGTTATTTTCGCGCCCGGGCAGGTTGGGGCTACTCTGGATTCGATTTACGCACGCGATGCAGCAATTATCACAGACAATGGTGCTGTGCTTTGCGCGATGGGCAAACTGCAGCGTAGCAATGAGCCTCAGTATCTTCAGCCGATATTGACAGAAGCAGGGGTCGACTTACTGGGCTCAATCTCGGGGCAAGGTCGTCTCGAAGGCGGCGATGTTGCTTGGCTTCCAGGCAATCGGCTTGCTGTTGGACTAGGCTACAGGTCAAACGACGAGGGATTCCGTCAGCTCCGCAAACTGACGCAAGATGTAGTTGAAGAAATCGTTCAAGTTTCTTTGCCACACTGGCATGGTCCTGACGACGTTTTCCATCTGATGTCAATTCTTAGCCCGGTGGGTGACAACGCTGTGCTGGTCTATGCACCCTTGCTTCCAGTGGCTTTTCGTCTTTGGCTCCTTGAGCGAGAGTTAAGACTTATCGAGGTTCCTGACGAGGAATTCGCGTCAATGGCTTCGAATGTGCTTTCGGTGGCGCCAGACAAGTGCATCGCACTCGAGGGCAACCCGGTTACTCGGGCGCGGCTTGAGAAGGCGGGCATTGAGGTGCTGGTGTACGACGGCACAGAGATCTCTAGAAAGGGTGAGGGCGGCCCAACCTGCTTAACGCGTCCGCTAGTTTGGGAATAACTTGCCTTAGTAAGATTCTCCCGATGCTTAAAAGCAAGTTGCGGATGAGCTTGCGTCTTCGGGGTATGGCGCAGAGGCTTGCAAGGGAGCTGATACTAGCTTTCTGAGTTTTTTCTGCCCCGGTACCCGGCAACCCGGAGAACCGCATCATGAGTCCCGAAGGCCCTACGCACAACATTGTTAGCTGGCAGGCTAGCGACCCTGAAACCTTAGCTGAAACTAAAGTCTTTTCTTTACATCGGAAGTGGGTTACATCGTCTAACGACCCGAGTCGATGCGGCGAATTTGTCTACCTGGATGCGCCTGATTGGGTAAACGTCATCGCATTGACGGCAGACGATTGTGTTGTGCTGATCGAGCAGTTCCGTCATGGCATCGAAGAAGTTACTCTGGAAATTCCCGGTGGCAGTGTCGATCCGGGCGAAGCGCCGCTGCATGGTGGCTTGAGAGAATTGAGGGAAGAGACTGGCTACGATGGGGCCGACGCTTGCATCATCGGCGTTGTGGCACCGAACCCTGCGATCATCAACAACCGTTGTCATACCGTTCTGGTTCGCGGTGCCGCGGTGGTTGGGGCCCCGCAGCTTCAAGGTTATGAAGACATCCATACCAAACTTGTACCGCTAGCGGATGTTCCTGACCTGATTCGGTCAGGGACAATTTGCCATTCTTTGGTCATCGCTGCGTTCCACCACTTTGATCTGAGAAGAGATGCATGAGTGCCGTTGAGGATTTGAAGCAACGACTTGGTATCATCGCCGATCTGGATGCGACCGCAGCTGTTCTGGGATGGGACCAGGAAACCTATATGCCACCCGGTGCCATAGAAGCTCGGGCGGAGCAGCTGACGACGTTGGCGCGGTTGTCGCATGAGAAGTTCACAGACGAGGAGATCGGGCGACTGCTTGAGGCCGCCGCTACGGAACTCGACGGAACCTCGTTCGACGTTGGGAATCCGACCTTCGATAGTGACGACGCCAGTCTTGTGCGTGTTGCCACCCGCGACTGGAAGAGGGCCACCAAGATCCCGGCCGATCTTGTCGCCCGACTGGCGCATGCCTCCTCGATGGGACAGCAAGCATGGCAGCAGGCACGTGAAGTGTCTGATTTCTCTGTTTTTAAAAGCCATCTTGAAGCGATCGTTGAACTGACCGGCGAGAAAGCTGAGGCGCTGGGTTACAAAGACAGGATTTATGATCCGCTTCTCGCAGAATTCGAACCCGGGATATCTACGGCAGAAATCGAGTCACTATTCACGACACTTCGGGAACGTCTTATCCCTATCGTCCAGGAGTTGACCGAGGAAACTTCCTCTGGTGGTATCACCGATTACGAATCTCCGCCCACGGCTCAGTCCCAGATCGCCTTGCCGCCGCTGGACCGAAGTTTCGATGAAGCGGCCCAGTGGGATTTTGGCGTTGCCATTATTAAGGACTTTGGTTTTGACTTTACACACGGTCGACAGGACCGCTCGGCGCATCCATTCACGACTGCCTTTTCAGTTGCTGATGTTCGCCTGACTACACGTATCCACGAAGATTTCCTGCCAGCTGGCCTGTTCGGTACCCTGCACGAATGCGGCCACGGTCTCTACGAACAAGGTTTCGCTCCTGAGCTTGCACGCACACCTCTCGCCGACGGTGCTTCACTTGGTCTGCATGAGTCGCAGTCACGGCTCTGGGAGATCCTGATCGGTCGCAGCCGCCCCTTTTGGACCCATTACTTTCCTAAGTTGAGCGAAAGCTTCCCGAAAACCCTCGACGGTATTGACCCTGATGCTTTCTACCGGGCGATTAATGTGGTGCGACCCACACTGATCCGCGTTGAGAGCGACGAGGTTACCTACAACCTCCACATCATGTTGCGCTTCGAGATCGAAAACGCTCTTCTGGAAGGCCGCGTATTGGTCGAAGACCTGCCGGACGTTTGGAATGACGGCATGGAGAGATACCTGGGGGTAGTTCCCGACTCCGATGCCAACGGCGTGTTGCAGGATATCCACTGGTCGATGGGCGCCATTGGATATTTCCCAACCTACACCCTCGGCAACCTTATGTCGTCCCAGATCTTCACTCGCCTCCGCGAGGATATCCCGGACCTGGACGAACAAACGGCTTCCGGTCGTTTCGGCCAGCTTCTTAGCTGGCTCCGGGAAAACATTCACCGTCACGGCCGCAAGTTTACTGCCTCCGAGTTACTTGATCGCTTGGATTGCGGCGCACTCTCCGCCGACCCATGGTTGGAACACATTCGTATAAAGTACAGTGAACTCAGCGGCAAGAATCTCTGATTCGTAGAACACTTCCTTTTGTCAGCGCCCTTCGTTGCGTCTATTTCTGGAGCTTCCCTTATCGTCCCGTTTCGGTGCTACCAGAGGCGCGCGTTCCTCAAGATGCGCGTCCATCTTCAGGTGTGGCACACCTTCGAGTAGCCACCTGGGTGCGTCGGTGCCTTTCAAGTGATGGTCGAAGAACTCGCGCATGCGGACCGTGTAATCCTTTTGGTTGGCGGGTACCCGCAGGCCGTGGTTCTCGCCGACGTACTGCAACATGACGACATCCTTTCCAAGTCGTCGCAACGTGTTGTAGTACTCAATGCCCTGGTTCCAGTCGACGGCCCCATCCTGATCATTGTGTAGGATGATCAAGGGGGTCTGTACTCGGTCGGCGAAAAACACTGGCGAGTTGCGAATGTAGGCATCAGTGGCCTCAAGGTAATCGCCGGTGAAGCGACCCTGGGAAGACTCGAAGATCGCCATATTGCCGCCGCCCGAATTCCAGTAGATTGAGCTGTACATGCTGATCATGTTGGTGAGCGGCGCGCCTGCCACGGCAGCAGCGAACCTGTCCGTTTGTGTGACCAGGAACGATGTCTGGTAGCCCCCCCAGGAATGGCCGTGTAAGCCGACGTTGTCGGGATCGATGACGCCGGTATCGATGGCGGCATCGAGTGCTGGAAGGACGCTCCATACTGCCGACATGCCTGGGTCGTTGATCTTGTAGGTGATGTCGGGCATCAGGACGGCATATCCGTTGCTGGTGTACACGGACTTGTTGAAGCCGTTGGCTGACGGTTGGGTGAATTGGTTCAGCCCTTGTGACAAGCGCTCGTAGATATAGACGATGGTTGGGTACTTGCGATTGGGATTGTAATCAGCCGGCAGGAAAAGCGCCGCCTGCAGTTTGTCCCCGTTGTCAGACTCGTAGTCGACCAGCTGCGCTCCCGCCGACCAGGCGAACTCGGTTTGCTGCGGGTTAGCGTCTGTGTGCCGCTCGGATGTCGCGAACGAAAAGTCCGTGACGTAGTAATCCGGATAGCTGTCGTGGTCAGCACGTGTGTAGGCGAACATGTCTGCATTCTCCGCCTTCATCAGGCCTGCGTACGCTACGTCGTCCCACAACAACATGTCCACACCGGTCGAATTGGCGGCAATACGCCCGATGCCGGACTTCTTGGTCCATTCGCCATACGGTGCCAGATACTGGTCAACTGCCAGGTCGATACCTTCCTCGTCGGGATCAATGCGCAAGCGACGACTGTAACGGATCTGGTTTTCCTTGCCGTTGACCGTCAGGTTGATGCCTTTGTCGCCGTGAACGTCGACCTTCCAGATGTCCCAGTTGTCGTACAGAAGCACATGCTCACCGCTGGATACCCAGCCGATGGGGCGAATTGGCGGATCGACGACGTTGTGGTCGTCCTGTGTGTTGATGAACGACGTGTCGACGTTCTCCGTAATGTTGTAGTCGTTCCCAGTGCTGAGCTCATAGGTGTGATAGTTGCCATCCTCGTAGTAGAGCAGGTGAGTGCCGTCCGGCGAAATGCCGTTGTACCAACGCACTTGCTCCAGCGCCATGGTGCGGTCACCAGTATCAACGTCGATTACGTGGATGTCCTGGAAGCGTTGGCCGTTGAGATTTCCCATCAAACTGTAGCGGCTGTTGTCGTTGGCGATGGCGTAATTTCCCTTGGGCGCCATCGTTACGTTCCGCACATCCTCGTCACCGAGGCGCACGAAACGATCTGCACTGATGTGGTACACGGCCAGGTAGTTAAAGTTCTGGTCTCTGTTTTCCTGCACCTGCTGCATCGACTGCAACCGATCGTCACTCCAGTGCCAGATAACAAGATCAGGTTTCTCAGACTCGGACTCATCACCGCCGGCGTCTTTCGCTTCGGCACCGCCGCCACCAGGATTTCGTCCGCCACGGTCGCCCTCGCCGGGTTCGTCATCGCCTTGCTCCATGCGCTGTTCAGCCTTCTCCGTCATCTCGGCTTCAACGATCCCGAACACCAGGGTTGAGAGGTCCTCGGTGAATGATGGGGCTCGGCTGGCGGCAATCGTCATGCCCTCGGGAAATGAATCGTCCTCAAGGGGGTCGTAGATGACCTTGGTGGGTATCTGGGCCGTCATGTCAGTGAATCCCACAACGCTGTAGAGCGGGGCCTCGTAATCTTCATCGTCGATGCCTTTAAGGGTTGTGAGGCCGTCTCCCTCATCAGTCCAATTTAGGCTCTGGTAGCTCGCGGCGCTGCTTTCCAGGGCTGTTACCACGCCACTGTCCATTAGGCGGATCTGCACGCCGTTGCCGGCGTTGCTCTCGGTGTCCACCAACCAGGCGAGGCGCCTACCCGATTCATCGAACTCGAACTCAGCGACGTTACCGATGTTCATTTGGGTTCCGGTGGAGAGCTGCTGCAGGATCAGATCCGCCCCGCGCGACCGGTTATTGTTGTTGCTTCCCGCTCTACTACCATCGGGGCGTCCGCGCCCACCGCCGGGTCCGCCACCGGTGGCCCGGCCGCCAGTGCCTCCCGGAGCATACTTTTGCATGGCAATCCATTCAGCATTTTCGCCCGAAAAAGCAAATCTACGGACCTCCTCAATCTCAGTTAATTCGCCGTTGCTCAGATCAAGCAGGCCGAGCTTGTTGCGCTGTGGAGGGCCGTTGCTGTCGGGGCGATCTTGGCTAAACTCCGGATAAATAGTGAACCCCACCCAGTGTGAATCATCGGAAATTTCCAGCCCGCCGCCCCCGAACCCTGCGCCACCAGAGCCGGCAGGGAAGCGATACTCAGTTTCACTTTGAGTACTTCGGACGATGATTTCTCCATTGCCTTCTGCTGGCGCCAACCGATACGCGAACCAAGAGCCATCCACAGATAGCCTTGCCCCACCGATGCGCTTCCAATCCATAATGTCCTGTAACTCAATGGTTCGTTGCTCGGACTCCTGAGCAAGAATAGTGCCCACAAATGAGACTCCCGGGATTGCTGCCAAGGCTAGTGCAGCGGTCAAAACAGCAATCAATAGGGTATTAAGAACTCGTGGGCTCGTCATCGGTGCAGCTCCAGTGGTCGAAACACAGTTTCGCGACGGTGTTATGAATTTACTGAAAATACGCTCACGCAGTGGTGAGGCTTCAGGAATGCTGAGACTTATGAGGCCTCGTTGTCAAGGACTGCGAAGAATGAGAACCTTTGATCGTTGCCAGCGACATTCCATTACTCATGTTTAAATGGCCTCAGAAGACCTTGATTGCCAGCCTTGACGGCAGAGGCATTGAGGTGTGACCCTCCTGGTGGCCCTTGCAATTCTCCATTGGGGGGGCCACTCGAATGTCAGTGATTTAGGCCGTTTTTAGTTTCCATGACCCGTGTGACGACCACTGGTGCGTGCCGGGCGTCTGTCGTCCTCGCGGGCCTCCCGCGTTCTAGAACGAGGGGTTTAATTTGCCACTTGGTAACGACAGTTCAGAGCGCTTAGTTATCAGCAGTCTCCTGGAAAAGGTCGACCGCCAGTTTCGCTTGAACTGCATTCTCGATCATTTCTCGGTTGCGGTTTGCTTTGTGTTAGCAACGCTCCTTACCGTCAAGATCCTCGGCATGCTTGTAAACATCTGGGCGCCACCGCCACTAATTGTTGTTGCGACGTCAGCAGCGTTTTTGATCGTCTTTCTAATCGGAACCCAGTACGGAGCCCGACACCTTGGTCAGGCTGCTGCCGTTGCCGACGACGCCGGCCGGCTGAACGATGAGCTTAAGAGTGCTTATTGGTTCATGCGGCAGTCTCACAACACTATTTGGACAGAGGCTCAGCTTCACCGTGCCAGCCAAACAGCACGTGGGCTGCAGGCGAAACGTTTAGTACCAACGATTGTTCCGCAGCGCCTCTGGACCGCGGCAATGTTAGGCGGCATTTTAGTTTCGCTACAGTTTGTTCCTCCCGGTCCGCCATTACTCGCTTTTACCAACGTACCCGTTGACCCTTCAAGCCTTACTCAAGCGCAAGAAGAGCAGTTCGAGGAGATTCGTAATCTCGTTGAGGAAGCGCAAATACTTGATGAGACGACTGCTGAAGAGGATCAGATCAGCGCCGATGCCCAGGAGCGACTTGAGGAGGCGGTGCGTGCCCTTGAGGCTGACCAACTGACGATGGAGGAGCTTCTTCGTGAGTTGCGAGAAGCTCAGAATTCACTAGAAGAGGGCAACCTTGAAATGAGCGCCATGCAAGAGGCACTTGAGGATCTTGCCCAGGATCTCGAGGGTTCCAGTGAATTGTCCGAACTCGCGGAAGCAATGAGGAACCAAGATCTTGCAGAAGCAGCCGAGATGATGCGGAATCTTGCCGAGCAGCTTTCACAAATGGACGGGCAGCAGCTCGCTGAGATGGCTGAACAACTGCAGCAGGCGGCGCAAGGTGATCAGGCGAGCATGGAAGAGCTCATGCAGGCGCTCCAGGAAGCTGCCGAGGCGATGTCGGATGAGCAGATGGCTGAGGCCATGCAGGCGATGCAGGAAGCCGCCGAGGCAATGGAAGGCATGTCGCAACGCATGGATTCTCAGGAGATGATGAACCAGGCGGCGCAGCAGATGCAGGCAATGCAGCAATCAATGTCACAGCAACAGCTCGCTCAGCAGATGATGTCACAGCAGGCTATGGCTTCTGACCAGGCGGGTGAATCACAAGAAGGCGCTATGGCGATGCCGTCCGATGAAGTACAAAAAACTGCTGCGAGTGGTGACATGGGGAACCCGTCGCAAGAGGGTGGACCTGCAGGACACGCGACGAGTGATGCAATTGAGGATGCGGAGATGCAACTTGGTGCCCCAACGACGCTCGAAGTTCAGCTTGAGATGGAAGTTTTAGCCGAAGAAGAAGAAAGTCCTGAAGAAGCACCCGATCCCGAAGATATTTTCCAAGAATCGAGCAGACAAGAAACGGCCAGAGTTGAATACAGAAACGTTCGGAGTCTTCAGAGTTACGCTGAAGGCTCGGTATTGAGCGTAGAGCAAATTCCCTGGCGCTACCGAAATCTCGTAAAGAGATATTTCCTGGCTATAAGGCCGCGTGAGAACCAATGACAATCGAAATCGAAGACCGAGTAAGTCTGTTTACTGACCAGTTCACACGTGTCCGCGAGGAAATTGGCAAGGTTATTGTCGGTGCCGAGGAGATTATTGATGGTACGTTGATCGGCTTGCTCGCCAAGGGCCATGTTTTGCTCGAAGGTATCCCCGGGATCGGCAAGACGAAAATCGTTGCCACCGTGGCAGACGTCCTGCACTTGAATTTCTCTCGAATCCAGTTCACCCCGGACCTGATGCCTGGTGACGTTGTGGGATCTAACGTGGTGCATGAGACCGATAAGGGGGCGAAGGTTCTCAAGTTCGAGAAGGGTCCAATTCACACCAACATCTTGCTTGCAGACGAAATCAACCGTGCTACTCCGAAGACCCAGTCGGCGCTACTTGAGGCGATGCAAGAGCAGACGGTCACCGTTGGAACCACGACCCATAAGCTAGACCCACCATTCTTCGTTCTTGCGACACAGAACCCAATAGAATTGGAAGGCACCTACCCGTTGCCCGAGGCTCAGATGGACCGCTTCTTCTACAAGCTGCGGATCATGTACCCGGAACCCGAGCATATGCACGAAATCATGGACCGGACGACGAAGCGCGAGGAGCCGATTGCCGAGACCGTACTTGGCCGTGACGAGATCTTGGCGATGCGTGACACAGCGCGCGATATTCCGATTGCGCGCCCGGTGCAGGACTACGCCATACGATTGACTTTGGCTACGCACCCGGACACGTCGCATGCGCACCCAATGAGCAAACAGTATGTGCGCTACGGGGCCAGCCCTCGTGGTACCCAGACGTTGGTTGTCGGCGGCAAGGTAAACGCGCTCCTTAACGGACGCCTCCACGTTTCATGTGAGGATATTCGCTCGATGTTGCTTCCAGCACTACGCCACCGAATGATGCTGAATTTCGAGGGGGAGGCTGAGCGCATCGATACGGACGAAATCCTCCGTGTCATTATGAAAGACACGCCGGAGCCTGCTGAGTAACTTACGAGATCCCGACCCTATTTTTCGAATGATCGCCTTGCCCCGGGAGAGTCGCAGCGCAACAGGTCATGTCTGAATCGAGCATACTGTTCGACGACGAGTTCATGAAGAAGCTGACGTACCTGAACATCGTCTCGAAACACATGATTCCCGGTCATCTCCATGGTGAACACCGGGCGAAGAAAAAGACCAATTCGGGCATCGAGTTTGCTGACTATCGCCAATACGTCGCGGGCGAAGACACGAAGAACGTCGATTGGCGTACATTTCTGCGCCTGGACAAACTCATTCTCCGGATATTCGAGGAGGATGCGGATCTACCAATCTATATTTTCTTCGACTCCAGTAAGTCGATGGATCACGGCGAACCGTCTAAGTACGATTTTGCCCGTAAGATCGCTGCTGCACTCGCCTACATTGGACTTTTGAACCAGGATCGGGTGAGCCTTGTCGGTTACGCGGATGGCATCGCCGAGGAAATGTCAGCGCGGAAGTGCGCGGCCCAGATCTGGCGTGCTTTTAATTTTCTCGAATCAGTCCAGGCCGGCGGTGAAACTTCGATGCTCAAGGCGTTCCAAAACTTTTTCTCGGCGCGTCGGCGTCGAGGCTTGGTGGTTGTCGTGTCTGATTTCCTGGACGGGACCGGTTGGAATAAGGCATTCGACATGTTGCGTTATTACAGGCAGGACCTCTTCGCGGTGCACGTTTATAGTGCCGATGAAGAGTGTCCAGACATGCCCGATGAGGTCCTTCTCGAGGACTCCGAGTCCGGCAAAACTGAACGCATTAAGGTGACGCCAGGCCTACTTGATGCCTACTCGGAGATGTTTGAAGAGCACTGCGAGGAAGTTAGTGGATATTGCCGGAAGAATGGGTACGGCTATGTGCGGACTGATACCGAGTTGTCGTTCGAAGATCTGATCCTGCGAGTCTTTCGACAGGGGAGGTTCCTCGGATGAGCTTTTTGTCGCTGAGTCCCGCGATGGCTGGTTTGCTACTTACCGCGACGGCGGCGAGCGTCATCGTATTGTACTGGCTCAAGCCGCCGCCTAAGCGAGTCGTCGTACCCTCTAGCCTCTTGTGGAGCCGCCTGCTGCGGGAAAAGAAAAAGAAGACTTTTCTCGACCGACTGCGCTGGTGGATTTCACTGATGATCGCGATCGCCATTGGGTTGTCCGTAGCGATTGCCTTAGGACGGCCTGAAATCGGGTCCGGCGACAACGAAATCCGGGACATCACTGTGGTGATCGACAACTCGGCCACTATGGCGACACGGAGTTCGGACGGCTATACACGTTGGCAGCACGCCGTTGCCAAAGCACGCGAGTTGCTAGGGCGGGGGAGTGGCAGCGGGAAGTTTTTGGTCGTAGACACAGCTGGCCAGGCACCGCCAATCGAGGCGTCTGATCGTGGCAGCGCCCTCGACATTCTGGATGGACTGAGTGTTTCACTAGGTGGGGAGTCCCAGTTTCCAATGCTTCCGCCATCTGACGGAGAACTCTACTTCATCTCCGACGGCGTGATGGTTGACGAGATAATGCCGGAGGCAACTGTTGTTTCGGTGTTTGAGGCGGCGGCCAACGTGGGGATCACCGCCTTTGAAATCCGGTCTGTGCCGGCCTCGCCACTTGAGTACCAAGCGTTCCTTGAGGTTACCAACGCATCCCTACAGCCCAAGGATGTGAGCATCCAGCTCAGTGGTCTTCGAACCCAGCAAAATGAAGACGAAAGCGATGTTCAGTCAGGCGGGGGACTCCTGACGCAGCAAGATTCCATAACTTTGCAGCCAGGTGAATCACAGGCCCGAGAATTCAGCTTGTCAAGCTTTAACCGTGGGCCAGTTAAGGTGACAGTAACTGGCGATGCTGATGCCTTTCCGGTTGACGACGAAGCTTTCTCTTTCCTGCCGGTACGTAACCCGACGGTAGTAGTTTTAGTTAGCCCGGGCAGTGTCTACCTTGAGAGCCTCCTTCTCATCGAGCCCCGGGTCATGTTGGATTTCAAGACACCACAGGAATACGCTGACGGGGTCCCAGCCGACATGTACATTTTTGACCGTTTCGCGCCGATAACGCCGCCTTTGGCGCCAGCATTATTATTTTTGCCGCCCGACGTTCCGTGGTTGACGCCAACTCTCGAGATCATCAACTCTCCGGAAGTTAATGATTGGAACGCTACCCATCCCTTACTGGACTTTGTTTCCCTTCAAGACTTGCGCGTCGATCGCGCCGCTCGGGTCTCGCCTTTGGTCTCGAGTGAGGGGTCCGGAGAGCTCGCTGACATCATCGTTGGGAGTCCAAACGCGCCACTTATCATCGCAACGGAGAACCCCCAGAAGGTTTTAAGGGTTTCATTTGCACTCGAGGATTCAAACCTCCCGCTGCAGCCTGGATTTCCGATTTTTATCAGCAACGCGCTGAGCTGGATGATGGACGAACAGACTGCACTTACCAGTACCCCTGGCCGCGTAGAAGTGCCGTTGTCGGCGGCTAGTGTCCGGGACCTCGAGGGTAATGAGGCCACCACCTGGCCGTTAGCAGACCGCACCGTTTTCGTAGCTGATGAACCGGGTTTGTACACCGCAACTCGAGGTCCGCGCCGGCTGCGTGTTGCCGTGAACCTGGCCAACCGTGAGCGCTCCGGAGTTAATGCCACAAGCTTCGGGCCGAACGAACAAACCGGGTCAATCTCGCAGTCCGCCGGGTTTGTTCAGCCGTCCGGTTGGGGGGACGAACTCTGGGTTCTGCTGCTAACAATCGCGGCCGTGTTGGTTATCGCGGAATGGTTCACCTACCACAGGCGGTTGACGGTATGAGTATTACCCTCTCGCATTACTGGCCGTTGTTACTGCTTTTAACCCTCCCGTTCATTTGGTGGATTAAGACACGTACGGCAGTGGGCTTCTCGGCACCCCATCTGGTGGTGGCGACGATCGTGCGCATCGCGGTGATCATCTTTCTAACCCTGGCGCTTGCCCAACCGGTTTGGAACCGTTCCGGCAAATGGATTTCGGTTGTGTACGCATTAGACGTTTCGAGCAGTGTAGATCCCGACTTTGTCGATACCGCGATCGATTGGATCGCAGCATCGAGTGCGCGCGGTGCACCAGCACATGCTGGCTACGTTGCCTTTGGCGGCTCGGCGCGGAGTGTCGAAAGCGCTGAAGCAATTCGATCCGTTCCGGTATCAGCTGACGGCGCTGATCGCTCCATTGATCGCAGTGCCACAAACCTTGAGACTGCGGTTACCCAAGTCTTGCGCACGTTCGATCCGCGTTATCTCAAACGACTTGTATTGATCAGCGACGGTAACGAAAACAGTGGCGATATTATGAAGATCGTTGGCCGCGCCCAGGAGGCAGGCGTACGCATCTTTACCATGCCAGCGACAGTCCGGGGTGCTGGTGACAGCTGGATCGAAACCATCGACCTTCCACAGGGCATACGGGAGGAAGAGCCGATATTGGCCACTGTGCAGGTCTTTTCAAGGGTTGCCACGACGGCGACTATCGAGTTGCTTGGTGACAACGCCACACTGGAGACAAAAGCGGTCGACCTTCAGCCTGGCCTAAACTCGATTGACTTCGAAATTAGACTCATAGGCGAAGGCCCAGTCACGATCTCGGGACGCTTGCAGACCGTCAACGATCCGTTTCCGCAGAACGACCTGCTGCTCCAGTCCATCACCGTCGGCCCGCAGCCGCGTGTTCTATATGTCGAAGGGCGTCCTACCAGCGCCCATTACCTGTACGATGCTCTAACCAGCGAAGGGATGGAGGTCAAACTTGGCCAGGTTCGTGACCTCCCGACGTCGCCTGAAGGCTATGAGCAATATGACTTAGTCTTAATCAGTGATGTTTTGCGTAGTCGTCTTAACGATGCCCAGATGTTGTCGATTCTTACCTGGGTCCGGGACTCCGGCGGCGGATTTATTTTCGCTGGGGGCGAATCGAGTTACGGCGAGGAGGGTTATTCAGATACCCCAATCGAAGAAACCTTGCCAATCTGGTTCCGGGTGAATGAGAAGCGTAAGGATTTGGCGCTGGTCATTGTCCTCGACAAGTCGTTCAGCATGGTGGGCCCCAAAATTGAACTATCCAAGGAAGCGGCTAAGGCGGCGCTTGACCTGCTCGAGGCCACGCACCGTTTTGGGCTCGTAACGTTTGATCACAGCCCCTATTGGACTGTTCCGCTGCAGCTGGCGTCCAACAAAGATCGCATAAACGAGTACATCAGCAGCATCATTGCTTCGGCCCACACCAATATCTATCCGGCACTTGAAAAGGCCTATGAAACACTCGTTGAGACCGAGGCAGAGGTGCGTCACGTGATCCTTCTCTCGGATGGCAAGACATATCCAGATGACTACGAGACTTTACTAGGGCGTATGGCTGAGGCTGAGATCACAGTCTCGAGTGTTGCGGTGGGGGAAGAGGCCGACCGAGAACTGTTGGGCAGTATCGCTGATTGGGGTGACGGACGTAGCTACTTCATCCGCGACGCGGCCAGGGTACCGCAGGTTTTCATCGAGGAAACACAGATTGCCTCGCAGTCGACGTTGATCGAAGAACCCGTAGAAACCACTATTACCAGTCCAGTCGAGGCATTCACCGGCATCGACCTGATGGATGCCCCAAGTCTGAAAGGCTACGTCAGTACGCAGGCGAAGGACACTGCTGAGGTTCTCCTCGAGTCCGATGCTGAAGCGCCTATTCTGGCTCGTTGGCACTATGGCTTAGGCAAGGCGGCTATATTCACATCCGACGTAAAGAACCGTTGGGCGGCTGATTGGATCGAGTGGGAAGGCTACGGCAAGTTTTGGTCCCAGCTTGTGCGCGAGACGATGCAACGTGACAGTGCTGAAGAGATTGACTTTGAGATCGAGCGCGCAGGTGACGAAGCGGTTGTGACGGTGCGTACAGTGACTGAAGAGGGCGTGTTCCGCGTGGGGCTGGAGCCGCGCCTCGAAGTCATCGAACCGGGTGGGTCCGGCGTAGTGCTCGAAGTCAATCAGGTTGGGCCAGGAACTTACCAGGCGAAGCATCCCCTGTTTACCTCGCCCGACTCTCCGTATTCGTTTCGACTTTCGGCTGACGATGTCGATGCTCAATCACGGGAACTTTTCTACCCTTACACTGACGAGTATCGCCTCTACCCGCCGAACACCGAGCTGCTTATAGCCGTTTCCGAGCAGACCGGCGGGAAATTGTTGCCTGAGCCCGAAGAGATTTTCGACGACTATGGTGAAGCGGCTTCGGTGCCCACCTCGTTATGGCCGTTTTTTGCCTCCCTAGCGCTTCTTGGCTACCTGCTCGACATTGCGATGCGACGAGCGCCGTGGTTTTGGCGTTACTTTTCTTCTTCACGATCGGGCAGATAAAGACGTTGGTTGTTTGGTCCGCGTCTACGGGCTATCTCCTGGACTACTCAATGCTCCGTACTTCAGTTTGTTGACACGTGCGCGTCCGGCGATCTCAACGGTGACAACGTAGAGGTTGTCATACTCCCAGGCCTCTTCGATTTGGGGCACTTGGCCGGCGCCGAATGCTTCGATTAGGGCCGGCACCGTGTTGCTGTGTCCAGCAATGAGGACGACACCACCTCGGTTGTTGGCCTCGATGAGTCCAACGAGGCCTATGATGTCTGCCGCCGGGTGCTCCCTGATCTCGAGACCGAGTTGTGCTGCCAGAGGCCGCAAGGTAGCCCTGGTGCGTTCGTAGGGTGAAGAATAAATCGCCGTTACATTGGCGTCACCAAGAGTCCTGGCGAGTTCCTCGGCTCTCGCTAAGCCGGAAGTGTTGAGTGGCGGGTCGCTGTCTGACGCTCCGATAAATTCCGGATCGCTTGGGCCGGCCTTCTCTGCGTGCCGGACTAGAAAGACGGTGGTTGTCACGGCCTGGACTGCTGGTTCTGATGTGCCTTCGGGAACCGCTCTGGTCGTTGTGTCCCCTGAGCATGCTGCGCATAGCGGCACAACTGCGATGACAATAGAAACAAAGAAATTTCCGTAATCCTTCAGGATTCGCAACACGGGAGTAATTCTAGCAGCTAACTAGGTGTGGAATTGTTGTGCTGGGGTGATCAGGGCCGTTTGAATCAATTGCTGATTGCGTCCTCAAGGCTGCCTACTAAACGTGAGCTGATCACGGTCGTTGATGTCATTGCTCGGGGGTTGCGGTCTCGATGGCGATGTTCTTAATCAGCCTATGCCTATTGACCGAATGTCCGCCGAGCTTGCGGCGCACCTGACTCAGTTAGAAGACAACGGCACCGCCAAGGGCGCCGAATCCGTGGTTGTTGCCGCCCACCCGCCCGCAGGTTCTAGCGGTCCGCGTTTTAAGCTTGCAGGCGAGGGCGAGCGTGCGTTTATACGGATGAACTCGAATTCGTACCTCGGTATGTCACTGCGACCCGACATTATTGCTGCCGAGGAAGAGGCCGCTGGGCGTTTCGGAGCTGGGCCTGGAGCAGTGCGCTTCATCAGCGGGACTTGCTCGCCGCACGTCGAACTGGAAGCAAAGCTTGCTGCGTTTCATGGGCGTGAGGCTGGCATGATCTTCTCAGCCGCATACGCGACGATCATGGGTACGATTACGCCGCTGGTAACCAAGGACACTGTCATCATTAGTGATGAGCTGAACCACAATTGCATCATCAACGCCGTTCGGTTATCACGACCGCTAGACAAAGGTATTTACCCGCACCTTGATCTCGCATCGCTCGAAAAACAGATCGAGAGTGCCAAGGGGCGAGCCAGGCGGGTACTGGTAATTACCGACGGAATCTTTTCAATGCGTGGTGACCATGCCCCGGTTGGCGAAATCATGGAGATCGCGATGCGTCACGATGATGCTTTCGAGGGGAATGTCGTGGTCATCGTCGACGACTCTCACGGCGTCGGCGCCTTCGGCGCCACTGGTCGTGGTACCGAGGAGTACACGGGTTCACCACCAGTTGACATTTTGGTAGGCACCTTGGGCAAGGCGTTTGGGATTAATGGTGGCTACGTTGTCGGTAATTCAGTTCTGATCCAGTTCTTGCGTGAGAGTGCACCATTTTATATTTATTCGAATCCAATCACTGCAAGCGAGGCGGGTGCTGCACTCAAGGTGTTAGAGATTCTCGATTCGGAAGAGGGCAGGGCGCTGCTCGACAAGCTGCGCGCGTTGACTGTGCGGTTTGAAACCGGTCTCGTCGATCTTGGCTTCGAGGTCATCTCCGGGGAACATCCCGTAGTGCCACTGATGGTTCGTGACACTGATCGTACTCGGACACTGGTCAAGCATCTGTACGATAACGGTGTGTTAGTTACAGGCTTGGTGTTTCCCGTGGTGCCGCGGGGTGATGAAGAAATCCGCTGCCAGGTGAATGCCGATCATACGGAAGGTGACATCGACACGGTTTTGAGGGTATTGGCGGAGGCTTTGGAGTAGCGGAATTTGGGCTAGCGCTGCAATAGGGAGACAGTTATGGCTAACGTGCGGCAGGCTTCGGTGGCCGGCACGTTTTATCCGGCCGATCCTGAGCGGTTACGGGATCATGTAGAAACAATGCTCAGGGAAGCATGTAGTTTGGGCGATTCTGGTGCGCAATCTCCTCCGGTTCTCAACAGTGTTGCCACTCCAGTGCCGCTTGCTCTAATCGCTCCCCACGCTGGATACATTTATTCAGGTCCGATCGCTGCTAGCGCGTTCAAAACACTCGAAGCGTTATCACGCCCAGTAAATCGTGTCGTCGTCATTGGACCTTCACACTTTGTCCCGTTTTCAGGCGTGGCTCTTCCAGAAGCTGAGGTTTTCGAAACGCCGCTCGGCAAGATTCCTGTCGACATTTCTGCTATCGACCGGATCCGTAATACTGGTCCGATTGTTACCTGGGACGAGCCGCATCGGCGTGAACATGGGATCGAGGTTGAGCTTCCCTTCCTGCAAACAGTTCTAGGCGATTTCGAGCTCGTCCCGGTGGTCACCGGACACTCCACGGCCGAGCAGGTTGCCAAGATTATCAATGCTCTTTGGTGCGATAGAACTATCGTTGTCGTTAGCTCCGACCTGTCCCATTTTCATAACTATGACACCGCTGTTCGCCTTGACGCAGAAACCGCTGACGCGGTTGTCAATGGTCGGACACAGGATCTTGACGGGAGTAGCGCTTGCGGCCACGTGGCGATCCAGGGTCTGATGGGCGCCGTGGAGCGTCTTGGACGTAGCATCACTTTGCTCGATCTGCGTAACTCTGGGGATACCAATGGCCCCCGCGACAAGGTAGTCGGCTATGGGGCGTTCTGCTCGAGCTGAGGCGTGCGACGAAACTGGCGAACGGGTACGATTCACTCATGGTCGAAGCTGTCGCTCGCCGAGTGGGAACTTCCAAAGGCAATCGCTGCTCACATCACTGCGCTCAGGTAACTCTCTGGGTTCTGGCGCTCCTCGTTTTTGGGGTGCCATCGGTGGCCGAGGCTTATGTGGGTCCGGGCGCTGGGATCGCGTTCGTCGGATCGTTTCTGGTCATATTGACAACGATTTTCCTTTCGTTTCTGTCTATGTTGGCATGGCCGTTTCGGATGCTGATCCGTGCGATCAAGTATCGGAATGTTCCTAGACCACTGATTAAGCGGTTCATCATCGTAGGACTTGATGGCCAGGACCCGAAGCTTACGGACCGGTTTATGAAGGAAGGGAAACTGCCGAATTTCTCTGCGCTGGCAAAGGAAGGTTGCTACCACCCGTTACGGACAACATTTCCTTCGATCTCGCCAGTGGCTTGGTCGTCGTTTTCGACAGGCTCCCACCCGGCTCGCCATAACATCTACGATTTTCTTGATCGTGATCGCCGTACCTACCTGCCAGTTCTGTCATCCGTGAAGATTGGCCCTGTTGCTCGGCGGCTAAAGATAGGCAAGTATCGGATCCCGCTTGGCAAGCCTGAGGTGCGGTTACTCCGCAGGTCGAAGTCTTTCTGGCAGATTCTCGGCGAGCACAATATTTGGAGCACTGTGCTGCGAGTCCCAATTACTTTTCCCGCCGATCGATTCAAGGGAGCGCAGCTATCTGCGATGTGTGTGCCAGATCTGCTCGGCACACAAGGGACTTTCATGTTTTTCACTACCCGTGAGTCCAACGAGGTCATCAAAGAGGGTGGTATCCGAGTGCACCTGCAACCAGATGGGCCGGATTCTGATCATTTTGTTACTGAGATTCCAGGGCCCGACAACGACCTCATCGACGGTAGCCCACCAATGAAGATCCCGGTTTTTATTGACATCGATCGTGTCAACAATTGTGTTGACGTCTCCGTCGATGACGAGCGGTACGCATTAGAACCGGGCAAGCTTACCGACTGGGTCGAAATCGGTTTTAAAGCAGCTCCCGGCATAACAATTCGAGGTATTTGCCGCATGCTGGTCACCGAGATGGGGGAGCATTTTGGCCTCTATATTTCACCGATCAGCTTCGATCCAGAAAAACCGGTGATGCCGGTGTCTCACCCCTCGTATTACTCGACCTACCTGGCAAAGAAGGTAGGTAAGTTTTCGACCCTAGGTCTAGCCGAAGATACCTGGGCGCTCAATGAGGGAATCATCGATGACGGTGCTTTCCTCCAGATGACTTACGACATTGATAAAGAGCGCGAGAAAATGTTTTTCGCGGGGCTGGAGCGGCTGCGCAAAGGTGCCCTAGTGTGCGTGTTTGATGCTACTGACCGTATCCAGCACATGTTCTGGCGCTACCTTGAGGCTGGACACCCGGCGGCCCAAAAGGCCGCTTTGGCGAATGGTGGTGCTGAGCCTGAACACAAGGACGCTATCGAACAGCTCTACATTCACAACGACAAACTCGTTGGACGGGTGATGGAGAAAATCGGCGATGGTGACGTACTGATGGTGTGCTCAGACCATGGTTTCAACTCGTTTCGACGCGGAGTGAACCTCAACAGCTGGTTACATGAGAACGGCTATTTGCATCTCGAGGAAGGGGCCCAAGGCACTGCCGAGTGGCTGCGTGATGTCGACTGGAGCAGGACCAAGGCCTATGCCATTGGCTTGACCGGAATCTTTCTCAATATAGAGGGACGGGAGGGAGAGGGCATAGTCAAGCCGGGTACCGAGGCTGAGGCGTTGAAAAATGAACTAGTGATGAAGATCAGCGGCCTGGTTGACGAAGAGACTGGAGAGATCGGCGTGCGCGAACTGTTCGACACCCAGAAGCTCTACAATGGCCCATACCTGGAAAACGCACCGGATTTGCTCGTTGGTTACAACGCTGGCTACCGCAGCTCCTGGGACATGGCCACCGGTGTGGTTGCCGGCAACATCTTCGAGGACAACGTCAAGGCATGGAGCGGCGACCATTGCATCGACCCGCGCATCGTCCCCGGGGTGTTGTTCTGCAATCATAAGATTGACGTTAGTGACCCAGCGTTGATTGACATTGCGCCGACCGTGCTGCAGCAATTCGGTTTGACCCCACCCGGGTACATGGACGGGAAAGTACTGTTCAAGGATGTTACAGATGCGCTGGACTAGTTTTTTTTCGATTCTGGCGGTTAGCGTAAGCGCTTGCGGCGTCGACGATCGTAGCTACGACCAAGGCATGATAGTGATCGGCATCGACGGTATGGATTACGCCTTGTCTCGACAACTCATGGATGAAGGCCACCTGCCCAATTTGGCTCGTCTGGAGAAAATGGGTGGCTTCCAAGAACTTGAGACATCCGTGCCTCCACAGAGCCCGGTCGCCTGGTCGAGTTTCATCACGGGACTGGACTCCGGCGGCCATGGTATTTACGACTTCATCCATCGCAATCCGGAGACGATGGCCCCCTATCTTTCGACCTCGAAGCCGGTCGAGCCTAGCCGGACCCTGAAGTTTGGCAACTGGAACATACCGTTGTCTGGTGGCGGCATGGAGCTTTTGCGCCGCGGCACCCCATTCTGGGAAGTTCTAGAACGCCACGGAATCCCGACGACGATCATACGTATGCCTGCTAACTTCCCGCCTTCGGGTTCTGCTTACCGTGAACTCTCGGGCATGGGCACGCCTGATGTTTTGGGCACCCCAGGCTATTACTCGTTTTACACCACCATGCCGGAGCGCATCACGAGCAATACCGAGGCGCTTATCGAGCGTGTACAGGTGCGCGATGGCATTGTTGAGGCAGAGTTACTCGGCCCACCCAACCCGTTGCTGATCGAATCCGAGGAGCTTAAGGCACCATTTACTGTCTATGTTGACGGTGAGTACTTGGTTGCCAAGATCATCGTTGGTCAGGAAGAGTTCATTCTCCAACAGGGGGAATGGAGCGATTGGGTACCAGTGCAATTCGAAATGATTCCGTATCTGCAGTCAATCAACGCTACTGCCCGTTTTTTTCTAAAGGAAGTCAGGCCGGAGTTCGAACTCTACGTTTCTCCGATAAACCTCGACCCAATTGGGTCGTTGATGCCGATTAGCACTCCGGTTGGTTATGCCAAGGAGCTTGCAGAGGCAACAGGACGTTTTTACACGCAGGGCATGCCCGAAGACACTAATGCTCTGAATGAAGGAGTGTTCAACAACGCCGACTTCATGACGCAGGTGGCGATGGTCCACGCTGAGATCCGCAACCAATTTGATTACGTTCTGAACGAGTTCCGAGGTGGCTTTTTGTTCTACTACTTTGGCAACCTCGATCAAGTCTCTCACATGATGTGGCGGGCGATGGACCCCGAGCATCCGGCACATGACGCTATCGCCGATGCTCCCTACGCCAATGCGGTTATCGATCGTTACGTCGATGTCGACGAGTTCATCGGCGAAACCCTGGAGAAGTTGCCGGAGAATATGACACTGGTGGTGATGTCGGACCACGGCTTCACTTCGTGGCGACGGGCGATGAACCTGAACACTTGGTTACTAGAGAATGGCTATATCACCCTGATAAATCCACGCCGGGTTACTGGGATTCCCTATTTTGGCAACGTCGATTGGGAAAGCACACAGGCCTACGCAGTCGGACTGAACGGTGTTTATATAAACCTGCGTGGCCGTGAAGCCAATGGCTCCGTGATGCCCTCGGACCAGGATGCGCTAAGCGCCGAGATTGCCGAGAAGCTGTTAGCGTTCATCGATCCAAGCACTGGCGAAAAGGCTGTTACAAAGGTCTATCACCGTGACGAAGTGTTCGCCGCCGATGGCTATCTAGATATCGGCCCTGACTTGATCGTTGGCTTCGCCAAAGGTGTGCGTGGCTCGAACGAATCAGCGCTTGGTGAATTCAGCACTGAGATTATTTTTGACAACGATCACCCATGGAGCGGTGATCACTTAATGGATCATGAAACAGTACCTGGCGTACTGTTTTCGAGTCGGCCGTTGAAACGGGTGGTGAGTTCATTACAGAATCTTGCCGGTGTGTTACTCGCAGAATTCGGCATCGAAGACTTTCCACCAACCCCTCAGCTGGCGGATACGCAATGACAAATTGCGGCGGGGTTCCCCGCTGTTGTACCTGAAGAGAGAAAGGGGACCATGTTCGGAGGATCCAAGATCACACTTAACAAGGACTTGTTGGCAAGGGTCAAGAAGTTTACTGAGATCGCTGGTTACTCATCGGTGGAGGAGTTCATCTCCCATGCGCTCGAAAAGGAACTCGCTGTCCTTGAAGAGGCTGACACTGAAGAAGAGATCAAAAAGAAGCTACAAGGGCTTGGCTATATCTCATAAGCGGCCTGAGGGTCAGCTTGGCTATCTGAACTAACCATGTGGATAATCAACAGTATCTTTGGGGCGACCATAGACTTGGCGTTGTTTCCCTTTCGTGAAATGTCGCCAATGGTTGGCTTGACTTGCTTTTCGCTCGCCACGGGCGTTGGGATGCTCTATGTCTTCAAGTGGACGTCCGACCAAGAAGGGCTTCAGGATGTCAAACGTAAGATCCATGCGGGCATCTTTGAAATTCGACTCTTCAGTGATGACATTCGAGCCATCTTCACGGCACAGCGTGACATCTTCCGTTACAACTTCGTGTACCTCCGGCTAGCGTTAACTCCGCTGCTGTGGATGATCATCCCGTTCGTGTTGATGGTTGCACAGCTACAGTTGCACTACGGTTACGGAGGGTTGATGGTTGGGGAGCCGGTGATCGTCAAAGTGGTGATGAGTGAAGAACAGGCTGTCGGTGACGGCCTGGAGACAGAAGGTGCTGTCGACAGCAGCGCTGTTGAGTTGGAAGTTCCCGATGGACTCCGCCTCGAAACACCGCGTCTTACCATTCGCTCATTAAATCAAGCTGAGTGGCGCTTAGTTGCCGATCAGCCTGGTTCCTATGAACTTGGTATCCGGGTGGGAGACCAAGTCTATTCCAAGAGCGTTGAGGTTAGTTCGCAAGTAGTGAAGCGTTCGCCTATTCGCACCAACCGTTTTCTTGACCAGTTGCTGTTCCCTGGTGAGCCTGGTTTTCCCTCCGGTGCTGCGGTGAGCGCGATTGAGGTGCTATACCCCGAGCGTAAAGTCAACTTTTTCGGTTGGGACACTCACTGGCTGGTCCCGTTCATCATCATTGCGACCATTCTCGCGTTCGCCCTCAAAAAGCCGCTCAGGGTTACTTTCTAGTCTGTGGCCTGTCTGGCGTCGCAACCAGATTCGGACGTGAGATAGGCATCCCCCAGCTGTTATAGTTGGGATCTCCACTGTTTTTTGCCCCCCCTTCCGACTTGGCGTTTGAAATGAACCTGAGTGTCTCGAAGAAGCTTGCGACCGCGCTGATTTCAGCGCTTTTTGTGCTTTCCACTCTCCTGATAGGGCCTAGCGCTTTTGCACAAACCGGGAGAATCCCTGATCCGCCGGACGGGGCGTGGACATTCCCGGCTAATCCAGTCGATGCGGCAGTTGCGCCACTCGACGCGGTCATGCCGGTGGACCCGTCGATTATCATCGGCGAACTTCCCAACGGAATGCGATATTTCATTCGCGAGAACGCCTATCCGGCGGGCCGTATAGAACTGCGGCTTGCCGTCAAGGTGGGCTCACTGCTTGAAGATGATGATCAACGCGGCATCGCTCATTTTGTCGAACACATGTCGTTTAATGGCACTGAGCGCTACGAAAAGCAAGAGTTGATTCATGCGCTGGAGTCATTTGGAATGCAATTCGGTGCTCATATCAATGCGTATACGAGCTTTGATGAAACCGTCTACATGTTGACGATTCCGACGGACGAGGATGTCATCGTTGATACTGCTTTTGAGATCCTTGAAGACTGGGCCAGTGCCGTTGCGTTTGAGGATGAAGAGATCGACAAGGAACGGGGTGTCGTCATAGAAGAGTGGCGCCTGCGCCTCGGCGCCGGCACCCGCGTTAACGAAATTCAATTCCCGATTCTTTTTGGAGGGTCACGGTATGCAGAACGGCTGCCAATCGGAACCGAGGAGAGTTTGCAGAACTTCAGCCACGCTGCGGTTAAGCGTTTTTACCGGGATTGGTATCGACCCGACCTTATGGCGGTTATTGCATCGGGTGATTTTGATAAAAACGACATAGAGCAGCGCATTATCGACGGGTTTAGTGGCTTGACCAATCCCGACGATGGACGTCCACGCGTCACCTACGACATTCCCGAGCATACCGAAACACGTTTTGGTGTAGCCACCGACCCTGAGATGCAAGTAGAGCAAGTGCAAGTGTTTCATAAAATGCCGATGCGTCCACAAGGAACACATGGTTCTTACCGAAAGACAATCGTCGAGAATCTGTATGGGAGCATGCTTAATCGGCGCCTGCGTGAGCTTTCACAGTCTCGCGAAGCCCCGTTTCTGGGCGCTGGTGCCTCACAAGGGATGATTGTGCCGACTCGTGAGGTCTACATGATCGGGGCGGCGGTCGCACCCGGTGGCCTTAAGAGAGGTCTTGAAACGCTGCTCAAGGAGTCCGCGCGTATCGCCCAGCAGGGTTTTACCGAGACCGAGTTTGAACGTGAGAAAAGTTCTCAATTGCGTTCATTCGAGCGGATTTATACCGAGAAGGCAACGCAGCCGTCGGAAATGTTTGTGGAAGAGTTCCAACGCGCGTTCCTTGAAAATGAATCAGTGCCAGGCATCGACTACGAGTGGGCGTTATACCAGAGATTCATGCCGGAAATCACCCGTGAGGAAGTCAACGCTGTTGGCAGTAGTTGGGTGTCGAGTGATAACCGGGTCGTGTTGGTAACTGCTCCCGAGAGCGCAGCTGACACCCTGCCTAGTGAAGAGGATCTTTTGGCTTTGCTCGACACCGCTGGAACCGGTGAATTGGAAACATATGTCGACACGGTAACTAATCGGCCACTACTCCGGGTCGTCCCCAGTGGGGGGGCGATCATTGAGCGGAAAGAATATCCCGATGTCGGAGTTACCGAGTGGGAACTCGGCAACGGAGCCACAGTTGTCTTGAAGCCCACCAACTTCCGTCAGGATCAAGTTCTCTTTCGTGCTATTAGCCCGGGTGGAACTTCCCTGGCTGACGACAAGAACCACATTGCCGCGTTGTCAGCAGTCAACATGATTTCGGCGAGTGGTTACGGCAGTTTCAGTCCGCGCGAGATTACCAACATGCTGTCCGATAAGGTGGTCGACGTCTCACCACGTATCGACCAGCTTTGGGAGGGTTTCTCTGGTGGGGCCTCTCCGCGAGATTTGCAAAAACTTTTCGAACTCCTCTACCTAAAGTTTAATTTTCCACGTGCCGATTCTACGACCTTTGGTCTGATTACCGATCAGATGCGGGCTAGTTTCACCAATGAGACCAAGACCCCCGAAGAAATGCTTGAGGAAGAGACTCGTCGCACCCTGACTCAGAACCACTTCCGCCGCCGTAGCCTTAGCCTTGAAATTATTGGGGAGATGGACATCGACAAGTCCTACGATTTCTATGTTGACCGGTTCGAGGATGCCTCAGATTTCACATTCGTGTTTGTCGGCAATTTTGATTTCGAGACTATTGAGCCACTGGTGCGAGATTACATAGGCACTTTGCCGTCGACTAGTCGCGAAGAAACATGGGCCGATGAGGGAGTTCGCTACCCGACCGGTGTCATTGAAAAGACTATTCATGCCGGCCTTGAACCCAAGAGTCTCACTAATATTTGGTTCACGGGCGTGCCGATGGATCTCGCCGACACTGGTGTTGACGATGAGCAGTCGTCAAGCACTCTGGCGATGAGTGCGATGGCCACGATTCTGGAAGTTCGTCTGCGCGAAACCTTGCGCGAAGACCTCGGTGGTACCTATGGCGTGCGGGTCGGTGGGCGGCTTAGCCGCATTCCACACCCTGAATACTCTATTTCAATTTCTTTCGGCAGTGATCCTGAGCGCGTCGAAGAACTTGTTGGTTCCGTGTACAGAGAGATCGAAGAACTTAAAGAAACAGGCCCAACTGAGCAGGAAATCGCCAATGTGAAGGCGCAGCGTCGCCGTTCCTACGAAACCAACAGCCGTGAAAATGGCTACTGGTTGCAGCGTCTCGTTTCCAACTACCAAGGAGACCGTGACCCAACTGGCCTAAGCAACTACCTGGAGTCCCTCGATATGATTTCTATTGGGTCGGTGCACGAAGCTGCTACCAGTTATTTCGACTTTGGCAACCTAGTCCGGATCACCTTAATGCCAGAGGAAGCACGCTAGTTATTCCGCTTCCATGAACGGATAAGCGTAAGCGCGTGCCGGGTCGAAGGTTTCCTTTACCGTTCTCTGTGAGATCCAGCGGTTCAGGTTCGACATCGAGCCAGCCTTGTCATTGGTGCCCGATGCACGGCCGCCACCAAAGGGCTGCTGGCCAACTACGGCACCAGTGGGTTTATCATTGATGTAGAAGTTGCCGGCTGCATGGGTCAATGCTTGGCTCATCTTGACGATGTCCCGGCGGTCATGGGCAAAGATGGCCCCGGTCAAGGCGTAAGCACTTCCCTTGTCGCACAACTCGAGCGTTTCGTCCAGATCTCCGTCGTCATAGATATACACGGTCATTACTGGTCCAAAGATCTCTTCGGTCATCAGTCGTGAATTTGGATCCTGACTCGTGACCACAGTTGGCTCGATGAAATAACCAACCGAGTCGTCACAACCTCCGCCAGCGATCACTTCGTAATTACTGTCATTCTTAGCTTCATTGATGTATTCACTAATGTCGTTGAAAGCGTTTTTGTCGATGACAGCGCACACAAAATTGCGGAAATCGAGCGGAGAGCCCTGCTTCATCTCAGCGAGCTGGTCCTTTAGATCTGAACAGATCCCCGGCCACAATGACTTGGGAATATAGGCGCGGGAAGCAGCGGAGCATTTCTGCCCCTGGTACTCGAATCCAGCTCGGATGATCGCGGTCGTTACGGTGTCGGCGTCTGCCGAGGGGTGAGCAAAGATGAAGTCCTTGCCACCAGTTTCACCAACAATACGTGGGTAACTTCCGTACGATGGCAGGTTGTTGGACATCGTCCGCCACATGGCCTGAAAGGTTGCCGTCGAACCAGTGAAATGGAGCCCAGCAAAATTCGAACTGGCAAATACCGGATCCCCGACAGAACGACCCTTCCCGGGCACGAAATTGATGACGCCTGGGGGCAGGCCGGCTGTTTCCAATACTCGATATATCAAGTAATTAGATAGTAGTGATGTTGACGAAGGTTTCCACAGCACCGCGTTACCCATGATTGCAGGGGACGATGGCAGATTGCCGCCAATCGAGGTGAAGTTGAACGGTGTGACTGCGAACACGAAGCCTTCAAGCGGTCGGTACTCAATGTAGTCCCAGATGCCAACGTCCGAGTTTGGCTGAACTTCGTAAATCTGCTGCATGAAGTAAGCGTTGAAGCGCCAAAAGTCGCATTGCTCTGCAGCGGCATCGATCTCCGCTTGGAATGCAGTCTTACTCTGGCCGAGCATAGTTGCCGCATTGATTGTGTCGCGCCAAGGACCGGCTAGAAGCTCGGCAGCCTTTAGGAAGATTGCAGCACGAGATTCCCACGGCATTACCGACCATTCCCGCCAGGCCTCATGTGCGGCTTCCACGGCGGTAGCAACATTATCTTCACTGACCTGGTGGCAGGCCCCGAGTTTGTGGGCGTGATCGTGGGGGCAAATAACGTCGATTGTGTTACCGCTACGGATTTCTTTGCCGCCGATAATTGCGGGAATGTCATACTCCTCGGCCAGCATCTGATCGAGGCGTTTCTTTAGATTCTCTCGCTCTGGGGAGCCAGGTGCGTAGTTCAGAACTCTTTCATTGGAAGGTTCAGCAATTCGGGCAATGCCGTTCACGAATTTACTCCTTGGGTACTACTTCGAATGCGGGGGTCTCTGCGGGAATTCCATAAATGTTAGGGAAGAATAACAAAGGACCTGCTTGATAGCAGGCGTCTATGTACACGTTTTCATTGAAAGTTGATTGCTGTGCCACGTTGGCACACTTCTTCCCTATCGAGTCACCCTCTCAGGTTTACAGGAAGCTGAACTGCGACGGCTTGTTGTAGCGGCTACCAGCCTAGCAGAGACCGGTCACGCTCCTGGTGGTCGCCATCTTCCGGACGCCCAATTTAATCAGTTAATTTCGTTGAATCTAGTTGAATCCAGGCGTTACAACGGCCGATTCGGATTTGCGATTGTGCGCCACATGTGTGCCGACGGGCTGTTGTCGTAGCCGAGGCCCTCCCGTGGCTGCTTAAAGTTACGGCCTATGATGTCAACGAACCGATCGAGGGAGACTTGCTTGCCTGATTCGAAGGCGTACGTGTCATTCAACGTGATCATACGGGCTTCCATGTAGTAGGCGTGATTCTTGGCATGCTCATATGCTTGTTTGATGTATGCGTCCGGTACGTAGTCTTCTCCGAAGATGCGGTTATACATTTCGGGGTATTCATAGCCAACAGACTCGTCGGGATAGAATCGCAGTGGAGCATGGTAGCGAATGCCCCAGCTGATTCGTTCCTCTACGTATGGCTCGATGAGCTGTGCGCCCCACCAACCGTGATCGACCTTGATTAGGTTAAGCACAACGTCGTGCATAAGGCAGGCGAAGATTGTGCGCTCTGGTTGCCCTGTGTCCAATGCGTGAGTCGCGCTTTGCAAAACGTGGTTTGCCGGAGCGAAGCGTTTCTCGAAAAACTCGACTAGAGTCGGCTTGTCAGACATCGGAGCAAACTCACGGGCCCGCGGCATAAATAAACTGCCGGTGCCGCGCGGTGGCCTCGGATTTTCCTGCTGAAGTTCTGTCAAGGCGATTGCCTCCCCGTCGGGCATATAAAGGACCGGTTCGGTCCCATCCCGTGCCGCAATTTCTGCGTCGAGCTTCTCTTCCATGTAGTGCTCGAGCGCTTCGGCCTTGTCCTCAGGAGACATAAGTTCCAGAGCGCCTACGCCCAGGGTTGCCAAGAACACTCTACGATCGACTTCCATGAGGCTCTCCAGTTTCAACGTTGTCGACGGGATTCAATGCAACCTGCTCAAGCATCCTCTTTCGAATAGGGGATGCCTGTCAACAGGGGAGTGGCAACCCGTCGGCATATTTTTGGATGACGGCGTAGCCAGGGGGACCGAAAATTCTCGGCAGTTACCGTATATAACCGCTCCGGGCCCGGACTTTCTCGGGATTGCCGTCGATGGCAACTCGGATTGAACGCCACGTGCCGGGCCGCGGCGGGTTCTGGGGCGCGTAGTGCAACAGGTATTGGTGCTTTACATATGTCGTAATATCTGTGGCTGAAGCCTGGATCCAGCCGGTGGCGTCAACGAAACGGCCCCACTGACGTGGCCGTTGGGCTAGCAGACCACCTGTATATCGCACAATTTCCGGAAGTGTTTGTAGGCGGTTAACTCGGGAGGGTGTGTTGCGGATTTGAGTTTGTCGCTGGGAAAGGACAACGGCGTGGATCGTTACGCCGACACGGTGAATATGCTGCTGTACCATCAGCTCGCCGGCATTGCTGGCAGTGTCCCCATCTGCTCCGATGATCAGTAGTGAACGCTTCTCGTAGGTAGAACGTTCAAGCGTCGATAACCCAAGCTCGATGGCATCGTAAAGGGCCCGATCGGTAGCTTGCCAGTAGGTGTTCTCAGTGGAGGTGAAGGTTGGAGCCACTTGGAGCTTGTCGGCGGTAGGCTTAGCAAGCATCGTTACTTTTGAGCCATAGGTAGCCAAGAAGATTTCATCATCTGGCCGCAAGTTGTTCGAGGCTCGTTCGACTGCCAGCCGGATGCCTTCCGCATACGGCTTCATTCCTTCACTGACGTCGACGAGGATACCGATGGCTACCGGATCCGCATCCGAGACAAAAAAATCCACTAGATGATCCTTGCCTCCGTCTTTAATCTCGAAACTTGCCTTGTCGAGGCCGGTCACGAAAATACCTTCCGCGTCAATTGCCACGACCGGCACTCGCACCATTTCGACTGAGGCATTGAAACCGCCACCACGTGCTTGTGGTAGAGGGGATGACCAAGCAGGGGTTTCGGATAGCAGGGAAAAGTTAAAACTTAGCAACAGCATTACTAAGCTACGTACCATGGCACGTGTTCCCTGTTTATTATGCGTATACGACATGATGGATGACTCCACGAATGCATGGGAAATCATGGCGATGTAAAGAGCTGAGGCTCAAGTATCAACGCCAGCCAAGCATGTACCCTTCTCACCGCATGTGACAAGGCGAGAGAATATAGCGAATAAGGAGTATTTTGCACGGATGACATCATATGTTTTGGCAGCCGGCGGTCTAGTTGAACGGCAAACGCCTGAGGGTTTACGCATAGCCGTGGTCCACCGCACACTCTACGAGGATCGCGATGGCCAACCGGGAGACTGGGTATTGCCCAAGGGCAAGATGGAATCTGGAGAGACGCTCGAAGAGGCAGCTCTTCGCGAGGTCGAAGAGGAAACCGGTTGTACTGCCCGATTGACAGGGCCGAGCTATCGCACGGAGCATTCGGTGGGCGGTATGCGCAAGCTGGTTTCTTTCTTTCGGATGGAGTTCATAGCTGAGGCAGGAGATTTCGATTCATCCGAGGTCGCACAGGTTGTATGGCTGGCTCCGGGCGATGCATTGGAGCAACTGACTTACAGAACAGAGCGGCAGGTAGTTCGTGACGCCTACCCTGGCCTTTTGACCCCAATACCGAACTCTCGCTAATCTGACGGCAGCTTTGCCTCTGCCAGGGTGGGAAACGAGACTAGTCCACGTGTCTCCAGGGGTTTATACGGGCGTACTCTGGTTTGCGGATGTAGAATGCACGCCCTACTACCAACTACCAACAGTGCTCGACAACAACCCACGCTCGCTTGAGAGAGGAGACCGTCCGTGAATAACGACTCTATTGGATTTGCAAGGCCCCTCCAGTTTGGCGGGCTTGCCCTTGCGCTTTTCATGATATTGGGGGGCGCCTACGCACTGCCGGTACCGCAAACGACGTCCAGTTCCCAGTCTGCGGCGACGACGACCGAAAAAAGGGCCCTCACTGTTGACGACTATGCCAGTTGGCGGAGTATCAGCGGCCAGCAGATATCAGGGGATGGCAAGTGGGTGAGCTATGTTTTGCAGTTTACAAACACGCCGGAAGATGAGGAAAAGCCAGTCCTGTACCTCCTGAATCTTGAGACTGGTGTAGAAGTAGAAATTCCAGACGCGACCGGTGGCATGTTTTCCAAAGATTCGCGCTGGATCGCATACCAAATCAATGCAGGAAACGGCGGGGGAGGTGGGCGTCGTGGTGGTCGTTCCTCGTCGGGCTCAGCACAAAGTTCAGATGGAAGTGAAACCGGGCAGGCGACTAGGCGCACTGAACTTCGTGACCTGTCAACCAGCGACGTCCGGTCCTGGCAGGATATTCAATCGTTTGCTTTCTCGGCTGATTCAACCCATATGATTCTTCGCCGGAGCCCCCGTGGTACGCAAACATTGGTTGTTATTGAAGGCCGGGGGTCCGGAGACAGTAGTTTGGAAGTCCCAGGTGGGATCGACGTAGTCGTGCACGACCTGGCAACGAGACGTGATCAGCTTCTCGGCAGCGTCGGTGAGATTTCCTTTAATAAGAATGGGGATTTGCTTGCCTATACAGTCGACGCTGCGGTGAAAGACAGCAATGGTTTGTTTGTTCTTGATTTGGACGACTCGCGGATGCACGCGCTCGACAACGATGCGAAGAGCTACAACGAGCTGACATGGAATGAAGATGGTACGGCGCTCGCAGTGTTGAAGGGCCTAGAGGTCGATAAGATGCGCGAACGTTCCAATGTCCTTGTCGCGTTTCCGGACGTCCGGGCTGTCCTGGGCGGCGGCGGTGAGGCCTCATCTGCTCAGAGTGTGCCGACGGATTCTGTAGTGTTCGATCCGACCACCGCGGACAATTTCCCAGAAGGTTGGGTGGTGAGCGATCGTGCCTCGTTGGACTGGAGTAACGACAACGCGCGAATTTTTTTCGGCATAAAGACGCAAGTTGCAGTGCCCGGCATCGACGCAAGCGGCCATGGTGAGGCCGCTGACGTGGACATATGGAACACACTCGATGAGCGAATTCAGTCGCTACAGATGCGCCGAGCTCGCGCCGACCGGAACTTTACTTTCCGGCAGGCCTTCGACGTCACGACTGGCGAGTTCATCAAACTTGCTGACGACACCATGCGCGATATCGAAATCGCGACGCAGGGGCGCTGGGCAGTTGGGCGAGACACGCGTGGCTATATCGACGACTACAGCCCCTCTGCTGCTGACATTTACCGGGTAGATACAACCACTGGTGAGCGCACGCTGATGCTTGAAAGGCAGCTCGTTGGAAGTCACGTATTTGGTATTTCAAAGGACGGTCGCTACTTCCTGTATTGGCAGGATGAAAAAATTGGGTCGTACGACCTTGAGGCTGGCACTAGTCATACCCTGGGGGGCAATAACGCGGTGAGCTTCACTAATATGGAGTTCGATCGCCCCGGGCCCAAGCCTTCATACGGCATCGCCGGTTATACGGCTGATGGGACTGCCGCCATTGTTCAGCATCGATACGATCTATGGGTAGTCCCGTTTGATGGTTCAGACGCCCGAAATCTCACAAATGGCTTAGGCAGCGACAACGAGATTCGGTTCCGTTATGTGAACACGCTTCCCGACGACCAAGCCGGCGGTGGTGGACGTGGCGGTGGCCGCCGAGAAATCGACCTCTCAAAGCCCATAACGTTGTCGGCGTACGGCCAATGGACTAAAAAGGCAGGGTTTTACGAGCTTGCCGACGGGAAGTTGAGGGAGATCGTTTACGAAGATGCCTCGTTCAGTACCCCAGTTCGAGCCAGCGAGAGCGAAAAGTTTCTCCTCACCCGCCAAACGTTTGTTGAGTTTCCGGACCTAAGGGTCTCTAGTCTCGATTTTAACGACTCGACCAAGATCACTAACGCCAACCCTCAACAGGCTGAATACAACTGGGGACGCCGCGTTCTATTCGACTTCGAGAACAAGGACGGGGTGCGGCTACAGGGCATTTTGGCGCTGCCCGACGATTACCAAGAGGGCGAAAAGCGTCCGATGATTGTTACCTTCTACGAGAAGAACTCACAGAATCTGCATCGGTACTCGGCTCCGAGGTACTTAACAGGGATGGGTGCGTCTCCCATCCAGGCAGTGAGCGAGGGTTACATCACGATGTTACCGGACATCCACTTTCGAACGGGCGCCTCACATTCCGACATGCTGGAGTGCGTTGAGGCCGCTGTGCAGAAGGTGATCGAGATGGGTTACGTCGATCCGGAGCGCATCGCCGTTACCGGACACAGCTATGGTGGCGAGGGCGCTGCTTTCATCGGTGTGCGCTCGGACATGTTCGCCGCCGTTGGTATGGGAGCCGGTGTGACCGACCTGTATTCGGATTTCAACCAGAATTGGGGCTGGACGTACGACATCGACGGCGGTAGTGGTAACAACGGCCATGGCTACTATCTCTACGGCCAGGGTCGTGAGGCGGTTACCCCTTGGGAGAACCCTGAGCTTTATCGCTTCGAGTCGGCGATTACCCACGCTCCCGACGCTAAGCAGCCCTTTCTGATCATGCACGGCACCGATGATCCGACCGTAGCTTTTCAGAATGGACTTGGCTTCTACAACGCCCTCCGCCTCAACGGCAAGACTGCGATCATGCTCGCCTATCCAGGGGAGGGACACGGCCTGCGACGTATGCCCAATCGCCGAGATTTGACCATCCGCTACTTCGAGTTCTTCAACCACTACCTGAAAGATGCGTTGGCACCGAAGTGGATGACAGAGGGCGTGCCTTTCTTGGAAAAAGATGGGAGATAGATTGTTTGTCTTTGTGTTGGCATGTGTACGGAATTCTTAAGCGACAACGTCCTCACTTTTTGGCCTTTCTTATGGTTGTCGTGTTGTTGTTGGTTGCCTGCAACCCTGTAAATCTCCAGCCAGCGGACACCATATTGCATGGAGGCAATATCGTTACACTCGATTCCGGGTTACCGGTGGCCGAAGCAGTTGCTGTACGCGGTGGTCGTATCGTGGCGGTCGGTAGCGATGCCGAAGTCCTGTTGTTCAGTGGCCCCGAAACTGAGGAGATCGACTTGGGTGGCCGCAACGTCATTCCAGGTCTTGCTGACAACCACTTTCACGGTGTCGGTGGTGGGGACGGGGTAGACCTTTCGGAGGCGCGGACGCTTCGGGAGGTGCTCCTGAAAATCGCCGATCGTGTCAGTGCTACCGAGCCTGGTGGCATCATCCTGACCAACAGTGATTGGCATGAGGGGCAGCTCGTAGAGCAACGATTGCCTTTGCGTGACGACCTCGACACCATAGCTTCTGATCACCCTGTTGTGGTTGTGCGTGGTGGCCACGAATATGTACTCAACAGTTCGGCGCTACGTTTCTGGGGAATCGATGAGTCGACACCTGAACCGGAAGGGGGCCGCATTGGCCGATATCCTGACGGGCGCCTTAACGGAGAGCTTGTCGACCGTGCTAAATCATTGGCCCAGGTCTCACGGCCAGGCCGGTCCGTAGGTGGTGACAGGCTGCAAGCTCTTGCCGAGGAGCACCGAGAGCTCAATGCTGCTGGGTTGACCAGCGTGCGATATGCAGGTGCGTCACCAGGCCTCTACGAACAGCTCAAAGAATTACAGCGACGTGGTGAGCTCACGGTCCGTGCGAGCGTCCTGTTTCGTGTGCCTTCACAACCTGGACAGGTCGACGAGATACTTTCCGGCTGGAGCGTAGGTCCGGACGACGGCGATTTTTGGGTCCGGGTAAGCGGTGTCAAGCTTGGCGTCGACGGTGGTTTTGAAGGAGGCTGGATGACGGAGCCTTATGAAGAGCCCTGGGGCGACGGCGGGACCTTTCGGGGTTTGCAAACGGTACCGAGTGACGCGTACGTCGGGACGGTAATTGAACTCAACCGAAAAGGTTGGCGTGTTGCCACTCACGCGGTGGGTGACGCGGCGATCGATCTCGTTCTTGAGGCTTACGGGGCTGCTAATGTCGACCGTCCGATTACCGGCCGTCGTTGGGCCATTGAGCATGCCTTCGTACCACGGCCGGATCAGTTCGATCGGATAAGAGAACTTGGAGTGCTGATTTCCGCACAGGATCACCTATATGTTGCCGCCCCAAGTCTGGTCCATTACTGGGGCCGGAAGCGGGCTGAATGGGTTACGCCGGTACGGGCTTATCTAGATGCTGGGATCCACGTCTCCACCGGGACGGACGCCCCGGTGATTCCCTACAACCCGTGGTGGACACTCTTCCATTTCAGCACCCGTAAGACGATTAGTGCTGGAATTATGGGACCAGACCAAGCGGTGGGTAGGGAAGAGGCTCTGCGGCTAGCCACGGTCGAGAACGCCTACCTTACTTTCGAGGAAGGATCGAAAGGTGCTCTAATGGTCGGTATGCTGGCCGATATGGTGGTACTTGGGGATGATTTCATGACTACTACTGACGAGGGCATCGAGGATATGCGTGTGCTTTGCACCATCGTTGATGGACGAATCGTCTATCGTGATCCAGATTGGTAGGGCCAAGCAAAGCCGGAATAATCCAGGGAAGAACTATTCCTGACGAGTGAGCCTGTTCCTTTCCTCGATAACCCAAGCTGCGATCGCCCGCACCTGCTCGAGATCTAGTTCGGCGCCGAACGGCGGCATGCCTTGGCCTGCACGCTCGCCAGCTAACACTATTTGCTGATAGCGATCGTAGATTTCTGGTTCGGAGTAGCGCAGGTCGGGCAGTGTTGTCCCGCCCCCATGACACTGCGCACACCAAGTATTAAAGAGTTCGAGCCCTTGGGCGAGTGTGGCTGTGTCCGGCGTTTGCTCGATTCGGCTGGGAGCTTCTCGTTCCGGTAGCCGCCCGGCTGAAACGGCTGCTTCGTCACCGACTAGTGCAAAAGCAAAGATCTTGCCCTCGTTTCGTGATCGAACAGCGAATGCACCACCCCAACCAGCCATTACCGCAATGTACTGTGTTCCATCGACTTCGTATGAAACGGGTCCCGCGAGAATGCCCGTACGTGCCCAGCTTTGCCACAATATTTTCCCGTCGGTGGCGCGGTAGGCGATGAAGTCACCAGTGGCGGTGCCCTGGAAGACTAAATTCCCAGCGGTGGAAAGCGTCCCGCCGTTCCAGTAATTGTCGTAATCGACCTGCCAGACTGGTTCCTGGGCGACGGGATCCCAGGCAACAAGATGGCCGTCATCGGGAAACGTGTAGCCTTCTAGGCTGCGACGTGTGCGCGCGGCTGCTAGCCAGGTATTTTCTCGAAACTGCCAGCGGGGCAGATGCTCCCAGGCGATCGCGTTGTCCTGGGCCGGGATGTAGACGAGCCCTGTGTTGGGGTTAAATGACATTGGTTGCCAATTGTGGCCACCGAGTTGAGCTGGGCGGATAAAAGCAGCTTCGTTCTCATAACGGGCCCCAGGAATTTCGATGGGCCGACCCGTTTCAGGATCGATACGATCGGCCCAGGTCACCGTGACGTAGTTATCAGCCGAAAGAAACTCGCCAGTCGCGCGATCAATGACGTAAAAAAAACCGTTCTTCGGTGCCTGCATAATGACCTTGCGCATTTCACTGCTGCGCCCGTCAGAATTTGGAATCGAAAGGTTAGCTAGAATCATCTGTTGGGTGGCGGTGTAGTCCCACGTTTCCCCCGGCGTGGTTTGGTAATGCCAAACATAGGTCCCGTCGTTGGGGTCAAGCGCGACGATCGACGCGAGGAATAGATTGTCGCCGCCGCTTGGGTCGCGGTGTTGCTGATTCCACGGGGAGCCATTGCCGACTCCGATATACAGAAGATCAAGCTCGGGGTCGTAGGCAAACGAATCCCATGCAGTCCCGCCGCCGCCTGCCTCCCAAAGAGTTTCGGGGCCCCATGTTTCAGCAGCTAGTGTCATGGCCGCTTCATCTGGGGGCATTTTAGGTGTTCCGGGCGCCATGAAATCGCCAGGAATTGTGTAGAAGCGCCAGTTCAACTCACCGGTTTCCGCATCGTATGCGGACACGTAGCCGCGCACTCCATATTCAGCGCCACCATTGCCAATAATTACTTGGCCTTTGACGATGCGTGGCGCCCCGGTTACCGAATAGAATCTGTTCTGGTCAACGGTCATCGTTTCCCACACCGGCTCTCCAGTATAGGTATCTAGCGCGATCAGCCGGCCATCAAGAACTCCGACATAGACTTTGCGGTTATATACAGCGACTCCACGATTGACGACGTCGCAGCAGGCGATGCTGTCGTAAATCTCGTCGACACCGGGATCGAAGCGCCACAGTTCCTCACCTGTAGCAGCATCAAGTGCGATCACGACGCTCCACGAGCCGCTCGTGTACATAACCCCGTCGATGACAACTGGTGTCGCTTCGAGCCCGCGATCCGTACCGGTGTCATAGCTCCAAGCGAGACCGAGTTCATTGACGTTTTCGTCAGTAATTTGACTGAGCGGTGAAAAACGATCTTCCCCAGGGGTTCGGCCATTCGAAGGCCAGTTCGCCGGTTTTGTTTGTATTGAAGAAGCCAGAAGGGGTGAGAGTTGTTCATCTTGCCCGGTAAGGCTTAAACCTGAGAAGCCATCGATCGTACAAGCGGATCCAACCATAAAGATCGCTATCAGGGGTGTGAGGGTTGATGCCCAGCACGTTGCAACAAACCGCCCCATGGCAGGATTTAGTGTCTTCATGGATTTCTCCGGATGGACAAAACAGGCAAAAAAGTTTCAGTGTGGCCAGACTAGTTTCACTACCACGTGAGACCGACTGGCAATTTTTTCGTTAACTGAAAATAAAAAGTTTTGTCGACATGGGTAAAACGATATTTTCCCTATCATAAAAACTGGGATTTCGACCCTCGGCAAGGTCGTGCTCCTTTAAGTCCTAGGGAACCTCTTCCTGATTATTAACGAAGTGAACTAGGAGCTGATAGTCTCAACAACGAGACATTTCAGATTTTGGATTATGGAGCATTCTAATGGAGCAACCACTTCTGCAGATGAATCACGGGGGAAAGGCAGACTCAATGGACTGGTGGCCTAAGGCATGAGCGGTTTAAAAACTCGGCGTGACCTCCTCTCGACCGCTCTGCGAAGTGGTGCCGGCATGGCGACAGCGGCAGCGATTCCTGGTTGGCTACCCGCAACAGCGCTTGGTAGCGGAGAGGGAAGTCGCTTTCGGCTGTCCATTCCGGCCGGCGCTGAGCAACTTGGTATAGTGCCTTTTGACGTCGAGTGGGCTGAGGCTTTTGACAAGCCGATCGGTCAGGGTTTAAACGGACGGGTGATCCACAAGCTCGCGGCTCTGACCCCCGACACCTTGATCACACCCAGTGAACATTTTTTTGTTCGTACGGGGAAGCCAGCTTTATTGGGCCCGACGGACAACTGGAAGATTGCAGTTAATGGATTGGTCGACGAGCCGATGGATTTGGCGGTCAATCCACTGCTGTCTCTAGCTGAGTCTCAGGGTGTACATCTACTTGAGTGTTCCGGCAATCCGCGCCGGCGAAGCTTTGGCTTGATGAGTGCTTGTGAATGGGGCGGAATTCCCGCTGCGGACTTGCTCGAACTAACACGGCCGCTCTCAAGTGCTACGAGGGTGTTGATCGGTGGTTTTGACAAGCATACGAGTCGTGGTGGCGGCGTGCCTGGAGCCAGCTGGGTTTTCGATCCTGGTGATCTTGAGGCGGCTGGAGCGTTCTTTGCTACCCATATGAATGGCGAGCGATTGCCCGATGATCACGGTTACCCAATTCGATTGTTTATCCCCGGATGGTACGGCTGCGCTGCGGCTAAGTGGGTTGATCG
>CAYVUW010000003.1:0-25551 GCA_964455175.1 uncultured Acidobacteriota bacterium | reverse complement strand
AGCTCCTGCGACTACTCAAATGAAGGAATATGCTTCCCGGACTGGCAATGATGGAATTCCCGAACTTGCCCGTGATTACGTCCGGGGCGAGATGGATTTGGCAGCAATGCCGGTTCGAGTTGAGAAGTGGTCAGAGAGGGGTCAACCTTACTACCGGATTGTGGGCATTGTCTGGGGTGGCAAGCGAACGGTCGATCGGCTCGAAATACGCATTAACGTAGACACCCCATGGGTTCCGGTCGAGGACTTCGAACACCGAAGCGTCACCACTTGGAACCTCTGGTCTCACACATGGCGGCCCCTAGAAGCAGACAGTTACACCATAAGGTTGCGCTTTCCGGATTCAACTGTGCCAACTCGCCGTATCGATCGTGGTTACTACGACCGTACTGTAACGATCAGTGACGCATAGCCCGCTGCATTCTCATGAGGGCAGGTAGAGTGCTTGAAAACCACCCAATATGAATGGGGTTGCCGAGCCACTATTCCGATCTAATCTTTCGGAATTTGCTCGGTTAGCTCGATCTCCCGAACTACCTGCTGACTAGCTTCCCAATAGGTTCGCTTCATCGCAATCTGTGGATCCTCAGCGCTTGGCTGAACCCGTCCCTTCGTATCAATTGCCCGGGAGACAATCGTATGGCTCCCTGATGTTGGGTTGGTCCAGGTGTAACTCCAGAAGGTCCAGGTGTGCGGGGTCGCATCGGCCGGTGGCGGTTGAAGCACTACATCAACCCAAGAGCCGCCATCGATGCTTATTTGTACAGACCTGAGCGACGTGCCGTCGGTCCAAGCAGCGCCTTCGATCCGTACACTGCCGTCAATTTGGCGGATTGTCCGCGCGGTGATCGACTTGACGTTGATTGGCCCAACCAGTGTGCGATGCCAGATGGTCCCCCCCTCTGTTTCCTCGCCGCGCAAAGTCACGTAATCACGCGACATGAATCGACCGACGTAACGCCGATCGACCAGATCGATGCGGTTGAGCCACTTCACCCATGCAACGCCATACCATCCGGGCACGACGAGTCGTAATGGCGAACCGTGCACCATACTTAGCGGCAAGCCATTTATTTCATAGCACAGCATGGCGGTTTCCATGACCGGCTCTCTTAGTGGCAGAGAACGGGCGAATTGTTGCTCGTAAGTGTTGCCGCGGATTTCTTCTTCCCCTTTGTCTTCACCGAAAAACACAACTTCGATTGCATCGGGGTCGATGCCGGCTTGCTCGAGGATTGGCAGGAGGCGAGTACCTGTCCACTGCATGTTGCCAATAGCACCGGAAAAGCGCGCTGAGGCACCGTTACCTCCGCACTCAAGAACTGCCGTGTAGGTTTCCCTTTGCATCCCACGGATCTGTGCCAGCGTCAGCGATGCAGGCCGATCGACCATCCCGGTGATGCGCAGCCCACGATCGGGAATGTCCGCAGGCTTCTCGTAGTGAGAAACTTCGTAGAGCTGCTCAGCGGGGGTGTGCCAGTCGCTCAGCTTCTGCCATACGACCTGATTGGCCATGTCCTGAGGTTGCTCATCATTGGTAAACGGAATCTGGTGTTCGTCTTGCGTCTGTGTCGGGAAGGTAGAGGGACCGGAGGTGAGAGCAGCCAGCGAGGCCCGGGGAGCAACGGCAAGCGTTGTGGCCGAACCAAGGGCGGCACTCAAGACCGTGCGACGGCTAAGGATGGCGGGTGTTGAGAGGTCTTTCATTTGTTACCTCACCTTGTCGAGTCGAGTAAGATCTGGCTCGATGATACAGAAACAAACTTTTTTCTTCAGAGGACTGCTTTTTGCAGTGGTCGCCATCGGGGCTCTGGGAGTGATTGGTGTTCCAGAAACGCGGGCGGTGGGCCAACAAACTGGACGCTCGGTCACCATAGTGGCAGATCACCCGGACTTCTCGGGCACTTGGCGGCTCGATGTTGCTCAGAGTGAGATCACCAGTTCCGAAGGCCTCGCCGGTCTCGGTGCTGCTGCTCCCGAGAATCTCTATATAACCCAGGCCCTTAATGGAGCGTTGATTTTGTCGAGCCGAACCAATGGTGCGCAGCCCCGAAACTACATCATTGGAGGGGATAACTTGTTGCCGGCGCCAGGCGGTGAGGATGCACGGATGCTTATAAGTAGCCGGTGGAACGGGATCAACCTTGTTAATGAAGGAAGTGGCGAGGCAGAAGGTAAGCTCGTCGTTGTTCGTGAGATGTTTTCACTCAGCTCGGATGGCCAATTACTTCAGCTGGAAGTAACCACAGCAGTTGCGGGTACGGAAGTCACCAATATCATCATTTACAACAAGGCGGAAAACTAGATAGTTGTCTATCTTAGACCGCTCGGTCCTAGATCCAACGCTATGATTTTTTGCCGATCACGTGCGTAGAGCGTCGTTCCTACCAGTGTTGGTACGGTCCAAGAGGTTGTGTCAAAAACCGATGCTCGAGCCAGTTCCTCGATACCTTCTGGCGACATCGTTGCTAGCACCAGGTCGCCATCCTCATCCATGATGATGAACTTGCCGTCTGCGCGCAGCATGCTTGCGTGGCCGAAGCCGCGCTGACGCCAGGCTGGTTCACCAGTAACAACATTAATTGCGGCCATGAATTTGGGGCCGAATGTCCCCACGGTTCCATACACCCAGTCTCCGATACGGATGGTGTTCAGGAACATTAGCTGGAGTCGTTTGCTGTACCAGAGGTCCTCCACATTAGTGATGTCCCCGGCGAGTGATAGTTTCAGCGCGTGGCTGCCAGCCCTATAGGCGGAAGAGACAAACAGCACGTTGTTGTCACCCCAAAGGCCAGCGGTCATATTGAGGTCATTGCCTGGATCGTGGGCGACGGCCCATAACACTTCGCCGGTGTTAGGATCCATACCGTTGATCGAGGCGCCGCCAACTATGACGAGTTGTTCTTGGCCGTCAACGTTAATCAGCGCTGGTGGGGCTTGTCCAAAGAGGAAATCGCCGCCCCGCCACACGACACTGCCGTCACTCTGTTTGAACGCCATCACGGATTGGCCAGGGCCGCCCACGCTGCAGATAATGGTTTCTTTGTAAGCGATTGGACTACAGCCGTAACCTGCGGTGACAATTGGGCGCAGCGCCAGTGGAGGGGCCCCGAAGTCTGCGATCAGGTCATGATGCCAGAGCGTTACGCCAGTGTGCTTGTCGAAGGCGTAAAACTGTTTGTTGGTGCCGATGGTGAACAGCCGGTCGCCAACAATCAGCGGTGTGCTGTGCGGGCCAGCACCAAACTGAAAATTTTCATTGCGCGAAGGGTAGGTATGCTTCCAGAGAATTTCCCCTGTGGCAGCATCGAGTGCCACGACTGATTCTTCCTCGTTCCATGTACCCTGACGTGTTGGCGACCCGACACGATACATGGTGAACAGCATGCCGTCCTGGGCAAGGATGGCCGAGTGTCCGACACCCAGTGGCCGGCTCCAGAGAATGGGGGGCCCGTCTTCAGGCCAGCTATCGGCGAGCGGTGGGCTCGCGATGATGAAGTCACGATTCGGGCCACCCCACTGCGTCCAGTTGACATCCGATTGTGTGCCTGCGACGAGGCTAGGTATCAATACTAAAATTGCGAGCGTACGGACGCATAGCATAATACTGGAATGCCCGTCTGTAACTCCGGAGGTTCTCACGGCGGCGGATTGTATCATCGTGCGCGGGGGAATCTCAGCGTTTACTCGGTACTATGCGCTAGGGGGCCGTTCTCCTTGTGGTGCTGCGGCAAGTTGCTCGTGAATCTTAGTTGTGGTCGTGTAGCCTGGCACATTGTAACGGGTGCCAAGGAACCCCAAACTGGAGACTATGCGAATCATTCTTGTGTTGCTGGCGGCCGTGTTGTTGACACCGAAATCGCCGGTCGAAACCTTGCAAGGCCCGGCGGAGATGTACACAGCGTTGCGCGACATCGGCGTCGAAACTGCGGCAGCAAGGCGGGTTCGCAATATCGAGTTCAGTCGTGGCCCGGCGACGTTCATGCTCGACGATGGCCGTTGGCTGCCGTTTGAGCCGGTTGCCGGCTGGGTGACCGGGGCAGTGTTCATCGGCAAGGGGCGCGTTTTCTACAATCCTCCATTGGGCATCGAGCGCGACCAACTGGTGAAGTTCACCGACTCTGAAGCGCTTACCGAGGAATTCGACCGCCTCTACCTTCGATTTACCGATAGGACGGCAGACTTCGTCGGCGCCACGCCCCATGCCGATGTCGGCGAAAACGATTTGCCATCCGCCGTTCCGTTCAGCGACGACGACGTTCGGTATCTAGAGGACGCCGAGGAGCTTCATGCCGACATCCGGAAGCACTTCATCGAAAAAGAATTTATCAACCTCGAGTCCCGTATCCTCGTCGATCTGGTCGACGAGAGCGACGGCTTCTTCTCGGCCTGGATCGAGACTCGTGACAAGGGGCCTCTGCACTTCGAACAAGATCGGCTGGCGTGGGACCTGTTCCGTTTGCGCGGCTGGACCCGCTCCGACTTCTTCGACCAGTGGGGCGGCTTCGGTGGCGCGGCACCCCCGGCAGCGAAGCCGATACACTACTCGCTCGAGATGATGCTCGATGGAGGCAACGTAGAGGAGGCTCAGGCTGAGCTTCAGTTGGCGCCCAGGGCCCCCGTTCGGGCCCTTCGTTTCGAGGTCCATCCGCTCGTTGAGATGCAGCAGGTGCTTGACGTTGATGGGCAGCCACTATTCTTTGTCCAAGAAGAGGCGAAGGACGATCAGTTCGAGCGCGCTGTGTCGGTGTTCTTCGACCGCGAGTTGGCCGCGGCAACTGCTACGACCTTGACCTTCGTATACGATGGCGAGTTCGTCGATACGCAGTTGGGCGGTGGCGAATACCTTAAGGCATCGACCGGCTGGTATCCGGAGATCGGCTACCTGCAGCGTGCCACGTTCGACATGACCTTCCGCGTCGACGACGACGATAGGGTCTTCGCCTCCGGGGTGAAGGTTGCTGAGGACATTGTCGGCGACCATCGCGTGGTTCGGTTCGAGCAGGATCTACCGGTGGCCTTCGTGTCGTACAACTACGGCTCGATGGAGGCGCGCGAGGTCGAGATCGAGGGATTGCCGCCGATCATGGTGTTTGGCTTTGCGAGCGGATTCGGTGGCGACGCACTCGGCAACGTCGGCATCGACATCGGTAACAGCCTGCTGCTGTTCTCGGAAATATTCGGCAAGTACCCGTTTTCCTACATGTCGGCGACGCGGATCCCAGGCAACCACGGGCAAGGCTTTCCGGGCCTGCTGCACCTGGCGGCCGTCTCCTTCGGCAACGAATCCGACAACAGCACAGCGTTCCGCGCCCATGAGACGGCGCACCAGTGGTGGGGACACATGGTTGGCTGGAAGAGCTACCGCGATCAGTGGATCTCCGAGGGGTTTGCCGAGTACTCGGGGGCGCTGTACTTGGCTGCGTACGAGGACGACCCGGGCGTGCTGGACCAGATCACCAAGGCCTGGCGCAACGATATCTTCAAGCGCGGTAACGCCGCAGGAAATTTCGGCATGCCCTCCCTGGCGATGCAGCGTGACTCCGACGGAACCTGGTCGGGCCCGATAACGCTCGGCTACCGGCTGTCGTCGAGTGAGACCCCGTTTGACTACCAGATGCTGGCCTATGAGAAGGGCGCCTACATCCTTCACATGTTACGGATGGCGATGTTCGACTGGCCGACCGGGTCTGACGAGCCATTCCGCGTCATGATGCGCGACTTCGTTACCGCCCACCTCGGTGGACAGGCCACCACCGAGAGCTTTCGCACCATCATCGAGAAGCACATCGGGGAGGACATGGGATGGTTTTTTGACCAGTGGGTTTATGGCACCGCAGTTCCGACGTACCGGTTTGCCTGGAAGGTTGAGACGCTGGTCGATGGGCAGCGGCAGCTTCAGTTCCGTGTACGCCAGAGTGTCGAGCCTGATGTGCCATTCAGGATGATTGTCCCGGTACGTGTCAACATTGGCGACGGTCGGTTTGTGGTCGTCAAAGTATTGATCGACAAGCCCTACGAGGAGTTTGCATTCAACTTATCGGAGGGCCTTAATCCTGAGGATGTGATCTTCAACCCGCGTAACGCGGTGCTTGCTGAGATCGAAGAAGAAAGCTGGTGATGGCACGATAGATATTACTAGCGACCGGTATTCACTAACTCCTCAAGTGCCGCCTGAGTTTCTGGAGACCATCCGCTAAATACGCGGACCGGATGTCCGTCCTCGTCAAGCAAAATACTCATTGGCACGAAGATGTTGGCGCCACGAAACAGGCCGGCGACTTCGTCGGTGTCGGAGAAGTACGATGGATAAGTGATGCCGAGGCTTTCGCGAAACGGTTGAACTCTTTCCTTTGTCTTCTCCGTATCGATGCTTAAACCGACCAGATCTATGCCCACCGCTGCGAGCTGGGGTGCGAGTAGCTCCAGTTCCGGCATCTCCTTCCGGCAAGGGATGCACCAGGTAGCCCAGATATTTAGCAGCGTGCGGCGCCCCGTGGTGGTGATGTCATGCAACGAGGTGGGCTCGCCACCGAGGCTCTCGAGACTAAGGTCGGGCATCCGGGCGGACCGGTCAATGGTTAGCTTGGTAAACAATGCATCTTCTGGATCCAGTGGATCTACAAGACTGAAGCGGTGTTCGTTGACGAAGGTCTCTGTGATTGCCGTGTGCGACGAGTTCTCGACGACACGAATTGAGCTGCCTGCGGGGATTTTCCCTAGACGTTGGGTTGCACCGCTTGGCCACTTAATCTCGACCCACTCCGCCTCGTTATCTGCCCCTAATCCGAACAGCAACCGAGGGTCGTTCTGTGCCAAGAAGCCTGAGCCCCCCGATTTGACTTTCGTCAAGATTCCAGCAGAAGTCTTGATCCGCACGATTGCCCCGAAAGCGTCTCGCCCACTTTGCGTCCCTTCTAGCTCGATTCTAAGGAAGTTTGTATCTTGGCCTATGTTGTTCCGGAATAAATGATGTGCATTGCCCTGCAAGGCCACCAGCAAAATGTCGCTGTCACCATCGTTATCGAAGTCAGCGAACATAGCCCCACGCCCGTCACTGATTGAGTCGGCGCCGGAAATGCCAGAAATGTCAAAGTATCGTATTGAAACGGTGCCTCCATCCACCGTCTCCACACCGCCCATATTCAAACTGACGTAGTCACGTTCGAAGCCGCTGAACGACAGCCCTTCGGTGTGGATCGCGCTCATGTGATTGTCGCGATACTCGGCGTTGCCGGCCGTCTCGGCTTCGGCGTTCGACGCCACGACGTGGCGCCAAAACAAGCTTCACGTGTCCTCCATAGTTTTGCCCGAGATGAAGCCGTTTGGACTGTATATATCTTCCCAACCATCGTTGTCGAAATCGATGAAACCACCGCCAAAAGCCCAGCCGGCGGGCAGGCCACCGACATCGTGGGTAACGTTGTCGAAGTGGCCGGAACCATCATTGGCGAACAATGAGTTCCCTGCAGCCAGCTTCTTGAGCACTAGTTCTTCAGGATCGGCGTCTGGGTACATGCGCGACAGGATGCGGTTACCAGCAGTCGACGACATGTTCGTTACATGCAGATCTAGATCGCCATCGTTATCGTAGTCGCCGAAAGCAACACCCATGCCGTTGCCGGGATCGAGGACGCCTCGCTCCATAGCTGCTTCGCGGAACCCCCCCTGCTCGTTTAGATAGAGGCCGTTCTCACCGAAGTCGTTGCTGACGTAAAGGTCCTGATCTCCATCACCGTCAATGTCCGCGAAGGCTGCTGCATAGCTCCACCGCGAGTCCCTAACACCCCACTCTGTCGCGACTTCGAGAAATGTCCCGTCTCCTTGGTTGAGAAACAGGAGGTTCGGTGTCCCATTGGTTGCTTGGTCCCAAGAATTTGGCATCACGATTCCATAACGGTTGTACGAGGCCACATAGATATCCTGGAGGCCGTCACCGTTAACATCAGTGGCGACAGCACTGAACCCATTGGCTGGCACGTAGACGCCCGCTTCGATCGAGCGATCGAGGAAGTGCAGAACGCCGTCGGGCACAAGGCGGTTTTCCAGTAATATCTGGTTGCCGACTGTGGCGAGAAACAAGTCTGGATCGCCGTCGTTGTCGTAGTCTACAAATAATGGTCCAGTTGCTGGTGGCGACAGTGCCAGGAAGCTCTCTTGGGTAACGTCGTTGAATGACCCTTCCCCGTTGTTCAGGTAAAGGCTGTTCTGCATTACACCCGTTGTGACGATATCCAATAGCCCATCTCCGTTGACGTCGGCGACCGCGACGCCGTGTGCTGAGACGGTGTCGTTGGGTGCGACGCCGTAGCGCGGAAACTCCGTATGGAGACCTGCGGGTAACGCGACCTCTGAAAATAGCTCGCGTTCGGCCACCATTGATTTGACCGTATCAAGCTCAAAGCGAGTGATCTTCCAGGGCTCATCTTCCGGGACGCCACCATTTTCGTTGAGTGGTGGTTCAGTATCGGGAAGAACGCTGATTTGCCCGCTATCTACCTTCTGTTCTGAGTCCCGGAAAGCCTCAATATTGGCTGTAGCGGTCAGCCACTCACGCCGTCCTGTGAGGTTCCGGCCGACGATGAAAAATGAGATATTGGCTGCACTGTTCCCTTGGTTGTCGAAGCTAGCCTGTTTGACCTTAAAACGAACATCTTCGATCGACAGGAAGTGCTCGAGAAGGTTTTCCAGGCCCAAGAGAAAAGTATCGCGGTCGATACTTCCAACGCTTCCTGTTGGCCAATCGCGGTTCGTGATCCAGGCAACTACTCCAGGTCGGTCAAGTGACGTAACGGGGATGGGTGTGGCGATTAGATCATCGGCAAAATATCGCTCGATCATCGTGCGATCTTTGTCACGTGCCGCTACCGAAAGGTCGAGTAAATCGTTGGCTAAAGACTCGGAAAATTCTTCTGTGGCGTTTAATGCTTCGGTGTCGATCGCCGTTGTCTTTTGTTGGGCGATGCTGATAGCTGCGATTGAAATCATGATCACTCCGGTACTGGCGATCATGATTCGTCGGAGAGACATTTTCAGATGTACCCGCATGGTTGAGTGTGTGCGCATAAGTTGATTAGGAGTCTAGGCTAGCGAGTTAAAAATTTCGATATCGTGGCTGGTAGGATACTAAAAAAATGGACCGAAATTTTTCAGCACCCTGCTAGACTGATTGGCTGTGGCTAAGAACATTTGTCGACTAGGAGAACGGACAACCTCCCCATGGTAAAGGGTTTTTCGATTCTAACGAGTGTGGCGGTTTGTGGCGCTGCGTTGGCAGTATTTTCTGGCAATACTGAAACGCAGTCGGTTGATGTCCAGCGGCTTCGCAACCGCGGCCAGGCGACTTACGAGGAAAAGCAATACGCAGATGCAGTGAGGGCGTTTACAGAAGTTTTGTCCGATGCTTCGGCTACGCCGCAAGATCGACTCAATCTGGCGATCGCACAGTATCGTGACGGTGATGACCAGGTGGCTATTCAAACTCTCGAAGAAGCTGGAGGTTTGCTCGATGACCATCCAGGTGCGTCGTATCTTCGAGGATTGATCGCCCGAAGGACCAACACACTTGAGGAAGCACGATCGACGCTTGAACGGGCACGCAATCTTGATCCTACTGACCCAGCAATTCGTTACAACCTTGGTGCTGTGTATGTACAGCTTGGTGCACAGGATTTGGCATTGGCTGAATTCGAGGCTGTTACGGCAATGGGATTCGACATTGCCCTACAGCATTACGTTAGTGCACTTTACCAACACTTCCAGATTCTTCTGAGGCGAGGCCAGAGAGAGGAAGCAGAGCCCGAGATAGCCCTCTATACGGAAACTAGCAGGCGGCTTTCGCCTGCAGCGCGGTCGCCGGACGCGCTAGAGCAGAGCCGCTCGACATTCATTGTTGTGCCGGACGTGAGCCTGCAGCCGGCGGACCCCGATTCTGCTCGAAGCTTGCGGTTTGCCTCCACCGGTACACCCATTGATCTGCCGACTGGGGGAACCATCGCAATTGCGGACTTAAACCGAGACGGTCGTTCGGATTGGGTCACAACCGGACCAACGGGACAGGTATGGCTATCTAGCGGCAACGCGCATCTGCCTCGAAGCTTTCCGACACCGTCAGGCCCTGCCGGATTAGGGGATTTCGATCGCGATGGGTGGCCTGACCTTTACGTTGGTGACATCTCTGGTGGCCATTTGTTTCGCAATGTGCTTGCTGATGAGGATGATGCAACCATTGTTTTCCTGCCGGTTGAGGCGGAGGGGCTTGCTACGACTGGCGGCGCCACCGGTGTGCTATGGGTTGATTACGATCACGATGGCGACCTTGATATCTTGATCGGCCACACTGGTGGTTCGTTACGTTTGCTGCGGAACCTTGGAGATGGATCTTTCGACGACACGACCTCGTTGGCTGGGCTCAACGCGGCTCGGACGGGGCAGCGAGCATTGTCAGTTGACTTCGATCACGACTATGACGTTGATTTGTTCGTGTGGGGCGAAGACGGCACAGAGCTGTACAGCAACCAGCGTGGTGGGAAGTTTATGGAGGTAGGAGCCGCCGTCGGTGCTGCTGTCGCATCTGCGACGACGGAGGTGGTGGCTGAGGATCTTGACAATGATGGGCGCATTGACTTAGTGCTGGCGACGGCAGAGGGACTTGTAGCACTTCGGAACATGTCCAATGGAACGTTTCTTCCCGCAGATCTTGGCGACCTTGCTGACCTGCACGCCGATGGATTGGATATTGCTGACTTCAACAACGATAGCTATCTCGACTTAGTGCTAACGGCGGGCGGAAGAGTGCAGTTCTTCGCCAATAGGGACAACTTCCAGTTTGTGAATTTCAGCCCGCTGCCATCAGACGTTGACCTTGGCGGCGACTCGACGGCCCGTTTTCTTGCTGCGGCCGATATCGACGGTAACGGTGGTATGGACTTCATGGTGGAGGATGCTAATCAACTTTTTGGTTTCATACAGCCTGAGCCGGTCGGCAATTGGTTGTCCCTCAGCGTCGAGGGAATAAAGAACAACCTCAACGGTATTGGCGCTAACGTAGAGGTCAAAGTCGATGGATCCTACCAACTCCGTCCGCTGCGCTCGGCACCGTTGCACTTTGGAATTGGCTCGGCTGAACGTGCGGAAATCCTTCGAATCACCTGGCCAAATGGAATCGTGCAGAATCTCTTTGACGTCGTTGCGGATCAACTCGTGACCACTAAAGAGCTAGAACGCCTGGAAGGCTCGTGCCCATTTCTCTATACGTGGGATGGGGACGAATTTCATTTTGTCAACGAGGTGCTCGGAGCGGCACCAATCGGAATGCTGCTGGCGCATGATCTCTACCACCTTCCAGATCCCGAACCTGATGAATACGTGTTCGTTCCCGGGGAACACTTTCGTATGGTCGATGGAAAGTATGAGATTCGCATTACTGGAGAGCTGCGTGAGACGGTATATCTTGACGCCGTTAGGGTTCTCGCAATTGATCATCCTGAATCAATCAAGATCTTGCCCGATGAAGCTTTTGGCGGGCAGGTACGTCCCGCGCTCCGGCTCTACGCATACGAAGAGCTCTTGCCTCTGCGTGTTACAGACCAAGAAGGGACCGATTGGACAGACGAGTTATCGGCAATTGATGGCACCTGGTCCCGGGAGTTCAAGCCCGCAGCTTACGACGGGTTGGCAACGAACCATTCCCTGACGTTGGAGCTTCCAGAGGTTCCTGAGGGCCAACCAGTCCACCTCTACTTAACGGGTTGGGTCTATTGGTCAATGGGGAGTGTCAATCTGGCGGTCGATCAAAATCCGCGCACTGGTTTTACGCCGGTGTCGCTTGAGGTTCCGGATGGCCAAGGGGGATGGAGGACTGCCATCGAAGATATAGGTTTGCCGGTGGCAAAAAACTCAACGCAGATTGTTGACGTCACCTCGGTATTGAACCGTGCAGATCCACGAGTGCGGATCGGCACAACAATGCGTCTTTACTGGGACGCAATGGCCTACACCGTTGGAGGGATCTTCCCAGAAGGGCTTGTGCCTTCTGGAGATTGGCAGTTGGAACACGGTGTGCCACGAGCTGGTCTGCTCGAACTCCGACCGGGAGGATCAGACAGAAGTCCAGAAGCTTCAAGGGCTGGAATCGATGCTATTGCCCCTGAATCATCCGCCGGTGCCAGTATTCCAGTGAAGGTTCAGGTGCTTGCACCTAATGATGCAGAGCTTCGTCCGCGTGGCTTTTCTGCTGTTTCACGAACAGCTGATGGCTTCGAGACATTCGATTACCAAAAGTTGGTGTCTGCGGCTCCGTGGGAGCAGCACCCCGGTTTTTATACTGCTTATGGAGACGTAGATGAACTCCTGGGTCGTGCGGATGATCTCTATGTTGTCTTGGGCGCCGGCGACGAAGTAGCCGTTAATTTCAAGGCCTCGTTGTCACCGCCTCCCGATGGTTGGCGTCGTGACTTCCTCGTTTATGTGCACGGTTGGCTCAAGGACACCGACTTGAACAGCGCACGAGGGGACCGTGTTGGGCCGCTGCCTTTTCATGGAATGTCCAGTTATCCGTACCCGGCCGGCGAATCCTACCCTGACGATCTAGTACACCAACAGTTTCTTGAGCGGTACTTGACACGACCTGCTCGGGCAATTAATCAACCTCTGATAAACGGCCACCGGCGCAACTAGCGATTTGTGGTTTCCCGCACAGTCAAAGCTCGGTCCGCGATTACTCCACGACCCTCGACGAGGACGTACAACCGGCCGGCTTTCAGTTGTCCGAGGGTTTCTTCATTGCCATCCGGCCAGATGATTTCGACGCGCGCCGCTGGACTCAAGCCCAGCCCAAAATAGACGTCACTTGCGTGTTGTGAAGCGTACGACGAAGCACTTCGCACTTCGCGAGCCCATCTAGTCTCACTGTCTATGGGTTGTACAAAAAGACGTGTGCCGACCGCATCACGGTCTGATTTCCGACCGGTAACCCTTAGCACTAGACGGTTTGCTGTGTCCGGTGTGTCATTGCGAAGCAATTCCGCTGGACCATTGGAATTCACTACTGCTAGATCCGGGCGGCCATCACCGTTGAAATCTCCGGCCGCCATGCCACGAGATACCCGGCGGCGATTAATTGCTTCACCCGCAGCCAACGTTGTCTCGGTTAGGAGGTTTCGGTCCGGTCGCCATGGACCCACTGAGTGCTCGACGTTCAACTCGGTGAGGCGGTTGACTAGCACTTGATTCGGCTGGGGGAACGTCACGTTGTCTTTTATTCTCGAGACATCGTCAAGTATGTGACCATTGGCCACGGCGATGTCAAGGTCACCGTCTCCGTCAAAATCTTCTACCGCAAGGCCAAAACCAAGCGTCGGGAAAGTTGCTTCACCGAGCCCAAGTTGGAACGTGTCATCCAAAAAGAAACCAGGTGCCACCGAGCGGTACAGGTTAACTGGTTCAAAGGAGAAGTTGGTAACGAGTATCTCAGGGCTCCCATCGCCATCGAGGTCAGCGAGTTCGGTTCCCATGCCGGCCTGAGGCTGGCCGCTGGTCCCGTAGCCAACCCCTGAAACAAGGCCGACATCCTCGAATGTAAATCCGCCGCGGTTTAGTAAAAGGAAGTTCCTCGTCGTGTCATTGGCCACGTATACGTCGAGCCAGTTGTCATCGTCGAGGTGGCCCATCGCTACGCCTAGACCTTTGCCGTCTCCGGTGAATCCGGCTTCTCTGGCAACGTTAGTGAACCCTCCATCTCCATCATTACGGTAAACAGTGTCGCTGACTCCATCGAAGAGACTAATGTGGCAATACGAGCGAATACCTTTATCAGGTTCACCGCAGTAAAGAGGATTCTCCCGGTTTGAGACGATGTAGTTGGCGACGTAAAGGTCGGGAAGACCGTCCCGATTGAGGTCGCCCCATGCTGAACTCACTGACCATTTGGGGTCACCGACGCCCGCTTCTTCAGTAACCCCCGAGAAGGTTCCATCACCGTTGTTACGGTACAGGGCGTTGCGTCCCAGGTTCGTGATATAGACATCAGAGAAGCCGTCACCGTCATAATCACTGACACTGACACCCATCCCATAGTTAGGGTCCGCGATATTGGCTTGGGGAGCTGCTTTGCTTGCATCATCGGAGCCGCGGTAAAGGGTGTTTTCACCTTCACTGTCGACGAAATACAGGTCCCACCGCCCATCTCGATCAAAGTCGAGCCATGCGACCCCGGAGCCCATTGTTTCCGCAAGTTGTTTGTTCCCCGTACCGCCGTGATGATGCTGAAAGTCAATACCCTTCGCTTCCGTAACGTCTGAAAAAAAGGGTGCGGGATCGGGCGGACCAAGGGCTGCTTGCTGAGTTCCACTGGAGGTTGTGGGTTGCGATAGTGATGCGACCAATAATATGGACACTGCGGCACGCAGGTAAGGAACGGTGGTTTGCCACAAGTGCCGAGTCATCGCAAAGCTCGAACCCGTTCCAACGCTCGTTGGGTTCCGGCAGCATCGCCGACCGCACGATATGCCGTAACCAGCAACTCCCAGGTTTTGATCTCCGAAGCCCAAAGGTTAACTGCAGTTTCCAACACCTCGACAGCACGACTGAAGCTACGTGCTGCGAGCAATATCTGAGCGTATTGACGGAGAGTCATTGACAAGGGTTTCAGTGCCTCGGGGTTCGTGGGTGCCAGGGCGACGCTCTCAGCCAGGGTGGCTTGCGCAACCTCCCAATTGCCAGCTTCTATCTCTTGCTGTGCTCTGCGGACGAGGAATTCAGCGTGGCTCTCGGCCCGGCTTCGCCGAATAGTCCGTTCTGTCTCTACAGCATCTATTCGTGTGTTGTCGAACTGCTCAAACGCTAATTGGGATTCAGCAAACCGACCAACTTGAGCGTATACCGAGCCAAGGTGGTAGCGAGTTGTTTCATTGGTGGGGTCGAGTGTCAGTGCTCGCTCCAACTTGTTGACAGCGGCAACAAGGTTACGTTCACGAAGCTCGAGAAGCCCAAGTTGTAGGTGCGCGTCGGCGACCTGAGGGTGGTGGACGACGCTGCGCTCGAAGAGAGTCCGGGCCCGGCTCAGGTCACCACGTGCCATTTCCAGCTTGCCGAGTGCGACTAGAGCTTGAAGCAGATAGGGAGATAGCGTTAAAGCACGTTCATATGCTGCAGCTGCTTCCCCGAAGCGGGCGTTGCCCTCATGGATCCGACCAGCATAGTAGTGGGCTAGATCGTTGTCGGGGTGCTCGATCGTGACTGCCTCGAACAACTCAAGCGCTTTTCCTCCTTGATCTTCCTGCATCAGGATCCAGCCCAGATTAAGTTTGGGCAATGGCGCGGCTGGGTTAGCTTTGATGATGGCCTCGAACCGCAAGCGTGCTGAGTTCAGATCCCCACTTCTCATCAATGCCAAACCGAGCTCATAGGCGATCCGCTGATCGAAACCACCAATGAGTGTCTCAGCGCGTCGTAAAGATTCCACGGCCGCCGCTGGTTGGCCGGCTTCAAGGCGAGCGCGTCCGAGCCAGAAGTATGGCTCCACCAGGTTAGGTGTCATCAGCACCGCTTGCTCGAGCGTCGAAAGAGCCGTTTGCAGGTCGCCTTCTTCTAAGGCGGTGATACCTATCTGCAACAGGGCGTTCTGAGCCGTATTGGTGGCGTGGAGCGCAGCTTTGGTTTTCGAGATCGCCGTAGCTTGCGCGAAAGCCGGCAGGAGCACCAGCAGTGTGATGGTGATCGTCGTCAGGCGCAATTTAAGGAACATTGGCGGTGAAGTGCAGACCCGAGAATTCTAGCAGGACGTGTCCGCGTGACACATCAGAGGTCGCGAGTCAGTTGTTTTCTCGTTTGCTAACAATTGCCAGAAGCGTACCGGAACTGTTTACGGCTAGGCGGGTGATGTCTCCGATCCCCGCATCGGAGAGGTCGGCAATCTCTGTCCATTGGAGGCGTGGGCCCAAGGATGCGTCAACGTCAATGGACACCTCGTCCAGCCTACTTCTTGCAGACAGAACTTGGAAGAGCTTCGAGCCATCGCCCATTAGGATTGCCCCGTTTGGCGTCCAGGCATAATCCTCGCGAGTAGGGAGCGTTGATAGCAAGCGGGTAAATTCACCAGTATCTATATCGTAAACATCGATCCACCAATTGCCTTGGTCAGTCTTACGGACGAAACTCACGGCGTGGCGACCTGGGACCTTCTGTAATGAGCGGCCAGGATTCTCTATTAATACCTTGACCTCACCGGTTCGCAGGTCCCCAATTTGCAGTGTTGCTGGTGTTCCGTTGCTCCCGAGGACGAACATCACCACTATGTTTTCGTCGCCCCAAACATGGTAACCGACGGGTTGGATGTTGCTGAAAATCCCACCACGGCTCGTGCCGTCATTCTCAAAGCCCCATAGTTGCTGCATTGTGGCGGTTTCTCGAATGCTTGAGAAACCCGTGCCCGAGGTTAGTGGTGTGGCAGAAAACTCACTGGAGACAGTTTGGGTCACCTGGCGGGTGGTTTGCGCCAGTATGTTGTATCGGTATATGTCCGTTTGAGTCCAGTTGCGTGCCGATGTGTATAGCAACGTGTCACCGTGCGGCTCGAAGGCGGGCTGGTTGTCATATCCATAGCGGTCAGTGATGTTGACGACGTTGGTCACATCGGTGGCACCGTTGCTAGATGAGAGCGTCGCAAGATAAATATCTGTTGACGGTGCCCCCAAGGCGGTTGGTGTGTATCTATCCCCCAAGACAACAGCCGGTGGTTGGGCAGTGCCGGGTGTGTGCTTATCGATCTGGTTTTGTGTCCAGTACGGGTCGGTCCGCCACAGTGGTTCCACCGTGTTTGTTTCCCAAGCTTCTAGTACAGATTCCAAATAGACTCGTCGCTGCAGATCTTCGCCGATCAGGTTTGTTGTTTCGTAAGGGTCGTCGAGAAGGTTAAACAGCCAGGTTGAAACCTCGTTAACACGGATAAGCTTCCAGTCTTCGGTGCCTTGCGTGTAGCGTACCGCCGCAACTGCGCCACGGCGCCAAAACAGAGTTTCGTGCGGTGGCCCGTTTGCTTCACCAGTGAGGTAGGGAAGCAGGTTTATACCGTCGAGAGGCCTATTTTCCGTCGCCCGGAGTGGGGGAGAGGTGCTATCAAGATCACTATGTGTCGCAGCAACGATCGTCGGTAAAACGTCCATCGAACTGACCGGCAAATTGTACTCGGCTCCGGACGGCAGGCGTTCTGGCCACTGCATCATGAAGGGGACACGGATCCCGCCTTCGAACTTGTCTCCCTTCTGACCACGGAATGGACGATTTGTTGACGCGTTGTTAGTAGCGCCCCCGTTGTCGTTGATGAAGAGAAGAAGCGTGTTGTCTGCAAGCCCCTGCTTCGTCAGTTCGTCCAGAATCGCACCGATACCCTCGTCTAGCGAAACGGTCATGGCCGCCAACGTTCGACGCCTTTCATTTTTGATGTTCTTAAACAAAGCTTCGTGCTCCGATTTAGCATGCATCGGTGTATGCACAGCATTGAAGTTGACATACATAAAGAAAGGCTGATCGCGGTACCGTTGGATGAGGCTCACCGTTTCAGCAGCTAACACGTCGGTCATGTAACCGCGCTCGGGTTGCGGTTGATTATTGCGTAACAAGTGCGTCCCACGCTCGGAGGTATCATCGAGAGGAAAGTAACTACGGCTGCCGTGGAGGAATCCGTAGAATTCATCGAAACCACGCTTGAGTGGGTGGAAACGATCGGATGTGCCAAGGTGCCATTTGCCCACTGCGATCGTGGCATAACCGAGCGAACCCATCACGTCAGCGATAGTTGATTCGCTTAGCGGTAGGCCGATGTCATCGATATTGGCGCCTGGCTGCGCGATCCGTGGAATGTTGAATTCATGGCCAAAACGTTGGGGGTAACGTCCAGTCAACAAGGCCGCGCGAGATGGGCTACACACCGAGGCGGCATTGTAGCCTTGGGTGAAGCGGATGCCATTGTCGGCGATCGAGTCAATGTTTGGGGTCCTCATTTCGGGGTCGCCGAATGCCCCAAAGTCGGCATAGCCAGCATCATCGGTGACAATTAGGACGACGTTGGGTCTTGAATCCGTCGCTGTGGATCCGGTCGTCATGTCACTGCCTGAGTCGCATGCGGCAAGGAATAATTCGATGACCATCACTGGGACAAGGATTAGCCTCCACATGGATGGAACCCAGTTTGGCTGTTGCGCCGGAATGACGGACGGGGATAGGTCGTGGCTTATTTTCAAGATCTCGGTAGCATCGATAATTGATCCCAGATACTGGGCATAAGACATTTAGTTTCGGTCAAAAAAATTCCCCTCGGCGGCGACATCAGCCAGGTGGGTCCTGACCAGACTTTCTAGTTGCTCAATGACTTCAGGAAACTGGTCGGCGACGTCCCATCTCTCTCCGGGGTCTCGCTCGAGGTGGAAAAGCAAAGGCAGTTTGGCCTCGAAGTAATCTATACCGGTTTGGCTCGACGTCATGATGTGCATCTTCCAAGGCCCTTGCCGTACAGCGTGCAGTTTCTGGCCCGGACCGTAGTAATAAAGCGGGTTTCTCGGACCCGACGACGATGTGCCACGCAGGCGGGTCGAGATGTCGTGGCCATCAACGGTACGATCAGTGGGCACTCGGGCTCCTGCAAATTGGAGTGCGGTTACGTAGATGTCCATCGTAGTCACAACTTCGTGATCGACAGAACCTTTTGGCACTGTTCCAGGCCACCAAGCGATCCCAGGCTCGCGCATGCCACCTTCCCAGGTGCTTCCTTTGCCGTCGCGGAATGGACCAGCTGACCCACCCTGTTCATTCTTGATAATCCAGGGCCCGTTGTCAGAAGTGAAGAATACGAGGGTGTTCTGGGCTAAACCACGCTTGTTAATAGCTCCAATGATTTCGCCGATACTCCAGTCAAGTTCCTCGATGACATCTCCGTAGGTTCCACGAGGCGAACCACCAGCGAATGCCGCGCCGGGCATTAGCGGCAAGTGTGGCATCGAATATGGCACATAAAGGAAGAAAGGCTCCTGTCGGTCGCGTTCGATGAACTCGACTGCCCGGCGGGTGAACGTAGCGGTCAACAGTGTCTGGTCCGGGTCAAGCTCGACAACCTCATTTCCTTCAATCAGTGGTAGCGAAGCCCATTGTGGCGGTTGCATGTCATTGCTATAAGGGAACCCCAGATATTCATCGAACCCATGTTGCAGAGGCAGGTACTCCTCTGGGCGCCCGAGATGCCACTTGCCATAAATGGCCGTTGCGTAACCACGGTCACGGAGCCCTTCCGCCAAGGTCCATTCCTCGGGATGGACACCACGAGGTGAGCTAGGGGTTAGCACCCAGCCAAAGCCCGACCGCACGGGTAGCCGCCCAGTCAGAAGTGCATAACGGCTCGCCGTGCAAGCTGGCGATGCCGAATAGAATTGAGTAAAGCGCATTCCCTCAGCCGCTATCCGGTCGATGTTGGGGGTGCGAATTAATGGGTTGCCGGTGTAGCCGAAGTCACCATAGCCAGCATCGTCAAGAAACAAGATAACGATATTGGGCTTCTTTGTATCCGAGTCCGTGTAATTGAGAGAAGAGTCTCCGCTTGGACTGGGTGCACATGCGGAAAGAACCCCCAGGAGAATCAACATGAAGCTAGAAGATCGCATGGCCACAATCCTATTTGATTCGCTAATAAGCTGGTAGATTCCCCAGGTCTGATCTTCCTTGTAGGAATCACATCTTCAGGGGAGAATGCGGCGTTGGTGCTGCTCGCCGCGTGTGACAGGAATTCCTACTAAAAGTAGAGGGCCTGAGGTAGTGACCTTTGGGCCTATGGAGCAAGAACCCATGTTTCTCTCCCGCTACGCTTTCCCTGAGTGTTCCTGGGAAAGTTTCCCAGCCAAATGTGGGGTGCTCGGCATTCTGGCCAAGGCCGCATAATAATGCGAAGGGGAGATACTGCAGCCATTGTGGCTGCTCTGTCGCTGTCTGTAGCGGCTTCGCTGGGGCTGGCTTATGCGACGCAGTCGCAGAAAACCATCCAAGAGGGTGTTTTTACAGAGGGGCAGGTTAAGCAAGGCGAGAAAGTTTGGGAGGAAATTTGTTCACAGTGCCATCCCATGGACATCTTCGGGCCCGACTACATGATTGGATGGGAAGGGGCTACAGCTGGCGAGCTCTTCGAACTTCTACAGGCAACCATGCCGTACGAGAGCCCTGGCATTCTTGCTGATAATGAGTATCTTGAGGTTATGGTGTTCCTTTTCAGCCTCAATGGAGTGAAGCACGTACAAGAAGAGCTGCCGGCTGATCCGCCCCAACTCTTCGAAATCACGATTTCCGGTCCCTTCGAGTGGTCTGGCGGAGGTCGTTGAGCAGGATGCTGAGGCATTGGCGGTCTTCCCAGATGTTTGCGCTTCTGGGGATTGTTGGTTTCCTAGCGACCGGTGGCATCATTCCGGCTTCGCAGGAAAATTCTGCCGCTGCTGAATGGCGCGCCTACGGCGGAGATCACGCCTCGAGCGGTTATTCTCCACTCGACCAAATAACCTCCGCAAACGTCACCGATCTCGAGATCGTCTGGGAATGGACGGGGCGTAATTTCGGTCCCCGCTCCGAGGTGCGTACCCAGACCAGGCCTTTGATGATCAATGGCGTGCTTTATGCTACGGCCGGAACACGCCGGGCAGTCGTCGCCATTGATCCGAGAACCGGTGAAACTATCTGGACGTATCGTCTTGACGAAGGGGAGCGTTATGCTGAGGCTCCAAGGCGTAATTCCGGACGCGGTGTTGCCTACTGGAGCCCGGGAGGATCCGGCGAAGGTGCCCGCATATTCGTTGTCACTCCTGGGTACCATCTGGTCGCGCTCGATGCCTTTAACGGTCGGCCGATCTCAGAATTTGGTGAAGATGGTGTCCTCGATCTTATGATGGGGGTACGTGGTGGAGTTCCACCGGTTGGTCGCATAGGTTCGAGTTCACCACCGGTGATAGTGGGGGATGTTGTGATAGTTGGTTCGGCACAGGAGGTCGGGATGGCTCCCGACTCCATGCGCAACATCAAAGGTGACGTGCGCGGCTTCGATGCTCGCACCGGCGAGCTCATGTGGACCTTTCATACGATTCCCGCGAGCGGTGAGTTTGGTCACGATACTTGGGAAGATGCCTCGGCAGAGTATTCTGGCAATACCGGTGTTTGGGCACCGTTTTCCGCTGACCTTGAACTCGGCTATGTCTACCTTCCGGTCGAGGCTGCTACCAGCGACTATTACGGAGGGCATCGACCCGGTGACAACTTGTTTTCCAGCAGTCTCGTTTGCCTTAACGCTCGAACAGGGGAGCGTGTTTGGCATTATCAGCTCATCCATCATGATATTTGGGATTGGGATCTACCTGCCGCGCCAATCCTTATCGATATCGAAGTCGACGGACGACCAATCAAAGCAGTTGCTCAGATTACCAAGCAAGCCTGGGTCTATGTCTTCGACCGCGAAACAGGTGAACCAGTATGGCCGATTAAAGAATTGCCGGTACCACAGTCTGACGTGCCCGGAGAAAAAACCTCTCCGACCCAGCCACATCCGACCAAGCCGGCTCCGTTTGATCGCCAGGGGTTCTCCGAGAGCGACCTAATTGACTTTACCCCCGAGTTGCGGGCTCAGGCTCTCGAGCTTGTGCAGAACTACCGGATGGGGCCGATCTTCACTCCTCCTTCTCTCGTCGGTGGGCCGGATGGTACGCGCGGGACGTTGATGCTGCCGGATGAAATGGGCGGGGGCAATTGGGAAGGTGGAGCGGTCGACCCGGAAACTGGGATGTTGTATGTCGGCTCATATACCACACTCACGGCGTTTGCCCTCCGGGCAGCTAACTCCGAACGAAGCGATTTGAACTTTTGGGCAGGCGGCCGAGCGCCGCGATTGCCTCGGGGATTGCCGATCGTTAAACCTCCGTGGGGAAGGATTACCGCCATCGATTTAAACACCGGCGATCATGCTTGGATGGTTCCCAATGGAGACACTCCGGATAACATCAAGAACCATTCGCTATTACGTGACGTGGAGTTGCCGCGAACAGGAAAACCATCACGCCCCATGTTGATGGTTACAAAAACGCTACTTTTCTCCGGGGAAGGTCTCAGTGGTGGCCCCGTGTTTCGCGCTCACGATAAGGCAACTGGGGAGACGATTGCCGAACTTGAATTGCCAGCGACGGTAACCGGACTCCCAATTACCTATATGCACGAGGGGCGGCAGTACATCGTCGTTGCGGTGGGATCACGAGGTTATCGGGCCGGTCTCGTTGCTCTCGCGCTGCACGATTGAGTGTAGTCAAGCCCAAAATTATCTGGACGCACTAGGTCTTCGGATCAGCGCTGGTCGGGCCGAACATTTCCTCTAATGTGCCGCAGCGACCGTGTTGCGCAATACCCCAACTCCCTGAACCTCGATTTCAACCACATCGCCCGGTGTCATGGCACGAGTTGAGCCCGGGGTTCCGGTAAAGATTACATCGCCCGGATAGAGGGTCACGTAGCGGCTAATGTAGCTGACGATATAGTCGACTCCGAATATTAGGTCTTCAGAACTTGCCGACTGGCGGGTCTCACCGTTGAGGCGCGTTTCTACTAACAAGTCATTGTAATCAAGCCCGGTTACGATGGCTGGGCCAATGGGCCCAAAAGTGTCTGAGCCCTTTGCGCGTACCCACTGCAAATCGGCACCCTGCCACGCGCGCTCAGAAACATCGTTCCCGGCAGTAACACCGAAGATGTGATCGGCTGCATCTTCAATTGGAACGTTCTTGGTGGTGCTTCCGATAACGACGACCAACTCGCCTTCGTAGTGCACGTCGCCGGCATCCCTCGGGATAACGATCTCGGCGTCGGGACCGATGATCGATGTCGGGAATTTCGCAAAGAGCCCCGGATACTCAGCTACCGGACTGTCGCCGATATGGCTACGGCCTTCTTCGATGTGGCTACCGTAATTCAGGCCAACGGCGATGACCTTCGAAGGCTCAACCGGTGCTAGTAGTGTCAAATTGGCTAACGGCATACTGCGACCGCTGCGCGATGGTGAAGCAAAAATGTCGCCATCGAGTTCGTATACAGTAGTGTCCTCAAGAACACCGTAGGACGTGCTGCCTTCGTAGCTATAGCGAACATACTTAGTCACTTGTTGACTTGCCTCCACTTTGTTTTCAAGAGCTGGGATGCCTACACCGGCGAACAGTGCCGTGGCTATGAGCCCAGCAACAATCGAGGTCGTGACGTGAGTGAATGGGTTGTTCATCGGTTCTTCCTTTAGTCAAATTACTGTAGTCGCTAGAGAAGTATCCGTACCTGGACTGCAGTCGGCAAGGGGAATTGATAGCTCAAGACGATCTCGGACTAACAAACGCAGGTGCGGTAGCCTCTTTATATGGTGATTTCGACCACAGTGGTGCCGGTGATGCTCTATGACGGTGATTGCGACTTTTGTAAGCGCTGGGTATGCCACTGGCAGGGTTTGACTGGAAACGCCGTTGAATACGTACCGTACCAAGAAGCACTCGATCGCTTCCCTCAGATCTCACAAGAATCAGCTGAGGCTGCGGTGCATCTAGTTTTGACAGGCGGGGAAGTGCTTTCTGGGGCTGCTGCAGTGTGCCATACCTTGAAAGATGTTCGGGGCTGGGGTTGGGTAAATCTCGCCTACGGAAAGGTGTCGGGTTTTCGTCTGGTCTCAGAGGCACTCTATTGGTTAGTGGCGCGCAACCGGGTGGTCTTGAGTCTGTTTATGAGGCAGCCAAAGGAAGGACCTGAGGTTTCGTGAAGAGAGACGTTAACGTACGCTCTTGCGAATCTTGCCTCTGAAGGATTCAAAAGAATCCTGCTCGATTTCCCACAGGGAGCCTTATTAGATGGAACGGCCTGGTGGCGTTACGGTGGACGTCGGCGGGCGCTATATGCCTGTCCTCCTGTTGATGTTTGTTGGCAGCGGTTGCGCCGCCTTGATCTACGAAATCGTTTGGTTTCAGCTGTTGCGCCAGGTAATAGGTGCTTCAGCAATCTCGCTCGGTATCCTGTTGATTAGTTATATGGGAGGTCTGTTTCTCGGCAGCCTGGCGTTCTCTAAATACGTTTCGATGCGTCACCATCCGTTAAAGGTCTACGCAGTGCTTGAGATCGGCATAGGCTTGATCGGTATCGCCTTGTTGCTGCTTTTACCGTTGGTGGGCCATATTTATTCTGGCGTTGTTGGCTACGGGTTCGCCGGAGTGCTATTGCGCTCCATCATCTGTCTGCTTTGCTTGCTTCCGCCAACGATTCTAATGGGCGCGACCTTGCCGGCTATCTCACGTTACATGGAGATGACCCGGGTAGGGATCTCGCGCGTTGGCCTCTTGTACACTGCCAACATCGGTGGCGCGGTAGCCGGGTGCCTGTTCGCCGGGTTCTATCTGCTAAGGGTCTATGACATGGTGATCGCGACCCTGGTCGCCGCGGCGATCAATATTTTGATTGCCATGGTTGCTTTTTGGCTCATCGTCAGGGGTGTGCCGTTTGTTTCGCCCAAGGCCAAGGCTCTCATCTCCACTAAGGCCCCGAACCCCTGGGTGTACGTAGTTATTGGGCTGTCAGGGTTTACATCACTCGGTACTCAAGTGGTTTGGACACGCCTGATCTCACTGCTGTTCGGCGGCACCGTATATACCTTTTCAATCATTCTGGCGGTCTTCTTGATTGGGTTGGGGATTGGCAGTGCCTTTGGTTCGTTTCTTGCTCAACAGGTACGACGACCAGGCATGGCCCTCGGCTGGACGCAACTGCTATTGGTGTTCGCGATTCCGGCCGGGGCCTTCATGATTTCAAAAGAACTCCCGTTTTGGTATCTGAACCCGGAGTTCTACGATGACATTACGCTGCGCTACGGCCACGATTTGATGAGAGCTACGGTCGCAATGCTGCTTGCTACCTGCTTATGGGGGGCGAGCTTTCCGCTGGCGCTAGCGGCGATCGCCAGACCGGAACAGGACCCCGGCGACTTGGTTGGTCGTGTTTATGCTGCCAACACGGCTGGGGCGATCCTAGGTTCGGCAATGTTTAGTATGTATATGATTCCAGCACTCGGCACTTACCAGTCGCAGCAAAGGTTGACGCTACTTGCTGGCTTGGCTGCTGCGTCGATGTTCGTTTCCGATCGTCTGACGGCTTCTGGGGCCGTGGAGTTGCAACCAACGGAAACCACTAGCGAAAGTGCTTACCGGTCTATGCTTGCGCGGGCTGGCGGTTGGGTGGGGATTGCCCGCCTCGCAGGGTCTGCAACGGTGGTTCTGGCGCTGACGTTCATGTTGGTCGGGTTGGTGACTCCGGTGCCGGACGGGCTGGTTGCCTACGGACGTTTCGTTGAGGATTGGGACGCGGTTTCCGCTTACCATTATGTCGGCGAAGGGATGAATTCGTCAGTGGCGGTCTCCGAGTGGCCAGAGGACAACGTTCGTAGCTTCCACGTCGGTGGCAAGGTGGTGGCTTCAACTCGACGCGTCGACATGCGGGTGCAGCGGATGTTGGGCCACCTGCCGG
>CAYVUW010000002.1:56439-114530 GCA_964455175.1 uncultured Acidobacteriota bacterium | reverse complement strand
ATTCCGGTAATAAGTTGGTCCGCTGGCCATAGAATCCAGGGGACCCAATGACTGTATCCCAGCAGGTGAACCCCTAAAGCCGCTAGCGCTGATGGGACGACACAAAACCCGAAGGCGGGCACCGCGAGTAAATTGTTAACGGGTGCCGATAATGGAAGTTCCCCAAAAACATATGCCAGTAATGGTGACATCCCAAAAAGGAGTAGCAATTGAAGCTTCGTCAGGTCGGACAAATATCTGATTGAAGACCTAATGGCTTGTAGGGACTTTTCTTCTGCGTTGGCCCCCTCTGTGAAATGATGGCGGTGCTGATCTGGCAAGAATCTTAAAATCAACCACACGGCACTGAAAGACAGCCAGAATCCCGGAGACGGCACACTGAGTGTCCAATCCACTGAAACGATCAGCATCGCTGCTGCCAGCAGGTTTTCGGGCGAGGTTCTGGTACATGTCCCTGCAAGGAGGGCTCCAATCAGAACCATTACGATGGCCCGTATCGTCGATATCGGGAAACCCGCGACGAAGGCGTAACCCAACGCGGTCGCCACTCCCATTAGCCAACCCACAAAATGTGCGGGCAGTCGCTGACAGCCCTGAGGAAACACTCTCCACAACCCGATTGCAATGCTATAGGCGAACAGCGCCGCTAAACCGATGTGCAGGCCCGAGATAGCAACCAGATGGCTCAATCCGGATTCCCGCAAAAGTTTTCGAGTCGAAGAATCAATTCCTGACCGCTCGCCAACAGCAAGAGCCGTCAGAATTCCCCGGTTCGCGAGTCCGGTGGCACCCCCGATGTTTTCTTTAAACCTGGACCGGAAACGGTCCACTGCACCCCAGATTCGCAACTGGGTCTCCGAGCGCCTCTCCCCATCCAGAACATACCCCGTCCCATGTATCCCACTTCGCAAAAGATAGTATTCGTAGTCGAATCCATGCGTATTCCGGTACCCCCGGGGTGGACGGAGTCTGACCTTAAGTCGCCATCGGTCGCCAGATAGCGGCGTCTCAACTGTCTGATACCATCTGAGACGTACTCGACGCCCCGAATAGGCCCCTGTATGTTCGGTTTGGGCACGGTCTATCCGAAAATCAAAGCGAACGACTCCGCCCCTTCTTTGTGGAACTCCCGTTACGCTGCCCGTAATAATCTTTGGATTACCAACATCAGAGTCCGAAAGGCGCTGTTCCAACGCATGATGAGACGCGGTATTTCCCCAGATCAATCCCAACAGGAAGGCGCCAGTACCAACCGCGCGGGCCCCAGTAATCAGACCGACACTGGTGACCGCTAGCGCGATCAATACCGTGATGGGGATCAGTGATCTCTGCAGAGTGACAATGCAAATGCCGACTGAAAAAGCTGTCACCCAAATGAGCCGTTTATCCATCCCGTGGAACCGAACCGATAGTGCGATTCGAACGAGTGTAGGAGCGGCGTGACTTAGAACACTGTGGTCTTTTTACGCGTGAGTTAGCAGTTGGATATGCTAGGCCTCAGAAAGAAATCAGAAATAGGATTTCTAGACAGGATCCATGTTGGTCAGTTGGCCTTCCCGCAACTCGTATTGGCGAGACAAACATCGGGCAAATTGAAGATCATGCGTTGCCACGACCAAGGCGAGTTTTTCACCTTCAACCAGTTCCAATAACAGACTCTGAACCTCTCCAGCGGTCTTTTGATCAAGGTTGCCGGTAGGCTCATCGGCCAGTATGCAACACGGATGGGTAACAAGGGCGCGAGCCACGGCGGAACGTTGGCGTTCACCTCCGGAAAGGGACTTTGGTCGACGCTGCAGTAGACCGTTGAGTTCAAGCACCTCAGCGATCCGCTTGGAAGACAACTCTTCTCTGTTTAGAGGTGATGGCCGTTGGGCGAAGAGGAGGTTGTCTGCCACGGACAGATGGGGGAAAAGCCTTTGGTCCTGGAACACGACTCCCAGGTGTCGGGATTCAGGTGCCAAGGCAATCCCGGCCTCGGTATCCAGAAGCACTCGGTCATCGAAAGCGATATAGCCTTTGTCGGGAACAACGAAACCGGCGATCATCATCAAGAGAGAGGTCTTTCCTGCTCCCGAGGGTCCAAATAGTGCTGTGATGCGATGTTTGGAGTCAAAATTGAAGGCGACATCGAAGCCGCTTTCGAACTGATGCTCGCAGTGCACCTGGAGCTTCACGGCCCCGCCCCTCGTCTCTCCAACCACTCACTGGTTGCCAGCGCCACCCCGGCAAGCACGACCGCGACGATCGCCAATCGGAATGTTCCATCACCGTCGGCCCGGTTCATTTCTGAAAACACAGCGAGTGGTAGCGTTTGGGTAACGCCTGGAATGTTGCCGGCAAAGGTGATTGTGGCCCCGAATTCGCCCAGGCTGCGGGCAAATGCCAACACAGTTCCGGAGATTATGCCGCCTCGTGCAAGAGGCAAGCTAACCCGCCAGAATGAGTCAAAAGGGCTTGAGCCGAGTGACCGGGCGGCATCCTCGAGCCGGGTGTCGACACCTCGGAAAGCCAGCCTAATAGCACGCACCATAAGGGGGAAACCGAGTGCTGCACTGGCAATCGCCGCTGCCAACCAGGTAAATGCGAGTTCGATTCCGAGAGTGTCCTGGAGCCACATTCCAAACCAAGTCCGTCGCCCGAACATCCGCAACAACAGGTAACCGGTAACTACTGGGGGCAGTACAAGAGTCAGGTTTACCAGAGTTTCGATCGCCCACTTGCCACGGAATTCGCGGCGGGCAAGTAACCACCCAACCGCGATGCCGAAAGGTAACGAGATCAGCACCGCTACCAAGGCGACACGGACGCTCAATACCACCGCAGTCCATTCGGTGTTGGTTAGGCCCATGTTCAAATTCCTATTAACGCGTTTAGCGGCACAGTCTGAGTCGAACGTTCCGCGATTTTTATCGGTAAGGGTCCGTGAAACCTCGATCGAGAAAATGTTTGCGGCCACGGTCAGAGATGAGGAACTTGAACAATTCTGTTGCCTCCTCTTCGGGTTCATCAAGTAGCAGTAGAGGATATTCGATCACGTCGTGGAGTATGGGGTCTATGGGGCCGACATATGTGACATTTGAATTTCTAGCGACGTCAGTTGCGTAGACGAAACCGCCATCGACTTCGTCCCGAGAAACTAACGCTAGAGCCGCCCGGACATCGACAGTGGGAACGAGTTGCGGTTCGATAGATTCCCAAAAACCCGATGCTTCCAGTGCTTGCCGAGCGTAGATCCCCGCGGGCACCGAATTCGGATCGGCGATCGAAAAACGGAGTTGCGGATCACTGAAAAACTCGCGCAAGCTTGGGACAGTTTCGTTTTTCAGTTGATTCCTTAACGGTTTGACCACGACGAGTTGGTTGCTTACCAATGTGACGCGACGGTCGACAGCAAGCCGATCTTCGACGTAATCGGCCCAGGTACCATTAGCGGACAAAAGAAGATCTGCGGGAGCACCCCGCTCGATTTGTCGTGCGATCGTGGAGGTTGGTCCAAAACTGACATCGACTCCGATACCTGTTTTGCTTTCGAAATCTTTCACTGCAGCTTCCAGTGCGTCGATCGTGCTCGCCGCCGCCAGCATCAAGGTGCGTTCTTGGGGCATATTGGGATCAGCACATGCCATAGCACTGAGTGACAGGAGAAAAACCCCTCGCAGAAGTGTCGAGTGCAAGCTAGTTGATACTGCTTGCGGCGAATCGGCGAGCCTATTGTTTGATGTCAGGGTGTTGCGCATGCTACTACTTTGACAGCTAATTGAGTGTTTGGCATCGGGAAGCGGGTGTGAATCCCGCACTGCCCCGCAACTGTGATCGGGGACGAAAGCCGCAATCGGTGGTCGTCGCAATCGAAAGACGGTGATGAACTACCGACAAAGCCACTGGGGTAACTTTCTGGGAAGGCGCGGCGAGTAGGTTGATCCGTAAGTCAGGAGACCGTAACCAACCGGATCAGGTTGGTCCTCGCGGGAGGTGGATGTAGTTAAGCGGCATCCTCTCGCGGGGCTTCTCACCGAGCATCATAGGAGGATGCTAATGAAGCCCCGCTTTTTCATAGGTCTTCTGTCACTTGTTTTTCTTGTCGCCCCAGCGTCGAGAGCAAATGGGTTTCCTGCTAGTGAGCTGGTTTTTGTTGCCATAGCCTCACCCCAGGAGGACGTGCCAGAGCAGTCCCCATTAGATCACCAGAAGGATCGTCAGGGCACGATCCGCTCCGACGAAAAAGTTGTTGTTACCGCAGAACGTGAAATAGAGAACATCCGCAACATCGGCAGCAGTGTTTCACTGATTACAAGTGATGAAATTACTGCTAGTGGTGCTCGTTGGCTGATTGACGTTCTGCAATTTGCACCCGGAGTGAACGTGGTTCGCAGTGGTCCAGCCGGTTCGTTGGCGCAGGTATTCATACGGGGTAGCAATACCAGCCAGACACTTTTTTTGATCGATGGCGTTAAGGTCAATTCACCAACCACAGGAGCCTATGATATTTCTGGGATCCAGCTATCAGCCGATCAAATAGATCGCATCGAGATCGTACGTGGTCCGCAGAGCAACTTGTACGGTTCACAGGCAATAGGTGGTGTCATCAACGTAATCACCCGACGTGGAAGTGGTTCTGGGGCCTGGGGCGTCGATGTTGACGGTGGTTCATACAGCACCAGTCGGTTCAGCACGTGGGGCAGTGGGCAAACCAACTCCGCACGTTTAGCCGGTGGAATTTCCTACTTCGACAGTGGTGGCTTCTCAAGCGCTAACGAAGCCAACGGCCATTCCGAGCCCGATAGCTATAAGAACCTTTCCTACAATGGCCGCGTTGATTATGGGTTGGACAGAGGGATGGTGGCTTCGGCTTTCATCCGTGGATTCAACACTGACGTTGACTTCGATGGGTTCGATTTCGTTGAGGGCCCCGTTGACAATCTAGTTAATTTGCAGACTAGCAGCGAGACGGTCGCCGGTGGCACGGTCGGGTACAGAGGGGAAGGTATTCACTCAACTGTGGAAATTTCAACCTCGGTAGCTGGTCTTACTACTGACACGCCGGAGGATTTTTTTACCAGTTTCGAGCTTAACTCTTCAATCCGGGAAGTGGACTGGCAGAACGGTATAGATCTCCCAGGTGCCCAGACTTTGGTTACTGGTCTTGAGTATCGACGCGAGCAGGCTACGTCGTTGAGCCGAAGTGTCTTGGGCGAGGATTTTTTTAGCGAAGAGGTCGACCTTGTAGGTGTTTATGTCCAGGATCGCATCCGTATCGCTGATCGTGCGCGGGTCACCGGCGGAGTTCGTTTTGAGGACCACAGCACCTTTGGCAGAAAGTGGACAGGCCGTGCCACGGCAACGATCGATGTCAACCAACTGGTCCGGGTCCACGGTTCGATGGGTTCTGGGTTTAAGGCGCCAACCCTCAATGACCTCTACTTCCCTGGCTTCAGCAATCCGGATTTGCAACCAGAGGAGAGTGTTGGCTTCGATGTCGGTATTGATACATTCGCCCCTTCTTCGCAAGTAAGTTTTGACGTCACGTTTTTTTATAACGACATAAGTAAGTTAATCGAATTTGACTTCGTCTCTGGGCGACCGGAGAACCTGGGTGATGTCATAACGATCGGTGCTGAAGTTGGGGGGGAATACAAGCCGAATGAAACGCTTACCTTGTCGGGCAATTACACACTGACCGATGCCACTTCCGAGAGCGTTGACGGCCAGCTTATTCGTCGTCCGCGGCACCAAGGGGGTATCCGTGTGACTGTTCGACCAGATGAAAGCCTGCGTTTTTGGAGCGAATTGCGTGTGAAAGGCGAGAGCTTCGACAATGGGGTCAACGGGCGAGAGCGTCTCGATGGTTTTGCAATCGTCAACCTAGCAGTTAACTATCAGTTGCTTAATGCTTTGTCGGTCCGCACTCGAATAGACAATCTGCTCGACACTAACTACGAAGAAGTCCTTGGTTTTGGCACAGTGGGCCTTAGTGGATATTTCGGCGTTACCCTTACATTGTCGCGATAACTAAAACACATGCTGGAAGAACAGCGGCTCCGCAGTGCAAACTCCTCCAAGTAAGGAGACGAAATGGCCAGGCTAACCAAACTGTACACGCGTACCGGTGATGGTGGTTTAACCCGTCTAGGTGCGGGTACCGAGGTGGCGAAGGATTCGCTCCGTGTCCGAGCTTATGGCACGGTCGATGAACTTAACTCATGTATTGGTGTGGCTATAGCTGTTGGACTGTGTGAACGATTGAGTGTCGAGCTGACGGCCATTCAAAATCAACTTTTTGACCTAGGCGGCGATCTGGCCACGCCCGAGAGTGAGAACCCCGAGTTCGATGTGCCGCGCATTGGGACGGAGCAAGTAAATAAACTTGAGGTGCTGATAGACGAATTAACCGAGGTCGTTGGGCCGCTTGAGAATTTCATTTTGCCGGGCGGTTCACCTGGCGCAGCGGCTCTTCATGTGGCTCGAACCGTATGTCGTCGAGCGGAGCGGCGCGTGGTCTCGCTGGCTCGCGAGGAGAACGTTGGCGCCGACATGGTGCCCTACTTAAATCGCCTCTCTGATGCACTGTTTGTTATGGCGCGTTTCGAAAATCGTGAAGCTGGTGTTGAGGAGCCATTGTGGCAGCCGGGGCACTAGCGGGTCCATTTGGAAACACTGCTACTGCAAGCGCACAGGGTTTCGTAGAAGCTACTCAATCGATTGTTTCTTGGTTTGGGTATGCAGGCTAGACGTTGTCGTTGCGTACCCGTTCAAGTCGGTCAAGAAAGTGGACGATCCGGTGGCCAATAGCCTCGACAAGTTTAGCCTCGCGCTGCGAGGGTTCAGCACGGCCCAATAACGTTCGGAACGTTCGCATTACTGCTGTGGCTTCACGAGGGGCGAAAAAGTCAATGTGTTCAAGCCCTCTTTCGAGAGAGTCATACATTCTTTCCAAGTCCTCCTGGGTTGCTGGTGGGGTTGCCCGACAACGCTTGCCGCTCACTGGTGGCTCTTGTTGTCTGGGGTCACCAACTGCCAACAACAATTCATAGCAAACCACTAAGCACGCTTGGGCCAGATTGAGGCTAGGAAATTCAAGATCGGTAGGGATCCCGATCACCTCTTGGCACAGGTCCAGCGCCTCAGTTGGTAGCCCTTTGTCTTCACGGCCAAAGACGATTGCTACGAGCCCATCTTGGGCCCGTTCGGTGATTACGGGCGCGATGGTGCGCGGGCGAGCCATGTTTCGTTTGTCGGAGCGCGCACGAGCCGATGTTCCTACAACATAGATAACATCCGAAACGGCGGCAGCCAGGCTTTCGTAGAACTCAGTTCCGTTGACAATTCGGCTGCTTCTGTGGGCGATCCCATCGATTCGACGTATATCGAACTCGTCTGGCTCCACGAGTCGAAGCCGCGACAGCCCCATATTCATCATCACCCTGATGACCCCGGCGATGTTGACGACGTCCTTGGGCTTGTTTAAGACGATAACGACGTTGGAGAGTGGATCCGTTTCGGCCACGGGCTTAGCCAGATTCATTTGACAAGGAGGCTCACGCAAGGTTGCCCAGTGTAGTGTCACTTGGCAAGCTCCTGGCCAAGTTACTAGTGTTTGAATTCATCGAAGACTAACTAGGCAGTGACAGCATACCGGGAGATGCTGTTCAGGGAGATTGCATGGACGTCGCACGTTTGTCGGCATCAAAGCTTCGCAGTTTAATCGGTGACCGTGAGTTGTCATGCGTCGAGGTAGTTGAAGCTTGCCTAGCACAGATCGAAGGCTACAACGGCAAGATCAATGCGGTGGTGACTTTGAACGATGCCGCTGTCGACGAGGCACGACAACTCGATAAGCGGTTGGCTGCCGGTGATAACGTCGGTGTACTGGCCGGGATTCCGGTAGGTGTCAAGGACGTGACGCAAACCAAGGGCATGCGCACGACGTTCGGCTCAACGTTGTACGCGGATCACGTTCCCGAAGTTGATGCGTTAGTGGTTCAGCGTCTCAAAGCTGCTGATGCGGTCATTCTCGGAAAGACCAACACCCCCGAGTTTGCTGCTGGTGCCAACACCTTCAACGAGGTCTTCGGTGCAACGCGTAACCCTTGGAATACTGACTTGAGTGTTGGTGGTTCGACGGGCGGGGGCGCTGCTGGCTTGGCTACTGGGATGATTGCCTTGGCCGAGGGCACCGACTTGGGTGGCTCGCTCCGTATTCCTGCGTCGTTTTGCGGTGTTGTTGGGCTGAGGCCTTCACCTGGACTGATTCCAACTTGGCCGAATGATTTTCTTTGGGATGATATTTCGGTTACAGGTGGCATGGGGCGTACGGCCTTGGATGTTGCTCTCATGCTCGAAGCCGTCGCTGGTCCCAGCCAAGTCGCGCCGCTGCACCAATCGATTCACGGGCGTGAGTTCGCAGAGGTGGTTCAACGAGGTATACCGAAGGAAACACGACTGGCTTTTTGCTCCGACATTGCTGGTATCGGCGTCGATGATGAGATCCAGAAAGTCTGCCGTGTGGCCACTGAAGAGTTGGGCCAGGTAGGTGCATGCGTTGAGGAAATTGATCTTGATTTAAGCTACGCGCGAGAAGCTTTCCTCGCCATCCGGGGGTTGTGGATGGTTACCAATCAGTACTCTCGCCTAGACCGAATCAGTGAGTTTGGTGACAACCTTGCAGCTAATGTTCGAGGCGGTCTCGAGACCACCATCGTGCAACTTGCCGCCGCCCAACAAGCTCGGGCCCAGCTTTGGGCCGAAATGCACGAGTTTTTCCAGAGATTCGATTTCCTCCTCACACCGTGCATGGCGGTGTCACCACATCCCGTCGAGCAAAATCACCCCAAGACCATAGGTGGACATACAATGAAGACCTACATCGACTGGGTAGCCCCGACTTTCATCTTGAGCCCCACCGGGTTACCCATTGCCTCGGTACCAGCGGGATTTGACTCCAAGGGCCTTCCGGTCGGTATACAGGTGGTCGGCGGGCCGCAGAAGGAAGAGGCAGTTCTTGCAATCGCGGGTGAGATTCAGCGTGCCCAGCCTATTGGGTTGCCACCACTCTCTTAATTACCAACCGAAACTAGCCACCACTGTTTTTACCAGGCCAAACGTTCTGGCTGAGTGTTTAGGCCGGAACGAGTGTCGGGTAGGCTGGCTCCCAGATAAGGCTGTCGACAAGGTCTTCGATTGGTGTGTCTGCATCAGCCTGAGCGAGACCTTCTTCGAATGCTTGTCGCACCACCGCCTGAGCGATGCTGCGTGTAATCTTGCGCATATCAGAGAGTGGAGGGTAAAGCTTCCCGGACTTGAGATCTTCGGGCGACACTTGGTCAGCAAGATCGGCGGCCGCTGCTGTGAACATCGAATCGGTAACCTTCGTGGCTTGTGCAGCAAGAGCGCCAAGACCGACCCCCGGGAATATATAAACGTTGTTGCCCTGACTGACATGGATGGTGCGGCCGTTGTACTCAACTGGGTCAAAGGGACTACCTGTTGCGATTAGTGCCCGGCCCTCAGTCCACGCAACTACGTCAGCAGCGTGTGCCTCGCTCATTGCGGTGGGGTTCGAGAGCGGGAAAACAACAGGGCGCTCAACGTGCTTAGCCATCTCTCGCAGCATTGGCTCGGTGAACGTACCTGGCACACCACTGGTGCCGAGTAACATCGTTGGTTTCATCGCTCTGATTAGGCTTTCCAGGTCGATCTGCTTTGCTGGATCCAACCCATGCTCTGTGGCCAGTTCATGCGGCCACGCAAAAGTTTTTTTATGCTCGTCAAGGCCATCACGCCCTGTATGAATCAAACCACGACTATCGAGCACTGCGATCGCACGAGTGATTTCATCGGCCGACTTGCCCATGCGCTCGAAAGCTCCACGCAATTGGTGCGCGATGCCAATGCCGGCGGCGCCTCCTCCGAGAATCGCAATACGTTGGTCACTAAGTTCTTCCCCAATTACACGGCAAGCGGCAACCAGTCCGGCAGTGGTCACTGCGGCCGTACCCTGGATGTCGTCGTTAAACGAAAGTATCTCGTCTTGATACTTAGCGAGGAGTTCGAAAGCGTTGACTTTTTTGAAGTCTTCCCATTGCAGTAGCGTATCGGGAAAGCATTCTTTGACTGCTTGGATGAATTCGTCGATAAGTTCGAGGTATTCGCTGCCCCGCAGACGTGGTTTCCGATAGCCAAGATAAAGAGGGTCGTTCAACAGGTGTCGGTTGTCCGTGCCCACGTCGATACTGATCGGCAGGGTCGTCGATGGATGAAGACCCGCGCAGCCCGTGTACAGTGCTAGCTTCCCGATTGGGATTCCAATGCCGCCCGCCCCTTGATCACCCAATCCGAGGATGCGTTCGTTGTCGGTCACGACGATGAGACGAACGTATGGTTTGTCGAACGCTGCCAGAAGTTCCTTGATGTGCCCGCGGTGATCCGGTGTTATCCAAACGCCACGCCCACGACGGAAGATCCGACTGAAGTGGAAGCAAGCGTCACCGACCGTTGGTGTGTATACGACCGGCATAAACTCTTCAAGATGATCGATTAGCAGCTTGTATAGGAGTGTTTCGTTGCGATCTTGGAGCGCTCTTAGGCCGATGTACTGCTCCAGCGGCTCAGATTTTCGGGTGATCGCGAGGTAGGTTCGCTCCGCTTGGTCCTCGATGGTGTTGACTTGAGTAGGCAAAAGGCCTTTCAGGTCGAATGCCTCCCGCTCTTCTTCGGTAAAAGCCGTGCCTTTGTTTAGTAGGGCATCCCACAGCAACTCTTTGCCCCGTTTGTGAACCTCGATTTTTAAGGTCCCATTGTCTTGGCGGTCGAAATAATGCGGCATAGGAAGCGTTCTCGATTCAGACTTAAAAAGGGTGGGATTAGGGGCAAAACCCCAGACAATCAGGTTGTTCTACGAGATTGTAACCGTTTTTGTTACTTGTGGTGCCCGGTCAGCCTGCATTCGGTGCACGAATTTAGCGACGAAACGTCGGGGCATGAAGCGAACACTGAATGAGAGCAGTCTGGTTCCGACACCTGGAATGACAAAAGCTTTACCTTGCATCATAGCCTTGTAGCCGGCTTCGACTACCTCCTCAATGCTGATTAAGCGCTTTTTGGCGACTAGGCCGGAAGTTTCCATGCCAGCGACCTGCTGAAACTCGGTCCTTACAGGACCTGGACACAGAGCCGTCACGCTGACTCCCTTTCCTTCTAGTTCTTCGTTTAGAGCCTCGGAAAAGTGCAATGCATAGGCTTTGCTTGCGAAGTAGGTAGCCATCAGTGGGCCGGGTTGGAAGGCAGCAGCGGAAGCGACATTCAGCACACGCCCACTCCGGCGGGTGACCATGGCAGGTAGGAACAGAGCGGTCAGTTCGGTGATTGCTGCGACGTTTACCCGCACCAGATCCATTGATTCTTTACAGTTGGTTTCCGCGAATTCGCCGAAGGTTCCAAATCCGGCATTGTTAATTAGGTACTCAACCTCAAGTCTTTTTTCTTGAACTTGCTCGAAGAGCTTTCGCGCACCGTCGGTGGCCGCGAGGTCGGCGACAATTACGTGGGCGTTGATTTTGTACTTACTTTCAAGCGAGGCTGCCAGCTCACTCAACCGGTCTCCCCGGCGGGCCGTCAGGATGACGTCGTTCCGGTGTTGGGCGAACATGCGAGCAAACTCAACGCCGAAGCCTGCAGAAGCACCTGTAATAAGGGCAGTCTTTCGCATCAGTATATTGTCCGGGTATCCGTCAGGTTTTTCCAAGGCTAGAACGATGTTACGTAGTCATTAAGTGACTTTCGACCAATGTCGGGAACCTTGGCGTTCTCGGCCGGATATCCTACGACAAGCAACAGGAACGGGCGCTCGTTGGAAGGTCGGTCGAGAATTTCATTGAGGAACTTCATTGGACTCGGCGTGTGGGTCAGCGTCGCTAGGCCGGTGTGATGTAAGCCTGTGATGAGGATGCCACTCGCCAGACCAACCGATTCGCCAGCGTAATAGTGTTTCATGGTCTCGCCATTGGGGCCCTTGCCTGAGTTCTGTACGAAGATCGCAATTAGGACAGGGGCAGTTTCGAGAAATGGCTTGTTCGAATCGGTCCCAAGTGGTTCGAGTGCTTTGAGCCACTCTTTGGGTGCGCGATGTTCGTAAAACTCACGTTCTTCGATCTCGGCAGCTTCTCGGATTCGTCGCTTAATGTCCGGTTTGGTGATGACAACGAAATGCCAGGGTTGTAGGTTGGCACCGCTTGGCGCTGTGCCAGCGGCACGGAGGCATTCGTCGATGATCGCCCGGTCTACAGGGCGATTGGAGAATTCACGCACCGTGCGGCGACGGCTTACCTTTCGGTAAAACTCGGTGGCACGTTCACTCATCTCGTCGGCCGGGTACTCGCGATGGGTGCTCAAAGGCACAAACTTTGCTCGGCTCACGGCAGGCTCGCTGTCTTGATTAATTTTGGATATGTCTCAGAAGAGGATCTCTCAAAAGTTGTCGATTGTTGCAAAAGCCCGGACGAAGAGGGCTATACCGGCACTATGCCTATAAGTAGTGAATTGACACACGGACCCTGGAACCGCGTGTCAAGACACTCCTGCACTTTGCTACCTACTGCCGAATCGCTGTTCCCAATACCTCGAAACGGCCATCTGATAGCAGTGGCCCCGAGCCTATAAAAGCGCGGGCAGGAAAATGCCCATCGAAGTACGTACGATAGATGTTATTGAATGTGTCATAGAGGGTTAGGTCAGGGCAGAATACCTGCACGGTAACTAGGTCATTCATACTCATCCCGACGCGCTCGAGCCGATCCTTCATGCTATCGAGAACGATCCGGATTTCTTCCTCGACATCCTCGGGAACTTCCCCAGTTTCTGGATCCCGCCCGATCGCGCCAGCTAGGTAAACGGTGTCACCATGAACCACCATATTGCTGTAAGGATTGGTGTCAGTGCGCCCAGGACTGTTCAAGTACTCCAGCGGCGGGGCCGCGTCCGTGTCACCTGTGTGGACCTCTACGGTTTCCGTTGCAGAGCAAGCGGACAGCGTGATGACTAACAACGGGATGATCAAGATGATCAAGGGGGTAGATCGCATTATGTTGTTCCCTCGTTTTCGGCCTGTGCCGGTGAATGCAGTAGGAGCGAGAGTTTAGCGGGTCTTTGACTGTTTTCTAACCCACGTTATCGAGAGCCAAGAATTCGTGGTGCTTATGGGAGTGTAAATACGTGCGCTCATGACATTTTGTGCGGGGTACGTGGTCGCTTCGTTATCTAGGACGTTAAGGTAAGCTGGAGGCGTGTCCGAACCCGCAACAAGAAACGCAATTACGCTATGCATGTTGACGCGTAATGAGGAAGACCGTGTTTCGGTCTCGTTGGCGGAGGTGCGTGACCACGTCCACCGAATGATCGTCTTGGATGCCGAGAGCGATGATGCAACCCGAGAACTTGCACAGCAAGCTGGGGCAGAGGTTGTCGTTCGCCCGTGGGAAGGTTTCGTGTCAGCGCGACGTTATCTTCTATCACTTGTTACGTCACCATGGGTCTTGATGATCGATGCTGACGAGGTCATTGAGCCGGGACTTTGGCTAGAACTGGAGTCACTGGGTTTTCCAGAATGCAGTGCTGATGGTTTCCAAATGCGGCGACGGACCGTGTATGAGGGCAAGAAACTGCGTCGCGCTTTCCAGCCCGATTGGAAAATGAGCCTGGTGAGGGTTGGCAACGCTTACTTCGAAGATCGCTTTGTTCACGAATCGCTGAAGGTCAAGGGTGTAATCGAGCGCTTGCGGACCGAGATCCTACACTCAAGCTTTCGGTCTGCTGATGATCATCACCAACGGATTCGAACCTACGCGCGCTTGGCAGCGCAGGATCTTGCTGAGCAGGGCAAACGGGTGAGTTTTACTAACTTGTGGCTGCGACCGGCTTGGCGCTGGTTCAAGGAACTCATTCTTCAAGGTGGCATTGCTGACGGACTGCTGGGCTTGAAAATGGCGAGCCGCTCGGCGTACGGAGTGCATTTGAGCTACCGGTACCTACGCGAGATGAATGACAGCCTCTAAAAAGTGTTGGAGCATTGCTGTTTTCGTCGTCTCTGTTATCTCCGTAGCGGCGTGCTCGCGTGTTTATGTCCAGGAACCAGCCTTTAGTTTGGAAGTATCCGCCGGAGACTTCATATCAACTGTTTTTTTGATAGGTGATCTCGGTCGTCCGTCAGCGCCACTGGACAACTTGATCGATGCCATCAGCCATGATGTGACGGAGGCCACAGCGCAGACGCCACGTTCCGCTCCTATCATTCTCGGGCTTGGGGACAACCTCTACGAAAAGGGTTTACCGCACGATCTGGAGGTGCCTGGAGCAGAAGCTGAGGTAGCCACGCTGCGTGCCATCGGCACCCAATTTGCCCGTATCCAAAACAAAGGTCACCAAGTGCCCTTGATGCTGATTCCAGGAAATCACGATTACAATGATGATGCCTTGGCGATTCGGAACAACCTGGGTGACATTTCCCGCTGGTACTTTCTAGAAGAGCTTGCAATCGATGGTGCCGATGCTTGGACCCACCTGCCGGGCGACGCTTCTCGGTTTGGGTCTGCAGCCGAGCTGTTCGACCATCTCGAAGGTGATCCTGCCGCCCGCGTTGAGTTTATGGAGCCGATGCCCATTCCGGGGTTCGATCCCGGGCTCTTTGTAATCGCCATCGATAGCGAACTGATCCTTGATTTGTATGCGCAGGGTTATAAGGATCTCGCGGCGTCATACTGGCAGAGACTCGAGCAAGTGCTTTTGGCAGCTCCCGACGATGCTTGGCTGATGATTGCGGCACACCATCCGCCGGTTACTTATGGCAAGCACGGGAGGATGTCTTTTGGAAATTGGATGTTTGGCCAGGGTTGGCCACAGTTTCCTCAGATTTGGCAAAAAGCGCTTGTCTCTACTCTGCCTCTTGGCATCTTGTTAGGAGTCGTGGTTTATCCGGCGGCGTTGGCCATCGCTGCAGCACCGCCATTGGCAACCTCGCTTGTGTCAGGGCGGAAGCAAGATGTTGGTTCAGCTCCGTACGATCAGTATGCTGCCGAATTCCTTAAGCTGACCGCAGAATACGATGTCGACGCTGTGCTTGCCGGTCACGATCACAGCACCCAGATCATCGAGCTTTCTGCGGTTGAAGGGTTCTCCGGTGACTCACTCCTGGTGATTACCGGGGCTGGTTCAGATGTTGGACCGGTTCGCCGCGGTCCAGGGACTGTTGCCTACCTGTCGAACCACTCGTATGTGCGTGTAACCCAGCATACTGGGGGGCTCATCTTTGAAATCATTGATCAACAGGGTAGGGCCTACTATCAGCACGAAGTATCAAGTTAGTGCTATACGTCGTGCTTGAAGGTGCCAAGGTCGGTGATCTCCGGGGCATGGTTCTCGGCGCGCAGAAATTTCAATAGATCAACGGCTTTGATTGTTGAGGTCATGGTGTTGTCCAACGGATGGAAGCTGACCTGGTCGCAATCCAGCATGCCTAGATCGATTACCACCTGAACAGCCTGTTGCTTATCGTTGATCACAGCGAATGGTGTCACCGCTCCAGGAATTACGCCGAGATGGCGAGCCAAACGATCGGCACTGCTGAACGAAAACCGTCCGGCACCAAGATGTCGGGCAAGTGCTTTGAGATCAATGAGCCGATCCTCCAAACAAACCACTAGCCACATAGCACCCTTCTTGTTGCGCAGGAAGAGATTTTTTGTGTGGGCACCACTGAGCTCGCCGCGCAGCACCTTGGCTTCTTCGACCGTAAATACAGGGGCATGGTGGATTGTCTCGTAAGCGATCTCGAGCTCATCGAGACGGCGAAACAGTTCGTCGGGTGTTGCGGCCGGGCTGCCATCGTCTAGTTGCACGATGCCCTCGCTGCATTCCACCCCTAGTTCCTACCCTCCGTGCCAGTGACCACTGTACCGATCCCCTTCTCCTGTAGCATGCGGTTGAACGCTGCCAGATCACCCTCACGGATCTCCTTCATTTGTGCCATGTGGGTGCCAATGTTTTCTTTGTACATCTCGTGTACGGTGCGGTGTGCCTCGGCGGGGGCGAAGTCGTGCCCAGAGATATAACCTGACAGGCTGGCGACTTTGGCGTACAGCTGGCGCGGGTAACGCAGATTGTCTTGACCGCCAACTAGGCGTAGATCGGTAAGGTTCATTTCGAGGTCGATGATCTTTTCGTCTAACACAGTGATCTGGTTGTTGATCTCGCTGAAATCGTTGTGATCACGTAGGAGGACCCGCAGCTCGTAAAGCTGCGAGCGCACGAGTTCGGCTTCGTTGAGCATGCCAGCGATGTTGTTTTGATTGTCGCGCAGTTCGAGCATCATTTGCAGTTGTTCATTGATCTCAGCCTCGGCACCCATCGAAGCTGGATCCATTAGCAAGGTTAGAGGTTGCTTCTGGGGAACCTCGTTGTTGACTGTCAACTGCACCGTATAAGTGCCTGGCGGAGCCATCGGGGTCACCGGGCGACCGTCGCCCGGGTTTCGGGTCCCGTTCTCGCTTAGCTGGACATGTGGGTGCCCGAGTGGCTTTGTGCGCATCACCGCCCGCGCCGATGACTCATAGCGCATGTCCCAGTAGACTCGATTGAGACCGGGACGAGCCGGCGTGTTGCGGATCGTGCGCACGACCTCACCACTACTGTCGAGAATCTTAATTGTGATCCGAGTACGACGACTGCCACTACGGCTTGCAGCCATTTCTTCGTTGAGTGTGCCCGTGTTTCCAGGAATTTTCATTTCCTGGGGCTCTGCCGACTCATCGCTGCTAGCCTGATCTGCTGTCCCTGCTATCTCTTTACTCAGCCAGTAGCTGATCGATGCTCCGGGGTTAGGATTGCGACCAGCGGCTGGGTCTTGGCCCGACATTGGTCTCCCAACCCTGTGAAAGCGGTAGTTATCGCGTGGCGCAAAGAGGTGGATGTTTGAGGAACGGATCAAGTCAGTCATTTGTTGCAGTGGTGTGATGTCATCCATGATCCAAAAGCCACGCCCGTAAGTCCCTATTACCAAGTCGTTGAAATGAGGCTGTATCGTTAGCCAGTGGACCGGTGCGTGGGGCAGGTTGCTCTGCAGTGGCTCCCAGTTGTTGCCGTTGTTGAAGCTCACGTACACAGCGTTGGCAGTGCCGGCGAACAACAAGCCCGGTGTGTGTGGATCCTCTCGGATTACGTGAGTGTAGGCTAATGGTCCAGCGGGAATTCCTCCCGGGTTTACCGTCGCCTCGTAGTCCAGTCCGACTCCCATTGCAGGTGTCCCGGAATGGCCATCGATGCGTGTCCAGTTCGACCCGAAGTCCGTTGTCTTGTAAAGGAAGGGTTCGAAAATACCGATCTGGTGGGTGTCGATTGCCACATACGCGGTGCCGGCTGCATGGTTTGACGGTTCTATGTTCGAGACGGTACTCAGTGCTGGCAAATCCGGCATATTTGCGGAGACATTTGTCCAGTTATTACCGCCGTCGCGTGTTACTTGGACCATGCCATCATTGGTCCCCGCCCAGATAAGATCTTCTTGCATTGGAGATTCGGCTATAGCGAATAAGACTGCGGCGTAAGTCGGACTGGTGTCGTCAAAGGTTAGGCCTCCGGTTTTGAGCACCAGCGATGGGTCGCCAGTCGACAGATCTGGGCTTATAACTTCCCAGGTGAGGCCCTGATTAGTGGTTTTGTGGACCACTTGGCTGCCAACGAATACTTTGTTCGGATCGTGTGGTGATACGTGGACTGGAAACGTCCATTGGAAGCGGTAGCGCAACTCGCCAGCAGACCAGCCTTCTGGGTTGTCGGGCCAAGGACTCACATTGCGCGAATGGCCGGTGCGAGTATCGTAGACGTCGAGGATTCCGTCGTAGCAGCCTGACCATATGGTGTGGTCACCGGCTGGCACCGCAAAACCTGATTCGCAGCCTCCCACCGAGTGCCACTCGCCGATCGGGATGTTGCCCCCAGTGAGACTGTTGGAGGGTCCGAAGGTGCTGGGCCCGTCTTGGCGGTTACCCATGACATTGTAGGGAATCTTGTCGTCGACGAAGACGTGGTAAACCTGGGCGATTGGCATGCGCGGCCGTGCCCATGATTTGCCTCGCGTCGTAGAGATGGATACGCCGCCATCGTTGCCGACAACGAGACGGTCCGGGATGATCGGGTCGATCCACATATCGTGGTTATCTCCACCGGCGCCACCGCCAGACCAAGTGCTGCCGCCATCGATGCTGTGGGAGTGGCGCGTCGACATTGTATGCAACTCATCAGGATCATCTGGCGCGACGGCGAGGCGGGTGTAGTAGAGAGGTCGTTGCATTAGGTCGTGGTTGGCACTTACCATCCGCCAGCTGTCACCGCCGTCGTTCGAACGGTAGAGGGTCCCGTGCCCAGGGTCGACTGGTGCTACCAGGCCGTTGCTCGATAGCTCGATCAATGCGTAGACTCGATCTGAGTCTGCCGCTGTCATACCCAGACCGATTTTCCCGTACGGACCCTTGGGCAGACCACGGCTGCCAGTCAGATTTTCCCAGGTGTCACCACCGTCCGTGCTCGTCCAAAGGCCGCCGCCTGGGCCGCCACTAGTGCGCCCCCAGGTACGGATCAGCAGTGGCCACATGCCAGCGAACAGAATGTTGGGATTGTTTGGGTCCATAACGACATCGGCAGCACCGGTGTTGGTGTCGACAAACAGCACCTGCTCCCATGTTTTACCGCCATCCTGGGTTCGGTAGACACCACGTTCCTGCTGAGGGCCGTAGGCATGGCCCATGGCTGCGACGAAAACGGTATCGGGATCAAGCGGATCAACAACGATGCGGCCAATACGACCGGTTTTTTCGAGCCCCAGTTGCAGCCAAGTGTCGCCTCCATCGACCGACTTGTAGATACCGTTGCCAGTAAGCACATTGGAACGAATGAATGTTTCCCCGGTGCCAGCCCAGATCACATTGGTATTGACCGGATCGACAGCCAGCGAGCCGATTGCGGCCACAGGTTGGTCATCGAAGATCGGCTCCCAAGTAGTACCACCGTCTCTTGAGCGAAAAATGCCGCCTGAAGCAGCGCCTATGTAATAGATGTTTGCGTCGCCAGGTACGCCGCTGACAGCAGAAACACGATTGCCGACCGGTCCTATGTAGCGGTAGGTGAGTGCGTCGAGTTCATCGATGCCGCCTGGTTCCATCTGGTTGCCACCACCGAAGCGTTGGCCGGTGACTGCCATCGGTACTGAGATCATACCGATCAGTAGCACCACTCGAGACAGGAAAAAGATCGAAAAAACCTTCCGCATCGGGAACCCTCCGCCAACTGCAAGTTGTATTCAAATTAGGTATCGGGATATCAAAAAATCAATTCCGTGAGCTTAATCATTCAGCTTAATGTGTGCCAACATTCGGGCTTTTTAGTTGCCTGAACCTGGTTCAACTTTGCGGTTTTATTGCTTGGCAACCAGCAACGGTAGGGAGGCGCCGCCTTGGCTCCAAGTCCCTTCGATGGAGGACCCATCTACGGCCATAGTTCCTTCGAAAATTGAGTCTGCGTAGTCGAGTTCGAGTCGTAGGATGCTACCGTCAAATGCTGCCCTGCTAACCGGCAACCCAAACTGGCCTTGGTCGGGACTATCCATTGTTGCCTGAAGAGCTCCACCGGTGTTGGCTTCCAGGTGAAAAATGATTTGGAGTGTCTGAGTTCCAGCCGAGATTAAACCTCCCCAGGTCCCCATGATCTTCACAGCGTTTGCCGGGGAAACCTGGGCCAAGGTTGGCTCCGGCGCGACGGCGAGATTCGACAGGGTAAGGCTGAAGGGAAACGTCTGTCCGCTTTGTTCGAGGTTGCCGACGATCGTTTGGTCTCTTTCGTTCCAGGTGCCGACGAAAACTGGATCCCCCGGAACTCCTACCATCGCGAACGAGATTACACTGCCAGCAACATTGATTTCGGTAAGAGGGAAGCCGCTAGTGTTCTGCGCTGGAATGTCGATCAGGCCCGTCCAACCACCGGCCGTGGTCGCTTGCAGCACGACTCTTAGATCGACCGAATCCCCAGCAATAACCATCGTACCGGACCACACACCGCTCAGATTGTCTTGGTGTGATACTCCAGTTGTTGTCTGGGGGAACAGCAGCGTCGCAGCTAACATGAAATATAGGCATGAGAGCAAGGTAGGGTTTCTATTCATGAGGCGCCTCCCCAAGGTTTGCTGATCGATCGCAGGTTGCATGACTTATGCGGCATTCCGCTCCATAGCCTGTATTTGTGGGAGCCTTTCTCGATAGATTATCGCCCAGAATATTTTTTGTGTCTTCCATACAAGTTAATAACCAGACGTCCGAGGGCATTGGCTGGATGCTGGAGGCTGCACTGGTCACGATTGTGATACCTGATCAGCCTTTAGGCTACTTAAAGGAGCATCATCGATGAGACAGCACGTCAGATCTACCCTCGCATTTTTACTTCTGCTCGTTGTCGCGGTCTCGCAGCCTGCTATCGGTCACCAGACGCGTGTCGCGGACCCACAGGAAGCCCGGACCGTCGCGCTTGATGCCGAGCTTCCCTTCGATCCGGATGTACGCTTCGGGACGTTTGCCAACGGCCTCACCTATTTCATCCGAGCTAACAAGCGACCTGAAAACCGTGCCGAGCTGCGCTTGGTCGTTGACGCTGGTTCGGTCCTTGAGGATGACGACCAGCTAGGCATGGCTCATCTTCTCGAACATATGGCATTCAATGGTACCGAGAGATTCGAAAAACAAGAGCTCGTTGAGTTCATGGAATCGATTGGTATGCGTTTGGGTCCTGATGTGAACGCGTACACGAGCTTCGATGAAACGGTTTATATGCTCCAGGTGCCGACGGACAATCCGGAGCACATTTCTACTGCATTCCAAATCATGGAGGACTGGACCAAGGCAATCACACTCGATGGAGATGAGATCGATGCCGAGCGCGGCATTGTGATCGAGGAATGGCGACTTGGGCAGGGTGCTTCCGCGCGCGTCAACGACGAGCAATTCCCTATCATATTCAAGGACTCGCAATACGCTGAGCGTCTACCGATTGGCACGGAAGAGAGTATTCAGACGGCCTCCGTCGATTCGATCCGACGTTTCTACGAGGATTGGTATCGCCCTGACTTAATGGCGGTCATTGTTATTGGTGATTTCGACCCTGACGTTATTGAAGATCTGGTGAGCCTTCACTTTGAAGGTCTGCCAAGGCCGACCGATCCTCGGCCACGGATTCTGTTTGAGGTTCCTGATCAGGTGGGTACTGATTTTGCTATTGCTACCGACCCTGAGTTGCCAAACACTTCCGTCGGAGTGTTCTACAAGATGCAACTCGATTCCGAAGGCACTGTTCGTGATTACCGTCGTAGCCTCGTTGAGGGGTTGTACAACAGCATGCTCAACGCGCGTTTCGCGGAGTTGACCCAGCAAGCCGATCCTCCAATCTCGATAGGCGCATCAGGCAAGGGCGCCATGGTTCGTACCAAGGCGATGTATCAGCTGTTTGCAGGGGTTGCTCCAAACGGCATCGAGCGTGGCCTCGACACGTTATTCAGCGAGGCGGCGCGGGTAGCCCAATTTGGCTTCACACAAACCGAACTCGACCGTACGAAAGCCAACATGCTCCGAGGTATCCAACGCGCCTACGACGATCGTGCTAACCGGAGCTCATCGGTTTTCGTCAACGAGTACACGCGGGCGTACCTGGAGAGTGAGTCGTTCCCTGGCCTTGAGTACGAATTCGAACTCGTCCAACGGTTCCTTCCTGAGATCACACTCTTGGAGGTTAACGCCATAGGGCGCGACTGGATCAAAGACAGCAACCGCGTCGTACTGGTCAGCGCCCCCGAAATCGAAGATGTCGTCATTCCCAGTGAAGTGGAGCTGCTTGCTGTGATCGATGCGGCTGGCGATAAGGAATTGACGGCGTACGAAGACACCGTTGCTGGATCAAAATTGCTCCCGGTGACTCCGAATCCGGGCTCGATCATTGCGGTATCTATGGTCGATGAAGTTGGTGTCACGGAATGGACATTGAGCAATGGTGCCCGTGTGATTCTGAAGCCAACTGATCTGCGGGACGACGAAATTATTTTTGGTGCTTTCAGCCCTGGTGGTACCTCGCTAGCAACTATCGAGAACTACATCCCGGCGAGCACTGCTAGTGCGGTGATGAACATCAGCGGCCTCGGCGAGTTTAATTTGATCGATCTGGACAAAATAATGGCTGGAAAGGCAGCCTGGGTATCTTCCTCGATCACGGAGTTTAGTGAGGGACTCGCCGGTCAAGCGTCGCCGAAAGATCTCGAAACCCTTTTCCAGCTCATCTACTTACGTTTTACGTCACCACGGGCAGATTCTGTTGCCTTAGAAGCTTACCTGGCACAAGGCAGATCGGTTCTCGCGAATCAGGAAGCGACCCCAGACTTTCAACTGCAGAAGAAAACTATGGAGGTTCGTTGGCAGGATCATCCACGTCGTCAGGCCCAAACTGTTGAAAGTCTTGACGAATGGGATTTGGAACGATCATACGATTTTTATCGAGACCGTTTTGCAGAGGCATCCGATTTTACATTCATGTTCATTGGCAACCTCGACCTGGAGATGATGCGGCCTTTTGTTGAGCAGTACATAGCTAGCCTTCCCTCGATTGGCCGCGAAGAGACTTGGCTTGACGTTGGTGTCCGACATGTTGATGGAGTTGTGGTCGAGGAAGTTCGTGCTGGTATCGAACAACAGAGCCAAACCAGTATCTATTTCAGTGGCCCTTTCGTGTACGAGCAGCAACCAAAGACTTCTTTGCGAGCGATGGCGCAAATTCTTCAGACGCGGCTGAGAGACATCATGCGTGAAGAGCTGGGGGGTACTTACGGCGTTGGGGTCAGTACTAACTACGGGTGGCAACCGTTTGAGAAATACTCATTGACGATTGGCTATGGCAGCGATCCAGAACGTGCCGAGGAACTTGTCAACGTAGTGTTTGCGGAAATAGAAAAACTGAAAGAAGCGCCACCAGAAGAGGGCGAAGTAGCCGACGTTCGGGAGAATCTCTCTCGCACCTTGGAGACTTCACTGGAGAGCAATGCATATTGGATGAACCAACTAAGCCAGTATTATCGACTTGGCGTTAATCCGACATCGATGCTCCAGTACCCACCTTCAATCGATGCGTTGACACCTAAAATGATTCAGGACGCTGCACAGCTCTATCTTGATACGGATAACTACCTGCGCATGACCTTACTTCCAGTAGAGCAATATCAGGAGAATTGAGAGTTGCTCGATCTGCTCAGTCATTTGGGCAATGCCCCTTCGACTTCATGTCAGAAATGGCCGTCAACAGCCTCGTAGTTTGCATCGAGCCATTTGGAGACGGGCGCTGCCTCTGGGAGGCGTCGACCGTCGATTGCACCGAGTGCACGAATACCTGCGACACTGGAGGTTAGGAAGACTTCAGTAGCGTGATCCAGGTCTTCTGGAAAGATCAAGCGCTCTTCGAATCCCCGGGTTGCTGCTTCAAGCTCGTCAATAACGAACGCTCTAGTTGTCGATGGCAAGATGCCACGGTTCAACGGTGGGGTAACGATGATTTCATCGATTACGGCAAACAGGGAGGCTGTGTCAGCTTCCCCGATATCTCCTTCAAGGGTTTTCATCAAGGCCAAATCAGCACCGTGGTGACGCGCGGTCTCGTGCGCCAAAATACGCCACATCGAGGAAGTTGTCTTGTGTCCGGAAAGCAGGCTGTTGGTGTCAATGCGTGGCTGGTCAACGATCCACGCCGTTTCGAGGTCGGGGTACGCACGCGACTTTCGGATGGTTGGTGTAAGTCGGAGCATTAGAGTAGGGGATGGCTCGTTGGGGGCATCAAGGCCGAATGTGGTTCCCGATCCTCGCGTCACGGTGATCCTGAGAGTTCCTAGTTGGAGCGAAGGTTCCTTGGCGCATTCGAGCAAGACCTTCGCCGCTTTCTGCGCATATTCTGGGAAATCGACAGGCACGGGGAAATGAAACACCGTCCCAGTTGCCAATAGACGATTGATATGTTCGCGCCACAAAACAGGTTGGCCGTGCCGCACGACCAGAGTCTCGAAAAGCCCGTCTCCAAGGACGAACCCACGGTCTTGGAACAGCGTGGCGCCGGCCGCTGGTGTTTCGCCGTCCCGCCATATGTCACCGTTGAGCCAGGTGACACCACCAGTTGTTACAGCCGATCCCATATCTTCGTCTCGATCTGGTTCTAGTACCAGGCAACTTCCATGGTGCTGGTTATTGGCAGTCTTTCTATTTCGATCGAATGAGCCAAAGGGTTTCCTGGGGCCCAACAAGGAACCGAGCTCTACGACCGTCCGGCTCGATGACCGCATCTTCCTCTCTAGGTATGCGCACGAGCTGGTTATCCCATTCGGGAACTTCCCCCTGGACGCTGTACTCGATCGACCAGAATTCGTTTGCTCGCACGGGCTCGCGGGCGAAGTCTCCATATCGATCAGGCCAATCGAATACGGTGCGGGCGCCGGCACCGTGAACCCAGTTGCCCTGCGTGTGACCGTAGACCGACGCCTGTATTCCCTCGAGCCTGGAGCGCTCCTCTATGGTTGTCTTAACTACCGTCCCAACCTGTCCGGCCTTGAGTTCCTCGGCATAGATGTTTCCCGTGATGACCGATTGCTTAAATAGCGCCTGCAGGCCGGCGGGAGGCTCGGTCTCGTCCGGATACAACACATAGGCGACGTGCTGCTGGTCGGTTACAAGTCCCATAAGCCGAACCCCGAAGTCGACGTGCAGCAAATCCCCAGGCTCGACGACTGGGTTATCCGTGTCGTCAATGCCACCTTGTATGCCCCTACGATAGATCGTAATGCCGGGAGCGAAGTTGAACGCTAGATCTTGGCTCTGCCACTCCTGGAGGATGAAGCCGTAGATGTCCATCAGTCTGGTTTTGCCCGGGGTGATTACCTCATTGGAAAACGCACGACGCAAGATGTACCAAGTTCGCTGGCTAGCTTCGGTCTCGATTTCAAGCTCGGCGGGTGTGCGATGGCTTATGTAGTCGAAGATCAGATCCTGCGCCGAGATCAGGCGCGACGAATACACCGGCCCGATAGAGTCTTCGAGAAACGCGAGCATTTCGACGGTGATGCCGTCGGCCATTGCTACGGTCCTTGAGCGGTTGATGGCGATTCGCTGTGGATCTCGGGTGTTAATGAACTCTGCTAGATGTGGCTTCAGGCCCTCCTCGCCGTAGCTAATGATGGTTGGGAAAAAGTCTCGCATACGGCCACTTTGGTGGGTACCGAGCAAAGTACGTTCAAGGGTTGCGTTGTCGCCAGGGTCGAAAAAGATATAGGCGTTGCGGTGCCCGTACCATCCAGAGATCCCGTAGTCACCAAACATCTGCAGCATCGGATCGACGTTGAACTCGCGCGACATGATTATCCACATGTCGACGCCTGCCCGGCGCATTGCCGGCTGCAGGTGAAGCTCCATTTTCTCGAGCTTCACATCCCACTCGTGCATCAAGCGTTGAAGCGCCGGCGTGTTCCACTGGGCCCCTGTGCTTTGGCCAGACGCAAAAGAGGCAGCGATAAACAGGGTCGCGACCGCGATCAGCCACGAACGCTTCGTCATCGTCAAGACTCCAGCTCCAGAAACATCTGTGTGGCTTTTAGCTTGGATCATGGAAACTCCTAGAGTAATTACAGACGCCTAGACTTTACCTTCGCTGCGCTCACTTCGGCCGTGTAGCGAGAAAAATCTTGTGTTGGGGGCCTTTGCGGCGGTGTCCCCTGACCGTTTCCGTCTTCACTGAGAAGCCGTGTCGGGACAGACGCCGGCTGAACTTTTGGTCCGAGTGCGCCGACCAAACTGCCAGTACGCCGCCTGGTTCAAGAGATTTCTTGATCCGCTCGATACCTAAATCGTCATAGAGGGACGCATTCGAAGACAAGCAGGTTGCGTCGGGGCCGTTGTCAGTGTCTAGCATAATCGCTTGGTAACGATCGGGATCATCAAATCCTAGAAGGTCGCCGACATCCCCTTCATACACACGCACACGTTTGGCACCGAGCGGGACCCCGAGACTCTGAAGATGCCGTTTGTGCCATTTAATGATAATTGGGAACACCTCAGCGACGATGACTTCGGCGTGGCTGGGTAGTGTGTCGAGGGCAGCCCGTAACGTAAAGCCCAACCCAAGGCCACCGATCAGCACCCGAGGCTGTTCGATGTTCCCTAGGTTAGAGCACGCCAGCTTACCTAACGCGGTCTCGGAATCATGCACTCGTGTCGACATCAGCTCGTGTCCATCGAAATCGATAAAATAGTCGCCATCACGATGGTGTAGCGACAAGCGCTGGCCGCCAGGAGTAATACTCTTGTCAAGCGTTTCGAACGGGCGCATATGTAGATTCTATGCCGGAGTGTAGACGTTGAGTCATCCGTTTCTTGATTGGATGGCGAAAGGTTGCCACCAGGCCTGTCGAGCGGATAAATTCCGAGTATTCCTTGCTGAACTTACCCATTCTTAAGGAGCCAGACTATGTTCGCCAAGTATCTCACCCTTGCGGTTTCCGCAGTCGCCGCGTTTTCCATACTCGGGGTGACGACTCCCGATCCTTTAGCGCAGGAGGAAGGCTCCATCGTTCTTGACGAGACCCTTCTGGAGGGTTACCGGTGGCGGAATCTTGGCCCGGACCGAGGTGGTCGCTCGATTGCAGTGAGCGGCGTAATCGGCCAGCCGGAGGTTGCCTACTTCGGAGCGGTGGGTGGCGGGCTTTGGAAAACGACTGATGGGGGAGAGAATTGGGGCGCGGTCACGGACTACCAGATCACCTCTGCCTCGGTCGGCGCTGTGGCGGTCAGCGAGTCAACACCGGACCTGGTCTTCATTGGTACCGGCGAGACTTGTATCCGCGGCAACATTCTCCCCGGTGACGGCGTGTATCGAAGCCGCAACGCGGGCGAGAGTTGGGAGCATGTTGGATTCTCCGAATCACACGGAATTTCGAAGATCCGCATCCATCCCACAAATCCTGACATTATCTATGTAGCTTCGTTCGGAAAGTACTCCGTGCCGAGCGAAGAGCGTGGCGTTTTCAGGAGCATCGACGGTGGTGATAGCTGGGAGCGTGTGCTTTTCCGCAACGCTCAGACGGGCGCGGTCGACCTGGTCATCGACCGTAACAATCCCGACGTCATCTACGCTGCTCTATGGGAAGCCTTTCGCAAGGAATACACGATGTCGTCCGGCGGCACTGGTAGCGGTATGTTCAAGAGCACGGACGGCGGCGAAACGTGGGCGGAGATGACACGGAACCCCGGCATGCCACAGGAGGGTGTGGTCGGACGGATCGGGTTGGCGGTCTCAAGCGCGAACTCGGATGTCGTCTACTCGCTTTTCGAGAACGACAACGGTGGCCTTTTTCGGAGCAATGACGCCGGGGCGACGTGGGAGCTCGTGAATGACGAGCGCCGTATCCGTCAGCGCGCCTTTTACTACACACACGTTTTCGCTGACCATCAAGACGAAAACGTTGTCTACATGGAGAACACCTCGATTTTTCGCAGCGAGGACGGTGGCGCGACCCTTGAGGTCATCAACAACGGGACGCACGGTGACTTCCACGACTTATGGATCAATCCGTATGATTCGACGCACCTTGTGGTCGGCAATGACGGTGGTGGTGCGGTAAGCACGAACACGGGAGGCAGCTGGACGGATCAGGAATTCTCAACAGCTCAGTTCTACCACGGGATCACGACAGACCATATACCGTTCCATGTCTGTGGGTCGCAGCAGGACAACAGTACGCTGTGTCTCCCTTCTGCTTGGAATGCCGGGCAATTCGATTCTACTGAGGGCTCGATGGATGTTGCGTATCGTGCAGGAGGTGGTGAGCCCGGTTACATCGCACCGGACCCGAAGGACTTGAACATCTTCTACTCCGGTACCAACAATGGCCGCTACGTCGACAAATACAACCGAACGCTTAATTCGTCCCGCGAGGTGGCCCCCTATCCTTGGTTCTACTCGGGTGAGCCAGCCAGCGAAATGGTCGAGCGTTGGCAGTGGACGTTCCCCATTATCTTTTCTCCGATCGACCAGAATGTGTTGTATGTGTCCTCAAACAGGCTTTGGCGGACGACCGACGCCGGCAACTCGTGGGACGTCTTGAGCCCGGACCTCACGCGAGCCGACCCCGAGACGCTGGGCCACTCGGGTGGCCCCATCACGGGCGACATGAATGGGCCGGAGGTCTATGCAACGATCTTCTCTGTAGGGCCTGGCAAAGTTGACATCGACGTGATCTGGACCGGATCGGACGACGGGCTGGTCCATGTTACGCGGGACGGCGGCTCCAACTGGGCGAACGTGACGCCGGCGGACATGCCTGTTTTGGGGCGCGTTAGTCAGATCGATGCGTCGATCTTCGACGCTGGGCGCGCGTACATTTCGGTGCGGCTGCCACTTCTCGATGATTTCAGGCCGTATATATGGAAGACCGACGACTACGGTGCGACGTGGACGAAAATTGTCAATGGGATCCGCGACGATGCCTACGTGAATGCCGTCCGGGAAGACCCGGGCCGCTCAGGTCTTCTCTATGCGGCAACCAATCACGGCGTGTACATTTCCTATGACGACGGTGCCTGGTGGCAGGAACTGAACCCCAACCTACCCGACCTGCCAATTTCTGACCTGATCGTCGAACACAATGAGCTTGCGATCGCTAGCCACGGGCGAGGTTTCTGGGTGCTCGACAATATGGCACCGCTGCGTCAAGCGACGCCGACCATAACGGACGAAGCTCTCGTCCTCTTCGAGCCCGCGGCTGCCTACCGGACCGCAAACGGAGCAACGCTCTCCTGGTGGCTCAAAGAAGAATCCGGGGAAGTGAAGCTAGAGATTATGGACGCGGCGGGTGTGGTCATCCGCAGCTTCGATCCTGAGGGCCCGAATGCCGTGCGCGATCGATGGAGCGGTACCGTGCTTCCGTCAGGGGCTGGCCTGAACCACGTCGTGTGGGACCTGCAGACTGATCCAGCACCGACGTTCCCCGGCATGATTCTTTGGGGTGTGCGCACGATGGCGCCGAAGGTTCCGCCGGGAACTTACACGGTTCGCATCACAGCAGATGGTCGCACCCAAACGACGCAACTTGAGGTGAGAGCCAATCCGTGGATAACCGACGTAACCGTTGCAGACATGCAGGAACAGTATGAGTTTGGTCGCGAGATTCAGGCGAAGGTCAACGAGGCCAACTCGGCCGTTATTGCCATCCGGCGGGCCAAAATTCAGCTTGAAGACCGTCTCGGGCAGTCCGACGATCGTGCGCTGGCTGATGCCGGAGAGCAACTCAGGATGAACGTCTCCGACGTGGAAGCGAACATTTACCAGGTACGTAACCGTTCAAATCAGGACCCGCTCAACTTCCCGATCAAGGTGAACAATCGCCTGGCTAATTTACTCTCAATGTTGGAGCAGGGAGACGGCGCGCCGAACAACGGTATGCGGGCAGTCTTCGAGATCATGGTCGACGAGTTGGCAGGCTATACGGTGCGTCTCCAGGAGGTCTGGGAAACGGATCTCGCGGCGGTGAACGCAGAGCTTCGGCGACTTGGCCTCGATTTGATCGACCCGGCAGACGAGCGTACCCAGTTGACCAGCCAGTAGCCTTACGTTAGGACGGTGCGAGGGCTGGGGGGCATGATGCCTAGTGGCGCGCGTAGACTTCCGTGATTTGGCCAGCAGTGTCGAAGGCGACGACGCGGAATGATCCCCGTCCCGTCATGCCTGGTGATCCCTGTGGCATTCCCGGCACCGAAATTCCGGCGAAGCTCGCCCGTTCTTTGACCATGCGGGCGATATCCTCCGCTGGCACGTGACCCTCCACCCGATAGCCTTCAATTTCAGCGTGATGGCAGCCAGAGAGGTTCGGGCCGATATTATGGGCGCCCCGTGTTGCGTTGATCACGTTCCCGCCGATCACTTCATCATTAACTTCGAAGCCATTTTGCCGAAGGTGTGTGACCCACACCTTGCAGCATTCTCATGTTGGTGCCCGCATCACGTGGATCGACAAGCCCTTACCCACAGAGGGTTTATTTGCGAGCCATGCAGCACCGGCGACGGCGATTGTTGCGATTGCCAGGATGGCAACTAGCTTCGGATTTTTCTTCATCGATCGCCTTTCGTCGTCTAGTTTCTACTCGGTGACTCGACCCGCTAGTACTACGTTTTCGGCAGGGGTACTCATGCGACTAGTACGCGGTGAGTGTATCAGCCGTTGCCAACTCAGTGGAGTCGACGCACGCTTAATGCCCCCGGTTATTAAATCACTGACGGTTCCACTGTGTCATCTCGTAGCAAAGGATCGCCGTTGCCACCCCAGCATTGAGCGACTCAGCCTCGCAACATATCGGTACGCTCACCGACTCATGTGCCGCGTCACGAAATTCCGGACGGATGCCGGAGCCTTCGTTGCCGACAACGAGGGCCCAGGGCATAGGAAAGCGAACTGCGGCAATATCACCCCCGCCAACTTCCGCCGCTAGAAGTATCACGCTGGAATTTTGGATCCAGTCAAGACACTCCTTGGCAGTTGCCCCGACAATTTTTATTCGAAAACAGCCTCCTGCACTTCCCCGCACCACCTTTGCGTTCCAAGGATCCACAGTTCCCTCGAGCACCACCAAACCGTCAAGACCAAAAGCCGCGCTAGTCCGGATCATGCTTGCGAGGTTGGCCGGGTCTTGGATAGCGTCCGCGACCAAGATTCTGCCACCAGACTCCTTGTCATCAGGCAGCAAAGAATCAAGTGCCATCGCTGGCTTGGTGCATACCAGAAGAATCCCTTGCGGGGTAACAGTATTAGCGAGTGCCGCGAAGTCTTTTTCGTCGACTGACGTCGTTTCGAAATCACCATCTGCAAGACGGGTTATTAACTGATTGTTTTGGTCAAGTGTCTCCAGTCGCGGCGAGGTGACCGCAAAGCGGATATCGGCTCCTGCGTCAAGGGCAGCTGAGGCTGCGCGCACTCCCTCTACGACGAAGCATCCTTCTTGTTCACGGTGTTTACGGTGCTGCAACCTCTGGAGGAAGCGGCTGCGAGTTTTATTCAGCGACATGGGCCATCCTCGTAGAGAGCTTCGACAAAGATGCGTCTAGGCTTACAGCCACAATCAGGGGGAGGGTAGCTATTCGAGCACTCCGACGTCGCGGAAGATGGCGAATATATCGCCATTGATGTAATCGTTTTCCACTAGGTTGAGCAGCCAGTAGGAGTCGTGGATTTCTTCGATGAGCTGGCGTGGCGTGCTTTCTTCTTCATAGAGAGCCGCCCACTCCTCACGCCAGATCTCAAATGCTTCATCCTTCCACACGTGGAAACTCTTCGCATCGACGACGGTTGGTTGGATTATCTCTTCTCCCGGAAAGATGCCCCAAGTGACCGCGCTCACCGCGTCGGGGCGGAGATTGGAGTGGGTTGTGCCCTCGACGTTGACCGCCTGATAGGTGAGTGTTGGGAACCTGTCGATGTGGTCCAAAAATATCTGCAACTTGTCGTCCGACAAAAACAGTTCCAAGTACGCTTTCTGGTAGACGATGCCATTGGTGCCACCCCAGCCGACCTCCGAATCGTTGGAGGGTGCACCGCTCACCTGTGGCTGGCTGTTGATGGTCAGGAATCCAGCTCGATTTAAGGCAACGAGCTCACTGGAGATCCGTTTTGTTTCCGCTTGAATCTCACCGTCGACCCAAGGAAAAGAGTCCAGCTCGCCGGCGCAGAATCTAGCGAATACTTCGTAGACGTCCTCGAGACTTTTTGGGTTACCGTACGCTTCGAGCAGTTTCTGGTCTTTTTCTTCAAGGCCGATCCCACGGCGCAGCAAATAATAGTCGTTCAGTGTTCCGAATGCTGGGCTGCGTCGGTCGCCCCAACGGCCGTTCGGAAACTCGTCCCAATCCATCGTGCGTGCCAGGTAGCTCTTCGGCCGGTTACTCCAGAAAATTGGTCGGACGTCCTCCTCACGTCGGGTTGGGAATGTGGACGGACGCCAGGGCAGTTGTCGGTCCACAGCCAATCCATCGGCCGCACCGAGCCCTTCAAGAATCAACATAACCGAGGACTGCAAATTCAGCGTATAGAAGTGATAACCAGGTACGCCAAGCCCGCTAAGCTTCTCGCACATCTCTATGCATAGTTCAACGCCGTAACTGCGAACCGCAGCATCATCCTGCCGTATTGGCTCCAGACGATCCCAGACTTCCGTTGGAACGTTGGCCCCGGTGAATTGCACGAACTTCTTGAAGCGATCAAAGGTTTGGATCGGAAACAGACCTGGAACGATTGGACAAGTGATGCCTTGCTTATCGCAGCGTTCGAGAAACCCAGCGTATTCATTTGTGTCGAAAAACAATTGGGTGATGATGAAGTCGGCGCCACAATCCACTTTGTGCTTCAGATGGCCGGTACAGGTATCCTTGTCTTTGGCTTCAAGGTGCCCCTCGGGGTAGCCCGCAACGGCAATACAGAATTCGTCACCGAAGCGCTCACGAATATGGCTTACGAGCTCGTGGGCGTAGGTGAAGCCACCTTCAACACGCTCCCAGACACTGCTGTCACGTGGAGGGTCACCACGTAATGCCAAGATATTCCGGATACCGACGGCCCGCGCTTTTTCCAAGACTTCATCAAGTTGATCAATGGGCATGTTGGTGCAAGTGAGATGCATCATCACGTCAAGACCAAAGAACTTCTGAAGGTTTTCAGCGATGCTAAGCGTCTTTTCGTTTGTTGAGCCGCCCGCCCCCCAAGTTATGTCAACGAAAATTGGCGCAAGGGCTACCATCTGCTCGATTCGAGCATAGAGGTTGTGCAGTCCGGCCTCAGTTGCTGGCGGGAAATACTCGAACGAGTAGAAAGGCTTCTTCTCGCTAATGCGCTGATTAATTTTGTCGATGATATGCATGGTGAGTCGACAATCGAAATTTTAGCGAAAAGACCTTGGTAGCTTCACACGCTGGGCCTATCAGGGTTTTACCACGGCTTGCTGGACTTCGCCGCCTAGAGCCGAACACACTTTCAATTTGGTGGTTCGGTCTTCATCTTTGTGGTTGCCATTGTTGGTAACGGAGGCTTCACTCGCCTGGTGTTGGCTCAAATCTAATACCGGAAAACATTATGAAGGACGGAGACGATAGAGGTTACAAGTCACACGATGGCTTCCGCGACGCGTTTGCCTGTCTTTTTGACGAATCAGTCGTGAATAATCTCTCTGGTACGCTTGTCGTCCTGACTCGTGTCTTGACGCCGCTCGGTCCACTAATTGCCGGTGCTACCGAAGAAGGCCTATGTCTACTCGAGTTCGCTGAACATCCGCAACTCAAGACTAGGATTAATCGCCTATGTAAGGAAATACATTGTGTCGTTACGCCAGGAGAAAACGCTCACATTAACCGGGTTCAACATGAACTTGACGAGTACTTCTCTGGTAAGCGGACCAACTTTAACGTCCCCCTCATCGTTCCCGGTACGGACTTTCAGCTTCAGGTTTGGGAGGAACTCCAGCGTATTCCCTACGGCGAAACTCGCAGCTACGAAGACATCGCACGTGCCATCGACAATCCTAAGGCCTTTCGTGCGGTTGGTCTCGCTAATGGCAACAACCGAATACCGATCGTAATCCCATGCCACAGAGTTGTCCGTGCTAACGGAACATTGGGTGGCTATGGTGGCGAGCGATGGCGCAAACGTTTCCTTCTTGATTTGGAAGGCCACCCTGGGTTCAACTAAGCATGTGAAAAGTTGCCGGTGGCACAAGAAGATATAAATGATGCCTCGTAGACATTTCGACCCCTTGGAGCGTTTATTAATACGAGGTAGGGTTGTTGAGCTGAAGCCATGTTCTCCCCACCGTATCGGCCGTCGAGGGTGCGGAAGACCCCCCGACCGGGGTGATTCTGGCTCCCTCCGGTTTACATCTCGGAGGTGTCCCTGTGAATCGTGTCCCTCGTACGTTGTTTTTCTCTATCGTTGCGTTAATGACTCTCGCACTGGTCGGCAATCCTATGGCCGGCACTGCGATGGCGGCCCCCGAGCAAGAACAACAGCAGGCCGTGGCCGCGGTCAGCGCCAAGCCAGAGGGCAGTGATCCGGTCTGGGGTGAAGCCAACTGGCAGCTAGCCAACCGCTTCGCTTCCTACAAGATGAGTGACCTTTCGTATTCCACTTCGGTATCACCGGTCTGGATCGAGGGCACGGACGACAACTTCTGGTACAGCTACGAGACTTCTGCGGGAAGGGAGTTCATCCTGGTGGACCCCGCTGCGGGTACCAAGGCGCCCATCTTTGATAACGATCGGATTGCCGCCGAGCTGACTCGCATCACCAAGGATCCCTATGACGGCCAGCACCTGCCTATCACGTCGATCCGCTTCATGGATCCCGACACGATCCAATTCGACGTCACCTCGTCGCAGGATGAAGAAGAAGAGGAAGAAGAGACCGAAGGCGACGAGCAAGACGACACGGAGGACGAGGACCGGGGCGGTCGGGCCGAGAAGAAGGTCCATCACTTTGAATACACCGTCAGCACACGGACGCTGCGTGAACTCGACACTTGGGAAGAGCCCGACAGCCATCCCGGCTGGGCGAACGTTTCGCCGGACGAGCAATGGGTTGTGTTTGGTCGCCATTTCAACCTCTACATGATGTCGTATGAGGATTACGAGAAAATCCTCGATGCACGGCGTGGCAAGAGTGGTCAGGAAGCGGAGGACGCTGAAAACGAGGTCGAGGTTACTGAAATACAGCTCACCGACGATGGTGTGGAACATTACGGATACGTCGGCGGTGGTCGCGGCCAGACTGATAACGATCGCGAGGAAAACAAAGATGACCGCATGCGTCCCGGGATTACCTGGGCGCACGATTCGTCGCGCTTCGCGATGCTCCGATCGGACCGACGCGAGGTCGGAGACCTCTGGGTCGTTCACGTTATTGGCAACGATCGCCCAGAGCTCGAAAGCTACAAGTACGACCTGCCGGGTGAAGAGAATGTTAGCCAGCGTGAACTGGTCCTCTTCGACATGGCGAGTCGTGAAATGTCAAAGATCGAAGATGCCAACATCTGGCAAGACCAGACGATGAGCATCTACAGCGCGCGCGAGTTCACCTACCGATCCGGCCCCAGCAGCGGGGGACCAAGAATTTCCAAATGGCTGTCGGCGAGCCCCGAGGAGCTGTATTTCCGTCGCAAGAGTCGCGATCAGCACCGCATTGACGTGGTGCGCTATAACCCAACGACCGGCGAGAGTACCGTGGTTATTGAGGAACGACTCAATACCTATGTCGAAGACCAACAGCCTGAGCTTCTGCAGAATGGTGACCTAATTTGGTGGTCAGAGCGCGATGGTTGGGCCCATCTGTATCGGTTTGCGCCTGATGGTACCGAGGTGGCTCGCCTGACTGAAGGACCCTGGGCCGTACGTCGCCTACTTGGTGTCGATGAAGAGACCGGTGTGGCGTTCTTTATCGGCAATGCTCGGGAGGCAGGTGAAGATCCGTACTTCAATCACCTCTACCGTGTTGGTATTAACGGTACAGGTTTGCGATTGTTGAACCCCGGCAATTTTGATCATTCGGTTACCGCGGGTGAGGGGTTACGTTATTTTGTTGACAATTTCTCTCGTGTCGACACAACGCCGAATGCAGTAGTGATCGACCGTAATGGCGAAACCCTGTTTGATCTTGAAGACGCCGATCTCAGCAAGTTGTTCGAGGCCGGATATGAGTACCCGGAGGCTTTTGGCGTCAAGTCGGCTGACGGAGTGACCGATATTTACGGTGTCATTTACAAACCGTTCGATTTCGACCCGAGCAAGAAGTACCCAATCGTTGCCTACGTTTACCCCGGACCACAGACCGAGAGCGTGGCCAAGGCGTTTCGCACCAGCCCATCCGAGGTAGCACTTGCCCAGCTAGGCATGATTGTTATCACGATCGGCAACCGTGGTGGTAACCCGGCTCGCTCGAAGTGGTACCACAATTATGGCTACGGGGATCTGCGCGACTACGGGCTCGCTGACAAGAAGGCTGGCATTGAGCAGCTTGCCGATCGCCACGCCTGGATCGATATCGACCGCGTTGGTATCTATGGACACTCTGGTGGTGGCTTTATGTCCACCGCAGCGATGCTTGTCTACCCGGACTTTTTCAAAGTCGCCGTTTCGTCTTCCGGCAACCACAATAACGATGTTTACAACCTCAACTGGTCTGAAAAGCACGACGGCGTCAAGGAAATTGTTGATGATGAAGGTAATGTGACCTTTGAGTACGACATCGAGACGAACTCGGACCTTGCCGCGAATCTGAAGGGTCATCTCCTTCTCACCACAGGCGACGTCGATAACAACGTCCACCACGCCGGAACCTTCCGTATGGCGGAAGCGCTCATTCGCGCTAATAAACGCTTCGACTTCTTCATTTTCCCTGGTGCTCGCCACGGCTATGGAAGCATGGGCAACTATTGGTTTTGGCTGCGAGCCGAGTATTTTGCTCAACATTTGCTTGGTGCTGAGCGCCCCGAAGCAGATGTCACGGAGCTCAACAACGAGCAGCCGCAAGCGGGTGGCCGCGGAGTGACCCGTCGAACTGGAGGGAGCAGGGATAGTGGCCGGCGATAGCGGCGATGAAAGCGGAGCGTGCTAATTTATAGGGGACAAAGACGCTTTGGCTGATCATTCGAAAGGCTAGCCGGTTGCGAGGAAACCAGTGAAGGTCCTCTTAATAAGACATCCTGAAGTTCATGTAGAAAATGATGGCCACGTGAGTGGTATCCCGCTAGGCCTGCTCTACATTGCCTCCGCTCTTGAGAATGTCGGGCACGAGGTGCAGGTCTATGACGCCGTTGTGCAGGCGGATACCGATGGGCCCATGGAACAAGGTCCTGAGGGTATGTACCACTTAGGGGCTACCTGGGATGAAATCCGTAGCGTCGTGGTCTCCGCAAGCGCTGATGTCGTAGGAATAAGTAGCCAGTACACGAACCAGACCCCTAGCGCCATCAAGACAGCGGAGGTAGTAAGAGAGGGGAGTGAGAGCGCTACCATTATTGTGGGGGGTGCGAGTGTTTCGATCATGCCCGCCGCATTCCTTGATGAATGCAAGGCTGTCGATTACGCGGTCATTGGAGAAGGTGAAGAGACACTGGTCGAGTTGCTCGCATGTCTCGGGTCGGACGGCGACAAAAGGTCCATCAGCGGTATAGCTTATCGAGACGAAGCAAAGACCATTATCACGGACAAAAGAATAGCCGTAGAAGATCTCGACGCGCTTCCGCTTCCTGCCTATCACCTCGTGGATATGGAGCGATACTTCTCTTTCAATGCGGCAGGGAAGGACGGACGAAACACTTACGCCTACCCGGGTTCTGAACGTTCCATATCGATGATCACTAGTCGGGGTTGCCCGTTCAGTTGCACATTCTGCTCGATTCACCTCAGCATGGGGAAACAGTTCAGAGCACATTCGGTGTCGAATGTTCTGAGCCACCTCGAGCATGTGAAGAAGAACTATGGTGTCAACCACGTGCATTTTGAGGATGACAACCTTTCCTTCGACATGGGCAGGTTTGACAGTCTCCTCGATGGCATGCTGGCGAATGATTACAGCATTACCTGGGATACACCGAACGGTGTGAGAGCTGACTATCTTGACGAGGCGGTTCTGACGAAGTGCAGAGATAGCGGATGCACGTATCTCCGGCTTGGCGTCGAATCGGGGAATGAAGAGGTGGGCAGGCTAATCGTCCGGAAGGCGCTTGACCTGACGAAAGTCGTTGAGATTTCAAAGCTATGCAGGAAAATCGGCATCGATCTCGAAGCGTTTTACATCATAGGATTTCCTGGTGAAACAGTTGCTCAAATGAAGGACACCATCGACTTCGCGGTGTCCATGGAACGGAAGCACGGTCTCTTACCGTTCGACATGTTTACGGCAATACCACTTGTTGGGACTGAGCTTTATCGCATTAGCAAGGAGCGAGGATACTTAACAGAAGAAAAAATCGTGGAGAAAGTCCCAGAGGATTCCAACTTCATAGCTGGGTGGGTCGGAATGCAGAATCCAGGCAAGGTTAAGACCGAAGAGTTCTCATCCGAGACCATCACGAGGTTACGGAGAGGCTATGCAAGGAGGCATCTGGGTGCGCGCGTAATCTACTCAATCAAGTTCTTGTTGCGTCATCCCCGATACTTGCTGGTTAGATTTGGTGACCGTACGTTTCTGAGGCAACTGGTAAAAGCTCTCCGGGAGGGAAGATTCCGCTCGGTGGTCAACGACGTGTTTCTTTACCGCTATAAAAACTGCGTGCTCAGGAAGGTCGGCCGTCGAGCATCGACTGATACACGCAGTCGCCCACCCTCCCCACTAGAGATTCAGCGGAACTCCGGAGGAGCCACCATCGGAGAGGATACTGAGGTAGCTAGCTACAGTTAGCGAGCGAGTTCGAAGTTGCCCAGGAGCTGATGGTTCCGAGACCCAAGCCTGAATTGCTGCTATGCCGAATGGTTGCGTGTCATGCCTGCTGGCGCCCCCGACAAGGTGATCTATTGTAGGCGTTCCTTCTCGAGCAACATCCGCTTGAAGAAATTATCGGCGGCGTTGAACGATAAAAGCCATCGGTCGTACAGCAATGAGTCATGCACGTCATCAGGGAATACAATCAGTTCGTAGTACACGCCTTTGGCGCGTAGCAACTGTACGAGGCCTACGGTTTGGCCGAACGCCACGTTACGGTCGTCGTCGCCATGCAGCAGCAGGACGGGTGAACGCCAACCATCGATAGCACCGATGGCCGACGATTCGTAGCTGATATTCCCATCCTCGATCGAATTGCCTCGCAAGTGCACGCCGGCCAGGTCGAAACCAGCGGAAAAGATGTCTGAGTTCCGGGCCAGGCCTTGGGCTGTCAAGATGCCACCATACGATAGGCCCCACAGGCCGATACGCTCAGGGTCGACATCCGGCCGGTCGCGAAGATACTCACCCGCAGCTAACACGTCTTGGTACTCAGAATTGCCGCGACCGCCGGTGTTAGGCGCGTTGCGGAACTCACGCCCGTAACCGATGCCGCTGCGATAGTTGACCGAGATCGTTATATAACCTTGCGAGGCAAAGTACTGATTGATCGCGTAGGCCATGTGATAGAAGTGCATGTAGTGGTACCCGAGCAGCATCTGACGCCTTGGCCCGCCGTGTGTAAAGAGCATCGCAGGGCGACGCTCTCCGGGTTGAATGTTGGTTGGAAGAAACAACTGGTTGTGAAATTCGAGGCCGTCGGCCGCCACCAATTTGATGTTTTCGGGAACAACGTGTTCCGTGCTCGGGAATTCTTCTGCCAACTTCGGAAAGATCACTTCGGGCGTGTTCGAATCATTCTTCACGATCGCGACTGACAGAGGCCGGTTGTACGCTGCAGTCAACGCGGCGACGCCGCCCGACGGTAGAGCCGCCGGATACGTTTCGATCTCGTTTCCCCAGGTGATCTGTACTGGTTCGCCCCCAGCTGTCGGTGTTCGCCAGATGTGACGTCGGTCGACATCGTCAACATTCGTGGCGTAGAACAAATAATGACCGTCGGGGGAGACGCTCACGAACTCCGCGAGGCCCTCTCCAGGGGTCAGATCTGTAGGCTCGGCGGTCGAAGCGCCTGATGGTGCTGAACTACTATAGACATGACCGTAGATGCTCTTTGGTCCTCCTGTGGATGCCGGGATTGGAACCGAGTAATGGTGACGCCAGTTGTTTGGTTCCGCCTGGAAAATAACGTTGTCACCAGCCCACTCGAAACCGTTCGGCTGGAAGCTGTCGTCACCAGGCTGAGAGTGCCAGAACTCCTGACCCTCGCCAGTGGCCACGTCCGCAACCCAAAACGACAACGTGTAGCCACCTGGGAAGGCAGCACGATTCAGTCCGTCTGCCGGGTTGTCGTCAATGACGCCACGCCCACCGCCACGTTGACCACCACCGTTTCTTACCTGTTGGCCAAACGTTAATCCAGGCCGGCGGATAAAGGCGACTTGGCTACTGTCAGACGAGAATGTTGGGCTGGAATCGTAGTCAACATTTGGGGCCAGATAACTGACCTGGCGGTGATCGACATCGTAAATGCCGATGAGACTATGATCACCGCGTTCCGAGACAAAGGCGATCTTTCTACCGTCAGGTGACCAGACTGGAGCACTATTGTTACCGAAAGCGGTGAACAACTGTGTTTTGGCGTCATTGCTGTGGCTGAGGGTCAGGTTGGGGTCGACAGGGGCACGGTGGATTTGCCCATTGCGGACGAACAGTACCCAGCGGCCGTTAGGTGCAAGAATTGGGTTGGCACCTTCAGCGATGTGCCAGGCGGGTCCGCCGCTGGTGCGTACTCCCGTGATAATCCGCTCTGCGCCATCGGCGTTGCTTGTGGGGTTAGCGATCCAACCGTCGCGGTTCGGCGTGTGTCCCCGCACGAAAACGACCATTGACCCGTCGTCGGACAAAGTCACGTCCGTCATGTCATTGCCGTCGTCAGTTTCCACTGCGGTCAGTTTGACCGGTTCGAAATTGGGACCGGCGGCAGTGTACACATTACGCATGCCACGCTCATACGAAATCCAGGCAATGCGCTCAGCAGCCTTTGCAGCGGTTACCTCGACCGGGTAGGCAGGGTCGAGAATTTGCTGAATTGTGTAGGGGCCTTCACCTGGCGCTTGCCACCCGGAGGCGTGGACCGAGGTCAGGGCAATCACAAGAATCGTGATGAACATGCCCCGAATGGAAGTGGCTACGGTTCTTGTGACTCTTAACATTAACTGTCCCTTGTTTAAGATTTCCAAGGCTTGGAGCTTAGCCGCTTAGCCTCCAGGCTCTGATATTTTTTTGAGAATTTCGTGAATGTGCCGACCGAGTTCGTCGGCGTTCTTGGCGTAATCATCAAGGTCGTTGAAGTGGATGTCTTGCTGATAGGCCGTCTCCCCAGCCGCATTGGTGAGTACCAACTGACCTTCGAAGCGGCGTGGCGGGTTAGACGACAAGTCTTTGTCCAAGACCCAGAGAAGATATTGGGCAGCCCGGGGGTCTGGTACTAGAGCAGCGTAGGGATGTTCCGATAGAGCTCGGGCGATGCCTCTAATCGCCGTCGGAAGGGCGGCCCTGACGATTAGATTCGGCTGTGTCGAAGGAGCCGCGAGTATCGCAACACGAGGTGCATTGAGGCGTTCTCGGATTCCGTCTGGTGGGGGTGCCAACTCGGCGAGGGCATCGAACTCAAAGGTGGGCTCTAGTCCTGTTTGGGCGGCGCGGATCACATGCTCCCAGGCCAGATCGTATTGTTCCCCCAAGCTTGCCAGATCGCTGACCAACAAGTGGTATTCGCCATTAGCCGGTGCGAGTTCCGTGGCCCTTATGGCGCTAGCTATAGCGGATTCGACTTCTTCCTCCCAGGACAGAACTTGAGCACTCCAGGCGTGCGGATCCGGAAAGCTGGGGTTGGCGCGAATCGATCGCTCAAACGCGGCGAGTGATGCGGCGATGTCCAAGTCGAGTTGGCGGATGCCTTCGGCAAGTTCGGCCTGTGCACGGGCTTGGTCGAACGTCGCACGATAGACGTAAGGGCGGTGGAGCGCGATCCGTCGTTGAGAGGGGACAGTGACTTCGATTTCATGCCGGGTGTACTCGTTTTGGCCTGTTCCAGATGCCCCGGGTAACAGTCGATAGCCCACCAGGTAGGACCCACGTAATCGTTCCAGTAACTGCACGTAGGATTCGGGTCCAGAGCGAAATGTGTCGCCACCGGAGACACCAACGAGCTTCTGGAATTCGATGAGTTTTCGGTTGCGGTCACCGAAACTGCCACCGCGGCTCATGCGCTCGGAGTTGAGGTTTCTGTCGGGGTTCCCCATGCCTCGCGTGGGTTGTCGACGGCTTGCTAGAGCTGAACCTCTTCCAGGCTGGACGAGTTCGATTTGGAAAACCGGCACACCGGCGGCCAGGGTCACCAACTCGACCTGAGCCACGCTGTGGCCGCTCGTGGTATCGACGCCGTCGGTAACGGCTACAATCGCGGTGCGCCGCTGCGTTGCCGGGTCGGCTGAGGCACCTGGTGGTGGCGCCGGGCACTCGTTTCCTCCGCGCCCTGCCTGAGCGGTGGGTCCCGAGGCCGTTCCCAAGCCAACGTCAGCGGCAAATGGAGCGAGTCGTTGGACCCCTTCGACCAAGGCATCGTAGAGGGAAGTCGCGCCACCGATGAACGATTCTTCAATTGCGGCCGTGAGATTGGCGTCGCCGGGTCGTCCCCAGACCGACGCACTCACGTTGCGGTTGAAGCGCAGCAGTAAAACACAGTCTTGTTTCGCCGAAAGGGCCTGCACAAAGTCGATTGTTCTTTGCCGCCAACCGCCACCTGACATGCTCCCAGAGAGGTCGAGGAGGAGAGCCACATCGAGGGGAGTGTTCTCCGCTGACTCGACAAACGCGATTTCGTGCTCGATCCCGTCTTCTTTGACAATAAAATCGGTCGCGGCTAGGCCTTCCACAGGTTTGCCCGAAGAGTCGGTAACGCGGACGCTTATTGTCTCGACCGCAACGTCGACGCCGAAGGCAACTTGTTGGGACCCCGCCCCCGTATTCGATAAATGGGCCCCTTTAGCGACAGAACTTACCGGTAGTAGAGCGCAGACGACGGCGCAGAACGTGATACTGACGGTAAGTTTGGGGAGGAACGATGGCATCTTAAATTTCCGCTTTTTCCATTGTTACCGCAATTACACTGGTTTGCCCAGGTTCCCTTTGGCAATCAGCGCTTGGCGTCGGAGATTTCCTTCAGGATCTCACGAACGTGTTTGGCGATCTCCTTGAGATCGTCGGGGTCGTTGTTAGGGGCATCAACGTTATCGAGCGTTAGACTTTTTTCGTAGATCTCCTGGCCATTCGAATCAAAGATCCGGATTCGCCCACGGAACCTCCGGGGCGCGTCTTGATCAATGTCTCGGTCAGCAATTTCTACGACAAAGGCGGCGTCTGAGGAATCAGCAACCAAGCCGAGCAGAGGTGCCTCGGCGATCGCTCGACGGATGGTACGGATGGCCTTCGGAAGGGCAGCGCGGGCGAACAGGTCGTTTTCTTCGGAATCTCCCGCGACCACTGCTATCCGTGGGGCTTCAAACTGCTGTAGGAAGTCATCTGGGAACGGCACTTCAGCGGCGATTTCTCCGAACATTTCAAATACATCTTCACCTGCTTGGGCAATACGCATAGTGTGGTGGAAGGCGGTTTCAAACTCACCTGCTTTGCGGTGCAGGCGTATTGCTAGACGACGGATCGCGCTATCAGTCGGAGACAGTGCCGTTGCCCGTGTGACGTCACTGAGCGCTTCGTCGGTGCGGCCGAGATGGTCGTAAACAAAAGCTCGATAAGCGACGGCAGCGGCGAGGTTAGGATGCGCCGTGACTGCGTTCTCTATCGCGAACAGGGCGCCATCGATATTGCCAGCTTGAAATTGCTGCTGTGCTATCTCTAGTTCCCTCTTGGCACGGACGAAGTCGACCGTTGGCCGATACACTATTTCTGGGTACGCGAGGTCTTCGTCACGATTCCTGAGCTGCACCTCGACTTTATGTCGAGTTAGCTCAGAGAGCGTGCCTCGATTGACCTTTGGGACGTAATAACCTACGACGTAGTAGCCGCGGAGGCGTTCAAGCAACTTCTGATAGGCATCGGCACTGGCCGGGAGAGTGGCTCCACCTGTAGCGGTCACCGCGCGTGAAAAATTTGCAGAGCTGCTGGCTCTCCTTGAGCGACCCCGCCCCATTCCTGCACGTCCCATCCTCCTGCGGCCACCGGTGCTTCCCGCCACTTGAACGTGGAATAGCGGAATCCCAGCGGCAAGGGCGGAAAGTTCCACGTTACTGATACGGGCATTGCTCGCACTGTCCTCGCCGTCTGTTACTACGATCAAGGCGCGACGGCGGCGCTTAGTGGGGTCTGCAACGTTAATAGTTGCGAACGGTACGGGGCACCCTCCGGTTCGTACTGGTGCGGCCAAGGGACTTTCTATTTCCAATGTCTCGGCGAACGGCACCCCGTCAGCATTAAAGAGCGCCGCTAGCTCGACACCGGATGCAAGAGCGAGTTCGTTGGTCGCTGCTACTACTGCGTCGTAAAGAGCCGTACCGCCTCCGGTCGTAGTTTGGTTGATCGTACCCACCATCGACGAATCGTTTGGTCGCCCCCAGATCGATCCGCCAACTCCCGAGCTGAAGCCCATCAAGAGGACGCAGTCCTGACGCGGATTCAACGACAACAGGAATCCCGTTGCGCGTTGGCGCCATGGGGTTCTTGTCATACTTCCCGACAGATCGAGCACAAGAGCAATGTCGAGGGGTGCTCCAGACGGTGTCAGCGTGAGCCCAACTTCCCGTTCCAGGCCTTCTTCCAGCACGATGAAGTCCGCTGCTGTAAGCCCGGTCACTGGCACGCCGTCTCCATCGAGGACGCCCACGCTGATGGTTGCCAACGTTACATCGGCGCCGAACACGGGCTGCTGGGTAGTCTGGCCGTCTTGATGCCCTGGCACCGTTGAAATGGGTTGATTCCTTGGTGCAGCTACGGAAAGAAACCCCACTAGTAGCGCCAAACAGAAAGACGGGAATTGGGGTATTTGGAACACGTCGATTATCACTGTTAATGAAATATGTCCCATCTAATCGCAAACCCTGGTTGTTTTGCCAGTGGTTTGGCGTCGAAATAGGTAGCGTTGGCGTGTTTAATTCCAACGACCCCAACCACCGTTTGGTACAATTCAGAAAGTAAGCAGCCTAGCCGTACATTCTTGGCTCGCCTCTAGCGGCTGGAGCCCTAGGCTGCACGGCGATAATTTAGGGAGAGTAAGTGCACGCCGACGAACAAATCGACGTTCAGGAGACAGAGACCGAGGCGGACATTGACCTCGAGCTCAGGGCGCCCGAGGCTGACGGAGCCAAGGGCGCCAATCAAATCATCAAGATCGCAGATCTCACCGACACGGAGCTGCGTTCCGCGTACCGCATTGCGGTGCGTTCACGCGTCATGGAGGAGTACTTCGTTCGGCTGGTGAACCGTGGCGAGGTGAAATTTTCGATCTGGGGTCCGGGTGAGGAGATTCATGGTGCCGCAACCGCCTTGGCGCTCTCAAAGGTAGTCAAGCTTGGCGAGTTCGGCATGATCTTGCACTACCGCAGTGCCTGTCTGGCAACGATGTGGGCTGAGTTACACGGACACAAAGACATGACGCTCGATCTGACCCGGCAGCAGTTTTCGCGCTACACGGACTCCATGACTGGGGGCCGCATGATGGTCAACCATTTCGTCATGTTGGACCTGGGCTTGCTTCCCGTTCAAAGCCCGACGGGCATGCAGCTCGGCAAGGCTGCTGGCTATGCTAAGGGCTTCCAGCTTAAGGGCATCGATAATGGTGTCTCGATGGCCGTCATCGGCGATGGAACAACCGCGACGAGTGACCTGCATGAAGCTATGAACGCGTCAAGTGTCTGGGAATTGCCGCTCATGATCGTGGTCACGAACAACAAGATTGCTATTAGCACCCAGCCGCACGAAGGACACGGCATCAAGAGTTTGAAGACTTACGCCGAAGCTTTTGCGTGTGAATATCGTGAGTGTGATGGTCGTGACTTTGGCGATGTCTACCGCACAACCTTGGACGCAGCGACCTATGTCCGCGACCAGCAAAAGCCCCTGCTCATGTTGGTAGATAACCTGCCGCGTTTGAACGCACACAGTTCGGCCGCTGATCCGAGCTTCGACCTGACGCAGGATGATCCGTTGCTGTCGTTCGGTCAGACACTAGTTGACAGTGGAGTTCTCGGGGAAGATGACATCGTTCGCCGTATTGAGGGAGAAGGCCGCGATTACTTCGCGCATCACGAAGCCGGAACGATAATGTCTGAGCAGATCGACGAAATGAAGGCAATCATCGAGCAAGTTCGAGGCGAGCCGGAGCCTGATCCCGAGTCAATCTGGGAACATGTCTACCCGCCCTTTCCTGATGTCGAGGAAAAGTCAGCCGAAGGCCAGACGTCGATTAGCTATGCGGGAGCCGTCCGCGCTGCCACATCGAACATCATTGAAAACCACGGTGGCGTGCTGTGGGGACAAGACGTCGCGAGTCTCGGAGGCGTGATGACGGCAACGGCAGGCTTAAAGGCACGTCATCCGGGGCGTGTCATCGATACGCCGCTTAATGAACCATTGATCGTTGGCACTGCCGTTGGGGCGGGTTTGCACGATGGCATCGTTGCGATGCCCGAGGTTCAGTTCGCCGACTATTCACTCAATTCCTTCCACTGGATGGTTTACCTGGGCAACTTGTTTTGGGGCTCGAATGGCAATTCAAAGTCATCGGTGATCTTGCGTATGCCGGTCGATCCATTTGGCGGCGGCTCCGTATACCACTCTATGAGCGTCGATGGTTACTTCTCTCCGATTCCTGGCCTTGTTCTGCTGATGCCCTCGACTAGCTATGATGTTTACGGCTTGCTAATGACTGCCGCCGATTATGGTGGTTCGGTTATTTGCCTCGAGCCCAAGTTTGCTTATCGTCAGTTGCTCGGTCCCGCGTTCCCGGGGGAACCTTCAGATCCTGAGGAGATCAAGGCGCTCAAGAAGTCAATCATGCGAGGCGAGATCCCCAGCATTGATCCTTCGGTTCGGGTACCGTTCAGTAAAGCAGCGACACGTCGTTCGGGCGAAGACGTCACGATAGTGGCCTGGGGAAGGGCGGTATGGACGTCGATGGCAGCAGCTGCAAACCTGGCTGAAGAAGGGATCGAAGCTGAGGTGATTGACCTTCGCACACTGGTTCCTCCGGATCTGGGAACCGTCTACGCAAGTGTCGCGCGTACTAATTGCCTAGTGATCGCTGCCGAAGACCGGTCGTTTGCTGGCTTTGTGCGGACTATCCAAGGCCATGTAGTGGAGAAATTCGAAGGTATCCCAACTCGAGCCGTCGGCCAGAAGAACGTTCCTGGTATTTCGTCACAACTTTCCGTCGAAGAGGCAACGATTCTCAACGAACATACTATTGAGACAGCAGTCGTAGAGGTGTGGCAGCGAGCATCCCGATAACACTACGTGGTGCTCAAGTTGAGGAGTCTGGCTCCTTTGGTGCGAATTAGTGACGGCGATGCACGCTACAGCTTATTGATTACTATCGTGCTACAACCTGAATTGGGTGGGGTTGTCCGGAGCTTTCGCACACAAACGGTGAGCGGCTACTAACTTAGGAAGCGATACGCAATGGTGCCCTTTTAGCACCCCAGGTTCCCGGCGTCGCTTCAAAAACACCAGCACAAAATGTTCCACAGCGAGTGCAGGCTCCGGCTTCGTCGAGTTTCCACGAAGTCAGTTCGTACCAATCACGCCCTATAAGGCGGTCTCCGCACTCGTGGCAATAGGTGCTGCCGCCAGTCTCATCGTGGACATTTCCCGTGTAAGCGTATCGAATGCCGTTACCACGGGCGATCTCTCTTGCACGGGTCAATGTCAACGGCAACGTTGGAGAAATGTCCATCATCTTGTAGTCGGGGTGAAACGCCGTGAAGTGCATCGGTACATCAGTACCCAATTCTTTAACAACCCACGAAGTCATCTCGTTGAGCTCAGCATCAGAATCATTGAGGCCCGGGATCAGCAGGTTGGTGATCTCGAACCAGACATCAGTTTCATGTTTCAGGTACAAGAGTGTTTCGAGCACCGTGGCGAGATCGGAAAGAGTGACTTTGTTGTAGAACTCATCTGTAAATGCCTTCAGATCGATGTTTGCAGCGTCCATGTGACGGTAAAACTCGTTTCTTGGCTCTGGGCATACGTAGCCAGCAGTAACGGCGACGGCCTTGATGCCAACTTCACGGCACGCTTGCGCCACATCGACCGCGTACTCATGGAAAATTACGGGGTCGTTGTAGGTGAACGCCACGCTCCGGCATTTCGCCTTTTTAGCTGCCTGGGCGATGGCTTCCGGTGAAGCTTGGTCGGCTAGCGTGTCGAATTCGCGCGACTTGCTGATATCCCAATTCTGGCAAAATTTGCAGGCAAGGTTACAGCCAGCGGTGCCGAACGATAGCACCGGGGTTCCCGGCAAGAAGTGGTTGAGCGGCTTCTTCTCGATCGGATCAATACAGAATCCGCTTGATCGGCCGTAAGTTTTCAGGACGATCATGTCATCCTCGTTGGCGCGCACGAAACAGTGGCCGCGCTGTCCGTTGCGGAGGCGGCAAAAACGTGGGCACAGATCACACTGGAGCCTGCCATCCGAGAGCTTGTGCCAAAATCGGCCGGGATGTGAATCGAGGATCACGGCGACTTCCATGCCATGTGTCCCGGTGCGGGACACCCGTGTAGTCAGTATAGAGTAGAGCTTATGATCAATGATCCTTTCGCCGTGCTCGTCGTCTTGACGGCGGTCGTCTACATATCAATTCAGCTTGCCCGAAACATCAAGGTATTCCGTGCCCTAGGCTCTGTTCTGGTCGCGATTTTGCTGGCGATGGCGTTGTCTAACGCTGGCCTGTTGCCCGACAAGTCACCGATCTATGAATTCCTTGCCAGCACCGGGGTGAGTGTCGCCATTGTGCTAATTCTGCTTACGGTTGATCTGCGATCGGTGTTTAGCGCCGGGCCCCAAATGTTGGCCGCGTTTTTCATCGGGGCCATTGGCACGGCTTTGGGGGCGTCTTCGGCAGCGCTGCTGCTGAGTGACTCCGTAGGCCCCGAGACTTATAAGTTAGCGGGACAGTACACGGGGACGTACATGGGTGGTGGTGTGAACTTCGCTGCCCTTGGTGAGTACTTTGAGACTAGCAGCGATATGTTCAGTGCTGCGGTTGCAGCTGATGTTGCGATCACAGCCATTTGGCTCATTGCCTGTCTTTCGATCCCCTTGCTACTGTCTCGTGGAAAGCATGATTTCGGCGTAGAAGGGCCCAAGCTTGGCGAACTTACTTCAAGCACGACAGCAAAGCTGTCCAATTCAAACTTGGTGCTCGAAGCAGACCTCGAAGAAATAGGCGAGGAGGTCGGCGCAACGGGGATTTCTTCGGACCTGAAGGAGAGCCTGCACAGCACTATCAACGCTGTTTCACTTGTCGAGGCTGCGACGTTGGTTATGCTCGCGGTCGGGTTGGTTTGGTTCGCTGACGTGTTGGCCGCTGCCTGGGTCGTGCCCAAGGTCCTAATTTTGACAACGTTAGTGTTGCTTGCCGCTCAGGTTCCTGCAGTCAAAGAATTGTCGGGCAGCGCTATGTGGGGCAACTATCTGCTGCATTTATTTCTTGCCGCTAATGGTGCGCAGTCAGTGATTGCTAATATCTTCGTGATCGGCCCGGCTGTTTTCTATTTCGCCTTGGCAACCGTTGCGGTCCACGGAATTATCATTTTCGGTATCGGTCGCTTAGCTGGTATCGACGCGCGCACATTGGCGGTTGCTTCGCAGGCAAACATCGGCGGGCCGGCCTCGGCGATGGCGTTGGCTGGGGCACGTGGCTACTCGAATCTTTTGTTGCCGGGGATTGCCGTTGGCCTGCTCGGGTATGCGATGGGGAATTACATGGGGGCTGTGGGGGGTACCGTGCTTCGATCCTATGTCGGTGGCTAGAGGTGGACGAAGCCCGTTTCGTTGCTCTGGCGTTGCTGATGGCATTGGTGGTTGGCTGCGGCGGATTTGGTGTCGGCGGATACTCCGACGTACGGATCGAAAACGTTACACTCAGGATGCCGTCGACGGACGCGCAACCGGCAAGCATTATTTTTGATATTGCCTGGGAAAACTCATTCCGAGACGACCTGAACTGGGACGCGGTGTGGGTGTTCGTGAAATTTCATGAACCCGGGCAACCGTGGCGCCATGCTGGCATCTCGCCCGCTCCCTCAGCACATCGCATCGGTGAAAACAATGGTGTGTTGGCCACGCTTACCCCGTCTAAAGATGGCCGTGGCATATTCCTGCACCGTGCCGACACCGGTTTCAGTTCTATCGACTGGGATCAAGTGTCCCTATCCTGGCCGCTTATCGGTGATGGCGTTGCCAGGAGCACCTCTGTGGAAATCGAGGTTATCGCGTTGCAGATGGTTAACATCCCGGAAGGTCCGTTCATGGTCGGTGACGGTACTACTGTAGAGGCCTTGGTCGCTGCCCAGTTCGAACGTGGAGTGTCGCAACAGTCATTCGAGATCAGCAGCGAAGCTGCAATAACACTCGGAGGTGGTGGGGAAAACAGCCTCGGAAACCACGACCGTCGCGTTTCAAGCGCCACTTCACAGCAGTTCTGGGACGACTTTTCAAATGAGACAAAGCAGACGCTTCCAGATGAGTTCCCAAAAGGCTTTAGGTCGTTCTACGTTATGAAGAACGAGCTTACCCAGGGTGACTATGCCCACTTCCTCAACCTGATTGACCCTTCCCAACAGGGCACGCGCAATCCAGCCTCTAGCGTCCCAGTGGGAGAGGGACATCGTTACGCGATCTCATCCAGCGCGGAGTTTCGAGTGATGCCCTACAATCGCGCCGCCAACTGGTTGTCGTGGATGGACGTTGCGGCGTTTGCAGACTGGAGCGGGTTGCGTCCCATGAGCGAACTAGAGTTCGAGAAGGCGGCTCGGGGTGATCGTTATCCTAACCCCGGGGAATTCGCCTGGGGCCCGGAGGTGCCGCCAGCAGGCAAGTATGTCTTGCAGGATGAAGATACGCCTGAGGAACTCATCCCCAACCAGGCTACAGGCGCAAACGTTGCGTTCGACGGAACGATTGGACTGGAGAGTAGTGTGTCGGGCCCGCTCCGAGCCAGTGCTTTCGTGCCGTTGGCGACATCACGTTTGAGTTTCGGTGGTTCGTATTATCGGGTTACTGAGATGAGTGGCAATGTGGCTGAGATGGTCGTGACTGTTGGTCGTTCCGCCGGACGTCGTTACCAGGGCCGCCACGGTGATGGTGAGCTTTCTCCTGCGGGCAATGCGGCAGGTGAGGAAGTCGAGTGGTGGCCAGGGGCACGCCGCTCCGCGCGCGGTGGATACGAGGTACTTAACGCCGATGGCATAGGTACTCGTGGCGGCGATTGGACCTTTGGTATTGGTCGACTTCGGGTGTCAGACCGCGAGGATATCAATAAGCCTGCTGACCATCGCGGCATGCGGTGGGGAGGTCGCCTGGTGCGCAGCGTTGACCGTTAAGCGATTAGAAGGAAATCGAGAGAATTTTCTATGGCAGCATTCTATGGGTTCTATTCTCTCGAGGATCTCATCGTGCTCGGAGAAGCGCTGAGGTCGAACCCGTCCAGCTCGGTTGATGTTTCGATGCCCATGATGCTGGCTAGTGTTGGTGCCATGTCGGCGGTGTGGACGCGGTCACTAATCTTCTGTGACCCGAAGCCCGGAGCGATTACGATGAATGGAACCCAGGTGTCGTACTCGTATGGCGTGCCGTGTGACGATCCGCGGCCCATGGAATCGAGGTAGTAGGGTGCGTACTGCACACTGAAGTCAGGGCTCCGCTCCGAGTGGTAGCTGTTGAAGAACAGCTGCTTGAAATACGCTTCGCCCTCAGCAGGTTGCTCGGCTGCTGACGTTGGTTCGGCTGCCAACAACTCGCTACGGGTCCACACGTGCTCGACAGAGTCACAAGCCCCGATCATGGCGGCGACCTCGCGCTCGGTCTCGAGCCGATCAATCCCCGCTGCCTCGATTGCCTCGGCGTTTAGATACAGACCCACTTTCAGCCAATTGGCGTCGCCGTACCGTTCAGAAAGGGTCCGGCCGGCAGTCTGGAAACAGGCAATGTCGTCCATATCCGTTTGTTCGCCCCAATTGCCAACCAATTCACGATAGGCAGGGATCGGGACGACGCCATGGTCAGAGCTTAGCGAGATGACAACATTGTCCAGCCCGATGAGTTGATCGATGAACTTGAATAGATCTGCCAAGGTTTGGTCAAGTCGAAGAATGGTGTCGAGAACTTCGCGGCTATGGGGTCCGAAGTCGTGCCCCACGCTATCGACCGCGGAGAAAGCAAGGCCAAGAAAGTCAGGGTGCTCATCGGTGCCGAGTTCCTCTTCAACGATGATTGTTTTTGCCAGTTCCGCCAGGTACATGTCGCTGAAAGGCGACGATTTCAAGGCTTCGTAGAAACCGCTACTAGGCAGCAAAGACTTTGAGCCAAAGGCGTAGGGAAAGGAACGCTGATAGATGCCTTCATCTAGTGTGACGATACTCAGTTCCTTGAGCACATCGTCTTCAACCGGTAGTGGCTCCCACAACTTGCCGAAGAACTGATCGAGCCATTTTCGTTCATTAAATGTATCGAGCCAGTCCGGTTCTGAGTAGTAATTGCTAGTTTCCCAGTTGCCGTCACTATCCCAAAAAGCGCCGTCGGCCTGATGGCCGCCCGTTAGTATGGCGCTGCGGTCCTTACCACTTGCTGCGAAGACTTTTGACTGCGGGTCCATGTTTTTAAGCCAATCACCGATCGTGTCGACCAAGAGATTGCTAGGTGAAACACCGTGTTGTTCGTCGCCACCGGAATAGATCTCTTCACCGGTTTCTCGGTCGTGCCATCTATTGCCGATTATTCCCGAGCGTCGCGGATAAGCTCCCGTCGCGAGCGTCGCGTGCCCCGCGCCGGTAACTGTGTTGGCATGGTTTTGGTGTGCGTTTGTGAAAACCACACCGTTGTCGAGCAAGTACCCGAACCCTCCCGACAGCACCTGTTCCATCCGAGCTAGATATTCTTGGCTAAATTGGTCGATGACCAGAAACAGCATTAGGCGCGGCGTATCTTCAGGGAAAGGTGAGGGAGTGGCTGGCGGAGGTCCTTCGCAACTTGCCAGCAGCGTCGCCGCAGCGATGCTCGCGGTAGCCGCGAATTTACGGGGTCGGCAGGTGGACATCAGCGTTGAGATACGTCGCCTTGTTGTTGTGATAGCTCACCTTCGAATAGCAACCAGGTGTCAGGATCGAGGGTGACTGTGTTTGGCGCAGAATCGACGGGAATAGCAAACGTTTCCACGGCACTACGCATCTGTAGGGTTTCAACTCGCGTCGGCACTTCCGCACTAACGGAGATTCCGATATCGAGCGGGAACATGAATATATTCCCACTGGGTTGGGTCTGGTGAATGGTGATGTTGAGCTGTCGAGTGTTGGTGTCATAGCGCCATGTGCCCTCCAGTATCGGGTGGCCTGGCACGTACGCCCATTGTTGAAAGAATTGTTGGAGGTTCTGGGTGGAAGCCTTTTCCATGACACGTTGCAGATCTGCGGTCAGTGCATTGGTATCGCGGTACTGACGGTAGTATTCGCGGATGCCCGCCCAAAAAGCCTCATCGCCGATTTGGCGGCGCAACATATGCAATACCCAGGCACCCTTCTGGTAGGCGTTGCGGTTGAGCATTCGATTTGGGTCGCTAAGCTGCTCCGCGATCAGCGCCAACTCTGAGTTTTGTGCGTAAAAGGCAATAATCGTATTCCGAGCTCCGCGCATGCCGTTCTCGATGGCATCGTGCCCCTGTGTAAATTCGTTGTAGAGCTGGGTGAAATAGGTAGCGAATCCCTCGCTGAGCCAGATGTGATGCCAATCTTTTTCCGTAACTGAGTTGCCGAACCATTGGTGTGCGACTTCGTGAGCAATCAGTCCCTCGCTGGCTCGATTGCCACTCACCGATCGCTCGCTATAGAAAATATTGCTAGCGTTCTCCATGCCGCCGTAACGCGTCTTTGATTGGACATTGGCAAGTTTCTCGTACGGGAACGGGCCGATATGACCGTCGAAAAAACGCAGTACCTTCTCGGCGATGGCATAGTCGTAGAAGCCTTCATCGCGGTTCTGTGGATAAACCCAAGATTGCACCGGCACCGAGGAAACCGTCCCGACATACTGCACGGCAAAACGTGCTGCGCCGATGACCATCACCTTAGGAGGGATCGGGATGGACGAACCCCAGTGCGTTTGTTGGTATCCAGTGCTCAAGCTCGTTTGTTCTATAAGGCGCCCGGTGCCGACGACCTGGTAGTGACTGGGAGCGACGACAATCCACTCGACCGTTGCCTTGTCTGACACATGGTCGACTGTTGGCAGCCAGTGACGGGCGCGGTTGGGCCAATTGTCGCCAAAGAAAGTGCGATCGCCGAACATGTTTTCGGCAATGATCAGGCCGTCGGCCGGTATGCCTTTATAGGAGACGGTGAAGATGCGACGTTCCTCCACCGACGAGGGAGAGGCCATCGAGATCGTGATTCGGTCTTCAGCGTGTGAAAAGCGGACCGGTTCGCCGTTATGACTCACATCGGAGATCTCCATCCCCGTTTCTGCTCCTGGGTTTCGACCGATTAGGTCGAGCGAAAATTCGCTGATTCCATCAGTCACAAAGCGAACGGTAATGTCAGTTTCACCGTCAATCGAGTCGGTGTCGTCACGCAGTTCCAGGTGGAACCGGTAGTGCATCACGTCGACATTCCAATTTCGTTGGTAGTCATCCGTGGCGCTGACAGGCGTGTGCAGGAGGATGGCTGCGAACAGCACAAGCAATGAGTTATTCATCTTCACGAAAAACTCCTAAACATCTCGATATTGGCCTGCCAATCAATCCCGCTAATACTATCCTTCAACTCATAGGTCCCAAAAGTTGTCATCGCCCAAAAACTTGGCTAAGAACAACGTTGTTACAGCTTCGTGTGGTCTCCATTGCGTAAGCTGTGCACCGCCCTGATACATGGAGGCGTCAAATAAAGGTTGCCTGCAACTCGTCCAAGTACCATCGCAAGCGTTGCAGCGATCGCGCCCATAATGTGGTACCCGAATATAGCGACTGACAGAATCACTGCAGTCGCTGCAATTTCTAGTACGGTGGCTCCAGTCAATGGCCGCGTCACTCGTGAATGCACCAAAATGGCTCGCTGAAAAGACATCAGTACGCTAAGTGCAGGCAAAAGTGCTGCTATACGGGCCGGTGCAAGAGCCAATTCAGCAAGCTTCGGGGACAGTCCGGAGACGGTTTGGAACCAGGCATTAGCCAATGGTGTGAAGATGATGAGACTGAGTATCGCTGACGTGGAAACGCCTATAATGATCGCAAAGTTGGCAATCCGGTCGTAGTTTTCGGCACGATCGCCCATCAATGCGATCGTCACCTCTTGATACGACAACCCCACCGCGCGAAACAAGAACACTAGCCCGTGCACCACGGGGAGGACGGCGAGCGATTCCAATGCGAGACGGCTGCGACCGACGAAGAACGTCAGCATGGGGTGCAGTGTCATCGCCAAAATCGACATCGTTGCTAGTGGGAAATAAAAGTTGGCGATCCCGGTCAACGTCAGTTCCTGTGATTGGGTGGTTTCACGACGGCCACCAAGCAGTTCGGCGACGATCCCAGCGGCCATCAGCCGGCTAGCGATGGCCTCTGCCACGACACCTGTGGAGAGGGCAAAGGCTCCCACCTGTGCGCCAGAAAAATTGAGGAAATTGGCCCCAATCGCAGCTGACAAAGCCATGAAGACCATTCGTACTACCGTTCCATAAGCGACCCGACGGGTCATGTTGTGTCGTACGAGTGTTCCTTGCAGGAACCGCCGGTAACCGATTGCCGCCGGCCATGGCAGCAACAACATCAGTGCACCGTACGTTAGCTGCGCGACTTCGTTTGGCAAATTCAGCAATGTCCCCGTGAGGACCCGAAACACGGGGGGTATCAAAACCAGCACCATCACAGCGGTCAACAGAATGTTTAGGGTGTAAGTAAAACGCCTTAGGGCCAAGTAACTAGTTTTGTCGCGAACCAGTGCCGTTGCAGCGCTCAACAGCATGATTACTGGGGATTCGATGAGTAGGGCGAAGGCAACTGAAACACCCCACGCTGCTAGATTCTCGGTGGGGCCAGGGAGCCGCGCGATTATGGCACCCAGAAATGGTGCCTCGATGGCCATCATCAACCAGGTCCCGGCGAGTGGTGCCCAGAACTTAAAAATGCGGCCGTAGGTCAAGGGTCGTTCGGCTATTTGTTTGGCCATCAGTCGTTGGATACACGGCGGGTGTTCTCGGAGTGCCGTTCCCACCTGTGGGGGTATTGGTCAGGAAATGTGGTCGAGTACCGCCTGAAACTCAGCCCAGTCGAAGGCGCGGAGCGTCTCGATTCTTACGTTGCCGTTGGATCCTAGTGACAGCAAAACCGCGGCCGCGGTCTCGTCGTCTGGTGCCTCGATGATAAGAACACCGTCGTGGTGACCCAGTGTCCAGTACATATCCTTCACGCGGGCGCCTGCCTTCTCGGCAACTTCCAAGAACATATCGGCGCGATGCGGCGAGTCCTTCAGGTTCTGAATGCCTTGGTCGGTAAAGTTCAGCAACGTGACGAAGGTGTGCATGGCGGTTCCCCCTGATCGTTAACGCCTCTTTCGCGAGTGTAAGGCAACGGATTCGATCCTGCTCCCATATATGAGAGCTGGGACTTCCTGCCGGCTTATCCGATGATTGCGTTGTTTGTTTAAGCGTAGCGTCTTGAAGGCGCTGGCATTACTACTTGTTGGATCCTGGCGTGTCACTGATGCCATACGCCTCGTGCTCTTCACCCTGGGAGGGTGGTGGCGAAGGGGTCGCTGGAACCTGCCGTTTGTCCTCGACAATGTTGCCATCGAGGACGCGTATCACACGGTGTGCGTAACGGACGATGTCATTTTCATGAGTGACAATGATGATTGTCTGGCCTGCTTTGTGGAGTTCCACAAAGAGGTTCATGATCTCATATGAAGTTCGCGAGTCGAGGTTTCCAGTGGGCTCGTCTGCGAGCACGATGGCTGGGTTATTGACTAGCGCTCGGGCCACAGCCACCCTTTGGCGTTCTCCACCCGACAGTTCATTGGGGCGATGATCCCAACGATGACCTAGATTGACGCGCTCGAGCGCATTCATTGCCTTCTCATGTCGCTTGCGCGATGACATGCCAGCGTAGATGAGTGGCAGCTCAACATTGTGTAGCGCCGTTGCCCGAGCTAGCAGGTTGAACGTCTGGAAGACGAAACCGATTTCTTGGTTGCGGACTGCAGCGAGTTCATCGTCGTCAAGATTAGCGCTCTCGGTCTGGTTTAGGCGGTACGAGCCAAATGAAGGCGTGTCCAAGCAACCCAGGAGGTTCATGAGAGTCGACTTGCCAGAGCCCGATGGTCCCATGATGGCGACGAATTCGTTGCGCATCACCTGCAGGTCCACACCCTTTAGGGCGTGCACTTCGAGCTTGCCAGAAATGTAAGTCTTTCCGAGCCCTTTGCAATCGATGATCGCAGGCTGGCTGGAGGCCGTTGGGGCCGATTCGGCAACAGCCTGTTCGCTCATGGAGATTTCCAGGCGCTAAGAAGGGAAATGTGGTGGGGGTGGTTGCAAGTGAAAAATTTTAACAGTCTCTTATAGGCTTCGGTAACTATTGGCGCATGGCCACTGAGTCGTCTTCGTTAGATAGATACATCTTGCCAGGGCAGTCAAAGGATAGGGCACGTGTCGATTTCAAGAGAAGCAACCAGGTCCGTCCCCTTTAAATCGGAGGTTGCTTCACCTTCAATAGAACACGCGCCCCGTTCCTCTGAGACACCAGCACGCTGAGTTGAGCCGGACACTGGAACGATCCCAAGTCTCCGCCGCTCCCATTGACATCGGCCTGGTTCTTGCTCTCAGTCCGTCTCGGTAAGCTCACTGGTTCTTTTTACTGAACATGAATTGTGCAGGAATTGATGTTCAGTGTCCGTTTGGGCAACGTAAAAGTTTGTAAGAACGCATGCGGTTTGGCTTAACAGTTCTTAACAGGGTTTCCCTCCTGAAACAGGACATCCGCATGCTACGGTGACTACGAGATGAATACCGCAAGCAAACGCCTACAACCTAATGAATCCGTGCGGGATAAGGGCCCGTCGGGAGAAAAACTCCTCGTCATCGACGACGATGCTGAACTCTGCAAGATGGTCAGTGAGTATCTGGAATCGGAAGGGT
>CAYVUW010000002.1:56028-56429 GCA_964455175.1 uncultured Acidobacteriota bacterium | reverse complement strand
CGTCTGGATCGCACAGCACAGGAAACGATGCAGGCGGAAGGGGTCGAGATCGACACCGAAGGTAGTGGGGATCATGGTGCCGACCGTGCCCTCGAGAGCGACTACGATCTAATCATTCTTGATGTCATGTTGCCCGGAATCAATGGGTTCGAGGCTCTACGACGGATCCGCTCCCAGTCAAACGTTCCCGTTCTCATGCTTACTGCCCGTGGTGATGACGTCGATCGAATCGTTGGGCTGGAGATTGGAGCTGACGACTATCTTCCAAAGCCGTTCAACCCGCGCGAGCTCGTCGCCCGCATTCAAGCTATCCTGCGCCGCAGCGGCGGGCATGCTAACGCCGGTGACACTGCCCTGAATGAAAAGGTGGCAATTGGTGATATCCAGCTCGACACGGGCTC
>CAYVUW010000002.1:55478-56018 GCA_964455175.1 uncultured Acidobacteriota bacterium | reverse complement strand
AATGCTGGCCGTGTAGTTGAACGGGAAAGCCTTGTAGAGCAGGTATTAGACCGTAGGTACTCACCTTACGACCGCAGCATCGACGTTCACGTCAGCAACCTTCGTAAGAAACTTGGTCACGAGATCGAAGGTATGGAGCGCATCAAGTCGGTGCGTCAAGTTGGCTATCTATATGCGTTGCCGGGCAAAGACGTCGACACTGTGGACTAATCAGACCATGCAGAATCTCTACTTCAAGATTTTCATATGGTTTTGGCTGGCAATGACACTGGTCGGCACGGCATTCGTGATCTCTACCGTTACGTTGCAAGATAGTTCAGGTGATATCGCGGTAGCTTCCGGTTTGACGCTAACAGCGGAGTCCGTGATTGAGGCTTACGAAGATGGTGGGCGTGAAGGCCTTGCTAATTATCTCGGTCGCATAGAGCGACGATTCCGACTGAACGCTTTCTTGTTCGACGATAACGCTCAAGAGCTGTCGGGCAGGGTCGTGCCCGATGGTGGTGTCGAGCTCGTCGAGCGGGCGGGCAGTAATGACGA
>CAYVUW010000002.1:334-55468 GCA_964455175.1 uncultured Acidobacteriota bacterium | reverse complement strand
AGAAACGGTCGAGGGGGGTCGCTTAATAGCGCTGCAGGTCGTCAGCCCAGAAGGCAATACCTACGTCGTGCTCACTGAGATGGAGTGGCCCTACCGGGGCTGGCGTAGACCGGGCGCAGATGGTCGCCGCGAGGCCGAACGGTTGGAAGATGGTGATGCCCGTGGACGTCTTAATTTCCGAGGAGGCCGGGGCGCGAGGCTCCCAGATGGCACCGTTGGCCCGTCGACAAGTTTGGCTGCGTGGCGTGTTTGGTCGTCGTTAGTTGACCAGCGAGGCGAGCTGGTATTGCGGTGGCTTGCGGTCTTTTTTACCGCCGGAATTCTCTGCTTCGGGTTGGCCCGCTATTTGACGGCACCTGTCTTGCGACTGCGAGATGCAACACACCAATTTGCCTCTGGCAACCTGGGTGTTCGCGTTGGTCCTGCGGTGGGCAAACGCCGCGACGAACTTGCTGAACTGGGACGTGATTTTGATGTCATGGCCGAGCGTATTGAGTCGCTGCTTACTACACAGCGCCAACTGATGAGCGATGTCTCGCACGAGCTACGTTCACCGCTTGCCCGACTTAACGTGGCGCTTGCCCTAGCCCGGCAACGCTCTGGTGAAGAAATAGCGGGCCCCCTTGACCGAATTGAAGTCGAAGCCGAACAGCTCAACGCTCTGATTGGCCGCGTATTGTCGCTATCAAGTTTTGAAAGTGGCGCCTCGGAGCCGGAATTCGCCAGTGTCAACTTGAATAGGCTAATTGACGATGTCACTGCCGATGCTGACTTCGAGGCCAAGGCCAAGGACGCAGGGGTCAAGGTAAAGGCTTCGGAGCCGTGCTCAGTTCGAGGTAACGAACTGTTGCTGCGTAGCGCGATTGAAAATGTTGTGCGCAACGCGGTTCTCTACACCGACTCTGGAACGGATGTCGAGATCATGCTGACCTTCTCAGACATGGTTGTCGATGATTCGTCAGGTGACAAGGCGACGTCACGTTGCGCCGTCGTTTCGGTGCGTGACCATGGGCCAGGTGTTTCCGACGACCAACTGGCCCACCTTTTTGAGCCTTTCTACCGGATTGCCGATTCGCGTGATCGTGAGAGCGGCGGAACAGGGCTTGGGTTGGCGATCACGGAGCGTGCTGTTCGGCTCCATGGTGGGACAGTTGACGCACGCAACGCCACTAATGGTGGACTCATCGTAGAGATCCGGTTGCCTATAGATGGCATTTAACCGTTGATCTTTGTTCGACTTCTAGCCCGATTTCGCTAGCGCGTTACCTTGAAAAACCTATCAACTTAATGGTGCATAGATTTCTCTCTTGCAAAACAGACAAATGTCTGTTTTACTTCGTTTTGTTGTTCCAGAAACGAAAGTCGGCAGTATAAGCAGAGCAAGCTAGCCGACTAAATGGACAGAATTCTGATGGCACACACTCCTCCAGGGCAGACTCGCGAGCGCATTTTTCGTTTTATGCGTGACCGCTTGTTAGATGGCCGACCGCCGACCGTGCGGGAAGTTCGTGATGAACTTGGTTTTCGTGCCGTGGAGTCGGCTCGTTCTCATCTGACTGCACTTGTTAAAGAAGGACGGCTCCTCAAAAAACCGGGCAAAGCACGTGGCTATGCACTGCCCAAGACCATGGTCCAAGGCGGGGCACCTCGTCTCGTTCCCTTGCTTGGCCGGGTACCGGCCGGCCCCCTTGATTTGGCGGTTGAGGAGGTTGAAGGCTACCTGCCATCGCGGTTCGGAAGTGACGATGAGATGTTTGCTTTGCGTGTGCAGGGTGACAGCATGCGCGATGCTGGCATTATGGACGGCGATTTGGCTATCGTACGGCGGCAGCCCACGGCCAGCTCAGGATCGATCGTGGTGGCGCTGATTGGCGACGAGGCTACGGTCAAGACTCTCTACATAAGAAATAGTGCCGGTGCCGTGGACTCTTCCTCCACAGGTGGTTGCGGGCACATCGAGCTGCGCCCTGAGAATTCCGATTATCAGCCCATCGTTCCCAATCCCGACGAGGTGCAGATCCTCGGCAAGGTCGTCGAAGTCCGCCGCCTTTTAGAAGGAGGCGTCTGATGAGTGGCGGCGGCATACGCTTCCAGTGTGTGGAGGAAAGATGACCGGTGCCGGGACACAGGCCGACATGCCCGTCTTGGATTCGTTGCCGCAGGGGGTGACACGGGGAGCCACGGTGCTCGCATCGCGACCACTTTCAGCGAACTCTATACCGCTGATGCCAAGGTGGGGTTTGCAGGAGATTGCTGGGATGCTTACCGAACTCTCTGGAGTGGGAGGCAGTGCATGCCTGACCCTGGCGACGTCGATAGTTCTCGATGCTCAACGTCAGGAAGAAACAACGGCATGGATCACTAGCAACAACAGCAGCTTTTTCCCGCTCGATGTTGCCGCCGCTGGTATTGATTTGGAAGCACTTGCTGTAGTTCGGGTACCTGACGCGCCATCTGTCGCACGCGCCGCAGACAGGTTGGCGCGCTCGGGTGCCTTTGGCCTCCTGGTCCTAGATTTGGGTGCTAACCCGCGAGTGCCCACAGCACTGCAAGCAAGGTTACGAAGCTCGGCACACAAGCACGACACAGCGATTCTTTGTCTCACCGAGAAACGAGGCATTGCCTCGTCACTGGGCCCTTTGGTTTCGTTGCGGGGAGAGGCACGCATCCGCAGGTTGAGCGACGATCGCTTTGCCTGCGAACTAAGGGTGCTGAAGGACAAGCATCGAGGACCGGACTGGGTGCATACCGAGATCTGCTGCGGCCCTGAAGGAATGTACTAGAGAATTAATTAACCAGTAGGTCGGTTCGGGTCCTTGGGGTTCGGGCAACGATCTCGAGAAGGATTCAAGGGAATGCCCCGTTACCCGCAGCCCGAACGGGAGCAACACGTACCAACTACTGCTCCCGCACGCGAGGTGCAAGCCACCAACACTGCCATTCACCCCTGTCGCCTAGCGTGTGTTTATGTGCCGTCTTTGCCGTTACAGCTCTTGGTACGACGCCACCCGGAATGGATTGATCGGCCAGTAGCTGTTGTCGATAAAGATAAACCGCATGGCAAGGCCCTGTGGGTTAACGAAAGGGCATACCGTGCGCGAGTGTTACCGGGAACGCGCTATGCCGCTGGGCTGTTGTTGTGTCGCCGGTTGTGTGCCGGAGAAGTCCATGGCAAGGAAATCGACCGTGGGGTGTCACGGCTGCTTGAGTTGCTGTGGCGCTTCAGCCCTGAGGTCGAACCTAGTGCTGACGAACCCGGCGTGTTCTGGGTGAATGCGTCGGGGCTTGGGCGTATCGAGCTTTCACTAGGTGAGTGGGCCAGACGATTGCGAGCCGAACTTGGCCACAATGGATTTACGGCGCGTGTTGCGGTGGGCTTCAGCCGCTTCGCCACCTATGCAACAGCACGGGTGACGCGTGACATCACGGTTTTCAAAAATACCGATACTGAACACCGTTCGGCTATGTGTGTACGGCTAGACCGCCTGCATATCGACCCCAACTTACGGACTGTTCTCCGCAAGTTAGGTATTCATACGGTTGAGGAATTCCTTGAGCTGCCCACCGATGGTCTCGGCAAGCGGTTCGGAGCTGAAGCCATTGACTTCTACAAGGAAGCATCCGGCCAAAACCGCAAGCCGCTGATGCCTGTGCCGCCCCCGGTCCCGGTACAAACAGTGGCCGAGTTTCAGTATCCCGAAGTCGATGCCAATCGCCTACTTTTTTATACAAAGAGATTACTGCCGCCACTGCTCGAACAGCTTGCCTCGTGCCACCAAGGACTCATCGAGATGGTTCTTGAGATGACCCTTGATGACACTACCCAGATTAGCAAGAGTGTTCGACCGGCTGAAGCAACGCTTGATACTGGCATTATTCTTGACCTTGTGCGTTTGCGGCTGAGCACTATTGACCTTACTAGTGGCGTCGTTGAAATGACGGTAACGACTCATGGCGAGCGAATTAGCGTGGGGCAGTTGTCATTGTTTTGGAACCAGCCCAAGCGCGATGTGACTGCTGCTAACCGTGCTTTGGCACGTGTGCGCGCTGAATTTGGCCACGAGGCAGTGGTTTGGGCGAAATCACGTGATGCCCACCTTCCTGAAGCCAGCTTCACTTGGGAGCCGCTGGCTAAGACTAAGCTGCCATGTCACCCAGTAGCTAAATTGTCGAGCGGCCCAGAAGAGACAAAACGCAGTCGTACCGAGATCATTGGACGCTTCGTGCGGCCGCTAGTACGCCGCGTTTTTGACAAGGCGGTGCTGCTGCCAGCTCGCGAGCGTCACGAGCCTGATGGTTGGCTCATTCACGATTTTAAGCAAGGGCCGGCAGTGCAGTTGCGAGGACCCTATGTGGTGTCGGGCGGTTGGTGGGCGCGCGAAGTGCATCGTGAGTATTACTTCGTTGAAACCGAGAGGGGCGACGTGTTGTGGATTTACTACGACCGTAACCGTCGTAACTGGATGCTACAGGGACAGGTGGATTGAGAGTTGTTGATCCTCGATAAGCTTTCAGTGGAAGCAGGGTCGTTGTTCAGCGGCGTAGAAAGAGAAGTATGCGTTGGCACAGGTATATGCGCCGCTGTGGTGCAAAAGCAATTTTTCGTTTCTTGAAGGAGCGAGTGACCCGGCAGAACTGATTGAACAAGCTGCCCATCTGGGATTACGGTCGATTGCGATAACCGATCGTGATGGTTTGTACGGCGTCGTGCAGGCACACACTGCGGCACGTCACAAGGGTCTTCATTTGATCATTGGTGCCGAGATGACGGTAGCTGATCCCGGTGTCGTACTTTCTGAACAGATCCGCGCTGGCAGTCAGCCAACTGCTAAATCCGGAGCACAATTCGAACGCGCTGATATATCGACCATTGTTCTATTGGTGGAAAACCGCAGTGGCTACCGAAATCTGTGTCGCCTGATAACGCGTGGGCGCCGACGCTCGCCCAAGGGAGAAAGCATCACCACTTGGCAGGAAGTTGCCGAGCACGCCGAGGGATTGGTCGCCTTATGGGGTGGAGACAACAGCCTTCTAACGAGGGCCGACTCCTTTAAGTTGGGTTTATCGACGGGCAGATCTCGGGCTTCTTTCCGAACTGAACAGCCTCGTCTCGTTGCCGAAACGTCGCTTGAAACCGTTGCACCATTACTCAAAGATGCCTTTGGTAACCGCCTGTTTGCCATCATTAGTCGTCACCACCGCGCCGAAGAAGTACGCAAAGAATGGCGTCTCCGCGAAAACGCTTCCGAATGGGACATACCTTTGGTCGCCGCGACTGAGGTTCTGTACCACTCGCCGTCACGCCGTGACGTACAAGATGTGCTGAGCTGCATCCGACAAGGAGTAAAACTCTCCGATGCTGGTCACCGTATTCGCGCCAACGCTGAGCACTCGTTGCTGTCCCCAGATGCTTTCACACGTGTGTACAGAGACGAGGTGGTTGCCATTACCCGCACCTGCGAGATTTCCGATCGTTGCACTTTTTCGATGGGTGACTTGCGTTATTACTATCCGGCGGAGCGGCTTCCCGATGGCACCACCACCGATGAATGGTTGCGTTACCTGACCTTCGAGGGCGCGAAGCGTCGCTACCCCGGCGAGACTGAGATCCCACCTAAGGTCGTAGAACAACTAAACAAAGAACTGGCACTCATCGAAGAGCTCAACTATGCCGGGTACTTCTTAACGATGTGGGAGCTGGTTCGCTTTTGCGAAGAACGTGCCATTTTGTGCCAAGGGAGAGGCTCGGCGGCGAATTCAGCCGTGTGTTACTGCCTTGGTGTAACGGCGGTCGATCCAGTACGCATGGGGCTTCTGTTCGAGCGTTTTATCTCGCGGGAGCGCGCTGATCCTCCCGACATCGACCTGGATATCGAGCACGATCGCCGCGAGGAGGTGATTCAACACGTTTATAAAAAGTACGGTCGAGATCACGCCGCTATGGTCGCAGTAATCATTCGTTATCGACCCAAATCTGCGGTGCGCGACATCGGCAAGGTTTTGGGACTCTCTGAGATCTCGCTCCATCAGCTGGCCAAGTTTTTGAGTCGCTACGATTGCGTCAACGCTGATTCATTGCGCCATGCTGGCCTCGATCCTGAAGCGAGAGTGCACCAGCATCTCGTACGTCTCGCTAATACGGTGCAAGGGTTCCCTCGCCACCTGTCGATTCATCCAGGTGGATTTCTACTTGGCCACGAACCGGTGCACGATCTGGTACCGGTCGAGAATGGCGCGATGGAAGATCGCACGGTTATCCAGTGGGAAAAAGATGACGTCGAAGAACTTGGTCTTTTCAAGGTCGACTTGTTGGGGCTCGGTGCACTATCGCAGCTGCGTCGTGCCTTCAACTTGATTCGCATCCACCGTGATGTTGATCTGAGCATGACGACGATTCCACCTAACGATACGGCTACCTTCGACATGTGTTGTAAGGCTGAAACTGTTGGTGTTTTTCAGATCGAGTCACGCGCTCAGATGGCAATGCTGCCGCGGCTGAAGCCTCACAAGTTCTACGACTTGGTAATCGAACTCAGCATTGTGCGCCCGGGGCCGATTACCGGTGGCATGGTGCATCCCTATTTGCGACGCAGGGCAGGGGAAGAGCCGGTCATTTACCCGCACGAGTGTTTGGAGCCGGTCCTCGAAAAGACGCTTGGCGTGCCGCTCTTTCAGGAACAGGTCATGAGACTCGCTGTCGTCGCTGCTGATTACAGCCCTGGTGAGGCTGATCAGCTACGCCGCGACATGGCAGCCTGGCGTAAGACTGGCCGCCTTGAGCGCCACCGAGGACGGTTGATTTCGCGCATGATGGCGAACGGCATCAAGGAGAAGTTCGCTGAGCGTGTTTTTGAGCAGATCCGAGGATTCGGTGAATACGGTTTTCCCGAGTCTCATGCAGCTAGTTTCGCGCTGATCAGCTACGCGACAGCGTATCTCAAGTGCCACTACTTCCCAGAGTTCACCTGTGCTCTCCTGAATTCGTGGCCAATGGGTTTTTACACACCAGCTACCATCGTGCAGGATGCAAAGCGTCATGGTCTCGTGGTACGGCCGGTCGACGTGCTGCACAGCATGTGGAATTGCACGATGCAACCGTGTGCGCATTCCACCGGCGGCTTTGCTGTACGCATGGGGTTGCGCTACGTGAAGGGGCTGCGCAAAGACGAGGGGGAGAAGATCGAAACGGCAGTAAAGACCGTGAGACGTTTATGGCGTACCAGTGATAAGGGAGATGGTGAATCTTTCGGTGCCACGTGCGACGTGCCATTCACATCTATCGACGACTTCACGTCGCGTGCCGGTATTTCCAATCGATCCATGTGCTTGCTCGCTGAAGCCGGTGCTTTTGACAGTTTTAAAGAAAATCGGCGCGTCGCATTATGGCAGGTTCAAGGCATGAAAATGGAAACGATGCATCTCCATAGAGTGCAGTCTGAGGGTGCGAACTCTGGAGAAGGGCTTACTGGTGCCGAGCCCGATTTACCGCTCGAGGAGTCGGTCCCTGTGTTCCGTTCACTTAGCGATATCGATACCGTCACATGGGATTTTCGCACCATGAATCATTCGACCCGCAGTCATTTGCTCGAACCTTTTCGCGACGAATTCGTTTCTAAGGGGCTGCCTGATGCGCGTGCGGTCTCGCGCATGGAAGATGGTCGTCATGTCAATTACGCTGGTATCGTAATTTGCCGACAGCGCCCGGGGACTGCCTCAGGTGTTGTGTTCATGACCATGGAAGATGAAACCGGTTTCGTGAACACGATCCTGTGGCCGGGTGTCTATGAACAATTCTCCGTACAGGCCCGCACCTTATCTTTTTTAGGTGTAAGCGGGGAAATCCAAGCTGCTCACGGTGTCTTACACGTCGTTGTCAACAAACTCTGGGACCCACGGGAGTATGCGAAGCCACCCGCCGTTCGCAGCCGTGACTTCCACTAGGCTTGGGCTAGGTCCGGAGTTTATGGCACGCTTATGAAGCACCGCCGGCCAGCGTCGAAAGTGAGTACATGATCGACGCTTCTTTAAGCGAAACTGTTAACGCCAGTGTTTGCAAGGGTCTACGACATTACTGTAGGCAGGTCTGCGACTACTACAGGTACACGGAATAGACTTCGGTGCCGTCTGTAATCTGAAAGGTAAGCCATGCAGAGAACGTTTCTTGTTCGAGCAGCACGCTGTGTTGTCGTCGTTTTGATCGGTTTCCTTGTTGCTTGCAGTGATCGCGAAACTGTGGGTGATGGGGGTTATGAAACATCTGCCATTACATCTAGTAACGACTACAACGAATTATTGGAACTCTTTGACGACTGGCGTGAGTTTGCTCGCCCACGTTGGGTTGAAGGTGTCCCCGATTACAGCGCAAGCGCAATGGCTGAGCAGCAAGAGGTGGCGCAGTCGTATCATAGGCGGCTTGCTGCGATCGATGAGAGCGAATGGCCAGTAGCTCAGCAAATTGATCACCATCTCATTCGCGCCGAGATGAATGGCCTTGACTTCGACCATCGCGTGCGGCGGCCATGGGCTACCAATCCGGCATTTTACGTCACGATCTTCACAGCACAGAGCGATGTGCCAGCGCACGAGGGTCCGGTAATCGATGGATGGCTCGACACTTGGACCTATCAGTATCCACTCGATGAAGATTCAGCGGCCTTTATGGCTGAGCGGATAGGTTCGATCCCCAGGCTCCTTGAAAATGCTCGAGAAAACCTCACCGGAAACGGGCATGATCTGTGGGTATCTGGAGCCAAATCGATTAAACAGCAGAGTAGAGACCTTGATGCTTTGGGAGAGCAGGTCGCCGGTACGAGTTCCGATCTCGATGCTGCCATCGTTGAGGCCGGGCGGGCTACTGATGAATTCGCTGTGTGGATCGAACGCGAGGCAGAGAATCGCAGTGGGTTGTCTGGCGTGGGTAGCGAGAACTACACCTGGTACCTAAAGAACGTCCACCTCGTGCCATACACATGGGAGCAGGAGGAGACGATTTTGCTACGTGAACTTGCCCGCGCCCACGCTTCATTACGTCTTGAAGAGAATCGAAACCGTAAGCTAGCGGTGTTGAGCCGTATTGACAATGTTGCGGACTATGACCGTAACTTCAATGAAGCCGTCGACGACATGATCACCTTCCTTGAAGAAGAAGAGATCTTCACGATGGCTGACTACATGGAACCAGCATTGCGGGCACGAATCGGTAGCTTCAGTCCTGCCGATGGTCTGCGCGGTTTCTTCTCGGAGATTGCCTACCGAGATCCGCTAACGATGCGGACGCACGGGGTGCATTGGATTGACCTGGCACGTATGGAGCACGAGCCACACGAGAGCCCCATGCGCCGTGTGCCGGCGCTTTCCAATATCTACGACAATCGTTCCGAGGGTCTGGCGACAGGATTCGAGGAAATGATGATGCATGCTGGCCTATTCGATGATCGCCCAAGGGCGCGAGAACTCATATGGATTCTCCTTGCCCAGCGTGCGGCCCGTGGCCTCGGCGGATTGCGTCAGCACGCTCATGTCTACACTCTGCAGGAGGCAGCAGAGTTCGCCTCCGAATGGACGCCGCGAGGGTTTCTCCCCGCCGACGGTGCCACTATCCAAGGCGAGGAACATTTCTATTTGACCCAGCCGGGCTATGGGACCAGCTACATCATTGGCAAGATTGAGATTGAAAAGCTTATGGCGGAACGGGCGATCCAACTTGGCAACGAGTTTACGGTCAAGCGTTTCTTTAACGAGTTTCTTGATACCGGTGTGATTCCGGTGTCACTAGTACGCTGGCAACTGACCGGTAAGAAGGACGCCATTCTCGATAGCCCCTTAGATGTCATTTCTCCTTTTAGGTTCTGACAGAGGTAATCAATGTATCCAAAGTCCATTGTGTTTATCGTTGTTCTTTTGATTGCGATGCTTACAGGGCCTTCCCAGGCGCAGCAAGGAGGTAGTCGTGGCGCCGAACTAACTGGAGAAGCTGCTTCTATTCCTGCTGAGCAGTCATCGGTTACCGAACACACCATCGTTCTTGACGGCGAGACGATTCCGTACATTGCCACAGCTGCGACTATGCACTTGGTAAACGACGGTGGTGAGCCCACCGGGAGCTTGTACTACACGGCGTATACGCGCTCAGGGGTGGATTCTGGCAGACGGCCGATCGCGTTTATCTACAATGGTGGGCCTGGCTCAGCTTCAGTCTGGTTGCACATGGGAGCCTTTGGTCCCAAACGGGTCCCGGTAAACGACTCAGGGCCGACAGCACCCCCTCCTTACGATCTAGTCGACAATTTGGGTAGCCTTATCGATGTCACTGACATGGTGTTTGTCGATCCGATCGGTACCGGTTTTAGCCGCGTTGTTGGTGTGGGGCAGGGGAGCGATTTTTGGGGAATTGACGAAGACGCAAGTTCATTGACACAGTTCATTTCCCAGTACATCACTCGCAACAAGCGTTGGAATTCACCCAAGTTTTTGATGGGTGAAAGCTACGGAACGACGCGGTCGGCTGTGCTCGTCAACATGCTGCAAAACCGTGCCGGGATGGACTTCAACGGCGTTGTTTTAATCTCGGCAGTTCTGGACTTTGAGACTCTGTTGTTCGCGCCGGGACACGATACTTCCTACGTTACCTACCTACCGTCCTATGCCATTACCGCTGCGTACCATGGTGCAGTTTCATGGCCTGATGATCTTGTGGCCTGGCTTGATGAGGTGCGCGCATTTTCCGTTGGTGATTATGCTCATGTCCTGGCGCAAGGGTCATCCGCCCCGGTGGGACAAGTAGCGGCCGTGCGCGCGAGGTTGGCCAAGTACACCGGCTTGTCTGAGCAGTACTGGGATCGTGCCAATTTGAAGGTTGATGCCACGCAGTTCCGCGCCGAGCTGCAACGTACGCAGGGAATGGTGACTTCAAGACTTGATGCTCGCTACGATGGTTTCACCAATGAACTACTTGCCGAGAACGCTAGCTACGATCCACAATCATCTGCAATCACTGGGGCTTACACCGCCGCGATCAACCGTTACCTGCGTGACGATCTTGGGTTTGAAACCACTGAGATCTATCGAACTGGTGGTGGGACCCAGGGCTGGAACTGGGATCGCGCCCGCGGTGGAGGTGGATGGCCGGGCGCCACGTATGTGGCCTCTGACCTTGAACAGGCGATGATCCGCAACCCGAACTTGAAGGTTCAGATCGAAAATGGCTACTACGACCTAGCGACGCCGTTTTTTGCCATGGAGTGGACTACCGACCACATGAACTTGCCGGACGAGCTGCGTGGCAACATCAAGCACAACTTTTATGAGGCTGGTCACATGATGTATGTCCACGAAGAAGAGCTTATGAACCTGAAGCGCAACATCGCTAAGTTCATCGCCATGGCGACCGAGGTAGCAGCTTCGCATCAATAGCTGACCGGTTGGAAGAGGACTTTATCGGGTACCCTCTATTAAACATTGAGATACGGGGCTCCCGACTTGAGTCGATTGGTTTTGTGGATCAGGCTTTAGGTTTCTTAACAGAGGCTCCAATAAAGAACTTCCTGTTTTCAGGTGTGATTCGAGGAAACACTGGTTTTACTTATACGCCGATGTTTTTTCAGAGAATGAGGTGGATCGTGAAAAAATTCCTTGGCTGTTTTGTTCTCATTACCGTGTTTTTTGCCTTCACGACACCCGCGCACGCTCAATCTGGTTATGGTGCATCCGTTGCCGTAGGTAACGATGAGGTCTTCGTTGGCGAGGCTGGAAATGTTATTTCGTCGGGCTTCGTCTATGTCTATCGACAAACCGCCAATGGCTGGAGAGAAATTGCCAAGCTGAAAGCTGCGGACGCTGCGGACCGGGATCGCTTCGGGCGCTCGATGTTCGTCGACGATGATTTATTGCTAGTTGGTGGCGGCATCGGCGTTGGCAAGGTCTATGTGTTTCAACGCAATGCTGAAGAGTGGATGGAAGCTGGGTCAATTGTGCCCACTGATGGTGCTGAAGGTGATGGTTTTGGCAACGCTATTGCGGCCAGCGGTGAATTTATGATCGTTGGCGCTTCGGGGCATAACGAGCGGCAGGGTGCTGCCTACATCTTCGGACACGGTGTTTCTGGTTGGTCTCAGGTTGCCAAGCTTGTGGCGACGAATCCGGCGCCTGTGGAAGAAGACCAGGAAACAGCGGAAGGTGGACGTCGAGGAGGCCGGCGGGGTGGCCAGGCTGGCGGTGGTGGCCGAGGGGGTCGTGGCGGTCGTGGCGCATCTGCACCCCCCATGTTTGGTTCAGCAGTCGCGATCAGTGGCGATTGGGCTATGGTAAGCGCCCCGAACTACAGCAGTCGGGCCGGCAGTGTGTATGTATTTAAGCGCGATGGCAGCAACTGGGAGCAGATTGATCAACTTCCAGGTAATAATGCCCAAACAGGGGCAGGATTCGGGACCTCGATTGTTGTCGAAGGTGATGAAATGTTTATTGGCGCATCGACAGCAAATGGGGGCATCGGAGGTGTTTCGGTATACCAGGTTAATGACGAAGAGCGTTGGGTTCGGACCGGGAACTTGGTCCCGTTTGATGGGCAGCCTGGCAGTGGTTTCGGCAGTTCAGTGGTGATCGACGAGAACGTGGCTTTGGTTGGCGCTCCAGGTGCTGCCGGTCGCACAGGGCGTATTTATCGCTACGAGCGTGATGCCAACCGTAACTGGACTAGTGCTACCAAGCTCGGTGCCTCGGATATTGCGGCCGGTGATCGGTTTGGAAATGTGATTGCTACGAACGGCGACGTCGTTGTCGTCGGTTTGCCTGGCGACGACTTTAGCGCTGGTACCGCGGTGGTGATGACCCGTGCGGATTTCGGTTGGAGCACAGAGAAGATTGTAAGTCCGATAGCTAACTACCCGATGGTTACGGGCACTGACGGTGGTATTGATTGCCTTAATGGGATGGCAGGGAGCTTTCCTTGCGATAGCGTCGATCTGATCGCTTACCTCCCAGTGCACGAATTGGGCGGTGTGCGGGGCCTTTCTACCAACGATGCATGGGGGTGGACCGACCCAGACAGCGGGCGCGACTATGCCATCATCGGCATGCGTGACCGTGCTTCGTTCGTTGATGTCACCGACCCGTACAATCCTGTATACGTTGGCATTTTGATGAAAACGGAGGGTGCAAGTACCAGCTCCTGGCGCGACATGAAAGTGCGTAACAACTGGGTTTACATCGTTTCGGACGGAGCTGGCGAGCATGGTATGCAGGTTTTTAACCTCGAGCGCTTGCGTGACTTCGATGGAGAGCCGGTCGAGTTCGAAGAAGACCACCATTACGACGGTATTGCCAGTACCCACAACATTGTCATCAATCCCGATACTGACTACGCATATGCTGTCGGCGCCGGGGGACCAAACGGCTGCGGTGGCGGTTTGCACATCATCAACATCGAAGATCCGTCGAACCCCACATTCGAAGGGTGCTTCCAAGACATGAACACTGGTCGGCGTGGTACGGGCTACTCTCACGACGCCATGTGCATTACTTATGACGGGCCTGACGATCGCTATGATGGTCACGAAATCTGTATTGGCTCCAACGAAACTGCGATCTCGATCGCTGATGTTACCGATAAGCGGAATACGGTGGCACTCGGCATGGCAACCTATCCGAACGTGGCCTATAGCCACCAGGGATGGATTACTGACGATCACGCTTATTTCTTCATGAACGATGAACTTGATGAAGGGCGCGGTCTAGTTTCGGGCACACGCACGTTGATTTGGGACATCAAGGAATTGGATGACCCGGTCCTTGTGAAGGAGTACATTTCTGACAACCCAGCCACAGATCACAACCTCTACATCAAAGGCGACATGATGTATCAGTCAAACTACGATTCAGGGTTACGGGTATATGACATTAGCGATCCGGAGAATCCCGAGCCGGCTGGGTTTTTCGACACGGTGCCCTACCAGGAAGGTGGTGGCATGACGGGATCGTGGAGTAACTACCCTTTCTTTGAAAGCGGCATCATCGTCGTGACTAGTGGTCGCGAAGGTATGGTGATCGTGAAAGTACGTAACTGAGGTGATGATTGGATAAGTATTCGCATTTAGGTTCTAAGGGCACCCTGTTGCTTCTGTCCCTAGCTATATCGCTACTCGCGGCTTGCAGTGACGTTGAACAGGTTGAATCGGTGCAATTGGAGATCGAGGCGTCGGAACCCGAATTTCTGTACGTAGCCAGCCAAAGCGGACCGGCTCTCTCGGTCATTGACATGAATGCTCGGGAGGTAGTTGAGACTATTTGGTTGACTAGCCTTGGCTTCACGGCCAATGCGAAACCCCACCATGTGGCGGTGGAACCTGACGGTTCGTTCTGGTACGCGTCATTGATCGCAGATGGTCGTGTGCTCAAATTCAATCGAGACAATGACTTGGTTGGCCAGGCTGTGTTCGAGACACCAGGAATGATGTCGGTTGACCCTGTCGAGGACATTCTTTACGTGGGTCGCTCGATGGCTGCGGTGAACCCACCGCAGCGCATCGGTGTGATCACGCGATCCGATATGACAATCGACGAATACGACGTGTTTTTCCCACGGCCGCACGCTATTGCGGCGGCACAAGGGGGAGGGCGAGTTTTTACTGCGAGTTTGTCTGTTAACCAAGTCGCATCAGTTTCTCCCGAGGAAGACGATCTAGAAATCATCAACGTCACAGGGGATACGCACACATTCGTGCAGTTTGCGGTGTCTCCCGACGGATCAACACTCGTTACGGGTGGACAAGTTTCGGGACAGGTCATGGTTTTTGATCTGACTGATTCACGGATTCCCAAACTTGTCACAAGCCTCCAGATCGGTGGCCAGCCCTGGCATCCTGTGTACTCGCCGGATGGCAAGTTTGTCTACTTTCCGCAGCGAACAAGCAACTCGGTTGCGGTTGTGGACTCCCAAACCTGGGAGCTCGTTGCTTCGATTGAGGGTAATGGTTTGGCAGAGCCTCACGGCAGTGCGATCTCGGCGGATGGTCGAACTCTCTGGGTTTCGGGCCGCAACACAGAAGCTATATACCCGACAACCATTGAGTCGACGTCATCAGCGGATGCTTCGGGAGAAGGGCTTCCGGCTGGTACGGTGGTAGCGATCGATACCCTGTCCCGACAAATCGTTGCCGTGCTTGAGGTTCCAGCGTACGCTGCCGGAATCGGCACGCGACCGTCTTACTAGGTCGGCGAGCCGTGTCGAAACGCTCCGTTAACCTAATCGCATTGGGTATTTTGACCCTTCTAATGCTCGCAGCCACAAGGGGTGCGGCAACGCCGCAATCGAGCTTGCCCCGTTTCGAGCGCCAGCTATATTCGATTGAGGTTCAGGACCAGGAGGGCATTGCCTACGACCACCCTTTTCTCGGTGGTTTCAATCTCCCGCGACCCCATCTTGCTGATATCGATGGTGACGGTGACCTTGATCTCTTTGTACAGGAATATTCCAATGAAGTCATGTTCTTCGAACAAGTTGGAACTGCCGCAGAGCCGCGCTATTTATGGAGAACCGATAGCTACAAAGATCTTGAAGTTGGGGAGTGGTATCACTTTGCGGACGTTGACACAGATGGCGATTTCGATCTCCTGAGTGAACAACGCTTTAGCCTCATCCGATTTTGGCGAAACAATGGTGGTTTCGACGAACCGGAGTTCGAACTTGTAACCGAAACTCTTCTAGACACAGCAAACGAAGTGGTGTTTTCGGACCGGCAGAATATCCCCAAGGTAGGTGACATCGACTGCGACGGCCGTCTCGACCTAATGCTAGGACGCCTTGAGGGGACGATTACCCGCTACGAGGCTGATGGAGTCGATGATACCGGGGCACCGAAGTTCCGCCACGTCACAGACAATTTTCAAGACATTGAAATCATTGGTCAAGTGTTCGGGAACAACCTAGCAAGTCTGCACGGTGCCAATACGATGGCACTAGAGGACATTGACGGTGACCGTGATCTTGACTTGTTTTGGGGTGACTTCTTTGAACCTGGTTTGCTGTACATCGAGAACACCGGGTCGTGTACGACACCATCATTACGTTCGGAACCCGAACCGTTTCCACTTAACAATCCAATTTTAACAAGTGGTTACAATGCGCCGGCGTTTGGCGATATCGATGGCGATTTTGATAACGATTTACTAGTAGGAGTGCTTGGCGGTGCCTACAACCCGAATAGCACGACTATCGATAATTTCCTGCACCTTGAGCAAACGGCACCCAACTCGTTCGAAGTTAAAACTCGTCGATATGTTTCCAACATTGACCTTGGCAGCGAAACTTTCCCTTCGTTTGCGGACCTTGATGGCGATGGCGATCAAGACATGTTGGTCGGTAACAAGATTCAGCCCGACGACAATCTGACTGGCAAACTCTTTCGTTTCGAGAACATCGGGACACCGACTGAGCCAAAATTCATTCTGCGAGGCATCGTTCCGGAGTTCACCGGCGCCTATCATTATGCGCCGGCATTTGGCGACCTCGACAGCGACGGCGATCTCGACATTCTGATGGGTACCTGGCGTGACGAGTTGATGCTGGTGATTAACGACGGGCAAGTGACAGAGCCGAACTGGACCATCGCTGATTCGGCAATCGTTAAGCTGACGCGAGGCCGCAATGCGACTCCGACCCTTGGTGACATTGATGACGACGGTGATCTCGACCTCTTCATCGGCGAGTCTTCGGGTGACATCAATTTCTATCGTAACGATGGTGGCACAGATGGGCCGGAGTTCATCCTCGTTGACGACAAGTACGGGGGTATCGACGCCGGTCGGCGCAGTGTGCCGACATTGGTAGACATCGACACTGACGGTGATTTGGACTTAGTTGTTGGCTCTGAGGCCGAAGGCCTTAAGTTGTATCGGAACAACGGTACGCTTCGGGAAGCCAATTTTGTCCTTGATGAGACGTTTGATGTGCCAGTGCATCCTTTTTCGGCGCCAATTTTCACTGATGTTGACGGTGACGGCGACGCCGACCTTTTTGTCGGCGGAATTGGCGGTGGCCTTCTGTATTTCGAGAACCGTTAATGAGTTCAAAACTCCGTAAGATTGGTTCTGAGCTTCTCATTCTGGCGAGTGTCATCATTTTTTCGCTTGCTGCTCGTTCCGTGATCGCAGACCACTACTACATTCCCAGTGAATCGATGGAGTATTCGTTACTGGTAGGTGATCGAGTACTCGTTGACAAACGTGTTTATGGGTTCCGGCTGCCGTTCACCAATATTGAGGTGCTTGAGGGCAGATCGCCGGAGCGTGGGGAGGTTGTGATCTTTGATTCGCCGGAAAGTGATGTGCGGCTTATCAAGCGAGTTGTTGCTGTCGAAGGCGATCGAGTTGAAGTCGTCGGCGGGAAATTGTTCATCAATGGGGAAAGACTACCAACGGGCACATCAGTGGATCACGAAATTTTCGGTAGGCGGACAGCATTGCTTAATTTGGAGGCTGGTGGTGGGCCCGACATGAAACCGAAGATCGTTACCGAAGGAGCCTTGATGGTTATGGGAGACAATCGCGCCAATAGTCGCGATAGCCGGGCCTTTGGTTTCATCTCTGTTAACGATGTTTATGGTCGCGCATTCAGGTTGTACTACCGCCGGGGTATGGGGCTTTCGTGGAGCCCCCTCTGACTTCGTCGATGGCTTGCGACGAGTGCGGTGCTGTACTGGATGGTGGGGTCGAGGCTTGCAATGCGTTGAGTTTCGATATGATGGCGCGTTCTCTAGATGCCCGGCGGCTGGTTGTTCGCCGCACTTTTGTTGATGCCTATGCCCTGCAACATCCGCGTACGAAGTGTGATTGGCCAAAAGATGTCGCACGGCATCTACTGGAACTCTGCTGTGCCATCGAATACAAAGGAAGTCTCGACATCTACTCGGGCATGAAGATGTGGCTTCACCATGCCCATAATCTTCCGGAGCTGCAGCCTCCCGAGATGCGTGGCAGCATGACAATCTTAGACGTCGCGGCAGCCGATGGCCTGGAGAACTACATTGAGGCTGTACGAAAGTGGGGTGTCTGCGTTTGGGAAGCATGGCACGCACACCATGAGACCGTGCGAGTTTGGATTGACGAGATTAGCGGTAGTCGTTGACCGACACTGCTGAGGACAGAGATGGCTGAAGAGACTAGTTACCATATGACGCCAGATGAGTTTCGCCGGCGGGGACGTGAGCTTGTCGATTGGATTGCCGACTATCAAGAACGCGTAGCATCGTTGCCAGTATTCCCAAAGGTGCAACCCGGTGAGATACGTGCCGCGCTTCCTGCTGAAGCGCCGGAGCAGGGTGAGAGTTTTGACGTGGTTTTACGGGACTTTGAAGAGATCATCATGCCTGGTCTGACCCATTGGCAGTCGCCCAATTTTTATGGGTTTTTCCCGAGCAATAACTCAGGACCATCGATTCTGGGCGAGCTTCTTTCCGCTGGCCTCTCAGTCCACGCGATGATGTGGACTACAAGCCCTGCCGCTACGGAACTTGAGACGCACGTACTCGACTGGCTTGTCGACTTGCTGGACTTGCCGGCTGCATTTCGAAGTGACAGCGATGGGGGCGGTGTCATCGAGGACACGGCGTCGAGTGCGACTTTATGTGCCTTGATCGCGGCGCGAGAGAGAGTGACTGACTTTGCCTCCAACGATGACGGTTGTGATGGAAGAATCGTTGCGTACACGTCGAGCCAAGCGCATTTATCCGTGGAGAAGGCGATCAAGATTGCTGGTCTTGGACGACAGAACCTGCGGTTGATCGATGTCGACGACAGCTTTGCAATGCGCCCAGAGCACTTGGCCCAGCGAATCAAGGATGATCGGGAGGCAGGGCTTTTACCGGCATTCGTTTGCGCCACCGTTGGCACAACGGCGTCCAATGGACTCGACCCGTTAGACGAAATCGGCCGTATTTGCACCAAGGAAAATGTTTGGTTGCACGTCGACGCTGCGATGTCTGGCACCGCGGCTCTGTGTCCGGAGTTCCGCCACATTCATGAAGGCCTGGAATGTGCCGACAGTTACTGCTTTAACCCCCACAAGTGGATGTTCACGAATTTTGATTGTGACTGCTTTTATGTCGCCGATCGGGCTGCATTAATCAATGCGCTCACAATCCTTCCCGAGTACCTTCGCAACGAAGCGACTGAGTCAGGCTCCGTTATCGACTATCGTGATTGGCAGGTGCCTCTAGGGCGCCGTTTTCGGGCACTGAAACTATGGTTTGTTCTGCGTCACTATGGAGCAGAGGGGCTTTGTTTCCACATCCGGCAGCATATTGCACTGGCGCAAGAGTTTGCCTCTTGGGTGGACATGTCTGACGACTTCAATCTTGCTGTGGAGCCACCTCTTAACCTGGTGTGCTTTTGGCACCGTGCGGGTGATGAGTTCACCAAACAATTACACCAGCGGCTGAATGCGAGTGGCCAGTTATATCTAACCCACGCGATGTTGAACGGTCGCTACGTTCTTCGCATGGCGATAGGCCAAACTCATACCGAAGCCAAACACGTCGAGCATGCTTGGCAGTTGATGTGTGCTTTCGCCGCTGATCTTGAAGCGGAAGGGTTAGAGTGAGTCATCATTTCCGTGAAGTCCTCGACGCGATTAGCTGTTAGCAGAATTTCCCCATGATCCCTCTTCCCGATTTGCTCCACCATCGTTCGCACGCCGCAGCGGACGACCAGTTCCTACTTGAACTCTTGGAGATGGCCTTTCTCGGGAGTAACGAAAGCCGCGGAATTGACGAAGAATTCGGCCAAATTCCATTGCCGGATCCGACCTGGAATCCGGATTTCTTTGTCAAAGACTTGTTTCTTGAAGATTTTCTTCAGCATCTTTCGCAACTGGAGATTGACGGTCGCAATTACCCGATCCATAAGGCATTTGTCCTTCGTGTTTTGTCGCAGCCACCGGTTGATCTAGAGACCATTCACTTCCGCCAGGCTATTTTGCGTGAGCTAGAGGCCGACGAATCTATTCTTGCTCGGGTCACGACTCTATATACGGAACTGGTATCGCTTTTGGATCAACTTAAAAGCACCTATACGCAAACACTTCTGGACACCACCTTGTTGCGCCTTGACACTTTGCGGCAGTTTCACAATGTCGTGGGCTACATGGTGAACGAGTTCATTGAGGCACAGTCTGGCCTGCACCTTCTCCATGAGGTGGGTATTGAGATCCAGGCGTCTCCCGAGTATGAAACACTCGATTCTTTGCTCGACTACGAGGACAACTACAGTCGACTTGATCTCCGAATTCGCGTTGGTGCCGACGGTCGCATCCGCAACTTGGAAATCGAGGACTTTACCGGGAACGAAGGCAATCGTTTCTATCTTGCGCCGTGGCGGCGTTGGTTGGAGATGGTGCGGCTACGCTGGCAGGGAACAACTTTCACCCAGCGTGAGTTAGTTAATCGAGTAATAGTTGACGTCTACCGGCGTATCGCCCCTGCTTTCAGCACGCTTGTCCAAGTGCTGGGTCACCTCGAGGTCTATATGGTGACCCGAGCTTTTGCTGCGGACGCCCGCGCAGCCGGCCTTGAAACCTGTCTCGCAGACATCAAGCCGGGAACGTCAATCGTCCTCAACGATTTATTCAACCCACTGCTACTACAGACCCAAGGCCCACCGGTGCCGTGCGCGGTGATGCCGGAGAGCAACGAAGCGGTAACGGTTGTTACTGGTCCGAACTCGGGTGGTAAGACGAGATTGCTACAGGCGCTTGGACTCGCCCAGTTGCTCGGCCAGTCAGGCCTCTATGTACCTGCTTCGAAGGCGCGACTGCCGATGTCGAACAGCATGTTCGCTTCGCTTGTCCATCAGGATGCTGCCGATCTGCAGGAAGGGCGTCTGGGCACCGAGTTGCTGCGCATTCGTACCTTGTTCCAAGGAGTTGAGCCGGGCCCGATGATACTGATTGATGAATTGTGTTCTGGTACAAACCCCTCAGAAGCGGCGGAAATTATTTCTATGGTTCTACGCCTTTTGCGAAAGCTCTCGCCACACGCCTTTATCACTACGCATTTTCTCGATATCGCCCAAAACCTTGAGGATGAGCCACCGATTGGCGATTTGGAATTTTTACAGGTAGAAATCGACGAGACGCAATCATCCACCTTTCAATTCAACTCTGGAGTTGCTACGACGTCTCTCGCGGTGGGAACTGCTCGACGGCTTGGCGTCGATTTCGAGCGACTATCCACAGCGATTGCTAAGCGTACCGCTTCATGAAGCGAGGCGGTGATGTTTGGGCTCTGGGATGAACCAATGAGACGTCGTGCCTACTATGGCTGACACCGTGACCGCCCAAGCAGTGTTCGACGCCCTCCTAGGGGATGGCATGACTCACATTGTTGGGGTTCCGGACAACGGAACGGCGGAAATCTTTGCGTTGGCTGCGGAGCACGGGGACGTGGGGCTACTGACGGTGACCAGAGAAGGTGAGGCACTCGCTGTTGCATCAGGGCTGTGGATCGGGGGAAAGGAGCCGGTGGTCGTTATTCAGAACACCGGTTTGCTCGAGAGTGGGGACAGCCTGCGGGGCACGGCATTTCGCATGGGTGTTCCACTGCTGTTACTCGTCTCTGTCCGGGGTTACGCGAAGATGGTTTCCAGTGATCACCAAATCAACATCGATCGTGCTGCTGGCCAGGTCGCACAGACGATGAAACGGGCCGAGATCGATTCTGTTGCGCTACTTACGGAACCGACACTACGTGCCTGGAATGTCCCCTGCGTTTTGTGTCGCAATGACGCTGATGTTCGTCAGATTGCAGCCACATGGGCACAAGCGCGTCTGGCGGGGCACCCGGCTGCAATATTGCTCCCGTACACGCTTCAGTGATGACATGCTGAGCCGCGAGGAGTTTCTGGCACCTCTTGCACGGCGACGTACTGAAGAGGTGGTTGTGACGACCATGAGCGTAGTGCGCCCCTGGAGCAAGCACTCTGACCACAACCTCGACTTTGCCTCCGCCGACAGCGCTATGGGGCACGCGGCCGACCTTGCCCTGGGTATTGCCCTAGCGTGCCCAGAACGTAAGGTTTTGTGCCTGAATGGCGACGGAAGCATGCTGATGAGCCTCGGGACGCTGGTGACGATTGTCGAAGCAGGGGTCGATAACTTAATCATCTTTGTCGTTGTTAATCAGACCTATGAGATCACAGGCAATCAACCAATTCCTGGCGCTGGAAGCATTGATTTTGTAACGATAGCTAAGGGCGCCGGTTTCAAGCGGACATTCGCTTTTGATCGAGCCGATGAATTTGAGGGGCAGCTTGATCAAATCCTCTCAGAGCCAGGCCCTACGTTTGTTTGTGTCTCTGTGGAGCCGGGCTCAGAGGATGTCATCAGCCGCGGCCCAGAAGAGGAAGCGCGCTACCTACAGGTCTCGCTTGCTGATTGGAGCAAGCAAATACGAGACGTCTTGGCGGAAAGGGATAAGTAAACAATTCGGGGTGGGTTGCAGGATCGGTTCGTGATTCACTTCCACCGCTGTGCTGTTGTGTTAGGCATATAAGTAGGAGGTTCAGCCAAACATGCTACAGAACATCGTTGCTGGAATTGGTGTTGTCATCGTCGTGGCCGGTATCGCGTTAGCAGCCAAGCCAGAAGCCATCCGCGAGTTTTTGTCGGAGCTCGAGCCCAAGTTTATCTATGCTGGGATAGGCGTACGTTTGCTGACAGGGGCATTCCTTGTGTTTGCTTCCGAAGCTAGTTCGTGGCCGGAGGCAGTTGGGACCATCGGTGTGATTGCGCTTGCTGCGGGGTTTATCGGCTTGTTCATGGGCATCGATCGGATCAACGTACTCATCTCTTGGTTTGCAGCTCTTTCGGATACAGCAGTTCGATCGTTATCTCTCGCCGCGATTTTCTTCGGAGTGTTTCTCGTCTATGCAGCGGTATAGCCTTTTGAACCTGCACATTTATCCGTAGCGAACCTGAGAACGCAGGCGAATGTCACGGCTGACGATGCCAGAAAAGCTCGCAGATATGCAGAGGATGTCCACTTGGAACGCCATCTTTTTGTTGGTTGCGTTGCTGTTGGCTGCAGGATGCGACGGCGTAACGCAGGCACCGCAAATACCACCAGGTCCCGACCGGGCCGGTTCTCCCTCTTGGTCTCCGGACGGTTCAAGAATTATTTTCTATTCCGAACACGATGGAAACGCTGAGATTTACGTAATGGATGTCGACGGCGCAAACAGAACGCGCTTGACCAACCATCCTGCGGACGAGGGCTACCCAGCATTCTCGCCCGATGGGCAACGGATCAGCTTCGACTCGGATCGAGATGAGAGTAGCTTTGAGATCTACACCATGAATGCGGACGGTTCCGATGTAAGGCGGTTGACGTACAAATCGGCACGGGATGTTTCAGCGGCTTGGGCACCTGATGGTAGCCAGATTGCTTGGATGTCGGACCGGTCGGGCCGTTTCGAAATCTGGTTGATGAACCCAGACGGGTCGAACCAACATCAATTCACCGATGTTGATGCCCCTTCGTTGGGGACGCATTGGTTTCCCCAGTGGTCGCCTGATGGTGAGTACCTTGCCTTTCATGTTGAGCGGGACGTGCATACGGTGCGTGCCAACGGTAGCGATTACATTCGTCTTACCGTTGACCCGGACAACGGTATGGTGCCGAGCTGGACTCCTGAAGGCCACCTCGTTTTCATGAGTTGGCGTGCGGGCACGACGGAAATTTACAGGATGGCTGCGGATGGAAGCGATGTTGTACGACTAACCTATACAGAAATGGGTGAATCGATCGATCCACGTGTTTCCCCAGACGGAAGCAAGATCGTCTACACATGGGTTCCGGCAGGAGGTGCAGGTTCTAAGCACCTAATGCTTATGAACATTGATGGCACGGACGTGAAACAGCTAACTGAAGCGACCCACTAGAGCTGTCCTCATAGACTCGACAATGCCTCCCTCTTAATGCTCTGCTTGCGATCGCATTGCCACACACAGTTCTTTGATCTTGGAGCCGGTATCGATCGTGGGGCTAGATACACTGCTAACAAACGCAGCCCCTATTGCTCCGGCGTTCAGACACTCGCGAACGTTGGCGACATCGATGCCACCGATGGCGATTACAGGAATGCTGCAGCCGTCGACGAGCCTCGTAAGGGCGTTGAGCCCGACACCCGGCCCCGGTTTTGATCCAGGTGGAAACACCGGGCCAAAGACAACAGCATCGGCTCCAGCTTCCTCTGCCTCTTTCGTTGCGTTTGCGTCGTGGACTGCAGCGATACGCAAAAAATTATCGTTCAGCACCATTGTTCGCTTATGCTGCGAGCCCAAAGGAATCGACGCCTCCGGCCAATGAACGCCAGAAAAACCCAATGCTCTAGCTTCTTCCTCACTGCCGTTGAGCAGAACGGGAACTCCGGCCGGCTGGGCAGCCTCAAGCCCCTTTGCAACGAGCGTTGCTCTTTCTTCTTTGCCCACATCTTTTGCGCGTAACTGGAAAAGGATTGTTGTTCCCGGATTCGCTGAAGTATCGATGGATGAAACGATCCGTTCAATGTTTTGTAGCCATCCTCGGTCGCTACCGGCAAAGGTTCGATCTGCGATTAGGTAGAGAACAGGGCGGCCTATTGCCACGGCAGTCCTTCGGTGGGGCTTGAAGCATCGGCATAGAGCTTGCGTGGCATACGTCTGGCCAGAAAGGCTTCACGGCCCCCAATAGCAGCGTGCCGGATAGCGTGCGCCATACGAACAGGGTTTCCCGCTTTGGCAATTGCAGAGTTGAGTAAGACAGCGTCGCAGCCGAGTTCGAAAACGATGGCGACATCGGATGCGGTGCCTACACCAGCATCGACGATCAATGGCACTGACAAAGCGTCTCTCATCAGGACTAGGTTGTGTGGATTGCGAACGCCGAGTCCCGACCCGATTGGCGCCGCCAATGGCATAACTGCCGGACAACCGATCTGCTCAAGCTTACGGGCAACGATCGGGTCGTCATTGGTATATGGCAGAACTTGAAACCCGTCCTTGGTTAGTCTCTCAGCGGCGACCAGAAGTTGTTCGGTGTCTGGTAGCAGAGTGTCATGGTCAGCAATCACTTCCAGCTTTACCCAGTTGGTTTCCAAGGCTTCCCGGGCGAGTTGTGCTGTTAGCACCGCATCTTCTGCAGTAAAACAACCAGCAGTGTTCGGCAAGATCAAGTAGCCAGCGTCGCGCAGAACTTTATATAAGTTCACATCTTTATCGGTATCAGGTTTAACACGGCGCAGGGCAACTGTAGCGACCTGTGCTCCCGAAGCTTTGAGAGCATCGAGCATTACTTCACGGCTCGGGTACATAGCGGTACCGAGCAGCAGGCGGGAGCTAAATTCGCGTCCCTCAATCGTCCAGGTATCGCTCATCCTTATCCTCCCGCAAACGGGGCAATGATCTCGACTTCGTCACCCTCGGTAACCCTGGTCCGATCCCACTCGGGACGTGGAATGACGCGTCGATTCAGGCCCACAGCAATACCCTTGGTATCCCCACCGGACTCACTGGCGACCAGGTCGGCGAGTGGTCTCGGCGAGGCAAAACTACGCGGTTCCCCATTGATAATCACCTTGATCATGTCCCAATTTCCATGGTTCCTCTTACAGCAGGTGGGTGCGCCGCGCCGAACCGTGCTGGAGTGAATCTGTCGATAACTTCGGGTATCTCCCCCGTGTCCATTATTTCGTAAAGATACTTTGCTGTGGCTGGAGCCAAGAGGATGCCGTTGCGATAGTGCCCAGTAGCTACGAATGCTCCAGGGAGACCAATCGGTCCAATCGCCGGCATGTGGTCAGGGAAAGCTGGGCGGAAGCCGACGTTTATCTCTGCAATTTCAAGTTCATAAACTGATGGTAGTACTCGCCAGGCCTGTCCTAGTAGTTCCATCGTCACACCCGCGGTCGGGCGATCGTCAAACCCCTGGTCCTCTATCGACGCGCCGACGACAAGTTCTCCACCCGCTCGCGGAACTAGGTAAGCATCGGGGGATGTCACGACGTGGGATATACCGACATCGCCGCGTAGCCGAATCACTTGTCCTTTGACTGGATATAGCGGCAGATCACTGACTTCCGGTATCAGTTCACGTGTCCACACTCCAGCGCATAGCACGAGATTTTGAGTTTTGATTCTGTTTTGTTCTAGATCCGTTCCCATAGATTCTTTGTTGCTGGTCAAAGAGACACCGCAGACCAGTCCGGTTGGACTCAGTTCCACACTGGCAACTTCAGTAGCGTCGGCGAAGACCACGCCCTGTGTACTCCCCGCAACCACCAGTGCGGCACTAAGCGCCCGGGGGTCCACTTGGCAGTCGATTTCCGTGCGTAATCCGCCGAGGATTCGTGTGCTTAATCCCGGTTCAAGTTGTTGTACCTCACGGGCGCTGAGTCGATCTGCCTTAAGTCCCAATTCCTTGTGAGTGGCGGCACGATGCTCGAGCTGTTCCATTTGGTCGCGATCAACGGCTATTGAGAGTGTGCCTTCTGTCCGGTAACCACACCTCATATTGCTGTCAGCCTCAATGCGGCCAACGAAGTCTGGGTAAAGGCGAGAGCTTTCGAGACCGAACTCGACCATTCCAGGCAGCGTCGCTTCGGCCTCAGAAACCGGAGCAAGCATCCCAGCGGCCACGGGGGTGGCGCCACTGCCGCACCGGCGACGCTCCACCACCAAGACACTTCGTCCAGCGGTAGCAGCTTCATAGGCAAACGAAAGGCCGATGATGCCGCCACCGATGACGACGATATCGATGCTTGACGGCAGTTTTGTTTTCTCGGATGTCATTATCTGCACTCCAACCGTCGTTCAAGGTGGAGTGAGAGACTTTCTTACAGGTCGCAGGACGCGTCGTTTTCCCTCCGCCGGAATGACCCGGGGCAGGTTCGACGGGTCTGATCTCAGGTCCTATGCGGTTGCTGCTGGACCACCCCGAACGACCCGTTCATTCTCACACAAATCGCGCTCCGCGTCGTCATCGATATTGAAACGTTAACTAGCTTTTGATTTTCTTAGAGGCTCGTGATCAGTTTGCCGTCACTTTAAGCCAGAGCGGGCTCCTTGCAATCAGCGCCTTTCTTCCGCTAACCAGACCTCCATAAACTCGACATGGCGGGTCATGTCCGCGTGGAGGTCCGCGATCGCTGACATATTGGCGAGATCAAGGAGGCGACTGTAGACAACGTCGTTAGTTTGGAGATCGCGCAGTTTGATATAGCCGTTAACGCTTCGCGGCCCACTTCTGCGTGGCGTGGCGTTAGCTTGTTGATTGCCCATACCTGATTCTCCTGCACTCAGCGACGTAGCCGCGCCAGCAGTCATGTTTCCGCCGACATCATGGATCTCTATGGTCATGCTGTATCCGGCCATATCCTCCCTTGGGACGAGGCCAAAAAGGCGGGACGTTACTAGAGCCAGCCTCATCTGTCGGCCCAGTTCATAGAAATCGACGTCGGTGTCAGATGCCGCTGTCTGATTCATGAGGCGAGGATCTCGCCGACTGACTCCGCCCATTGTCCTTAGGTCTGCAGCTGAGTCGTACAGCCCGGTATCGAGCGGTGCAAGAAAAATTCTCGCGGCATTGAGTTGACCATCAAGGTCTGGTGGAGGAGGAGCCGAAGCTATCATGGCTTGAATCATCCTTTCGGCTTGCTCGTCCCCAGCATGGATGGCTTGCACAACGTTTGCCCACGCAAGTTCGTATTGCTGCTCGTTAAAGGCTGCGAGCGCGGCCATCCGATGAGCGACAGGTTGGCCCGGCGCAAGTGACGTGACGCGGAGAAAAGATTCCAAAGCTTCAGGATTACGACCCATCTGGCCGAGGGCCAACCCACGCACCATGTGCGCCGGCCAAAGACGTTCGTTTGCCTCGATTGCCTTGTTAGCTTCCAGCAAAGCGGTTTGCAAATCTTGTGGATTCGCTGCATACGCTGCTTCGGCTCGCTGCAAAGCTTCATTGGCATTCTGTGCGTGGATTTCAGAGGGCAGTGACGCGATGAAGGTAATAATCGCGGAAACTGTAATGAACCACGTCCTGGCCGTTGACTGATTTCGATCGATTGTGAAGATTGCGTCCTCCAGATTGAGGTGTATCAGGTTGTTAGCGCTCTCAGCCTACCGGGAGCTTTGGTCTGCCGTCAAAGAAAACCCTTCTACCCAGTTTTCCGCCAGGCTGTCCAGCCTTCAGCTTCCAGCAGCTAACGCGTAGAGCAGGTCGACGTAGTATTTCTCGATGCGGGCAAGGCCGGCGACACTCGAACCCTCGGCTGGATTGATGACGATGTACTCATTTGGCGCATGTGCCCCAGAGCCATGGCCAAGCCCGCCCATGACCAGGGGCAGTTCCAAGCGCTGGGTGAACTGGTAAAACGGTGCACTGCCGGCGAGGCGAGGCCATACGTCGGGGCTTGCATCATACTTGTTGAATACGCTAATCGCGGCGGCCACTAAACTCGCGTCAACTGATGTCTGCGATGATGGATATGCCGACAGTTTGCGAATTTCGATATCTTCGAAACCCTTGGCATCGAGGTGGGCACGGATTTTAGCGAGTTGCTCGTCGGGGTCGAAATCAGGCGGCAACCGTGAATCGACCTTAGCGGTGGCTATATGCGGCAAAATTGTCTTCACTCCCGGGCCGGTGTAGCCACCCCAGATTCCATCGACGTTCAAGGTTGGATGATAAAGGTAGCTAATTAGTGCATCTGCCCCAGTCCAGTCGTCGATCCATTGATCCACGGCTAGCAACTGTTTCATTTCATCTTCATTCCACTTGGCGAGGATGCCGTTTATTAAGATTTGCTCTTCTTCAGTCGGCGCACGCACCTCGTCGTAGTAGCCGGGAACCAAAATGGTATTGCCATCAGGTGTCGTCAAAGAAGCGATAGCCTGTGCTAGACGCAGTACGGGCGCGTCGACAATGGCTTTGTAGGAGCCATGGATCTCCGCTTCTTTTGGCCCACCCCAAGTTCCGCCTCTGGCTTCCATTTCAAAGTAGAGAATTCCCTTAACGCCAAGGTTCATGCTCGCATTACCGCTGGGTCCCTGTGAATTGAAAGGAAACAGCACGCCTTCAGCGGTGCGTAGGCGCTCTTCGTAGGCGTCGATGATTTCCGGATAGTGTGGCGAACCTAGCTCTTCTTCTCCCTCAGCCACGACCATCAGGTTTACAGGTAGCGTGCCTTCGGTGGCAAGGATCGATTCCAGCGCATTGAGAAAGGCACGCTCCGGCCCCTTCTGATTAGTGGCACCACGGGCCATCAGTACGGTCCCGTGTTGGTTTTCAACCAACCTAGCCTCGAAAGGTGGTGAAACCCAGTCCTCGGGATTTACCGGCTGCACGTCGTACATCAAGTACACCATCAGCGTCTTGTCAGCGTTGGCGTCGTAGTAACCCCACACGCCAGGATGACCCGATGTCGCAACTAACTCAGCCTCTACGAAGCCGAGTCCCTCAAGGTCGGAACGCAGCATCTCAGCCATTTCTTGGATGCCGAAATTTTGCGCACTGACTGACGGTTGGCGTAGCCAGCGTTGTAGGTTGCCCAGGTGTGCATCGATGTTGTCGTCGATGTAGGCGTAGGTGGCGGTGTGATCGCCACTGTAGGCTGGCAGGTTGGCGGCGTCGAAGCTTGCTTCAGTAGTGATCGTGAAAGACGGTCGTTGAACTTCACCACCGGTCCCATAAGGATCCGGCGTTGGCTCGGCACAAGCGGCAAAGACAAAAGCAAAAAGGCTCAATAAAAACGCTGATCGGCTATTCATTTTCGACCTTCTCATTTTTCCTGCTGTAAGCGAACTGTCAGGGTGTAAAGCTCCAAATAAGAGGGATGATCAGTGACGCTAGTACCCAGAACAGAACTGTGAGCGGCGCACCGAAGCGGACAAAGTCAATGAATCGGTAACCACCTGGACCCATTACCATCAGGTTAGTTTGGTAGCCGTGTGGGGTCATCAGTCCGGCCGAAGCGGCAAAAGTGATTGCTATTAGGAACGGGCGAGGATCGACTCCCATGTCTCCGGCAAGTTGCACCGCGATCGGTGCCAACAAAATGGCGGTTGCGTTATTGGAAATCGTCTGTGTTAGTAGCGAGGTCAGCAGGTACAACACCGAAAGAATAACCACAGGAGTAAACAAATCAGGATTGAGGCGCTGTAGATTGAGGATACCCTGGGCTAGGAATGCTGCTGTTCCGGTGGTCTGCATAGCTATGCCAACGGGAACGAACGCCGCGATCATAAACAGAATAGACCAGTCGACGGCTCGGTAGGCTTCATTAGGGCGCATGGCGCGTAATGCTAGAAGCAGTATGCAGCCAACGATTGCTCCCTTGAGAATGTCGACGATGCCCAGAGTGGCCAGGATAATCACGGAAGGAAGAATTACTAGGATCGCCCAGTTAGTGCCACCGAGCGTAGTATTAACCTCTACGCGAGAGGTGATGATTAGGTCTTCCGTGTGCCTCAGTCGGGCGAGGCGGTCTTCGGGGGCGACCAGCAACAAATCGTCAGCAAACTCCAAGCGAGCTCGGGCGATTTTGTCGTGCAAGATTTCACCGCCACGGCGAATTGCCAAGACGAATGCGCCGACACGTTGGCGGAAGTCGATTTCGTCGAGTGTTCGGCCTATCAGCCTGCTGTTTCGACCGACGATCGCCTCGACCAAGAACTGTCCCTCCGCGGAAATCTTGGTATCTGAAAGTCGTGCATCCGACAACGGCGCGACACCTTTAGCACTTGTAAATCGGGTGAGGCCGTCAGCCGACCCACGCACCACTAGCAGATCCTCTGCATAAATGCGCAAGTGCCGAAGATTCTCGGTGACATGGTCGATGCCTCGGTGGACGGCGATGACCGTGATGTCGTAATCGCGGTTAATCGCGCTTTCTTCAATTGTCTTTCCGACCAATTCTGACGTCGCACTAACTTGAACTTCCGTGAGGTAGTGGCGCATTTCGTACTGTCTCGTCAGGGCTTCAGGTGTGGAGCGCGTTGGCAGCAAGTAGGGAGAGGCCAACAAAACATACGCTAGTCCCACGAGCATCAGGACGATGCCTAGGGCAGAAAACTCGAACATACTGAATGGCTCCAAACCATTTTCCTCAGCGATTGAACTGACCAAAAGGTTTGTTGACGTGCCGATGACCGTCAGGGTGCCCCCTGCAATCGAAACATAGGAAAGTGGCAGCATGAATTTCGAAGGGCTGAGGTGAAAACGTCGGCACAAATCAACGACTAGCGGTATGAAGATGGCAACTACCGCCGTATTGTTCAGGAAGCTTGACAAAACGCTGGCAGTCACCAGCACAAGCCCCATCGTCAGCCATGGGCGCGACCTTGTTGCATTAGCGAGCTTGTCCGCAGCAGCAGCCAGGACGCCAGTCTTCACCAACGCGTGCCCGAGAACTAGCATCGCTCCTACGGTCACAATAGCCTTGTTGCTGAGACCCAATATTGCTTCTTCGACGGTGACGATCCCGAATGCTAACAACGTGGCGAGCATCAACATCGCCGTTACTTCGATCGGAAACAGTTCAAGAACGAACAAAATCAGCGCGACACTGATGAGTACCAACATGAAGCCAATTTCGAACGTCACGCGTGGTTCACCGAGGAGTAGTCGACGCTCCGATGGGTGCTGGAGAACGGAGTGTCAAGCAGAAGGAGACTAGTTTCGACACGGAAAGGATACAACGGGAGTTATAGAATGGCCCGGACCAAGATTCTCGCCAAAAATTACCGAAGACCAACTATCTATATGTTAGGCGTCCATGCTCTCAGAGCTTCCCAAGCGATTCGTTTTCTAGCGGTCGGGCTTCTTCTACTGATCGTCACCGCCTCCGCATGGGGCCAGAATGCCGCCACCCTAGCGTTTGTTGACGTCAACGTAATCCCAATGGACACAGAGCGTGTGCTATCTCGACATACTGTCTTGGTGCAGGGCGACCGAATCGTGTCGATTGAGCCCTCCGATTCGGCAATTATCCCCAAGGGTGCACAGCGAATTAGTGCCAAAGGCCAATATCTGATTCCCGGACTTATCGACGTTCATTCCAATTTACTGTCGGACAAGTACATTGCCGATGAGTACGCCGATGAAGAACTTGCTGTAATCGTTGCCAACGGTGTGCTCACCATTCGTGACCCAATTGGAAAACCGGAGCTATTGGTTTATCGCGACCAGATTGAAAATGGAGAGTTGTTCGGTCCGTCGCTGTATGTTGGTAGTCCGCAGTTAGCGGGAGTCGGTTATGGGAGCGCCGCGAACAGTCGAATGGTGGCAACCCCATTCGAAGCCGCAGCCGCTGTGCGAGAGTTTGCAGCTGCTGGCTACGACTTCATCAAGCTAACGTTTGGAATCACGGCGGATATCTACGAAGGCATTGTTCTGACCGCACGCGGACGCTTGCCGGTCATCGGCGACGTCGGTCCCGACATAGGGTTGGGACGTGCGCTTGAGTCAGCGCAGCAGATTGAGCATCTAGACCAATACTTGGAGGCGCTAATGGACGAGGCTACATCCCGGGCCAAAGGCTTATCCGGTGTTGGGGTGTGGGTTGTTGAGAATTGGGCTGAAATTGAGAAACTCGACATTCGGCGCATAGAGACGGTTGTTCGCGCCACCGTCGAATCCGAGATTTGGAATACACCAACGTTGGCATTTCTCAATGCTTCATTTGGTACCGGTCGTTCGGATGAGGAAATCGAAGCAAGCTCTGATTATGGGTTTGTTTCTCCAAGCGTACGTGAAGAGTTGCTCCGCGATCGCGACAGGTTCTGGTCGAACCCCCCGGAAGAAAGCTTTCGTACACGCTATGTAGAGTTGCGCAATCGTATTGTTGCGGGACTGTATCGTGCCGGTGGCAAGCTTATGGCAGGTTCCTACTCGCCTGAAGGGCTATTCCTGCCGGGTTTTGCGTTGCATCGTGAGCTTGAGAGCCTCGTTTCAGCTGGCCTGCCACCGTTTGCTGCCCTGTGGGCTGCGACACGTAGCCCGGCCACCTTTCTCAGTTGGGGTGGGGGAGGGCGTACTGAGTATGCACGGGTCGATTCGGAAGGCATTCGGTTCGAGACAGCAACCACCGTTGACATCGACTTCGGTAGGATTGCGGTTGGCAAGCGGGCTGACCTAGTTTTGCTTGGGGCTAATCCGCTTGATGACATTCGGAACACGACGTTGATCGAGGGTGTTGTATTGCGTGGTCGTTGGGTTCAACGTGATGAACTTGATGCGATCCTGGAGCGCTCTGCTGAAGTGCTTTCAGGCGCCCCTCTGTTGCCCGGGCTTCAGGAACAAGAAAGGCGCTGACGCTTCCAGTCAAAAGTTAACGCGCGCCGCGTAATGGGGGATTGGATCAAGTCGCTGTGAATCCTACCCATTACTTTTCAATGGATTGAGACCATGCGTTCGATGGCCCGGCGGGCCCTGGAAGCGGTTTCTTTTGGTACACGGACCTCATGGATCCCCTCACGAAGTGCCTTGGCGAGCTTCTCGAGCGTGATCATTTTCATGTACATGCATTCGGCGTCTGCTTTGATCGGCAAGAAGGTCCGTTCCGGATGGCGCTTCTTCATTTGGTGGAGAATTCCGGTCTCCGTCGCGACGAGAAATTCACTTGCTGGCGAAGATTCGATGCTTTCGATCATGCCTGTAGTTGATGTAATCCGTGTACGATCAGCGGGAAGATCACCCTTCGAAAGCTGCCACATTACGTTAGACACGCAGCCGCACTCTGGATGAATGAGCAATTCGGCTTCAGGGTGCTGGGCCAGTTGTTCGTCAACGTCGACTGGGCGGATGGCGGCATGCACATGGCACTCGCCCATCCAGACGTGAATAGTGCGCTCGGTTTTTTCACGTATATATTCGCCCAGGAACATATCCGGAGCGAACAAGATCTCTCGATCAACAGGGATCGACTCTACAATACGCAGAGCGTTTGCCGATGTGCAGCAGTAGTCAGCTTCCGCTTTCACATCAGCGGAACAGTTGACGTACACCACTACGACCGCTCCCGGGTGCTCTTTCTTCCATGTGCGAAGTTGACCAGCTGTTATCGTCGAAGCTAGTGAACATCCTGCCTCCAGGTCGGGAATGAGGACCGTTTTGTCAGGGCATAGAACGGCGGCTGTTTCGGCCATGAAGTGCACACCGCAAAACACGATTGTCTCAGCATCCGTTGCCTGTGCCTGTAGTGACAAACCAAGGGAGTCGCCGACGAAATCAGCCACGTCCTGAATCGCGGGAATCTGATAATTGTGGGCCAGGATTACCGCGTTACGGTCAGTCTTGAGTTTTTGAATCTCGTCTAAGAGTTTCACGGGGCTTTTTAAGAGGTAAGGTGCAAGGAAAAATCTATGTGGGGCGGCGACATCGTCAGGCTGCCCATAGAGATAAGGTCGACGCCGGTATCAGCGTAACGGCTTACCGTATCGACGGTAATTCCACCGGATGCCTCCAAGGATATCGCATTACGAAGACCTGCCGAGCACAATGCGCTGACGACTTCGACGACACCTTCAGGTTCAAAGTTGTCAAGCAATAGACAGTTCGCTCCTGCCTTGGCAGCAGTCAATGCGTCGGACAGAGATTCAACCTCGATCTCGATGGGTAACTCTCCTACTCGATCCCGAACGCGTGCAAGCGCATCCACGATATCAGTGACGATCATGAGGTGATTGTCCTTGATCAGTACGGCTTCCGCCAGATCGAGCCGATGAGGCAGGCCGCCCCCCAAAACGACCGCTTTTTTCTGGAACGTCCGTAACCCTGGCAGAGTCTTTCTGGTGGCAGTGATCCGGGGTGGATTGTCGGCGTGTAACCCGGTGTGTGCTTCGGTCACAGCTGTAATGGCTCGGTTTGTCGCCGTTGCGACCCCACTCATGTGGCTCATCACGTTTAGCATCGTACGTTCTATGCCGAGAACAGCACGTGCAGCACCAGTGAGTTCGAATACGATTTGACCGGGCAGGAAATCGTCGCCATCGATCGCATAAGTTGTGATTTCTAGACTGACACTCGCGGCGAGCAAAGAGGCTTCTTCAAGTCCTGCAAGTACACCGCGCTCTGCTGCGCACACCGTTCCCTGTGCTTCGCGAGTCTTGGGCACGAGAGATTCGCTAGTAACGTCTCCCCGGCCAAGGTCTTCCTCAATAAAGGTGGCAAGGTCTGTGATGTTTTGCTTCTTCATTCTACTCAGCACAAAGAGAGAGTCACGAGTTTGTCAACCACCATCTCATTCAACATGCTGATGCAGCCGGCTTTTGCCTGTACGAGGCGGGCTGATGGCTAGTCCGGTAAGATTCTCACGGGCACGGCAGTAAGCCAAGCATGCATGGATGGGGACAAAAATTGTCCTTGAATAGGGGCCAGTGGGCGAGTAAAATTTGTTTGATCAAATGGGCTCCGTTTACCTCCTGAACGTCCAATCTTCTGAGATCCATTCTTTTAGCGCCAAACCCCCTTTTTGAAGGCTATCCCTCCACGGGAGCCATAAGCGCGCACTTCGGCGCAATTCACGAAGCCGCAGCGAAACCGACCGAGAGTCTATGAACCAGGACAGGATGAAGGCGATTCACGACCTAGTTGAACTAGGGAAGGATCGCGGCTACATCACTCAAGATGAACTCGATGGGGTTTTGCCCTCAGACGCAACCAATCGCAGTTCGATGGCCGGTCTGATTGAAGATATGGATATTCAAGTGCTCGAAGACGAACCCGACGCTGACTTTGAGGAAGACGAAGACGAAGCGGATAAGGAAGATGAAGCTTCCTCGAACACCGTCGACCAATACGATATTGAAGGCGCTGACAGCGCGGATCCCATCAAAGTCTATTTTCGGGAGATGAGCCAGAAGGGTCTTCTCGACCGCGAGGGTGAAGTGCGGCTTGCCCGAGCCATCGAACAGGGCCAGCTGGGAATTGTCAAAGCGGCGCTGACGTGCCCGCTCGCTAGTGAGTACGTGCTCGAGTGCCTCGATGGTCTCAGGAGCGAGGAGCTGCCCCTCGACCAATTCACCAAGCGACCCGGACAAAAAACTAAGACGCGCAGGAAAATCTTTTCTACTCTGCGCAAGCTCGAGAAGCTGCGTAGCAATCTCGGCAAAGTTCGGGCCAAGCTCAACCGGAAGCTGCGCGATGATACGGAGTTGAAGGTCCGGCTCGAACTCATTGAAATCCATGGCACGATGGGTGAAGAGCTACAGGGGCTCGACCTCACCGATGAGCTCGTCGAAGAAATCATCATGCGGATGCGTCGATTGGCGGGCGACCTAGCTCGGGCGGATTACGCTGATGACGACAAGCGCCTTAAGCAACTTAGCAAGAAACACTTGGTCAGCCGCAAGGAACTGATCCGCTATCTCGGTGCGGTTGAAGACTCGGAATCCAGTATGGAGTGGGCTAAAAGCGAGCTCACAGAGCGTAACCTGCGCCTCGTTATCTCAATTGCAAAGAAGTACACAAACTTTGGCCTGTTGTTTTCAGACCTGATTCAGGAAGGCAACATCGGGCTGATGCGTGCGGTCGAGAAATTCGATTATACAAAAGGTTTCAAGTTTTCCACCTACGCGACCTGGTGGATCCGCCAGGCGATCACGCGAGGACTCGCCGACAAAGGCAAGCTTATTCGCGTGCCGGTGCACATGACCGAGACCATGCGCAAGGTTTCACAGTCGGCTACGGAACTCTATTAGGAGTTGGGCCGCAAGCCGGAGCCGCAAGAGATCGCAGATGCGATGGCAGTACCCATCGAGACCGTTAAGCTTGCGTTGCAGGCCGGCAAGAAAACTAGTTCACTGGATACGCCAATCGGCGACGAAGTGGACGGCGAGTCAACCTTAGGTCACTTCATCGCTGATGAGGACGCCATTTCACCGGTCGAGACCTTGCTTGCCAAAGACCTCAGCCAGCAGACTCGAAGAGTGCTGTCGACACTGACCCCACGCGAAGAAAAGGTTGTGCGTATGCGCTTCGGTATCAATGAGGAGCGCGTTTATACCCTCGAGGAGATAGGCGATTTTTTCTCTGTGACCCGGGAACGAATCCGCCAGATCGAGGGCAAGGCTCTCCGCAAGCTGCGCCACCCTCTGCGTGGCAAGTCGCTCAAAGAACTGATTGATTAGAGGCTCTTTTAGCATGAAGGTTCTGCTTTACCGGTCCTGGGGTCGATGTTCCAGGATTGTGCTTTACGGTAAGGTCTTCGAATGAGCGGAAACAGCATCGCGATTCGTGTGGTTACTGCCAGCTGGTTACTTTTCTCCGTGGCTTCTGCGATGGCAACAGAGCAGTCGCAGGCCTGGAATCAGTGGCGAGGGCCGGCTCGTAATGGTGTCGGGGATGCTTCGACATTGCCGGTCAAGCTTCCATCTGAGCTGACCCGTGTGTGGCAGGTCCCCGTAGGCCTAGGACACGCTAGTCCGGTGGTCTTGGATGATGTGGTGTTTATACATAGCCGCGAGGGGGAGCAGGAGATAGTGTCTGCCTTGGGTTTGGCCGACGGTATCGAAATGTGGCGCCGAGGCTACGATACTCCCTACACGATGCATCCAGCGGCGCGCTCCCATGGGCCCGGACCCAAGTCCACACCGATCTATGCGGACGGCCGATTATTCACCTTTGGAATTACAGAGACTCTCTCGGCGTTCAACGCGGCGACCGGCGAACTGTTGTGGCAACGGGAATTCTCAGACATATACCCGGAGACGGCACCGATCTATGGCACATCGATGTCGCCAGTTGTTATAGACGATAAGCTCGTTGTTCACATTGGCTGGGAACAGGACGGGGCGGTTGCAGCTTTCGACATAGCCACCGGTGAGACTCGCTGGTCTAACAACGAATTCACACCGGGATATGCTTCACCGATCGTCGTACAGATTGCGGGTAGGGATGTCATAGTCACCCAATCCGACAAGCACATCATTGCTCTAGACGCTGATGGTGGTGCGACACTTTGGGGCATGCCGTTTACAACCGCTTCTCGGCAGAACTCAGTTACCCCATTGGCTTTTGGTGAGAAACTCATTTTTTCTGGCCTTGATGAAGACCTCTTCGCAGTTTCTCTGGGCCCGCCTAACTCTGGTCAATTGGTTGATAGCCAGGTAGAAACGAGTTTGCAGGGGACAGGCGATTGGAAATCAAATGAAATCTGGCGCAACAAACGCCTTCCTCTCTATATGAACTCTCCTGTTGTTGTCGGCAATCGCCTTTTTGGCATGACTCACAAGCGCGCGGGTCAATTCATCTGTGTGGACATTGAAACTGGCGAACCGATCTGGACGAGTCGCGGGCGAGAAGGTGAGAATGCGTCGATCGTTGCTCTAGGTGATCGAGTTGCATTTCTGACCGATGATGCACGCTTAGTAATCATCGACGTGATCACCGATGTTTATGAGCCGCTCGCTGAATATGAAGTTGCTGACACGCCAACATGGGCCCATCCGGTGTTTACATCGATGGGAATGTTGATCAAGGATCTTGACTCGTTGACGCTTTGGCGTTTCTGAAGGCTAGACAACATCAAGGTTGTCAGCGCCGGACGATCGAGACGATGTCATCTGGGCATTGTGCGGTGTAGTCAGGCTCCTCAGGCCAAGCGCTGAACTCAGCTCCGATGCCGTAGGCAGCCCCGATGGCGAACACATGTATGTCGCAACCATCAGCAGCCAAGGCTTCATTGGCGTTGCGTGCGCACTCGATGTCTATTTGATGGTCGCCAACATAAGCTACGTGTCCCGGGGCCATGCTGGTAAGCCGATCGAGGCACATTAATAATCCGTCGGGAGCGGGTTTCTGGCGGGCTTCGGAGACTTCCTCATACCCGATAACGAACTCGAAACGGTCGAGGAGGCTTTTTTTTGCCAAGGAGCGTTCGATGTTGTCCTTAGAATTCATTGAGACTATGCCGTGCGGCAGGTTCCGCAGTTTCCCTAGCGCCGATTCAACACCGGTGTAAATGGGCGCTAAGGTGTCGTCGCTGAGTTGGTATTCGGTCCACAGACGGCCCGCTTCGCTCAGTATGTTTTCGCCCATACCGAACTCTGTCATGTATAGGTGCCGCCAATCGTGGTATTGATGCAGCGCGATGGTGTAGCCGTCGAGCGAGCTTAGGGCTTCGATCGTGTCAGGATCAGTACCAGTAAAGTGCTGCACAATGTCACGCGTAATCCGCCAGTTCTTCGCCCGTGTATCGACGAGAGTACCGTCGTAGTCCCAGATTACGGCAGTGACTGGTCGGGTCCCGATCATGGTGCCGCCGCCGCGATGGCGACGACATGGCCCTGGGTGCGAAATAGCAACATTCCTTCGGAGATTGCCGGCGTTGCCATACACACCTCGCCCATCTGGTTGGTGGCGAGTAGCTGGAACTTGGGTCCAGCCTTGAGCACGAATACGTCGCCGTCTTCACTCGTAAAATACAACTTGCCGCCAGTGGCGACAGGGGATGCTGAAAACCCGCCACCGACTCCAAGACGGGCTTGGTACATAAGCTTGCCGGTATTAGCGTCAAAAACGCCAAGCGCTCCGTTATTACGCAGGTTATACAGGTAGTCGCCATAAACGATTGGCGTCACCATATAGGCGCCACCGCGCGGAACGCTCCAAACGATATGCTCATTGGCATTTTCGCCTTCAGCCAACGAGATGTCACCGGTGGCATCAGGCCGGATGGCGTAAATTGGCGACCAGTCACCATGGGCATTGGTGATGAAAATTAAGCCGTGGGCGAACACCGGCGTTGGTACTGGGATATCACCGCCACCCCGCATCCCCCAAATCTCACTACCGGAGTCTGGATTGTAGGCGCCAATGTGCCGGTAGCCGTTGACGACGATTTGTGGACCGTAATCTGAGAGATAGACATTCGGGGTTCCCCAGGTGGGGACGTCATTACGTTTTGTGCGCCAAATTTCCGCCCCGTTTGCTATGTCGAAGGCGGCGATGAACGCTTCACTCTGGATATCTACCTGCAGGACAACTTTCCCATCATAAATAATTGGCGACGAAGCGATTCCCCATTGTGCTTCGGGAACTAGGTAGTAGCCAGCATCAAGAATGCCAAGGTCCTTCTTCCATAAAAGTTGGCCGTCCATGTCATATGCGTAAAGACCTTCAGAGCCAAAATACGCGATGACATACTTGCCATCTGTGACCATCGTGGCCGAAGCGTGTGTTGACTTGGTGTGGCGCATAACAGCTGGCACCCCGGTGTGAGGCGTGTGTTCCCAAACTATTGCTCCGGTGTATTTATTGAGAGCAAAGACTTTCCACGTGTGTTCGCTGTCGTCTCGTACCGGTGCAATGTCACCATACAAACCGACGCGGAGGGAGTTGTTGCTGGGGCTAATTGCTGTTGTTAAGAACACGCGATCACCCCAGACAACTGGGCTTGAGTGTGATAAACCCGGGATCGGAGTTCTCCACAATACGTTGTCACCGGTCTCCGCGTTCCAAGTTGTCGCGGCAGGGAAACCTTCAGCGATTCCGCTGCTACTCGGACCCCGGAAGGCGGGCCAGTTTACGCCCGCACCTTGCTGTGCACCCAGCCCAGCAGGCACATAGCCGGCCAGTGTTGTCAAACAAAACACTAAGACTCCTACTAGGACGGCTCGTGTCATTTTTGCTCTCCTTGCAGAATTCAATTTCGTAGCTCGCTGAGCGCTTGTAACGACCCTCTAAGGTTGTTGCCTGAAGATCCCTGCAGAGGTTTGAGCTCAGCCTCAGTGTCGGGATCGACCTCAGGAACTGCGTACAATTGGCGCAAGCGGATGAGTTCCGCTTTGAGGTCCGCAACGATGTTGGCGTAAGCAAGGTTGTTGTATAAGTTGGTTAGCTCGTCGGGGTCCGTTTCTAGATCGAAAAGCTCCCATTCCCCAAGGTTGTAGTAGTGGATTAACTTGTGACGCTCGGTTCGCACACCGTAATGGCGTTGGACGCTGTGCACCGCCGGATATTCATAGTAGTGGTAGTAGACTGACGTCCGCCAATTTGCCGGATCCTCTCCGCGTAGTAACGGGACCAGAGACCGCCCTTGCATTTCTGTTGGTGCGTCAACGTTGGCGATATCGAGAAAGGTCTGCGCGAAATCGAGGTTTTGTACTAAGTGTGCATCCGACGTCGCTGGGGCTATGATCCCGGGCCAACGGACGAGTAGTGGTGTGCGGAATGATTCTTCGTACATCCACCGCTTGTCGAACCAGCCGTGGTCGCCGAGGAAGAAACCTTGGTCGGAGCTGTACACGATGACTGTGTTCTCGGAGAGGCCGCTTTCGTCCAGATACCTGAGTACGCGGCCGAGTTGATCGTCGACGGCGGCAACCGCACGCAGGTAGTCTTTGATATAGCGTTGGTATTTCCAGTCCACTAGATCGTTGCCCTCTAGGGTCGCTTCCCGAAATGCCTCATTCTTCGGCTCGTAGGCGGAATTCCACACTTCGAGCTGATCGTCAGTTAAGTTGCGGGGCGGGACCAGTTTCAAGTCAATCTCGTCCATTGTCATCTCGATTGACATGTCCTGTTGCAAGCGCGCGCTGGTGCGATTGCCCTCGGTATGATCGTCGAACAGAGTGGCGGGTGTGGGAATCTCGATGTCATCGTACATTGCGAGGTAGTCTGGGCCAGGTTCCCACCTCCGATGCGGAGCCTTGTGCTGGTACATCAACATAAACGGCCGTTCTGGATCTCGCTCATTTTGCAACCAGCCAAGTGCTAAATCGGTGATGATCTCAGTGGTGTAGCCGGTGTAGTTAACCTCACCCTCAGGGGTCAGGAACAACGGGTTGTAATAGGGTCCTTGCCCACGCAACACTCGCCAGTAGTCGAAGCCGGTAGGGGCGCTCTTTAGGTGCCATTTGCCGATGATCGCTGTTTCGTAGCTTGCAGCCTGCAGCAATTTAGGGAACGTTGGTTGTGAACCGTCGAACTCAAGACGGTTGTCAATGATGCCGTTCAGGTGGCTGTGTTTGCCGGTAAGGATAACGGCACGGCTAGGGGCACAGATCGAGTTCGTCACGAAGGCGTTGCGAAATAGCATGCCTTCATTGGCCAGACGATCTAGATTTGGTGTCGTATTGATAACTGACCCGTAGGCGCTGATGGCGTGCGAGGCGTGGTCGTCTGTGAATACAAAGAGAATGTTGGGTGGGTTCTCCGAGGTTGCCTCAGTGGTTGGATCATTTGGTTTTTCATGCGCACATGAAGCCACCGTGGTTGCCAACAACACGGTTATAAATACGAGAATCGGAGTCTTCTTCTCGTAATTCCAATGTGGTGCCGGTGGTTTAATATTCACCGCAAAGGTTCACCACCCGGTACAACACCGGTTTCGGAGTCGAACACCGAGGGGAACAACGTTGACGGGGTGCGTGATCGTTGGGCGAGTTCCAGCAACTCATTTAGTACGTCTAGTTGCTCGGCTGCTAGGTTATTTTCCTCACTTGGATCGTCGTGAAGGTTAAACAACTCTACGATATCGATCTCACCGTCCGCATTGCCGCTTCGGTACAACTTCCAGCTGCCGGCACGAACAGCCTGTTGGCGGCCAAGTTCCCAGTACATTACATCGTGGGTAGGTTGGGCACCTTCGGCGAGTAACGTAGGTGCGAAGCTGATGCCGTCGATGTCTGCCGGTATTGTTTCACTTGCCCCTACGAGTTCGAGCACCGTGGGCAAAACGTCCCACTGCGCAGAGAGATGATCAGTGACTTTTCCGGCACCGATGACCCCGGGCCAACGGGCAATCATCGGTACCCGAATACCACCTTCAAAGAGTTGTTGTTTGCGGCCACGGAAAGGGCCGTTACCATCGAAGAATTCGAGGTCGCTGCCGCCTACCCAGGTTGGCCCATTATCGCTGCTGAACATCACGATTGTATCGTTGTCGATATCAAGTTCCACGATCAAGTCTAGGATCCGTCCAACGTTGCGGTCCATGCGCGTAATCATGGCTGCGTAAGCTGCACGTGGTTCCGGGTGCGGCAAGTAGCTTTCATCGCCCAGGTAAGGTGGATCTTCGAAAATTCCGGCATACTCGGCCAACGAGTCAGTGGGCACCTGCAGAGCAACGTGCGGCACGATTGTGGGGTAGTAGAGGAAGAACGGTTCTTTAGCATGGTCTCGGATGAATTGAAGTGCCTCATTGGCAATGGCGTCAGGGGCGTACGTCGTGCCCTTGAAACGTTCGTAGTCCGCGGGATCCTGAAATGGTGCCTCGATTCTTTGATGGGCGTCGAAGTATTCGTTGCCCGTCAACATGTCTTTCTCGCCATTGCGCCACAGATGTGTTGGATAGTAGTTATGGGCCACCCGCTGGCATAGGTAGCCGTAGAAATGATCGAAGCCTTGCAAGTTTGGCTGCCCGTGAGCGTCGGGCCCGCCTAGCCCCCACTTGCCCATAGCCCCAGTGGCATAACCGTGTTGCTGCAAGATTTCAGCCAGAGTGGTCTCCTCTGCGGCCAGAGGCCACTGGCCCTCTGGCTCATCCGGTCCCCAACCGCCGAGCTCTTTATTGTTACGGATGTAGGCATGTCCGGTGTGCTTGCCAGTTAAGAGAACTGACCGCGAGGGGGCGCACACGGCGCTACCAGAGTAGTGCTGGGTAAAACGAATACCCTCCGCTGCTAGACGATCGAGATTGGGCGTCCGGATTTTTGCCTGTCCATAGCTACCGACCTCGTTGTAGCCAAGGTCGTCAGCATAGATGTAGATTATGTTAGGCCGCAGTTCCTCTGTTGGTTTTGCCGGTCCGGGAGATATCTGACAGGCGGCGTTTAGAACTACAGCAGCGGCGGCTATGGTCTTGTAAGGGAAGAGTCTCATCAATGATGTCCTGATGTGCTCGCCATGGACCCGCTTTACACGGATGGCCGCACTTTATCGCTGCTTGCGATGCAGGGCAATGGGCAGGACATCCCCGGCAACTGGCACTGAATGTATTAGCAAACTTCCTCAGCGCGTTCCCGCAGCAGGTATTTCTGGATCTTGCCGGTAGAGGTTTTCGGCAGCAAGCCAAACACAACGTGCTTCGGCACTTTGAAATGGGCCATATTTTCCCGACAGTAGTTGATCAATTGGTCGACGCTAGTGGTAGCGCCCTCGGCTAGAGTGATGAAAGCACAAGGTACTTCGCCCCACTTTTCATCTAACTTTGCCACCACGGCCACCTCGAAAACGTCGGGATGGCGGTATAGAACGTCTTCGACCTCAATACTCGAGATGTTCTCGCCGCCTGAGATGATTACGTCTTTAGAGCGGTCTTTAATCTGCACATACCCATCTTCGTGCCAAACGCCGAGGTCGCCCGAGTGGAACCAGTTTCCGGTGAAGGCTTCTTCTGTAGTTGCCGGGTTCTTTAGGTAACCTTTCATTACGTTGTTACCGCGCAGGAAAACCTCACCGATGGTCTTACCATCCCGTGGCACTGGCTCCAGGGTTTCAGGGTTGGCGACCATTAGGCCCTCAAGCATGTGACCACGCACACCTTGGCGGGCCTTGAGAGCAGCCCGTTTTGCGGGTTCTTCGTTATTCCATAAATCACCCTGCCATGCGCAAAGCGTCACTGGTCCATAGGTTTCGGTTAGCCCATAGACATGTGTTACGTCGAAGCCCATTGCCTCCATTCCCTCGATTACTGTCGACGGCGGTGCGGCTCCTGCGGTCATCGTCGCTACGCGGTGCTCGATACCAGTCTTTTCTTCGGGTGGTGCATTAACTAAAAGATTCAAAACGATCGGCGCCCCGCAAAAATGCGTGACTTTCTCTGTGCGGATTAGTTTAAAGATCTTGTCTGAACGAACCTGTCGTAGACACACGGAGGTGCCAGCGCGGGCTGCGAGGGCCCACGGGAAGCACCAGCCGTTGCAGTGAAACATCGGCAGTGTCCACAGATATACAGCGCTAGTTGGCAAGTCCCAATCGAGCACCATCTGCAAAGCATTCAGATAGGCCCCGCGGTGATGGTAGACGACCCCCTTCGGATTACCTGTTGTTCCCGATGTGTAGTTGAGGGCGATAGCATTCCATTCGTTTTCTGGTCGCACTGGCGGTTGTTTTTCATCCCCCTCAATGAGTAGTTCCTCGTATGTAAGGGAACCTATCCGTGATATTGAATTCGGGTCATCTGGAATGAAACTCGGATCTTCGATATCGACGACCAGTATGTTGGGATCAAGCCCGTCTAGAGCTTCTCGAGCCACCGGGGCAAGCTCCGGGTCGACGATTAGGGCCTTGGCCTCACCGTGGCCAAGGATGAACCGAATGGTGTCAGCGTCAAGACGTACATTGATAGCGTTGAGCACTGCGCCCGACATCGGCACACCAAAGTGAGCCTCAAACATCTCGGGGATGTTGGCCGACAGGATAGCGACGGTGTCACCTGCGCCGATGTTTCGTCGCCGTAGGGCAGATGCGAGGGCAAGCGCACGGCTGTGGGTTGCGGCCCACGTATAGCGGCGTTTGCCGTATACGACTGAAGTTCTGTGCGGATAAATGTCCGCAGTACGTTCAAGGAACGAGATTGGTGTGAGCGGGATGTAATTTGCCGCGTTCTGAGACAAATGTTGGTCGTAGATTCCGCCGGAAGCCATCGGATCCTTTATTGTCGTTCGTGTGAGCCTATGAACGGCTCGATACTCCACCACAAGGACAGGCTGGCAGCAACCGACATCCGTTGACGCTTCAGCTTAGCCCAACTTACACTGCGGTCATCGGCTATCGTCCAATCACCCTAGCCAGCCGGAAAATTTTACCAGTCGAAGCCAACCCAATTCCTTTGATCGAACCGATCCTCAAACGGGAGCCATCTGCCAAATGATCGTTTTTCGTGTTTCCAACCTAGCTTGTGTGTCGCTCGTTGTTCTCGTGGCGGTACTGGTTATATCCCCACTTTCTTATGCGCAACAAAAGGGGCCGGTAACAGATGCCGGTGAGCGTATGCGCCTGTATGACGACTACGTGGAAATGATTGAAGAATCGTCGTTCAGCAACCTGCCGTGGCAGTTTGTCGGCCCGACGAATATCAGTGGCCGTATGACCGATATCGCAGTGGTGGAACCGCGCGGTGAGAATTACACAGTCTACGTGGCCGGGGCTTCAGGGGGTGTGTGGAAAACGACCAATGAGGGGACAACGTGGGAGCCAATATTCGATCATGCTGCGTCAGCCTCGATAGGCGAGGTAACCATCGCCCCATCAAACCCGGATATTGTCTGGGTTGGTACCGGTGAGGCCAACATTTTCCGTAGCTCAATGGCTGGCTCGGGTGTTTACAAGTCGATCGATGCTGGTGAGACGTGGGCGCACATGGGATTAACGGCGACCCACACGATTCCACGAATTATCGTACATCCAACGAACCCGGACATCGTGTACGTTGCGGCATCTGGACACGAATGGACTGACAATCCCGAGCGTGGTGTTTACAAGACCACCGACGGCGGTGAGACGTGGGAGAAAATCCTTTACATTAGCGAGCGGACTGGCGCGATCGACTTGGTCATGGACCCTTCCGATGCTGGCACTCTCTACGCTACTACTTGGCAACGTGTCCGGGAAAAATGGAACGATCCCCGTAACGAGCCATTTTACGATGAAAGTGGCATCTATCGAACTAATGACGGTGGTGCCAGCTGGAACCCGATCAACAACGGTCTTCCAGAGGGAAGATACCGGGGTCGTATTGGTATCGACATTGCGCGCTCGAACCCCAATGTGCTGTACGCGTTCGTTGATAACTACGAAATTGGCAATGAGTCCCCGCCTGACGCAACCGACGCATACGGTCGTCCGCGCGGCGGTGTGATCAAAGGTGCGACGGTTTACCGCACCGATGACAAAGGCAATGAGTGGTACCAGGTAAGCCCAAACGATGCCTACATGGAACGGGCTTCGGGCACCTATGGCTGGGTATTCGGCCAGCTCCGAGTCGACCCAAATGATGAAAATACAGTCTACTTCATGGGGTTAGGTCTAAACGTCTCGAACGACGGTGGGCGTACTTATCGACCATTGCGTGGTATGCACGGGGATCATCATGGCTTGTGGATCGATCCTAATAATTCCAACTACTTGGCAAACGTCAACGACGGTGGGGTCGATTTTTCGTACGACGCGGGTGTCACATGGAAGGCATTCAACGACAACCTGCCATTGGTGCAGTTCTTCAACATTGGCATCGACATGGACGATCCGTTCTACATTTACGGATCTATTCAAGACCATGGCTCTCGTCGCGGAATGGTTGATTTGAGCCGAGGGCGCGACAGGATCCCTGCTGTTGCATTCGAAAGTGCCCCAGGCGGGGAGGGGAGTAGCCACGCTATTGACCCCACCGACCCGAACATCGTTTACTCGGCGGGCTTTTATGGCACGATTTCGCGTACCGACTTGAGCACCGGCGAGCGAGTCTCCATCGTTCCCGAGGCTGCCGAGGGTGAGCCTCCGCTGCGTGGCCAGTGGATTGCCCCTTTTATCATCTCGCCGCACAATCCGCGCATCATTTACCACGGGATGAATTTCCTGTACCGGTCAATGAACCGTGGCGAAAACTTCGAGAAGATCAGTCCTGACCTGACCTACAACGAACTGGATCGAATTGGAGATATCCCCTACCAGACCATTTACACGATCTCAGAATCGCCTTTCAGGTTCGGTCTCATCTATGTGGGGACCGACGACGGCCGCGTCTGGATGACGCCCGACGGCGGCGAGACATGGAACGAGTTGACCGGCAACCTGCCGCCGCGCAAGTTCATCTCACGGATTGTCGCTTCGGCGTTCGATGAGGGGACCGTGTACATGACGCAGAACGGCAAGCGTGATGACGATTTCGCTGCCTACGTATGGAAGTCAACAGACTATGGCCAGACATGGGAAGACATCTCAGCCAACATTCCCCTTGGCCCAGTGAACGTAATCCGCGAGGATCCGAACAATCCCCGCATCCTATATGTTGGTACCGACCTAGGCGTGCACGTATCGGTCAGTGGAGGGGAGTATTGGGAAGCGCTTGCGAACGGCTTACCGAGCACCTTCGTTTCCGACATGCAGATCCACCCACGTGAACAGATCGCGGTTATTTCCACCCACGGTCGTGGTATGTGGGCGATAGACGTAAAAGATATTTCGGCGATAACGGCCGATGTTCAAGCCAGCCCACTACACCTATTCGATGTTGATCCGGTGGCATTGCCGGGTGGCGGCAGTGGTCGCGGCCGTGGAGGCAGTGGTTTCGGCGGAGGTGGTGAAGCATCGCATGCCAGCATCAATTACTACCTGCAGAGTGCGCAAAGCGTCGATATTGTGATCAATGACGCTGCGGGCAATGTGGTCAGACGGCTACTGGGGTCTGGTGACGCCGGCTTGAACAGCGTTGTTTGGAATCTGGATCGTGAAGGCGTCTCACGTGGTCGCGGTGGTCGCGGTGGTCGCGGCGGTCGGGGTGCTGGAGTCCCGAGAGTACCTCCTGGCAACTACACCGTAGTGATCACTGCCGGTGGCAATACCGCTACAGGTACGATCGGCGTACAACGCTAGGCGGTCCTACAGAGGGGGCAAGCGACAGATGGCGCACGCAATGGGAGCGACTCTAGAATGCGCCTTTTCTGATCCCTGACCCCTAGCCTTTCAGGTCGATCTCTTCGCCCATACCACGGTCGACCGCTTTGCGGTAAACGTAGGCTGCAGTGGCGATGTCCTGGTAGGCGACACCAACTGATTTAAATACGGTGATCGCGTCGTCCGAATTGCGTCCAGGCTTGGTGCCTGCGATCACCTCGCCAAGTTCGCCGGCGATGTCGGCCTCGCTGAACTCCCCGGATTCAATCGCCGCCATTAGATCGCCAGCTTCCATCAAGACCTGCTCTTTATAGTCGACGACGACATGGCCACGTGCGTACACGGATGGGGCAAGTTCTTTCTTGCCTGGTGAGTTAGCACCGACTCCGTTGATATGAATACCTGGCTCTAGCCAAGCTCCCTCGATGATTGGTTCTTTGGAAGTCGTTGCGGTGGTTACGATGTCACTTCCTACGACCGCCTCTTCACTGCTATCAACCACCGAGGCATTGACGCCATCGCCCCGAAGGTCGTTGACGAACTTATCGGCTGCCTCGGGGACAACGTCGAAAACCTTGACTTGCTCGATGTCACGGACGACGCGGATCGCTGCTACTTGGGCACGTGCCTGAACACCCGCACCGAAAACACCGAGAATCTTTGCATCGGCGCGTGCCAGGTGCTTCACTGCGACGCCGCCTGCCGCTCCAGTGCGTGTGCGGGTGATATGGCCAGCTGGAAGAATGGCTTGAAAACCGCCCGTATCCCCGTCGAATACTAGAATCGTGAAGTAGGTTAGTTCTGGCACCCGGCGGCCAGGAACCCCGGTAAGTGTTTTGAGACCAAAGGTACTCATTCCTGGGAGCGCCGCAGCCATGATTCGGTAAGTACCGACCTCACCGCCGAGCGGTAACGCCATACGTGGCGCCAGGACCACTTGACCCTCGGCGTCAAGTTTGTGGGCTTCCTCCACGAGAGCCACACCGTCTTCCATACTTAGAAGTTCGCGGACCTCGGACTCTTTCAGTAGCAGTGGCATAAGTATTTGAGTCTCCGTTTAGTTTTCTTGAGCAACGACGGGGTTGCTGATGCGGCCAATCCCGGCCACTGAAACGTCGACAGTGTCTCCTGGTTTTACAGGGATCATTCCTTTTGGGGTCCCCGTAGCAATGATGTCGCCGGGGTATAACGTCATGATTGATGAAATAAAGGCGATAAGCTTCGGGATTGGGTGCACTAATTGGGTTAGCGGGCCGTGTTGTTGCAGCTTGTTGTTCACGTGTGTTTCAACGATTAACGAAAGTGGATCAAGGCCCGTGGCAACGCAGGGTCCGACTGGCGCAAAAGTGTCATATCCTTTCGCGCGCACGAACGCTTCCTCGCGGTTCTGTATGTCTCGAGCCGTGACATCGTTGATCACGGTGTATCCCCAGACGTGATCCATAGAGACATCCTCGTTTATTAGGTATCCCTCTTTGCTTATGACGACGGCCAATTCTCCCTCGTAATTAAGGTGCTCACAGGCTGCCGGATTGATGATCGGTGCTCCGGTTGGGGTCAACGTCGTGAGTGGTTTCAGGAAGATCAGCGGTTCTAGTGGCACTGCGCGTTCGCGTTCCGCGGCATGGGCAGCAAAATTACGCGCGACGCCGATAATCTTTGTCGGTGTGCAGGGAACGAGTACCTCGACGGAGGCGCGATCTACGAGATGATTGTTTGGCTCGCCCCCAGCGAGTGGGTCACCGCTCAACAGGCGCAGCTGGTTGTCCGAGGGGTAAGGTTCGTCAGTCTCGGGCCCGGCAGCCTGGGCCCAATGGATAGCACCTTCGAACTCGATACGATAGAAGCGGTTCTTCACTGACACGGCAAGGAGGTTCCTTCTCGGTATGCGGGGTGATTTATGTACAATTTCTGCAGGGATGCTACCCGGTCTTCATCGGAAACACGATTACCCGTGTAGCAGGCTGTGCCACAACTTCTAGCGGTTCGATCCGCCCGGGCCTCTGTCCCAGTCTTGTGCACTGGAGATATTTGGGTATCCCCACTGCTCGCCGTTCCAGCCGCTGAAGCCATCCATCCGAAAAGCCCAGAATCCAGTGGTCATGTCAGAGACCACAATCAGGCCATCAGCGTTGCGCACATCGACCCCCCAGACTCCGTCAAACATCGGGTTGCCCATGGAAGCCTGAGCTGGGAGAAAAGTGTCATACCAGCCAACTGTAACTGGGTTGGTCGGGTCCATGACGTTGAATATCTGCAGCCCGTCAAGGTAGCCAGAAACGAAAACATATGGCCATCGCACCTCGTGGTTGTGTACGAGGTTTTTCCAGTCAGCCGTCCACGCGGATATAGGTCTGCTGATGTTTTTCTGCTCCCCTTCGAGTGCCGGCTGTAGGTCAAAGATGCGCAAAGGAGCGTGCTGATATTCAGTCTCGGCTACTACATAGCGGCCGTCTGGTGAGGGCGTGAAGGTGTGGCCGCGAGTGACGCCCGAAATTCCGGTCAGACTAACGAGCAGGCTTGGGTTCTCAAGGTCAGTGATGTCGTAGACGTAATAGCCTCCACTACCCCCGCCGTAGAAGCGATCAGTTTCGCTGTCCGGGTGATAGCCGGCGTAGAAGTCATGGTAACTGCGACCGCCGGTTTGCCCTTCGGGGACGGGAATGTGAGCAACGAGCGCTTCGTCGACGCGGCCTTCGACCGCGTAGCCGAGGTCGTAGACGTGGGCGAATGGACCCGAGATTGTCGTCATGAGCAAGACACGGCCGTTGCTGTGCTTGTAGATGAAAATATTATGAAAGCCTCCGAGTAACTCCGGGGCGCGAATTCGGGCCACCTCCCGGACGGAGTCCGGGTCGGGCAGATCGGCGACATCAAGAACAACGGCGCCAAGGTCTGCATCGGGGCCACCCTGTCCGAACTGCATCGAAAGGACGACGTAGTATCGCCCTTCCCATTTGAAGTACTTGATGTCTTTGCCGCCAGCCCCGACGTGGAGGTCTTGGTTCTCGATACGCCAGCGATAAATCACCTCTGGGCGCTCTGGAACATGTAGATCAATGATGTCGAGGCCCATCTCGCCCTCGAGACCGAAGATTTCGCGCGCCACATAAGCGTAAGGGCGGTCCATCTCCTGCTCGATTTCGATGTCTGCAATGCTCAGCGCAGCTCCTAGCGGTAGGTGGGAGACGACCTGGATGTTCTCACTACCACGTTTTTCTGGGGTCCATTGCTGCGGAGAACCGGCTGCCCAGCCAACGGACAAGCTGATTGTCAATAGAATGAGGAACGGGATCCATGAGCGTTTTGTTTTCATCAGAGCCTCTCGGTTGTGCGTGTACTTACTCTCTTATATCAGCGGGAATAATTGTCGGACAGACGATGCCAGATGATCGGGAAGTTGTCGACGGATCCGTGTTGCTATTCAACTCCCCATAAGACTGGAATTGATGGTTGGACACGCGATGTCAAAAAGGTACTTCGTTATGGGCTGCGTCCAGTTCGCTGATTAACCGGACCTCGTTGACTTGCCCCGCGCCTTCCAAGTCTGTCGTATCAATGACTTCAAAACCCTCATTGGTACTGATGAGCTTGCCCGGTAGTCGGCCGTGACGTTCTTGTCGCGTTCCTTCGGCCGAAAGGCCAATGTAGAAGCGGTTGTTACCCTTTGCTAGACCTCGCGGCAGCCATTTTCTCCCCAGGAGCGGGAATTCCGTTATTTCTTTGGTGTCGAGATCGTAGCGGACCATCGCGCGGTCTAGCGAGCTGCAGACGTATAGCGCCTGAGCCTGACGAAATATGTTGTGTGCGCCGAGCCCCAGAGAGACGTCCTGGACTGGCTGCCAATTAAGGTCGAACATCTTGACCATCGACCGTTGTTGCTTGTTGTTTTCTAGAACATAAAAGAAAGACTCATCAAACCCGATTGTATTGATGTGGTGCACGTCTTTCTGCTCGCCGGTCCAGTTGATACTTGAAAAACTGTTGTTGTTATAGATCTCGATCCGATCCCTACCGGTGTTCGCAACGTAGATTGACCCGTTACGTGCAATTGCCTGGTGGGGATCGTGTATCGATGGACATCGGACCGAGTCGACCTGCCGGAAATTCTTATCGAGAATTTCTATGGTGACTGTGTAACCGAAAACACGACGCAACTTTCCATGCCTCAGGTTGTTTCGGCAGAGGATGTAAATGAAGTCGCGGTCCCACGTCAGGCCGAAATAAATGCCGCATCCGGTGTGGATGGTTCTCGGGCCATTTCCATCGACCAAGAGGACAGCGGTCGATGTCGTTACAAGAAGGCTGGGGCGTGTCATCAGGTTGTTAGCGAATTCGATCCTTTTGATTGTCAGGACAGCGGTTTTAGTATGCTGAAGACGCTGTTATTAAGCGAATGCCAAAGAGAGGTTCAGCCATGAAACCGTGGAAGACAGGAATACTGTTTGTTTTATGCGTGCAGGTACTAACTGTAACAATCGTTTGGGCGCAAAGCCCCGCCGTGGTCCCAACCCCGCGGGCGGATATGGTGTGGAGTTGGGGAGATCAAGACGAGACGTGGATGGGCCGTTTCTTTGCAAACGTTCAGCAAGTCCAAAAAACTGACGTCCAGTTGTTGCTCATCGGTGATTCCATAACCCACGGGTGGGAGACAACGGGTCGTGCGACCTTTGACAAGTATTATGCTCACCGCAAGACGGTGAATCTCGGATTCAGTGGTGACCGAACGCAGCACGTCCTATGGCGTCTAATCCACGGTCAACTAGGTGACATTAGCCCGGAATTGGCAGTGGTGATGATCGGCACGAATAACTCCAACAGTGACACTCCGGACGAAATCGCTGCCGGCATCCAGGCTGTCTGTCATACGCTTCGCGGTTTATTGCCAGAAACGAAGATCCTTCTCCTGGGCATCTTTCCACGTGGCCGAACGGTCGGGGATTGGCGGCGAGGTGTCAACGAGGTTACCAACTCGATAGTAGCTGAATTGGACGATGCTACGTGGATCTACTACCTGGATATTGGATCGAATTTCCTTGAACCCAATGGAGATCTTCCCGAAAACGTTATGCCTGATTTTCTGCACCTGAACGAGCGTGGCTATCAGGTCTGGGCAGAGGCAATGGAGCCGACGTTGGCCCGACTGATGAGAGACAATCCAATTCGATAAAAAATAGCGGTTGTCTGCTTGGACTACGGTGGCCGGTGGCCTTGGTGTATCTATGTATGAGCAGGTATCCTGCGTTTCTCGATACCGTTACATGCTATTTCCCATGTATTGATCGGAGGTACTCGGATGCGAAACGGGATCCGTCAGGCTAAATCTGTCACCCTCTTTAATGTACTCGTTGTGGCTGTTCTCCCTCTCTTTGTTGTTGCCTGCACTGGTTCCAGTGAGGACACGACAGGAAGGCTGGTAGTTGAGGATCCCGGCGTGGTCACCGAAGGTGATTGGCCAGTCATAACTGGCAACCTCGAAGGCCAACGTTACTCAACACTGACCCAAATTACCGCCGACAACTTCGAAGATCTCGGTGTCGCATGGAGTTTCGACGCGTCCGAATTCCCTGAGGTTAATGCGCGAGCGACACCAATATACGTGGATGGCAAACTCATCAGCGTGGCAGGCTCAAAGCGACACGTGTACGCCCTTGATGCGGGCACTGGCGAAAGACTTTGGTCATGGGTTGAGCCCGAGACTTTTCGTTGGGAGTACTCCATGAGAAAGAATCACGGGAAGGGCGTCGCCTACGCTAACGTTGATGGTAGAGACATTATCTATGTGGTAACGCCGGCCTTCTTCCTGCATGCGTTTGACGCGAACACCGGAGAGCCGATCGAAGGTTTCGGTGGGCAGATACCGATCGAGGGCTTCCCGGAGACGGGATCAGTTGACCTTCTAGCCCACCTTGGGCACGAATACGATCCGTACAATGGTGTTCCACTTGAAAAGGGTTACATCACCAGTTCTTCGCCGCCGATCGTTGTCAATGGCACCGTCATCGTAGGCAACTCCGCTGAACAGGGTTACTACCAAACCCGCCAGGAGATGATCCCGGGTGACATTCTTGCTTTTGACGCGCGCACTGGTGCGTTCAAGTGGAAGTTTGACGTGCTGCCAGGACCAGGTGAGTTCGGGCACGAGACTTGGGAAAACGACGCCTGGCAATGGACCGGCGACATCTCGTCATGGGCGCCGCTTTCGGCGGACCCAGAGCTGGGGCTGGTTTACATTCCTACCAACGGTGCCACAGCTGATTTTTATGGTGGCTTCCGACCTGGAGACAATCTGTTCTCCACCAGCCTAATTGCGCTGGATGTAGAGACTGGGGAGAGGGTGTGGCACTACCAGCTTGTCCATCACGACATCTGGAACTACGACACACCCCAGGTTCCGATTCTCCTCGATGTAACCGTCGACGGCGAAGATATTCCAGCGGTTGTCCAAGTAACCAAACAATCCTTCGCTTACGCTTTCAACCGCGCCACTGGAGAGCCTCTTTGGCCCATCGAAGAACTGCCGGTACCAGAAAGTCTGATGCCAGGCGAACAGCTTTCG
>CAYVUW010000002.1:0-324 GCA_964455175.1 uncultured Acidobacteriota bacterium | reverse complement strand
AGTCTTTGAGGACGCTGCAGCGCAAGGCGGAGGGGCGGCGGCGCGTCGCGGAGCTCGAGTTGCGGCTGGGCGAGCCGCTTGGAAGCCTCTTCATCAAGCCGCTCCAGCGGCTGTGCAAGTAACCAAGCAAGCCTTCGCCTACGCCTTCAACCGCGCCACTGGAGAGCCTCTTTGGCCAATCGAAGAATTACCGGTGCCGGAAAGCCTGATTCCAGGCGAACAACTTTCGCCGACACAGCCGCATCCGACCAGGCCTGCGCCATACGAAATGCAGGGGTTGAGCGAGGATGACCTTATTGATTACACGCCGGAACTTAGGGAAGC
>CAYVUW010000001.1:142484-143386 GCA_964455175.1 uncultured Acidobacteriota bacterium | reverse complement strand
TTCGATGTGATTGGTGATATTAGTTTGGCGGTGTTCCTTGTTGGGTTTGGGGCGGCAGAGGGTTTGGCCCTGGATCCTTTAGGGGAACCACCGGGGGCTCACGACTTGAGTCGGCACTTAGGACTTCGCCACCTTTTGTTCACAGAAATTGGTGACGCGCATCGCGTCTTTCTTCAGTGCAAAGGCGTGAGCCCGATTCCCTTCAGCCTTGATCGGCTCGGACAATAATTGATGCGGAGAACTTTCCGGTTCATGCCAGTGTGCCGCTATAACTTGTAGTGGAGCCTGCTAGGCTTGCTCCCATTCCACTTGCGATGTCGATGGAGACTGTCATGAAAATAAGGTTCAAGCTATTCGGAACTGCTCTGCTGCCGTTCGTTTTATTCGCTGCCTGTTCTCTGGTTCCCCAACCAGAGGGGGATGGGGCAGTGTCGTCTGGAGCCCGAGAACAAGGAAGTGTTGGGCAGATAGCTGTTGGATCCAGTGGTGCCGTCGCGAGTGTTGACGGTTTCGCTACTCAGGTTGGTATTGAAGTCTTGAAGGATGGCGGGAATGCTATGGACGCGGCCATCGCAGTCGGCTTCGCTCTGGCAGTGACTCACCCCGCGGCCGGCAATATCGGGGGTGGCGGGTTCATGACGATCTATGTTGCCGATGAAGATCGTTACACGACATTTGATTTTCGGGAGAAGGCACCCCTTGCCGCCACCGCTGACTTGTATTTGCTGGAGGATGGGACTGAAGACCGTAGGGGAGGGCACGTGGGATGGACGGCTATTGGAGTGCCGGGTACTGTAGCTGGTTTTGCGAAAGTCCATGAGGAACTAGGTTCGTTACCATGGCAGCGGCTGGTACGTCCTGCTATACAGCTCGCCCATGATGGCATCGTTCTGGGCCCCTAC
>CAYVUW010000001.1:108692-142474 GCA_964455175.1 uncultured Acidobacteriota bacterium | reverse complement strand
GAAAGTACGGCACGCAGTTTTGAACCGTATCCGGCGTCCCTAAAAGCTTTTTTGCGAGCTGACGGGACTCCGTACGCGGCAGGAGAAAAACTGGTTCAGCCAGACTTGGCCTGGTCGCTGGAACAGATTGCGGATAAGGGACCCTCAGCTTTTTACGAGGGTGAAATTGCAGATCGCCTGGTTGCGGCAATGGCGGAGAACGGCGGATTGATTACGCTTGCAGACCTGGCTTCTTATGAAGCGAAAGAGCGCCAGCCAATTCGTGGAACTTACCGAGGATTCGACATCATCTCTATGGGGCCACCGAGCTCCGGTGGTGTGGCACTTGTCGAGATGCTCAATATTCTCGAAAACTTTGATTTCCAAGGCTACGAGGCTAACGATACCGAGGTGGCTCACTTAATGATCGAGGCAATGCGCCAAGGTTATCTTGATCGTGCCACGTATCTCGGTGACATTGATTTCGTCGAAGTTCCCATCGATAGGTTGACGTCGAAGGATTACGCTGCCGAGAAGGCTGGCTTGGTCTCCCTTGGCGTAGTCCGCAATAGTGAGGATCTGGGTGAGGCCATTATTACGCACCCGGAATCTCCCGAAACGACCCACTATTCTGTTGTTGACGCGGCTGGCAACGTTGTCTCGACGACGTACACGATCGAGCAAGGTTACGGGTCGAAAGCAATGGCCCCTGGCACTGGGTTTTTACTTAATAACGAAATGGGCGATTTCAACACCTGGCCTGGAGTGACACGAGGAAGCAGTATCGGCACGGAGCCGAATCTCATTGCACCTGGGAAGCGTATGCTGTCATCGATGACGCCGACCCTTGTTGCCCGCAATGGAAAGCCCATAATGGCTATCGGGAGCCCCGGTGGAAAAACAATAATCAACACGGTGTTACGTATTGTGGTGAATGTCATTGACTTTGATATGGGCCTTGAAGATGCGATAGCGGCACCGCGCTTTCACCATCAGTGGTTACCTGACCGAACAAGTTTTGAGCGAAATTTTCCTCAGCAGTCTTTTGATGCACTGATTAAGATGGGACATGTGTTGTCTGACCGGAGGGGCATCCAGGGTGACGCACACTCGGTGTTCATATTCCCAGATGGGGCCCGGATGGCTGTTGCAGATCCACGGCGCAACGGGGCGGCTGCCGCTTATTGATAGCATTCACATACAAAAAGCGGTCGCCATGTTGTTACAATGACGACCGCTTCGCGTTTTTCAACCGAAACATGCAAAGACAAGCGGGCCGGTCGGCGCAGCCCTCAACCGACGGCGGGAGGCAGCCATCGGCCCCGGCCGGCCCGCTAAATCTCTTTGTTACACCCGCCAGCGGCGCGACGAGCATGACCGCTGCCCACCCCAATGCGGCCCGCTCGCCGCGCTCGCTGGCGAGGCTTCTCATCTGTACAGGCAATACCGGTTGCTGTAATCATGAGCATCCAGACGTCGCCCCACAATTCATGCACTTGTAGCAGACACCGCTACGCACCATTAATGACCCGCAGCCTTGGCATAGGGGCGCATCAGGTTGAGGCACGAAGGCGATCGGATCACCAGCACCGATGTCCTTCTCCTTCAATCGCGGTGCGGTCTCCACGTCGCCTATTTTGTTGTCCGCGGCGTCTGCCGCCTCTTTCAATTCTGTTGCTTCAATAGCCTCAAGGTCTTCTTCCGTTTGCATACCAATCTCGGTGCGTTCCTCGATGCTCAGGAACCGCAAGGCCAACCAACGGAAGACGTAATCTGTGATCGACTTGGCATAGGGGAGTTCCTGATTGCCTGTCCATCCTGACGGTTCGTATCGTGCGTGACTAAGCTTGCCGACGAGAAACTTTAGCGGCACCTGATACTGCAGCGCGAACGAAGTCATACAAGCAAAAGAATCCATCAACCCAGAAATTGTTGACCCCTGTTTGGCCATGGTAATGAAGATCTCGCCCGGTGTGCCGTCCTCGAACAGACCTACGGTGATATACCCTTTGTGGCCACCGATGCTGAACTTGTGGGTCAGTGACTGTCGTTCATCGGAAAGCTTGCGGCGAACCGGTTGGTCGGTGAAGTCGGCGACTAGTGCCGCCCCAGCCTTAGCCCCCGCGCTTGCCGCACTCGCTTGGCCCGAGGCACTCCCAGCAGTAGCTAGTGGCTGGGTGCGTTTGCTGCCGTCGCGGTAAACGGCTACAGCTTTGGTTCCTAGACGCCATGCTTCCATGTACGCCTCGCTGATCTCGTCCTTAGTTGCCGTTTCTGGCACGTTGATCGTCTTCGAGATAGCTCCGGAAATGAAAGGTTGCGCCGCTGCAACCATTTTCAGGTGACCCATGTAATGCACAGCACGCTCTCCGCCGAGGGCACGAAAAGCACAGTCGAAAACCGGCAGGTGTTCTTCGTCGAGGTGAGGTGCCCCCTCGATGGTGCTGTGTTCATCGACGTAGGCAACCATTTCATTGACCTGACCATCGTTATAACCGAGGTTTGTGAGCGCTGCTGGCACAGTGTCGTTTACGATCCGTAGCGTACCGCCGCCCACCAAGCGTTTATGCTTGACCAGTGCTAGGTCAGGTTCGACTCCAGTTGTGTCGCAATCCATCATGAAGCTGATGGTTCCAGTGGGTGCCAAGACGGTTGCCTGGCTATTGCGAAAGCCGTGCGCCTCCCCTTCTTCAACGGCTTGCTCCCACACCTTGCAAGCCCAGCGCCCCAGACTTTCAGGCACTCGCGAGGAATCAAGCTTCTGGGACTCATCGAGGTGCATACGCATTACTTCGAGCATTGGTTCGCGGTTCCGCGGATAGCCAGCGAACGGTCCCTTGACCTCGGCTATACGGGCCGACTGTAGATACGCCTCACCGCACATGATTGAAGTCAGAGCCGCTGCCCAAGCTCGACCGTCTTCGGAATCATAGGGAAGACCCTGGTGCATCAATAGGGCTCCGAGATTCGCGTAACCGAGACCGAGAGGGCGGTAGTCGAAAGAATTTTTGGTGATGTTCGGGGTTGGGTACTCGGCGTAACCGACGGTGATTTCCATACCAGTGAAGGTCACATCAACAGCACGGCGATAAGACTCAATATCAAACGAGCTGTCTTCACGCACAAACTTCATCAAGTTCAGCGATGCCAGATTGCAAGCTGTTTCATCGAGGAACATGTATTCCGAGCATGGATTCGACCCGTATATCCGATCAGTGTTCTTACAGGTGTGCCAGCGGTTGATTGTGTCGTCAAACTGCATGCCCGGATCACCGCACTGGTGGGTACCTTCGGCGATCTTGGACATCAGGTCACGCGCTCGATAGTCGCCAATCGGTGCACCATCTACGCGGCCAGTACATTGCCAATTATTGTCGCTCTCAACGGCTTTCATAAAGGCATCAGACGCACGGACACTGTGATTCGCATTCTGGAAGAAAACAGAGGAATATGCTTCGCCATCGAGCGCCGGATCGTAGCCGGCTTCAATTAGGGTCCAAGCCTTTTGCTCTTCCCGCGCCTTACTCTCAATGAATTCAACGATATCCGGGTGGTCGATGTCCAACATGACCATCTTGGCTGCCCGGCGTGTCTTGCCCCCGCTCTTAATGACGCCAGCGAAAGCGTCGAACCCCTTCATGAAAGAAACCGGTCCGGATGCGATGCCGCCACCGGACAGTTTCTCGGTCGAACCGCGTAAGCGCGATAAGTTTACGCCAGCGCCGGAGCCCCATTTGAAGATCATTCCTTCGGTTTTTGCGAGTTCAAGAATCGAAGTCATGGTGTCATCGACATGGTTGATGTAGCACGCTGATGCTTGTTGCCGCTCTCCCGCAATACCGATGTTGAACCAAACTGGAGAGTTGAAAGCCACCATCTGATGTAGCAGTAAGTGCGTGAGTTCGTCGGAGAAGATCTCCGCATCTTCAGTCGTGGCGAAATACTCTCCGTCGATCCCCCATTGCGCCATCGTACCGACAACACGGCCAATCAATTGCTTGAGGCTCGACTCCCGCTCCGGTGTACCTAGTTGGCCGTGGAAGTACTTCGAGGCCACGATGTTAGTTGCACGCTGCGACCAAAAAGTGGGGAATTCAACCCCGTTTTGTTCGAAAACGGTTTCCCCCTCAGCATTCAAGATGATCGCGTCATATTCCATCCACTCGACGGCATCGTAGGGATGGATACCGTCGGCCGTGAAGAAACGGTTGAAACAAAGGCCTTTACGGGTGCTCTTTTTGGCCTTATCTGCCTTTGGCGAAACAGGCGTGAGCTCTGGAGATAGCTCAGCTGAGTCAGTGGTTTCGGTATCAGCCGCTTGGCTATCAGGTCCAGAGTATTCGTCAGCGGCCATGGCTTTTTAATCCCTCCAAGATAAAGCTGGTGGCTCGATCACACAGCCAGAGACTTCCTGGCGACAAGCCGGTTAAAGCACCTGGGAAACCCTGCCGTTATACGTTTCTTAACATGGGTTGTCAACTACTAAGCCACAATATGTTGGGGATTTTATTGCACACCCCTACAATAGGTTGTGGAAAACCTGTGGAATGCACTTTGTGTGGGTAATGGAAGATTTCGCTGTAAGTGAGGTCTTTCCTGGACCGATTCTGGTCACTAGTCATTGCGCAAGAGAGACTGAGTCTCAACTGCAGAACTAGTCGCTTAGAGTAGGGTTGCATCCGGCACCCGGGGTGCTACGCTGCGAATATTCGTGGTGCAAATGAGGAAGTAAGACAGCGATCAAGTACCTAGGAGTACAAGCATGACGTACGTAATTGCGGAACCCTGCGTGGATGTGCAGGATAAAGCCTGTGTAGACGTTTGCCCTGTCGATTGCATCTATGAGATTCCGGATGACGGTAATACTGAACACGGCGGCGTGGCGGAAGAAGGCCGCAAGAGCATGCTCTACATCCATCCGGATGAGTGCATCGACTGTGGCGCTTGCGAGCCAGTGTGCCCTGTGGACGCCATTTTCATGGATGAGGAAGTTCCTGAAAAATGGACGGCTTTCACCGAATATAACTATGTGCTGTCAGGAGTCGATTTCCCGTAGGCGATACTTTTCGCTTTTACTCCTAGAGTTCAACCGCGAGAAAACAAAGGCCGGAGAGGATGTGCTCTCCGGCCTTTTCTCATTTCATTTAAACCAATCCTGGCTCAAACCGGTTCCTCGTCAAACTGCACGTCGAGCGACTCAACTACGGGTTCGCTCCGGTAACGTCGCACAGCGGCAGACGCTTCAAGGATGAGCCAGATTCCGATGACGAACAGTACGCCGCCAACGATTAGTAGCAGCCAAGACTGATCGGCCCAAAAACCACGGAGCGCACTCGTCATCGCCACCAGGGTCGCGACCAGCATGAAAGCCATCGGCACTCCTGTGTAGACGATCGACTTGCCGCGGCGCAGTAGGTACAGCGTTACTGCCAGCAGTACCAGGCCGGCCATCAACTGATTGGTTGTCCCGAACAGTGTCCAGAGCACCTTGCCAGCAGCTTCCGGACCGGTTGGTCCTTGGACCTGGTAAAAGGCGAACATACCAATAGTCAGAACTGCCATCATCGAACCGACATAACGATTGGCAAGTATTGGCACACGGATAGTTTCGCTTATCTCACCGATGTTATAGCGCAGCAGCCGAGTAGCAGAATCAAGCGTGGTGAGGGCGAATGAGACCACCACCACAGCGATAAATGTGTTGCCGATTTCCTGGGGCACTCCAAGCCCTTCGAGAAAACGCGTCGTTCCGTCAATGAAAGCGCTGATGTTGTTACCTAGTCCTTGTGCTGAATCCCAACTAGCGTAATGGCCAAGCCACTCGTCACGCGAGATGAAACCTGCTGTGCAGGCGAGCACCGCCATGAGTCCAAGGAGTGATTCACCAAGCATGGCTCCGTAGCCGATGAAAGGCGCATCAGTTTCCTTGTCGAGTTGCTTGGCGGTCGTTCCAGACGAAACCAGCGAGTGAACACCACTTGCGGCACCGCAGGCAATGACAATGAACACGAACGGATAGATGGGCGGCGCACCGGCTGGACTTGCGTCAAACGCTGGGGCGACAAACTCGGGATTGGTAACCACCAGTCCGGCATACATGCCGCCGAGTCCAAGGTACAGCAACAAACTGTTGATGTAGTCGCGTGGCTGCAGCAACATCCATACGGGCAAGACACTGGCCGCGAAGGCGTAACCGAGCAGCATCCATTTCCATTGTGATACTGAGGGTCCGACGATGGGGTTGCTCATCCCGAGATAGACGAACAGCAGCATTAGGAAGAAGCCCCCGGTCGTAACCTGGACGAGAGACCAACTCTTCTTGTAGACCAATAGACCCATAATGATCGCGATAACCATCAAGGCCGCGGTCGGGAGTACCGACTCTGGATAGAACTCTGGCGAAAATAGTGTCGCGACCACGTCGACGAAGACGCCCATCGCAAGGGCAAGCAGAAAGAAGGTAATGATGTGGAACAAGCTCTTGGCACGCTTTCCGATAAGGCCCTCAGCGACCTTACCGATTGACATGCCACGGGCTCGAATCGAAAGGACCAGGGCACTAAAGTCGTGTACTGCACCAACGAAGATAGCCCCCAGCACTACCCAGAGCATTGCCGGTACCCAACCCCAGATGACCGCGATTGCTGGACCGAGCATCGGCGCAAGTCCGGTGATCGAAGCATAGTGGTGGCCGAACAAGACAAAGCGGTTAGTCGGCATGTAGTCGACATCGTCCCGAAGCGTGTGAGCTGGTGTCTCACGATCAGGAGAAAGTTCGAAAACATGGTTGGCGAGAAATCGGGCGTACACTTTGTAAGCGACGGCGTACGCGGCAAAGCAGAGCAGCATGGCGATCAATGGCGTCATCGTTCTATCCGTATTGTCCTGTCATTGGGCTCTCCGCCCGTTATTTGAAAATGGTTGATTATTTCGCTCATTCCCTGACACTCTACAGCCTGCTAAGTCCGCGAGTTGCCGTTGATTCTTGTCGTATGGTCCCTTTCTATACCACACGAAGGCGATACAGCGGCAATTAACATTGAAAGATGCGGTCAGGGAGTCAGCGATCAAGAAACCTCTGACAGCCATCAAGGCGGACAATCCAGCCTGTTACCCGTGAATGCCAGCCTGATCGACTTCTCCTCTCACCGAGGTAACAAATCGCGTGGTTTCACTTCATCTGGAGGACTTTTGATCGGGCAAAGGAAGCGCGCGGATTGTGCCATAATCCATAGATGGCAGGGATGCTTTCGGGGCGCCGGATGAACGGCTGCAATCGAGCACCCAAGGAGTCGCTTATGCACCCCGCAACTGACCCGGTGTTCAGCAACGGATTTAGTCCGCGTATCCGGGTGCGTCGTTTGGGCGTGTGCTCTTTTGATGATGCCCTTGCGCTGCAGGAGCGGGCTGCGCGCTCAGTGAAGGCTGGTGGCGAAGACGAGCTTCTTTATGTTGAGCATCCAGCGGTTATTACACTTGGTCGGGGAACAACCCCGGGCCAACTGCTTACCTCCCGCCGCCAACTTGCTGCTGCGGGAATTAGCGTCATTGAAACCAATCGCGGGGGTGGTGCCACTTTCCATGGCCCCGGCCAACTCGTGGGCTACCCGATCATCAGTTTGCAGCGCCGTGGAATCGGTGTTCGAACTTATTTGCAAGGGCTTGAAAAGGCGTTGATAGGGGCGTTGCAAAGCGTCGGGGTTACCGCATTCACAAGGCAAGGGCTAACTGGTGTGTGGACAGAATTCGGTAAGCTCGTCGCTATCGGTATCGCGGTGCAGCAGAGCGTCACCCGACATGGGTTCGCTCTCAACGTTAAAACTGACCTTGAACCATTTAAAAATATCGTTTCCTGCGGGTTACGCGACCCTGTTACGTCGTTGCAGAGAATGAAGTGGGATGGTGATGTGGCGGCGTTTACTGGGCGATTGGTAGCGGAACTCGAATCGTTTCTCGGCCAGGCATCTGTGCCTACCTCACCAGTCGTATCCTTCGCTCGGCACAAGGTGCAACCTTGAGTAGTCTGGCACCCGCACGGAGCCATTCGAAGCCGGATTGGCTCCGTGTTCAAGCTCCCGGCGGGGGGAATTACGCACACCTGAAGAAGGTGCTCCGGGAGCGTGGTCTGCACACGGTTTGTGAGGAGGCACGTTGCCCAAACGTCGGCGAGTGTTGGGGCGGCGGAACAGCCACATTTATGGTGCTTGGTGACGTATGTACCCGTGGCTGCCGGTTTTGCGCCGTGAATAGCGGTAATCCCGGTGGCGCAGTTGACGTCCACGAACCGGAAAAGCTAGCTGAGGCCGTGGATGCCACAGGCCTCGACTATGTTGTCCTTACGATGGTCAATCGGGACGATTTGGAGGACGAAGGCGCCGGACACGTTGCTGCTTGCATCGGTGCAATTAAACGTCGCACGCCGCAAGTGTTTGTGGAGGCTCTAATCGGCGACTTTAGTGGTCGTGATCGACTTGTTGACGTTGTATGTGATGCTGCCCCCGATGTCCTGGCGCATAATATCGAGACTGTGGAGCGGCTGCAGACGGCTGTGCGCGACCGTCGTTCTGGTTTCAAGCGTTCCCTTGGGGTCTTGTCTCGTGCCAACGCACACCATTTGTCGCCCCGCACCAAGTCGTCGATCATGCTTGGCCTGGGGGAGCGCGAGGACGAAATTGTCGCGGCAATGAAGGCTCTTCGCCAGCATGGAGTCGACTTTCTTACCTTGGGTCAATATTTACAGCCGACACCAAGTCACTTCCCCGTACAAGAATATGTCCATCCAAAGACCTTTGATGCTCATCGTGAGAAGGGCGAGGCCCTCGGCTTTCACTATGTGGCTTCTGGACCGCTGGTACGTAGTTCGTATCGGGCAGGGGAGCATTTCATTCGTGCGTCGATCGAGTCAGGGAAGGCTGGCCCGAATGAATGATTCTATTGCGCCGTGCCGGATGCAGCACTCTGCCTTTGAACGAGCTAAACGTGCCTTTATGACTGATAACGATTACGGCCTTACTTCCATTAAATGGGCCAGGTGCTTTTGGGGAGAACATGTCTGACGAATTTAAACTTCCGGATATCGGCGAAGGTCTTGCCGAAGGAGAGATCGTCAAGTGGTTAGTGGCGGTGGGTGACACCGTCGACGAAGATCAGCCACTTGTCGAAGTGATGACCGATAAGGCTACAGTGGAGATCCCTTCGCCTCGTGCTGGCACGGTAGCAAAACTGAACGTTGCTGAGGGTGATGTGGTTCAGATCGGCACGACGATCCTGTTGTTTGGTGACGGAGTAGATGCTGCTGCCAATGAGGCTGCGGTGACGGATGTGAATGCTTCTCCCGCCGTTACCTCCGATGACCTCAAACAGGCGCGAGAACTTGCAAGGGCCGAACGCGACGCGGCTGAAGCTTCAAGAAGTGATCGAGGGGGCGGAGAGAGAAAACCGGGAGGTGTGGCAGCTCCTGCGGCTCGGCGCCTTGCCACTGAACTTGGCGTCGGTATTGACAAAATAACGGGAAGTGGTCCCGGAGGGCTGGTAACTAAGGGTGACGTCCGCAGCTTTGCTGATGGTGCCGCGCAGGCGCCGGACGTTGGTCCTCGGGGTGCCACTGTGGACAGTACTGCCCACGATGGACCGCTTGCAGCGCCCACCGTTCCTGATGCTAGTGAAGAAAGGATAGCGCTGAAGGGGCTACGACGTACCATCGCTGAGCGTATGTTGATCGCTAAGACAACGGTGCCGCACTACACGTATGTCGAAGAAGTGGACATGAGTGAGGTGGTGACATTGCGGCGGGAGGGGAAGTCCCAGGCGGCGGAGCAAGGAATTAAGCTTACCTACCTGCCGTTCATCATCCGTGCTTTGGTGCTGGCCTTGAAGGACCACCCCTATTTGAACGCCAGCCTTGACGAAGATACTGAGGAGATTGTACTCAAGCACTATTACAACGTTGGTGTTGCTACAGCTACTGACCGTGGTCTTATGGTCCCGGTGGTCAAGGGCGCCGACAGTATGGATCTTTTCGATCTTGCCTCTGAAATCACCCGGCTCTCCGATGCTGCGCGCGATGGCAAGATCGCCCTAGAAGATCTTCAGGGCGGCACGTTCACGATCACCAGTACCGGTAACATCGGTGGTTTTCTTGCCACGCCAGTGATCAATGTTCCGGAAGTGGCTATTCTGGGGATTACGTCTATTCGTGAACGCCCCATGGTAATGAATGGTGAGATCGTCATCCGCCACATGCTCAACCTGTCTCTGTCGTGCGACCATCGGGTTGTTGACGGTGCGGTCGCTGCGTTGTTCGTCCGTGATCTTGTTAAATTCCTAGAAGATCCCGGAGCCTAATCGCTGACAAGTTGTAGGGATGGAGCTATGCCCGAAGACAAACGTGTAGACGTCGCTGTCATTGGTTCTGGACCGGGTGGATATGTGGCCGCGATTCGTGCCGCCCAGTTAGGGCTCAGTTCCTTGGTTATCGAAAAGGAATTTATCGGTGGTACTTGCCTGAACATTGGATGCATTCCCTCTAAGGCACTGCTGGAGGCAACCCATAGGTTGTCGGCCATTAAGGAGGCGAGCCAGTTTGGCATCGAGGTAAGCGACGTGTCAGTTGACTATCCACGCATGCAAGCAAAAAAGCAGAAGGTGGTTACGATGTTGACACGCGGTGTTGCCGGACTCCTCCGCAAGGGTGGCATCGACCTCTTGGAGGGGGCAGGGCGGTTTATGGGCCTTGGTGTGATCGAAGTCGACCTAGCTGCTGGAGGCACCCAAGTTGTTCAGGCAGCGAACGTGATAATAGCCACTGGGTCGGTCCCAATGGAGATCCCGGGCATTCCGTTTGATGGGGAGGCGGTTGTGTCGTCCCGTGAAGCGCTCGAGTTCAATGAGATCCCCAACCAACTTGTGGTCGTAGGGGCGGGATATATTGGTCTTGAACTAGGCAGCGTCTACTCTCGGTTGGGCAGCAGCGTGACCGTGCTTGAGATGATGGATAAGGTTCTACCAGAGATGGACGAGGATCTAGGTGTTGCCGCCCACGAAATCTTTGCCAGACAGGGTATGGAGTTCCATCTTGGGGCAAAAGTTAGTGAGGTGGAAATCGAAGAGAAAAAAGCGACCGTCCGCTACGAACTCGCGGGAAGCGAAAGCTATATCACTGCGGACAAGGTGCTTGTCGCCGCGGGACGTCAGCCCTTTGTTGACAGGCTCGGACTGGAGACCATCGGACTCAAGCTTGACAAACGCGGTTTTATACCTGTCGATGCCGGTATGCGCACTGCGGTTGATGGCGTCTACGCAATTGGAGACGTTGTACCGACAGCGATGCTCGCTCACGTTGCCATGGATGAGGGAATGGTTGCGGCCCAGTGCATCGCCGGGCAACGCTCGGAGATGAACTACACAGCTATTCCGGCAGTGGTTTTTACTCACCCGGAAATTGCCTCGGTCGGTTTGAAGGAGCAAGAAGCGATTGACAATGGTTACACTGTTCGAACAGGGCAGTTTCCATTCCGCGGTATCGGCCGTGCACGGGCCCGTGGCGATGTGGAGGGCTGGGTCAAGATGATCACCGATGCTGAGACTGAAAAGCTCATTGGTGTTCACTGTATTGGCGCCGAGGCGGGCCACCTCATTCACGAGGCGGTTGTCGCGATGGCCTTTGGTGGTGATGCCGAGGACATCGCGTTAACCGTCCACGCCCATCCGACATTGTCGGAAGCGATGAAGGAAGCGGCTCTGGCGGTTGACGGCCGGTCGTTGCATATCTAACAAGGTGCTGTCATCGAAAATCTGTTTAACGCTCGCCTCATTGGTACCGTGGAGCGCATCGTCTACGAGCAGGACGGCACTTCATGGGCAGTTATCCGTCTGCGTCTCGATGACGGCGATGTGGCAACGGCTGTGGGTGATCTTGCTCCGGTTTTCGAAGGCGAGCGACTCCAGATCGATGGTAGCTGGGTCGACGACGCTCGTTTCGGTCGCCAGTTCCGTGCGGACAAGTCGGTATCGGTGCGACCCACGGATGAAGAGGCGGTCGAACGTTACTTGGCATCTGGTGTGGTGCCCGGTATTGGACCCGAGATTGCGGCGCGGATCGTTAAGAGTTTCGGTGAGCAAACCCTTGAGGTTTTCGACGACGCTCCAGAGAAGCTCCTATCAGTCCGTGGCATCGGAAAGGTTCGTTTGCACCGCATCAAGGAGCGTTGGGGCGAACAAGCGGCTGAGCGGAGTACGCGAATTTTCCTGCAAGGTTTGGGACTTGGCCCGTTCCTAATCAATAAGATTCTCCGGGCTTGGGGTGAGGATAGCGAGGAGCGGGTGCGTGAAAACCCCTACGCTCTGGCTGCCTCAGGCGAGATTCTGGGAATCGGGTTTCGACGTGCTGACGAAATTGCCCGACAGTTCCCGAAGTGGGGCGCAGAGACGGATGCACGGTCGCGTGCGGGTGTTCTCCATGTGCTTGATGACCAGGCCACCCACGGTCATTGCTTTGTGCCATATGAACGTCTTGTCCGGTTTTCCTGTGAACTCCTTGAAGTCGATGATGACGACGTTGTCCGACGCGCGGTTGGCGGGTTGTTAGATGATGGCGATCTAGTTTCTGAACTGCTAGATGACGATGAAGTGGCAGCGTTGAGTCCGAAGGGCTCCAGCGAGGTCGAGGATGACCCGACGGCTGAAGATGGACACCGTGCTGTGTACAGGAAGGCTTTTCTGGAAGCCGAAAGACGCGTTGCGCGCCGACTACTGAAGATCGCTGCGACACCAGCCGCTGATGGCAAGTTAGGTGCTTTCTCCGAAGACCGGGCCGCCAAGGCGGTCGAGTGGGTTGAAGACCAACTCGGAGTTGAACTTGGGAACGATCAGCGGAACGCGGTGGGGGTTGCTTTGTCACAAAAATTGCTGCTTTTTACCGGTGGCCCGGGTACAGGGAAGACCACTCTGATTGATGCGATCGTTCGTTGTGGGCTAGCGGTAAACGCCCGTATTGCTCTAGCGGCCCCGACTGGACGGGCGGCGAAGCGCCTCTCGGAGGCAACAGGCCATGCGAGCATGACAATTCACAGGCTGCTTGATTACCGCCCACACGACGGTGGCTTTGGGCGCAATATGGGGACCCCGTTGGGGGCGGACGTGGTGATCGTCGACGAGGCCTCAATGATCGATCTATTCCTGATGGATGCACTGGTCTCCGCAGTGCCGCCGCGTGCAGTTTTGGTTTTGGTCGGGGATGCCGACCAGTTGCCACCCGTTGGCCCTGGGGCCGTTTTGAGGGACCTTCTTGCATCAGAGGTGTTACCGACGGTGCGTCTTACTGAGATCTATCGGCAGGCCCAGCGTAGCCTTATCGTTCGCAACGCCCACCGGATCAATCGGGGCGAATTACCTGAGGGTATGGAAGGCATGGAGGCATGGGACGCGGATGTCCTGCGAGATTTTTATTTCATTGGCGAGGAGGATGCCGATCGCGCCCGCGATATCGCTTTGGCATTGGTGTCGGAGCGTATTCCGGCACGCTTCGGACTTAACGCGATGAAGGATGTTCAAGTTGTCGCGCCTATGCATCGTGGCAAGGCAGGCGTGTCACGGCTCAATGTGACGCTGCAGCAAAGGCTCAATGATGTCAGTGGTGGACGCCCTGTTGGTGATTATATGTTGCGCCGGGGAGATCGTGTCATTCAACAACGCAACGACTACGATCGAGAGGTATTCAACGGCGATGTAGGTCGGGTCGCCGAAGCCGAAGCACAGGGTTCGTTAACTGTTATGTTTGACGGCCGACGTGTCGAGTACGATCAGGAAGCAGCACGTCATCTTTCCCTTGCCTATGCGATATCGGTACACAAAAGTCAGGGCAGCGAATATCCAGCTGTTGTTGTCCTTCTATTAACGGAGCATTACCCAATGTTGCAACGCAACCTTCTATACACAGCGCTGACCCGTGCCAAGAAGTTGGCAGTCCTGGTGGGGAGCAGACGCGCTGTGCGACGCGCCGTTACAAACGCTGCGCCGATGCGTCGTTGTAGCCGTTTGGCACGGCGCTTATCGGAGCAGCCAACGCTGCCAGGGAGCAGTTCATGACCTCCAAGTTAGCGTTGCGCTACTTGACGGTTGGTGCATTTGGCGAGAATTCTTACGTTGTCGGCTGCTCGGAGAGTGGTTGTGGTGTGCTAATCGATCCAGGCGGGGAGGTCCCAGAGCTGCTGAGGATGGCGGCTGATATGGGGCTGGAGATCAACGAGATCTGGTTGACTCACGCTCACCTCGACCATGTGCTCGGCTTGGCCGAAGCGGTGGAGAACACTGGTGCACCCGTTTGGCTCCACCCCGAGGATCAGTTTCTTTATGATGCAGCTCCACAGCAGGGCGAGGCTTTCGGTTTTCCGGTTGGGGTGCTTCCCACACCTGCTGAGTTGTTCGAAGCTGGCCAGCAATTGAAGCTCGGTGGCCACTCGGTCGAGGTGCTGCATGTGCCTGGCCACAGCCCTGGCCACGTCGCGTTTTGGTTCCCTGGGTCCGAACTGTTAATCGCTGGGGATGTTCTATTCGCTGGTTCGATTGGGCGTACCGATCTTCCCGGCGGCTCCTATGAGACTCTCATGGACACGATTCGCCAGGTGGTCGTTCCCCTTGGCGATGATGTCAGGGTGTTTCCTGGCCATGGTGATCCGACAACAGTCGGGGCGGAGCGCACGTCGAACCCGTTTCTCGTGGCGGGGTAGCCAAATGCCGACAAATCTTTCGCAGAGTACGCCGGAGGTTCACTTCGATGGCCTTGAGACACTTTGGGTGCAAATCACCGGTACGCTGTGCAACCTGACCTGTACACATTGCTTCATCTCTTGCGCTCCCGACAATCACGCCCTTGAGTTCATGTCCCGGGAGCAGATCCGTGACTATATTGACGAAGCTGCCACGCTCGGGGTCAAAGAAATCTATTTCACCGGAGGGGAGCCGTTTCTCCACCCGTCTGCCATCGAAATTCTCGGCGATGCACTGGAGGTAGCACCGACCGGTGTGCTGACCAACGGTGTACTGATTACTGAGCGCACATCTGCTCGCCTCAGTGAGATCGCTGATGCTTCTTTGTATTCACTGGAAATTCGAGTAAGCCTAGATGCTCCAGACGAGCAAGCTAACGACGCTATTCGTGGGCTGGGGGTTTTTCGCAAGGCGCTGCGTGGGGTCCGTCGTCTGGAGCGGGCTGGGTTAATGCCGATTGTCACCGCCTGTGAGTTGGTAGTTGAACAGGGTCCCGGCGACGGGGCGATGAGCACCGATCGTCCGATGGAAGGGCCCTTGCCGGTGGGTGTTAATCCTGAGCTCTTGCCGCCGCCACCGTCCGATGACCAGTTCTATAATCGCTTCCAATCCTTGCTGCGCGAAGAAGGTATCAAACGGCCGAGGCTCAAGATCCTGCCCGTGTTTAACATGGGTATGCTGGAGGGCCGCCGTGCCGACCGATTGTTGACTGAAGATATGTTGGAGGACTTCGATACCGGTAACCTTCAATGTTCCTCCGCACGTCTAGTCGCAGAAGATGGGGTGTACGCCTGCCCGATCCTGGCTGGGGAGTCCGGTGCGAGGCTGCCCGATAACACTCTTGCTGAGGCCAATAAGCCAATCAGTTTGTATCATCCGTCGTGCACGACGTGTTTTGAAACCGGGATGACATGTCGGAATTACTGAACACGACTCAACCGGCAGTCTGGAGTGATCATCCCTATCAGATGGTTAGGGCGCCCTACGGCGGTGCGACGACGGCGTCCTTCGACCATGTCTACCATCGCGTAGCGCTGTTCGGAGGTATTTACAACAACTACTGGGCGCTTGAAGCGGTAATCGCCGATGCGGTCTCACGTGGTGCCGATCTACTGTTATGCCTAGGCGACATGGGAGGTTTTGGCCCGCATCCGGAGCGAATTGTTCCTCTATTACAGCGTACCGGGGTTCCTTCCATCGCTGGCAACTATGACCAATCGCTTGCCCAGGGACTCGAGGACTGTGGCTGCGGCTATACTGACCCGGCTGACAATTATTACGCGCAAATTTCTTACGCTCACACGTTTTCCAACACACCAGTGGAACATCGCGCCTGGCTCGGATCGTTACCACAGCAGGCCCGTGTTCAGGTCGGTGAATATTTGGTTCATTGTTGCCACGGTTCGCCCCGGCGAACCAATGAATTTTTGTGGGAGACTGCTACATCCGACGCTCTATTAGAACGTTTCTTCGATGACTGCGAGGCTGACGTGCTGGCCTTCACGCATACGGGCATCAAGTGGCAGCGGCGGTTGCGAGCTGATGGGAGGGAGGCCCTTGCGGTCAACATCGGCGTCATTGGAAGGCCTGAAAACGACGGAACGACGGGCGTCTGGTACACGATGATTGATGGCAACGATGGGCTCGACGTTCAATTTATCGGGATTGAGTATGACCATGAGCTTCTGGCTGCGGAGATGGTCGCCGAGCGTTTGCCGAAGGAGTTTGTCCAGACGACGCTTACCGGATGGTGGACGACCTGTTTGGAAATTCTGCCTTCTAAGGAAAGGCTTCGGGGTCGTTATTGACCGACGACATTTATTATCGGCATGGGGCAGACACACTCACTTATGGACATCAGCCCTAACGTGCACTATCCCGCGAGGTAGCGTTCCACGTCGATTGCGGCCGCACATCCGTGGCCTGCGGCAGTGACCGCTTGCCGGTAGTGGTGGTCGTGCACATCACCGGCTACGAAAACACCTTCTATTGGGGTAAACGGGAAATGGCGTCCGTCTGCCGTCACATAGCCTTGTTCGTCGAGACTGATGGGCGACTCTGTAAGTATTTCAGTATTCGGGTCGTGGCCGATGGCAATAAAGCAGCCGTGTACTAAGAGGCTATTTTCTTCCCCGCTTTTCTTATTGGTAATCCGGAGACCCTGTAATCCGTTTTCCGGATCACCCAGAAATTCGAGCACCTCTGTGTTCCAGAGAAACTCAAGTTTGTCATGGGCAAGGGCGCGGTCCTGCATAATTTTGCTGGCCCGCAGTTCGTCACGACGATGAAGAACGTACACTTTACTGGCGAAACGGGTGAGGAAAAGAGCTTCCTCCATAGCTGTGTCGCCGCCGCCGATCACGGCAATTTCTTGGTCACGGAAGAAGGCACCATCACAGGTGGCGCAGGTTGAAACACCGTAACCGCGGAGCTCCATCTCGTTGGGTAGGCCGAGCTGTTTGGGTGAGGCCCCAGTCGCTATGATCAGAGCCTGGCACCAGTAGGTTTCATCATTTCCTGTTGTTACCTCGATTGGCTGCTTGGTGAAGTCAAGCGTTTTCGCACTCTGATAAGACAGGAATTCGGCTCCGAAGCGCTCTGCTTGCACCTTCATACGGTCTATGAGCTCGGGCCCCATCACACCGTCAGGAAAACCGGGAAAGTTTTCGACGTCGGTAGTCGTGTAGAGCTGGCCGCCGAACTCAAGGCCTTCGATAACAAGGGGTTTCAGGCCGGCGCGACCTGTATAGATTGCCGCCGTTAGCCCGGCACAGCCGGAACCAAGGATAATGACATTTCGGGGATCGTCCAAAGTTTGCTCCTCGTAACTCCAGAACCTATAGGGATTGTACCGTCACAGTTTAGGCAAGAGAACTCACCGCTGTTACCGAGGATGGTGTATTGGCCGGTCTGACGCTATGCACTTGGTGGGTTCGGAGTGCTTAGGTGTGGCATCCGGATTGTCCCCTAGTGGTTTCCTGTGCGTTTTAGCAGTCTGCCGGGCCGTGAGTCCATCATCTGGCCATCATCAATGACCACGGTCCCATTCACAAGCAGGTAGTCGACACCCAGGGCGTACCGCATTGCGTCGGCCCCGAAATCTGCCTCATCCTCCAGTTGTTCTTCATCGAATACCACGAGATCGGCGATCATGCCGGGGGCCACAACTCCGCGATTGTAGAGGCCAAGCCGGTGCGCGGCCATTGAGCTCATTCGACGTACCGCATCCTCAAGTGTTAGAACACCGTCTTCCCGGACGTACTTAGCGATCACTCGTGGAAAGGCTCCAAAAGCCCTCGGATGGGAACTCGCAGTTGTCGCCGGGTTCACGGGGGACGCATCAGTGTCAATCATGACGAAGTCTGCACGAAGAGCTTGCCATTTCTGCTCCTCGTTCATGCTCTTCGGATTCACACTAACGCCCCCAGTCTGCACGAGGCTAAAAAAAGCATCCCAGGGGTCAGTACCGAGCACCTCCGCGGCACCAATGATTGAGCGATTAATCACGTTTGGATCAACCGCTTCTGGAGCGGCAACAATCAAAACATTGTTCCAGTCCATACCAACATGGCGATACCAGTTCTCCCAATCTGACGTGCCTTCAACCTCTGCCCTTAATTGGCTGCGCACCTCGGGATCGGAGAGTGTGGCCAGGAATGCATCGGTGCCCTCAGCATAGTGCCGAGGGTGCAGGAACGAATTGAGACCAATGCCATTACGGATGTAAGGGTAGATATCAGCCGTGACGTCCATGCCTTCTGCACGAGCAGAATCGATGAGCGCCAGGGAATCAGCCATAAGAGGCCAATTGTCCTGACCAGCGGCCTTCAGGTGGTAGATATGTACAGGAACGCCAGCACTCTCCCCAATAGTGATTGCCTCTTGGATTGCGTCCAGGACCGCATGGCTCTCGTTCCTCATGTGAGTGAAATACACGCCGCCATACTCTCCAGCGACCCTTGTTAGTTCAATGAGTTCTTCTGTGCGAGCGTACACAGCAGGTGGATATATCAATGACGTAGACGTTCCGACGGCGCCATCTTCCATTGCTTGACGGACCAGCGCCTTCATCTCCTCAAGTTGTGCAGTTGTCGGTTGGACGTCTCTCTCCCCAAGCACCACACGCCTAACCTGCGTTAGGCCAACATTGTGGACCACATTGATAGGAACCCCGAAGCGTTCCATGATTGCGAAATACTCTGCATACGTGTTCCAGTGGACCGTTTCACCGTCGATGATCAGAGGTGAGCTCTGTGTCTCGGCATTCCGGGGTGCGGGAGACCCTCCTTCACCGGAGAGGTATGTTGTGATTCCTTGGCGCAGTTTACTCTCTGCGCTCGGTGGGTCGGTTATGAGCACGAGGCTGGACTGCCCCATCATGTCGATGAAACCAGGACTTACAATTCGGTCTCTGGCCTCAATGGTACGAATAGCATCCCTCTCGCTTAGGGAGCCGACTTCAGCAATCACATCACCTCGAATGCCCACGTCAGCTCGAAACCATGGGTTACCGGTTCCATCTATGACACGAGCACCGGTGATGAGTACATCGAACGGTACCTCTCGATCGGATCCTGATTCACTCCCACCCGATGCCATACACCCAAATAAGGCGACAACAGCAACTGAAGTGACAAGGGAAACAGCTATGTTATGTATATTGCGAGACATGAGTCCTCTTCTTAGACGCCCCAAGATAAATAGGGGATTTGTTGAGATCGGGATCGTATTCCAAATAGGGGGACCTGGTTGCTGATCTCATCAGCGTGACCCGATCATAGGAAGCCGCGTTAGAATCGCAGAGTCAACATACCGAAGGAGGATTCGATCGTGCAACCCGTAGCTTTAGTTACCGGCGGCGGCGTGCGTGTTGGTCGGGCCATTGCATGGGCCCTGGCGTCCTCCGGCTACCGAATGGTGGTGAATTACCATACCTCTGCCACAGCGACTCAAACCCTCGTCGACCAAATTCGTGAGGGGGGTGGAGACTGTATCTCGGTGCAGGCTGATGTTGCTGACCGCCCACAGGTAGATCGACTGCTGGACGCGACATTGGAGAAATACGGTGGTATTGATGTGTTGGTAAACAATGCCGCTATCTTCGATGAACGACCCTTCCTTGAAGTCGATGACGACCTTTGGCAGCGTACTCTCGCGGTAAACTTGACAGGCTCCTTCAATGTCGCTCAAGCAACGGCCCGCGTCATGGAACGCGGACGGCGTGGCCATATCATCAACATCTGCGGCACCGCTGGAATCTCGCCGATCGGCGATTACGCGCCATACTGTGTTGCTAAGGCTGGTGTCGACATGTTGACTCGTTGCATGGCGGAGGCGTTGGCGCCTCATATACAAGTCAATGGTGTCGCTCCCGGCACCGTCCTTTTTCCTGAAGGAACAACCCAAGAAGAGCAGCGGCGGGTAATTGAACGAATTCCTGGTGGAGCGATCGGTCGGCCAGAAGATATCGCTGAAGCCGTCTGCTTTCTTGCTGGGGCGCCAACCTATATGACGGGGACTATCATCGCTGTTGATGGTGGTGCTGGCCTTGGGACAGCGTGACGGCCGGATGAGTGCCCCCGGGATTCGGGTCGTGTTAACCGGTGCAGCGGGATACCTGGGTACCGTATTGGCTCGACGTTGCGTCGAAAATGGGGCAGAGGTTCTCGGGCTCGACATTCGACACCCTGGAAGCCATTGGCCTACGCAGGCCAGCTTTGCAATCCATGACGTGACTGATTCATCACTGGCAACTCGACTGGACGACTTTGCCCCAGATGTACTCGTTCACCTCGCCTGGATTTTCGACCCGGTTCACGATCAGCAGCATGAAGCACATGTTGATGTCGATGGGACCCGCAATGCGTTCGAGGCTGCCGCCGCTGCCGGAGTGCGCCGGATTTTCTACCCAAGCAGTACCACCTCCTACGGTATCGATGTGGATCGGTCTCGCCCATTACTCGAGTCCGATCCACCAGTTTCTAATCCAGCCTATCCCTACGGTCGATTCAAGGCCGAGGTCGAGCATTGGCTTCCCGAATTTCGCAAGGCCAATCCAAGTATTGATGTCGTTGTAGCCCGTACTTGCATTGTGATGGGAGCTCATACAAAGAACATCGTCACCCATGTCACCGGATGGCCGGTAATGTTTCGGGTGGCCGGAGCAAACCCGCCGATGCAGTTCATGCATGAAACGGATGCTGCGGACATGATGTGGTGGGCGATTACCGAGGCTCCCGCTGGCACGTTTAACGCTGCCAGTTCCGGAGTTATGTCGTACAAGGAGATCTGCAGGATGGCAGGCCGGCTGTGCATTCCGCTCCCTGCGTTTTTGCTATATGCCGCCGTTGAATTCGGGTGGCGCCTTCGGCTCCTGCGCTTTCCCGCTGGATTACTTGACTACATTCGTTACACGTGGGTGGCAGATACGGCTCGCATGACCGAAGAGTTCGGTTTTCGGCCGAGGTTTAGTGGTCGTGACGCGCTCCAAGCGTACTTGCGAGCAAGCCGTTCTCAGCGGTACCAGGAGACACCGAAGAGGATTAGATGAGTGTTGATTCCTGGGTTAGTTTCCGTGGCTCCCTTGTTGGATAGGTGATGGAATCGGTACTCACCACCAATCGCAAGTTCGTCTTGGACCAAGTATTGCAGCCCGAGTCCAACCTGCGGCGTGAAATTGCGAGTCGTTTCGCCGGGTGGCACCTGCTGGTCTGTGTACAAGATACCCGCACCACCGAGAAACATCGGTCGCCAACGATTTGTGGTCCACGTGTAACGGAACAAGACATTGAGTCCCAATCCCGAGGCACTCGGATCTTGATCGATCCAAGCTTTGACGCCCTCGACCACTAGCGCAACCTTTCCACGCATCCACATAGGCAGCAGGCGGCCTCGGTAAAGTTGTGGCTGCCAAGCCACCCGAACGATGGCCTGTGAAATTGAGGTTGGTGTGCGCGCCACATCATAGACTTTGCCGTTGCCCCAGCTAAAGAGACCACCGATCTCGAGAGTTGCAGAGTTTGATCCTGCGTCACGCGGGATGGTCTGAGCCGTTTGAGGCACATGGGTGCTGACGTGCAACGTTGTTGCTTGAATGGCACCGCAAGCGGCTAAGGCAATCAGGGTTGAGGTAAACATGTTGTCCTGCAGACCTCTTCGGTGGCTCCGCTACGGTTGGGCTTGATCGAGTTACTCGGACCCGTAGTTATTTTTGAACCCTCCCTCGATTGAGTTGCTTTCAAGGTCTTCTCCCTCCCTTCCTGGCGTGGTGGGTTCTGTCACCCGGAGGTAGGCAAGGAAGGCGACCGTGAGTGTGGTGATTGAAACACCTAAAATTAGCCACAAATGCTCGGTATAGGTGGTTTCGTTGAAGATCAGTGGAAGGCCGAACAAGGCGATTAGGTTATTTAGTCCGTGCGCCAGAATGGCAGGATACAGTGAGTTCGATCGCCATACCAACACAGCGAGGTAGGCGCCGACGAGCCCCACTGGTAGCAAAACGATCGGGTTTAGGTGAAACAAGGCGAACAATACGGCGCTTACAATGATTGCTGAAATCCAGCCACCGCGATGCCGCAACAGGTTTAATAACAGCCCGCGGAAAAGAAATTCTTCACAGATCGCTGCGGTTACTACGGCTGCAAGAAATAACATCAATAAATCGAAGTTAGTCTCGGTTGCTACGAACTGCTGTACGATTTCTTCCATCATCTGCCGGGTCGGCGAGTTTTCTGGAAGCTGGTTGGTGATCGCGAACTGCATTGCGCCGCCAGTTGCCTGCAGCGGAATTGCGGCACCCATCGCCATGTAATAGTGGATTGGTTTAGCTGGACGCAGGGCGAACGCTTGGCGGACGGGTATCTTCATCATTTGGACAAGCCACAGCGAAAGCCCAAGAAGACCGAGAAACTGAGCCACTACGAGAGTAGCGCGAGAATCCAAACCGGCTAGGGAAAGCAACCCTGATAGCGTGATGTACACCAACAGCGCCAGACCGTAAATAACGAGGGCAACACGGCCAGACGAAACCGGGGGGGGCCAAGGCATAGCTTCTCCGCTGTAGGAATCAGAAGTGGCGCGTTATCGTAACATTGCTTCAGACTCCATTTTCAAGACGGTTGTTTCCTCAGCCCCAGTGTAAAAGGCGATGAGTATGGAACGGACACCACCCTCTCCAACCCCCTATGGTGCTCACCTTGGCATCGAAATCGTGGAAACCGGCGACGGAACTTCGTTATTGCGGTTGCCGCTGGCGGAGCATATCTGCAATCGTCGCGGTGTCGTCCACGGTGGTGCCCTCGCGTCCTTGCTTGATTCAGCCCTAGGAGCAGCAGTGATCTCGTCGATTGGTCACGAGGAGTGGTGTGGAACCCTCCAGCTTTCGGTGCAATATAACGATCCTGCGCGTCACGGGCCTTTAGCCGGAGTCGGACGTGTTGTACGTCGAGGTCGCCATGTTGCCTTTGCCGAAGGCGAGGTAACCGACGGAGAGGGCCAGATTGTGGCGAGAGCACACGGAACTTGGGTGATTTGGCCAGGGCATCCAGATGGTGAAGCTGCTTCCAGCTAAACCCCCGAGCGTTCTAACTGGAGCTGCTATTGGTAGATCAAGTAGCGCTCACGGACTTCGAGGAACTTAGCCAAATCAGCGGCCCAGGTGGCAGCTATTTGGGTTGCTGAAAGTCCGGACCGGAGTTGGGAAATGACCTCGGGGCGACCCCACAGCCTTGGGAATTGCTCCAAACTCCAGGTTTCACCGTGAAGTTCGTAGAGTGTAGTGGCCAACGTGATTGCAGTAAGGCCAGCTGCAAACGCACCTCGGTCGGTGAGGATTATGTCAACGCCGTGGCAAAGTTCACTAGCATAAACACTGGTCGATGGCGTGCGGTCGTGAGGCATAAAGCGAACCCCTGGCAAGGCTGCGGCGTTGAGTGCTTCCGCTAGCCGCTGCGCGTCGATCCACGGGGCGCCGAACCACTCGAACGGTTCTTCTGTGCCACGACCCACAGACACATTGGTGGTTTCGAGGGGCCCGATGGCAGGGTAGAGCGTTGCCTGGACCAAGTTGCGTATGTTTGGTGAAGGATTTGTCCACTGCAACCCGGTAGCGTCGTACCAATCAGTGCGCCGCCAGCCGGCTATTTCGATGACGGTTAAATCAGCGCCGATGCCGCTTTCTTGGTTGAAGTAACGGGCCAATTCGCCGATCGTCATTCCATGGCGAATAGGTATCGGTGCGTAGCCGACGAACGAAAGTTCAGACGCATCGAGCAACGGGCCCTGAACATGAGCACCCGCAATTGGGTTGGGTCGATCGAGCACAACGAATGACAGATCGTAGGCTGCAGCCTGTTCCATTGCATAAGCCATTGTTGTCGCGTAAGTATAAAACCGTGTACCGATGTCTTGGATGTCAAATACCAGAGCATCGAGTCCGTCTAGCATCTGACTAGTTGGCCGCCGGGTATCTCCGTACAGGCTGTGGACTGGCAAGCCGCTTGCACTGTCGCTGGTGCTCTCGACACTGCCTTCCTCTATTCCTGAAAAACCATGTTCAGGGGAAAAAATGGCTACAAGATCGACTGATGGTTCCATTTGGAGTACGTAAGCAGTGAGCTCCCCGCGGCTATTGCGTCCAGTCAGGTTGCTGATTAACCCAATGCGCTTGCCAGCTAGCGGGGCGAAACCACGCTCACTCCAAACGTCGATACCGACCCGGGTTCTGGAAGTCTTCTGGCTAATGGGAGGCTGGGGAGCTGCAGAAGGCGCTGCGCCGATCAAGACAACAACCAACACTACAATTATTGAGACTGTTGCTTTGCGAATCATTCTTGGGACATTTTCCCCCGTGTTCGAAGCATTACCAAACTCTCACACTTTCACTATGGTCTGTTAGACTGCCCCTCCTGGGGCGGAGGTGTTCACGGAGGCTCGGAAACCCTCTAGCAGGTGGGTCGACACATGAACCAATCCAGCACGGCGGATCTTAACCCGCGCGGTCTGTACATAGTCAGCGCGTTGGTAGTGATGTTGGGTTTGTTGGCGTTGTTTCCGGAAGGATCACATACGCCCAGCGCCCAGCCGGTTAGCAAGTCTGGGGATCAGGGGCCGCAGACAGCTCCTCTTGTGGCTTCTCTAGATCCTCGTGAGGCGCTGCCCCCGGAAGCAGCCGCATGGGTTGAGTCAACCCTTGCATCAATGACCCTTGAGCAGCGTGCTGGCCAAGTGATGATGGTCCGTGCTTTTGGCGAGTATTACGCCGCCGATGCTGCCCAGCGGCATCGCCTTACAGGAATGGTCCAATCACTTGAACTCGGTGGTGTAATTCTATTTCGTTCCGAGGCCTACGAGGCCGCCGCCTTAATTGCGGACCTCCAGCGAACAGCCACTAACTTAGGTCAGCCGCCCCTATTGGTGGCTGCTGATTTTGAATGGGGTGCCGAATTTCGGGTCGGTGGTGGGGTGCCGTACCCCACCGCGATGGCTGTTGGTGCTACGGGTGACATCAAGTTTGCCGAATGGATGGGTCGCGCCAGTGGCCGTGACGCCCGTGCCCTCGGTATCCACTGGATCTTTGCTCCGGTCGCGGATGTCAACAGCAATCCTAGAAATCCGGTCATCAATGTGCGGGCGTTCGGAGAAAACCCGGACCAGGTAGGCCGTTTCGCCGCTGCATTTGTTTCTGGGGCGCAAGCTTCCGGGTCGATGGCGACGGCAAAACACTTTCCAGGGCATGGTGATACAGGTGTTGATTCTCACATTGACATGCCTGTCTTGCGTGTCGATAGTCAGAGGCTACATGCTGTCGAACTGGCCCCGTTTCGTGCAGCTATAGAAGCTGGTGTGTCGTCAATAATGACAGCACATCTATCGGTGCCAGCCATTACTGCTGATGAGCAACTACCGGCGACGTTGTCGCAGGCGGTGCTTACTGATTTGTTGCGGAACCAGCTCGATTTCAAGGGTTTAGTGGTAACTGACGCGATGGAAATGGGCGGCATCAATCGGCATTGGTGGAGTGGCCAGGCTGCCGTGCAAGCATTGGCTGCAGGGGCAGATATGGTGTTACTGCCTCCATTTCCTGATGCTGTGCGCGATGCGATTGTTCGTGGCGTTGAAAGTGGCAAACTTTCGGAAGAACGTCTTGATGCGGCAGTTCGCCTTGTTCTTCAGTACAAGGCACGCCTTGGTCTCCACCTGAGTTTGGCCGAAGCGTCGTTGGCTGACTTGCCTAACCGATTTGCGCCGGCGTCGGATGCGTTACGTGCGGAGGAGGTGGGAGTAGCGGCGGTCACGTTGTTGCGGGATCGCAAAGGGGTTTTCCCACTTGATGCTCGGGATGGGCATCGCGTGTTGGTGGTTGGTGTTTCCGACACCAACACCCCGGTTGACGTGACGGTGTTGTCAACTTCGTTGCGGGAGAGCCTCGAGGATGTAACTAGCCGGAGTATCGACGGGCGTACCAACGGGGAGGAAGTAGCAGCTTTAATGGCTGAGGCTTCCCGTGCCAGCGTCGTGGTGATGGCGGTGCGTGCCCGGGTACGTTCGAATCAGGAGAGAATTACGCTTCCGCAAAAACAGCAGCGCTATGGTCAAATGCTCGCAAGTCTCGATATCCCAGTGATCATGGTTGCATTAGGGAGTCCGTATGTGGTTGGTGCGTTTCCCGATGCTGGTGCAGCGGTGGCTTCGTATGGATGGTCCCAACCGTTGCAGCACGCTCTGGCGTCAGCATTTACCGGAAAGACCGCGTGGGATGGCCAGTTGCCGGTAACCGTACCCGGTGTTTATCCGCTCGGATTTGGTATCAAGAAACCAGTTTTAGATGCTTCGCTTCAAGTGCCTGGGGTGGACACCAGACCCGAGCAATCAGAATCGAATGTGACGCTTACCCCTGAAGATCTGGCATCGGCACGGGATTCCCTACAACAATTTGCGGAATCAGGAGGGTTTCCGGGTGCCGTTTACGCCGTTGGCCATCGTAACGTTCTGATTGAATTGGGTTCAATCGGAAAGATGAGCTACGAGGTTGGTGCGGCGCCGATGCCAGCGGATGCGGTATTTGACCTCGCCTCGTTGACCAAGGTGATTGCAACGACAACGATAGCGATGAAAGCAGTTGAGTCAGGTCGTCTGCGGCTTGACTACCCGGTACAGGCCTATATCCCGGAGTTTATCGGTGGTGGCAAGGAAGCGGTTACCGTTCGTGATCTGCTTTTACATGTTTCAGGGTTGCCCGCCTACATTCGCTTTTTTCTTGATTATGACCCCGAACAACTGGGACCTTCGACCCGCATCGACATTATGCGTCGCATCAAAGACACTGCTCTTGAATCTGTCGCCGGAGAACGTTACGCCTATTCGGACCTTGGCATTATTCTGCTGGGGGAGATTCTTGACCGTGCACTCGGTGAGAGCTACCAGTCATATGCAATGCGGGAAATCTTTGGACCGCTCGGGATGACGCAAACACGCTGGAATCCTCCGGAAGGGTGGCTTGGAAAGATCCCCCCGACTGAGCAAGATCCATGGCGCGGCCGTATGGTGCACGGTGAGGTTCACGATGAAAATGCTGCTGCGATGGGTGGTGTTTCATCACATGCTGGGTTGTTTTCTACTGCTAGTGACCTGGCGGTCTTTTCCCAGATGTTGCTCAACGGTGGTACCTATGATCATGTCCGGGTGCTGCGCCGGGCGACCATTGACCGCTGGACGCGCAGGCAGAATACGCCGGAGGGAAGTAGTCGAGGCGTCGGTTGGGATACCGCCCATCCCAGCCAGAGTTGGACGATGTTTTCCGAGGCGGCCTTTGGGCACACTGGATTCACGGGCACATCGATGTGGATCGACCCAGACCGTGATCTCTTCGTGGTCTTACTGACTAACCGTGTACACCCGACGCGCGAAAATGTGCAGATCCGGGAAGCTCGGATTGCGTTTCATCGCGCCATTGTCGAGGCTGTCGACCGGCTCAGGTGAGTGGCGAGAGGTGGTGCCGACAGGAGCTTGCTATCCACTGCTGGTCTTCTTTTAGTCCCACTGGCTGCCGAGGGTAAGGCGACGTGACCTCAATCACTGTCAATGCTCTAATTGTCGCAGCCTACTTCGCCCTGACGCTGTGGATTGGCCGGCGATTTTCTGGCCCCCAAGGTTCACTTGATGACTACATGTTAGCCGGACGGAACATGCCGTGGTGGGCGGCAGCCTTCTCTATAGTTGCTACCGAAACCTCGACACTGACTTTCATAGGTCTTCCGGGGATTGCTTACGGGGGCAACCTGACTTTCTTGCAGGTTGCTCTGGGTTACGTAGTAGGACGTTTCTTCGTTGCCATGGTTCTCGTGCAAACATATTTCAATGGTCGGTTCAGCACTGCCTACCAAGTGCTCGCCTTGCGTTTTGGCAGCAGCGCCCAGACGACAGCGTCTCTGGTATTCATTGTTAACCGGGTGATGGCAGATGGAGTGCGTTTGTTTGCCACCGCACTGGTGCTTATCGAATTGTTGCCTCTGGGTATACCAGTGGTTGCGCGGTTGCCGGTTTCGATTGGCCTGATTATCGGGGTCACGCTCTACTACACGGTGCGTGGAGGCCTGCGTGCGGTGATCTGGAACGACTTCGTGCAGCAGATCATCTACGTGGGCGGGGCCGCTCTGGCAGGGTGGATTCTGTTGCATCGTCTTCCCGGGGGCTGGACGAATGTGACTGCCGGACTTGTTGAAGCTGGCAAGCTCCAGTGGCTAGATGCCAACTTCGATTTCAGCGCCGAGTTTTTTGCTGTGCCATATACGTTCCTTGGCGGGATCATTGGGGGTGCTGTGCTAACGGCCGCGACCCACGGAACCGACCAGATGTTCGTACAGCGTCTGTTGGCAACTGGCTCTCCTAAGCGTGCGAAACAGGCTGTCATAGCTAGTGGCTTCCTGGTGTTCGCTCAAGTCCTTTTATTCTTGTCGATCGGTTCCTTGTTGTACGCGTTTTATCAGACTGCGCCGCCAGCCGTTCCGTTTGCTAGCAACGACAGCGTATTTCCGCGTTTCATTGCCGAAGAACTACCATTGGGTCTGGGTGGTTTGGTGATCGCTGCCGTCTTCGCTGCGGCTATGTCAACGCTTTCGTCGTCGCTCAACTCGTTGGCCTCAGCAAGTACGATCGACCTATGGCGTCGTTCAGTGAGATCTGGACTGCCAGATGAGGTCTACGACAATGTTACCGAACAAGGGGTGCAAGCCGAGTTGACGATGTCTCATCGCTTCACGGTCGCATGGGCGTTCGGCCTCGCTCTAGTCGCCTTCGTGGCCCAAGCTTGGGGCTCAGTGTTGGAAGCGGGCCTAACGATCACGTCGATTACATTCGGCGCGGTTTTGGGAATCTTTCTCGTGGGGCGGGTCGGCTGGCGCTTGGGTGGATACCAGGCATCAATTGCCATGCTTGTTGGCATCGGTGTGCTTTTGTTTGTCCACATTCAGGGGACTATCGCCTGGACGTGGTACACACTGCTTGGCGCTCTAGTGACCATCACTTGCGCCGGGCTTTTGTCGCTCTTAAACGGCCGACCTCATATCACTGTTGACAGTGCCTGAGGTGAGCCGTGCGGATTGTCGTTGTGCAGATGACGTTTGTAAGCTCAGTTGAGGAGTGTCACTGTTCGAAAATTATTTCTAGGTTCACCAGGCGATAACGAGGGCCACTGCCGGGGATCGTGACGTCGATGGTGGCAATACCAGCGTCTGGTTGAGTGGGGTATACGCCCGGTAGGCCGGTTACCTGGTTTACCCTCCATGGGGTAGCTATCCGAAGCGTATACGTGCGCCCGGGTACTCCTTCGATTTGGATGGTCATTACACCGCCGAGGTACCGAGTTCGGATTACCCGAAGATGCCTAGAGGATGCTCCCTGCTGCAGGTAAGAGCGGGCCTCAGTTAGCCGATCGGGAATTGGCGAGATCAGACGCGGATAGGGTCCGTGGACAAATGTGACTGTCGAGAGGTCGGCTGTGGGTCTGATAACCACAGTTGCTAGCTGGTCGGGCGGGTGTTGCTCGATGATGGGTCCTTCGATGATCTCGGCGCCAATAACGTTAGCGTCGAGGGAGATATCAACGTCGATCGGGACGTGAGTACTCAACCGTAGTTCTGTGTTTCCGCCGCCTCGCCATCGGTCGACTTGAAATTGAATCCGATCCGCTGTCTTCCGCACTTGTAGGCGGAATTCCCTATCGCCGACCCGGACTCGGTCGACATTTACCCTGCTCCAGTTGGCTGGCAGGTGAGGGTTGATGCTCACTGAGTTGTTCAGGGCATCGGGACGTATACCGAGCATCCCCCAGACTACCGGCAAGACAGTCATCGCCTGTGAAGCGGCCGCGTGGGTAACGCCGCTCTGCGACGTCAATATATTCCCATCGAATGCTGCGCTCGCGTACCCGGGGTTAGCCTGCTCAAGCAGAAGCAGATTGGTATAGGCATGTGCAAAGCCTGAATCCGGGCGGTGGTTTCTATATTCAGCAAGAGCGGCCCAGCCAGTGAACACTGGACTTACTAGTCCAGCGGCAACCGTCGGTAGGCCTGTAGATAGTGGCTTCGGAATGAGCGCGGTCTCATTGGCGGACACCTCGGAGGGTGGTGCGTGAGACAGCAAGCCAACACCCCAGTCGCGAGAAAACTCGGAGCTAGAAAATGAGTCAAGTGCTGGGATAGCGAAGCCGGGGTCGAGCAGTCCGAAAATCATTGGAACCGCGGGTAACACGGTACGTTCCCCAACGAAAGATCCATCAACCCTCTTAGCAAAGCTAAAACGCCGCTCGGCAGGGTTCCAGAATTCATCATTAAGGATCGCCCGGACACGAGCCGAAGCTTCACGAGCACGTGTAGCACTGTCGTTTTCCCCCAGAAACTCAGCCAAACTCGCGGTTGCGTCGAGGGCGGCGCCCCAGAGGCCGGCAAGATGGATCGTCGTTTGAACCACGTTGTCACGGCTCCAGCGGTCGAGTTCGCTGAGGCTGTTTGTCAGCCCATCTTTTTCGGAATCGATGGCGTAAAGGAATGTGCCTGCACGTTGTGCCGCTGGCCAGAGTTCTTCCAGGAGGTTCTCGTCACCCCAGGTACGTACATGATTCTCGAGGGCGATCAAAAAGAGGGCAGTGTCCGCTATCCGATTGGCGATAACCTGATGAGTTGCGTCGGTCGAGGTTGGTATACGACCATCTATGCCTTGGTATCGGGCCGCAAGACGCAACGTCTCGGTGGCAGGTAGCTGATCCCCGTAGGCGTCAGCCGCCATCGCAGCCCATAGAGTCCCGATACCAAAAGCGTTCGGTTTTGCTACCCAAGCGTCCGCCGGTTCTAGGGTTCCGAAACCTGAGACCATCCCGTCGCCGACGTTCGGCAACTTTGTGCGTAACGACTCGATGCCAATCTTTGCCCACTCGAAGGTCTTCTGGAACCCATTGCCAGGCACCTGCAAGCTCATCGTCCTTCGGCCGAGAAAGTCGCGATAGTAGTCAGCATTCTCCACCCAGGCTCGCCCAGGTGCTGCGATCAGCTCCTGGAAGGCAGCGTCGATGTCCAGGTCAATCTCCGGTCCACCTACAACGACAATTGGAATCAACGAAGGATTGTTCGGCTTGGTTTCAACGCGGACCTGCAAGGCGACATTGGAGGCATCTGGAGACGCGGGATCGGTGTTCTCGGCGTCTTCTTCCGGACCTCGCAGGGGGACAAGCAGGCCCGCTTCGTTGAGATGCTTGTTGGGTTGGAAACCTAGGATGTGGGCCTGGGTTTCACGGCCAAACCCGGCCTTGACAGCGAAACCGGTCTTGTCGCCCCAAACTACTGCTTGCGCACCGGTATCCCAGCCGATCTCTCTGTTATTGGCCTCAGTATTTATTTGTGCCGAACCTGTCGTATATTGTGCCTCCCAAGTTGCGATGATCTCAACGGCTGCTGGGCTGCGGATAACCAATAGACCAACGAGAGCTGGGTACCTCCGGTCGATTGTGAGGAACAACCGTATGTTGAGTTCACCGTCGTTGTAGAACAGCTCAGACCCCTCCGGTCGAACGGTGAAAGTACGGTCTCCAGACTCTGGATCGTCGAGCCACGTTACGCCGCGATCCGGCCGCACAATGCCGAAGCGGAGCTGGCGTAACAGCAGCAGTGGGTGGACCCGGAAGGTGTTGATGTAACCCAACTGTGACCCGACTGCAACGGCCTTCGGTGTTGCGAGCGTGAACGGCATTTCTGTGTCTGGGTATCGCGGAATCTCCGGGCCCGATGGCCGTCCTTCCACCATATCGAGCACAATTTTGGTATCGGCTACTGGCGGTAGGGGCGGGGATGGAATCGGTACAGCCTCGAATACCGGCGCATCGTAAGCCCCATAGAAAGCGTCCGGATCCGTTTCCTTGTCCGTGTTCGTAAACGGCACAGCGACTCCCGGCCCGGAAGCGTTGGATGAGGCACGGCTTCCTAGATATCGGAGCGCATCAGTTGCTAGGTGCTCCAGTTGCGCTCGGTTGTGGTTGTCACCGTCGGAAAAATAGAAATGTGCTCCAAGCGTCAATACACTGCCACCGCTACCAAGAAACGTAGATGGATACTCAATCCCTATCTTAGGTTGTGTTTCCATAGCCTGTTCAGTTTTGTGCATCGCCCAGACGCGACCCGTTGAAGGCCATCGATCGCCTGTGTAGGCGACCGCCGCGCGGGGAGAAAAGGAACTGTTTGCCGAGGTAAAGAGCACACCCCAGGAAGGACCAAGAAGAGCATGGCCGCGCCGCGATTGGAGGCCACCGAGTTCAGATTCCGAGGCAAAGAACGCATCCATTGACACAATGTCAGGTGGCGCAGGCTCGATTTCTAGAGGGACGACGTACGAAGCTGCTATCAGGCTGAATAGAGCGGTGCCGCCAGCCCTCAGGTGATTGCGGATGGCTTCCAGGTTGCCGGGGCGCACTGCAACTGACGGAAGTGTTTCCTCCGAGGAGTAATGCCACCAGAGGACCGCGTCTTGCGGCAACTTGGCGTCCGGAAGGTCAATCATTTGGACCTGTTGGACATTGAAGTTTTCGTTGTTCCGCAACCAAGACCAGGCTGCGGCTTCTTCAGGTGGAAGAGCCGCTAGTGGTGAGTTAGTGAGAAATACAACAGATGGCAGCGTAGGATAACCGGGGATTCTGGTCCCGTCGGAAATCTCGATGAGGGTTTCGTCACAGCTAGCGGTAAACAGAACCGAGACCAGTAGTAATGTCGAAAGGAGCCAGGACATTAGCGTGTCGGTATAGCGACAACTTCAATCGGCAATCGCACAATCTTGTGCTCGTCAACAGGGGGATCTGTGATGGCGAGCTGAATGAAATACCGTCCCGGTGGTAACCCTGTAGGTAAAGGAACCATCCCACGATGGATGCCTCCCGCGGCGGGGCGCATGGCAAGGGGAAAGAGGCGGGCGCCTTGCTTTCCCTTATCTGGACCGGCAGTTTCAAGAAACACCTGGCCAGACAGGATGGGTCTCTGCCCACCGTATACTTCGACAAAGGCGGCAACGTTGTCCCCGGGCACAAAGCGACCGAGAACAACGGGATGTACCCGGCCAGCATCGTCAACGGTGACGAACAGTGGATCACTTATCCCCCATTCGCCTTCGTTTTTATACGGGGCGACCTCGATCTCAATCGATGTCGCCCCGACTCGGCCAGTGACGTTATCAACGGCGGCGACGTTGAAAGTATAGGTGGCTGGACCAAGAGTCCACTCATGCTGGTAGGCGAGATACCCTGCCAGCCTAGGGGTGAGTGTTTTGTCGTTTGCTGCTTCAAAATGCCCGTCGCCGGTCGAACGCGCAATCAGCTGCTCGTGAGCTTCATCGATTTGTTGTGTGCCTTCAAGCACTATCGAGTGGAGGTCGAGCGAAATATGGCGCTCGCCGTTGGGCGTTAGCATCATGCCAACCTCGGAACCGTCAACCGCAACGGCCAGCAGAACGTTCGGGCTACCATCTGGCCGTCGTGAGCCAAATGCCTGAGCTTTGATTGGAAG
>CAYVUW010000001.1:79651-108682 GCA_964455175.1 uncultured Acidobacteriota bacterium | reverse complement strand
AAGGACAAGGAGAAGGAGAAGGAGAAGGAGAAGGAAGCGCCAGTCCTGCCGCAATCAGTCTCCGGACACGGTCCTCGGGGGCATGATCCGTGTAACCACCCCGAGCTCTCACAGTGGTGTCTTTGCGTGAAACTTCTACGTGGATCTCGTGGTAGTCACCGTCGCTATCGAGCGAAGGGGGCTCATAGGTGAGCAGGTAAAAACGGCTGGTATCGGTCTGAATATCCTCGAGAACCGATTCAATATCGGTCGCTTGGATGAACGCTTTGCCTCCAGTCTCGTTTGATGCGATGCGCATTGAATCACGTAACCCGGCTAGAGACTGTTCCACCGCAGGGGTGCTTAGGAGAGCTGCCCCCCGACCGAGTTGGGAGTCGACACCGATGCTTCGAGTTTCCTGCAGCAAGGAGGGATCAACCGAGTATATGCTGACATTCGAATCGTTGGCGGCTCGGTGCAAAGCTTCTTGGGCAGCCTTGATCTGCGGATCAGGTGACACAATGTCAAAGCGCGCCCCGGCCATTCCCTCACTATCGGGGTTTACGTCCTGCGCGAAAATCGCGGTGTAGGGCCCACCCTGCATAAGCTTGATGCCGGTTGAGACCCACACCACTGCCGTACGCCCGGCACGCGCCCACAGGGCATCGGCAAAGCTGGTCAAGAGTTGGTACGTGGCGAGCGTCCGGTTCCGCTCCTCAGCTTCGAACGTCCGCGCCTTGGCAATGGCGAGCTGCCGCATTGACTCACGAGCTGAGTACGTATTCGTTAGGTCTTCAGCAATCTCGTACATACGTTGGTTTATCGAAGTTCCGAAAAACGGTGCCTCACGCACCGCTGCCGCAGCCGAGTGCATTGTTTCGACGTCGTACCCGAGGGGTGCGAGCTCTTGGAGTCGACCGACGTTGTCTACGAGATAGGCAGCACGCGGGATTTGAGGATTGCCGGTTTGTTTCAGCAAGTTACTCCAGGCATCGCCAAAACGTGCCCTGGCTTGCGGACTTAGGCTCGGACCATCAATGAGAAAAATGATGCTGCCCAACTCGCTCACAGCTAAAGGAGGGACGTTGTCTATTGCGCTGTTGGTTCCATGAACATCTGGCAGCGTGGTTTCACGATCGCGGGAGATGGCTTCATCAGAAACGACTTCCTCCAGTTCATGTTCATCGAATAGCGGGTGGACCTGCCCTGCGGGAAGATCGACAAGCTGAAGGTTGAGGATCTTCTGTTTCCTTCCGTCTTCCAGAAGGGTGAACTCGTCCGGGCCTAGGTCGGTGACGAAGTTGCCGTCGCGATCGGTGACGATTACGTCGACTCGCACCCGCGAGACCCTCGCATCGAACATCTGTGGTTGCGAGTTTTGTGGGATTGGAGTGGCATTCTTGAGTGCTCGGGTGGGGCGCCCCCTCTGGTTGGTATGCATCTGCAGTTGGTCGGCGACAGATGCTGCCGGTAACGTGAGTGCCCCGAGAACGATACTCACGCGCAATATGCGGCCTGGAATGCGAGCGTGTTGCATTCTTCAAGAAACCGGGTAGGGAAGGCACGAAGCCAAGCGAAAATAGCCCTAAAATAGCGACGTTAAGAGAAATTCTATCATCGGATGGGTCGCAGGCGTGAGGGGCAAGTGTCATCCTGTCGAGGGATTCAAGTGGCATATTATTTACGAGTTGACCCTAATTTCGATAACAACCCCAATAGAAGATCCATTGAGTGACTTGCCCACCACGGCTGAACGTAATCGGACCCGTGCCGTCGCTATCGGTTCGGTGACCATCGGTGCTGGTAGCGCCATCGTTGTCCAGTCGATGTGCGCTACACATACGCAAGACGTAGATGCCACAGTTGAGCAGGCAAATGCTCTCCATCAGGCTGGGGCTGGAGTTGTTCGCTTGGCAGTCGATTCAAAGAAAGATGCCACGGCCGTTGCTGAAATTGCCAAGCGCACCCCAGCGAATATCTGCATCGACCTCCAAGAAAGCTACCGTCTCGCAGCTGATGTTGCCCCGTTTGTGGCCAAGCTGCGCTACAACCCTGGCCATCTTTACCATCATGAAAAGTCCAAGAGTTCTGCCGAGAAGGCGCACTTCATCGCCGACATCGCTGGTGAGCATGACTGTGCGATTCGTATCGGCATTAATTGCGGCTCAGTTGATCTGGAACTCGCCGAGAAATTTGGCGAGGATTCTGTTGGTGCCATGGTGGCGTCGGCTATTGAGCACTGTGGCTACCTGGACCTTATTGGTTTCACGCGGTACGTCGTTTCTCTGAAGGACTCAGACCCCAAGAAGGTTGTCGAAGGGAACCAGCGCTTTGCTGCCGAGCGGCCCGACGTGCCTTTGCATATCGGTGTTACCGAGGCGGGTTTGCTTCCCGACGGCGCCATAAAGACGCGGATTGCTTTTGAGCAACTTTTAACCCAGGGAATCGGCGATACGATTCGCGTTTCGCTGACACTCCCTAACTCGCGAAAGCCCGAGGAAGTACGGATAGGCCAAGAGATTCTGGATGACATCAGCGCTGGCCGTTTCCGCTCAGTGCCCAACTTCGGCAACGATACGCTCAACATCATTTCCTGTCCGTCGTGTTCAAGAGTAGAGAACGAAGACTTCGTAGAGCTTGCTGAAAAGGTGCGAGAGATGTCGCGCTATGCTGAGAAGCACGCGGTCACAATTGCAGTAATGGGGTGCCGAGTGAATGGTCCAGGCGAGACTGACGATGCCGACCTCGGTCTCTGGTGCGGCCCAACGCATGTCAACATGAAGCGTGGCCCAGAAACCGTGGGAGCCTTCACATATGATGAAGTCCTGCCGCGCTTGCGGGATGAACTCGACAACTTGATTGCAAAACGAAGCTGACCTGCTTACTAGCTAGCGTTCGCCGCCAATACCAGCATCGTCAAGCTGTACGCCGTAAGCTTGCAGGAGTGTTCCCTTATTCAGCTCCAGCTGAGCAATGCCCGTCTGTAGTTGAATGATTGCCTGTAGTTCGGAAAGCTGCGCATTAGCGAAATCGTTCTGGAACGTGAGCACATTGAAGTTAGTGCTTGTTCCCACCTCGAACTTCCGCTGTTCGGCCTCAAGTTGGCGCTGTGAGAGTTCTCGGCTTAGCGATGAAGTGGCGACTTGTCGCACCAGGTTCTCTACGTTCCGTACTTGTTGGCGCACGACGTAGCGCAGTTGCTGTTGTCGTTGGGCATACGACGTCATTTGCTGGCGCTGATTGATTTGGCTAGTTGCCACGCTTGCCTTCGCAGAGTAGTTGTGCAGTGGCATGCTCAACGTCGCGCTGACAGACCAAGTGTTGAAATCACCGGAGAAAATCTGTCCTAGAGCGGTTCCGATGCCGGTCGAGATCGTCTCGATTTCCCCACCACCAAAGGCATTAAGCAGGCGGGTTCCAGCACGGCCCTGCATGTTGAAACTGGCGTTCACGCTCAGGTTAGGTAGGAGCTGGTTTCTAGCACGGGCTAGATTGAGATCTGCACTGCGCAGACTCAGGCGCTGCTGCGCCAGTGCGGGGTCATTCTCCAGCGCGATACGAACAGCCTCTTCGACGTCGATCGGAGCGATACTCTGTTCAGGTTCCTCTGTCGGAACGAGGTCGTAGGCGAACGGGTCATCGACGATGACATCGAAGTTCAACAGCTCCTTCAATTGGTCCTGGGCGTTCTCGAGCGCATTTAGGGCTTGGATTAGGCTGAGTTCGGCGCTTGCTGCGGATGTTTGAGCCTGTACAGTTTCGATGGGTGCGAGCGTGCCAATTTCGACCTGGATCTGGTTTCGGGCGTACTGTTGCTGGGCTTCATCGAGTGCGTTTTGACGCACAATCACTGTTTCCGATTGAGCACGCAAATTCCAATAGGCCTGGATGGTTTGGAATAGGATGTTTTGCACCTGCCCACGGAAACTTTCCAGACTCGAGTCATAGCTGTTCATTGCGACTTTGATACTGGTGCGGTTGACGTCGCCCCGGTTCCGCAGCAGCGGTTGGCTTATGCTGCCGTTGAACCTTGCGCTTAGCGTGGGATTGAACGTCTGCAGTTCATTATCAGTCGAGTTCCTTGATTGGTTCCATCCGAGGCTGTAATTCGTACCCCACTGGAGGTTCTCTGACCAAGTGAAACCACCACTGAGGTTTTGCGACGTGACGATGTCACCACCTTGGATCTGGTTGTTTGATGGTGATGAACCACGAGAGAATCCCGAAGGGATTTGGAAAGTCATTGTTGCATCAAACGCTCCAAGCGCAGAGCTGATGCCATGAAATGAACTTTCTGGGCCATATCTTGAGACCTGAACGTTCAAGTTGTTACGAAGCGCTATCTCAGCGGCATCAAGCAGCGATAGCTCATAGGGTTCCCTTGGCCCACGGCCGGCTTGATCTTGGTCCCCTTTGTAGACGAGATTTTTAATCACCTCGCTGTCACGCGATACAGCGTCGCGCAACATCGTGTTCTGTGTACCCATACCGGCGATCAATGCAGCGTTGACCAAGCCTGAGGTAGGCACGACGACGCCACTTGGAGGAGGCTCGTTGCTCGGTATGGCGAGCACCAATGCTGGTGCCATGACGATCAAAAAGGCCATAGATCTGACAAACAATTGATAATTTGAAGAACTATGGAAAGACGGGAGGTGAATGTGTCTGTGCATCGATTTACAACCTCCTCGGGAGCGAGGATTGGGAGCAGACATAGTCTTACCTGGAAAACTAAGGGGAGGGCGCAGCAAATTCAAAGCCATTCGTATCGTAAATTATCTACAGGGCTCATCTGTGCTGCCCAGCTGGCCTCATAGACACCCAAAGAATATCGCGATGATAGGCGAGAACGCTACCTGAATTGACGAGTGCGATATTAAGAATTGTTTGGCGATATTAAGAGTTGTTTGGATGTGTCTGAGTGGGCGATAAGCAGTGGAAAGTTTGACCCCCCAACAGGCCATTGCTACTGTGCCCAAAGCGCTCCTGAACAGCAATTGCAAAGGTTTTCCTGCGGGTAGGCTATGCCCAAACGTACTGACATTGAGAGCATTTTGGTAATTGGTTCGGGTCCGATCGTTATCGGACAGGCCTGCGAGTTTGACTACTCCGGTACACAGGCGATTAAGGCATTGCGGCAGGAGGGTTATCGCGTTGTCCTGGTCAATTCCAACCCGGCGACGATAATGACCGACCCAGAGGTAGCCCCGGATGCTTATATTGAACCGTTGGTTCCTGAGGTCCTCGAAAAGGTCATTGCCGCAGAGCGACCTTGCGCCCTTTTGCCAACTGTAGGGGGGCAGACAGGGCTGAACTTGGCGGTCGAACTCGATGCGCGTGGCATCCTCGAACGCTACAAAGTCGAGTTAATCGGTGCCACACGCCAAGCTGTTGAGATTGCCGAAGACAGGCAGCAATTTCGAGAGGCTATGACGAATGCTGGTCTGCCTGTTCCGCGTGCCGGCTACGCACATAACCTCGAGGAAGCCTTCGATTTGGTGGACTCGATTGGCTATCCGACCATCGTACGCGCGTCATTCACTCTTGGAGGAAAAGGAGCGGGGATAGCCTACAACATTGAAGAGTTTAGGCGGATTGTTGATGCTGGTCTGCGTGCCTCGCCCGTCGGTGCAGTTCAGGTCGAGGAGTCAGTACTCGGGTGGAAGGAATATGAACTCGAGGTGATGCGAGACCGAGCCGATAACTTTGTGGTTGTTTGCTCGATCGAAAATCTTGATGCCATGGGGGTGCACACTGGGGATTCAATTACCGTTGCACCGGCAATTACGTTGTCTGATCGTGAGTATCAGCGCATGCGTGATTGGGCCCGCAAGATAATTTCTATTGTCGGCGTCGAAACGGGTGGCAGCAATATACAGTTTGCTGTCAACCCACAGGATGGACGCATGGTTGTTATTGAGATGAATCCACGCGTCTCTCGTTCTTCTGCGCTTGCCTCTAAGGCAACCGGTTTCCCCATCGCCAAGATTGCTGCCAAACTGGCAGTTGGCTACACGCTCGATGAGATTCCCAACGACATTACCCGAGAGACCCCTGCGTCGTTTGAACCAACGATTGACTACGTTGTCGTCAAAATCCCGCGCTTCACCTTTGAAAAGTTTCCTGGGACTGACCCGACGTTGAATACGCAAATGCGGTCGGTGGGTGAGGCAATGGCGATGGGCCGGACATTCAGGGAGGCGGTTCAAAAGGCGTTTCGCTCGCTCGAAACGGGCCTGACAGGTTGGGGGGAGCCAACGTCGTGGAGGAGGGAGTCGTCGAAAACCGATGCTTCTACTGCTCTGCTACCTTTGACAGCAACAGACCCTCAGCTTGCGGCCATTCGGGAGCGTTTGCGCCGGCCAAGGTGGGATCGGCTCGACGATTTGTGGGAAGGATTCGCTTCTGGTCTGCAAACTGCCGAGATGGCTCTTTTGACTGGTTACGACCCGTGGTTTGTTCGCCAGTTCGAGAGTTTGTTTCATCATGAGCGTGCGCTGCGATCACAGTCGCTCGCTGATCTTGATGCCGAGAGCCTGCGTGCTGCCAAGCAGGCCGGCTACAGTGATGCTCAGCTGGCTGAATTTACTGGAAGCGACCGTGATTTGGTGCGAGCTCGCCGCGAGCGGTTCGGTATACGTCCGACGTTTCGGCGTGTCGATACGTGCGCTGCAGAGTTCGTTGCACACACGCCCTACATGTATTCGACTTTCGATGCAGGGGGCGTGAAGGTTCGACCTGACGGAAGTGTTATCGAGAGTGGCGATGGCGCCGACGAAGCACGACCGACGTCGGCCCCCAAGGTTTTGGTCCTCGGTGGCGGTCCTAACCGCATAGGCCAGGGTATCGAATTCGACTATTGCTGCTGCCACGCGGCTTTCGCTGCTCGTGACGCCGGCTATGAAAGCATCATGGTTAACTGCAACCCAGAGACTGTTTCTACCGACTATGACACCGCTGATAGGCTTTATTTTGAACCTGTAGCCCTCGAAGAAGTCCTTGCGGTCGTCGAGCGTGAACAACCGGTAGGGGCCATCTTGCAGTTTGGGGGGCAAACCCCGTTAAAAATTGCCCTAGAGCTGCATCGTGCTGGCGTGAGAATTTTAGGGACTCCGCCAGAGACCATCGACTTGGCCGAAGATCGTGAGCGATTCAGTGCTTTTTTGCGACAACGTGACATACGGCAGCCACCTTTTGGCACTGCAACCGATCTGGCTGGAGCGATAAAGGTTGCGGAAGAATTGGGCTACCCCGTTCTCGTTCGGCCCTCATACGTACTCGGAGGCCGAGGTATGGCGATCGTGTACGAGTCAGATAGCCTGCGAGGTTACATCGAAGAAGCGGTTCAAGCTTCTCCGCACCACCCTGTCTTGATCGACAAGTTTCTCGAGTCCGCCCAAGAAATAGACGTTGATGCCTTGTGCGATGGGGAGAACGTGGTCATAGGCGGTATCTTGCAGCATATTGAAGAGGCTGGTGTGCATTCAGGCGATTCAGCTTGTGTGTTGCCGCCGATCGGTGTTGCTGAAGCTGCGCTGGCGACGATTCGCGAATGGACTCGGAGGTTGGCAGTTGACCTGGGTGTCGTTGGTCTGATGAACATTCAGTTCGCGGTCGTCGGCGACGAGGTTTTCGTCCTTGAGGTTAATCCCCGTGCGAGCCGAACGGTGCCGTTCGTCGCCAAAGCAACTGGTGTGCCGCTGGCGGGGATTGCTACACGGCTGCTACTTGGTTCGACGCTACCTGAACTTGGTCTCACCGAGGACCCACCGGTGCACTCAGTGTTTGTGAAGGCACCGGTGTTTCCCTTCGATAGATTTCCAGGATACGACCCACTCCTGAGTCCGGAGATGCGTTCCACCGGGGAGGTTATGGGTGCTGCTGCAACTTTCGGTGTCGCTTTCGCCAAGGCATCCGCTGGCGCCGGAATGCCTCTTCCTTCTGAGGGCACCGCATTTATTTCGGTGCAGGATGGCGACAAGCCGGCTGCTGTGCCGATTGCCGCGACCTTGAAAGAATGTGGTTTTCGACTGCTGGCAACTAGTGGTACGCAGGCTTTCCTGGCTAAAAACGGAGTCGAAGCAGAGGAGGTCTATAAGGTTAATGAGGGGCGGCCGAGTATCGCCGACCACATTGTTAATGGTGAAGTCCAGATCATTATCAACACACCGCTGGGGGCCGAATCTCGTTTCGACGAAAAAGCCATTCGCGCCACTGCAATTGATCACGGACTGCCGTGTATTACTAATATTGCCGGTGCTGTTGCTGCGGTCGAAGGCATCCGGTCGATGAGCCATGATGAAGCACCTGTGGCGCTCATTCGGGAATACCAGGTAGCTCCAGTTAGCTAGCCAGGCACTTGTCCGTAGCCCTGCACAGTTCTTTTGTGGACCCTTTCAAGAGCGCATCCCCAGTGGCATTTTTGGCACCCTGTTGGATAGGATACCCATGCTAAGATCGGATCTAACCAAGGTGCACTGTGCCGCACTGCTTTCCCATGAAGAGCTGGAGCTGGTTCTATGGATCTTCTCTCGACCCCTGAGCTAGCCTCGAATTCCCAGAAGCAGCGAATCAGGGACATTCTTTTGGTTGTGGCGCTGATCATCGCGATGATTCTCATCTCTATCTTAGGCGCCATATACTGGCAACCCGAGACGACGGGCGGAGTGATGCTTGAACTCGGCGGGGCGCGTCCCGTTGGTCTAGACGCTGGCTCACCAGAAGAAACGATTTCCCGGGTACTAGAGCATATTGGGCCGACTGTGGTCCTTTTGATGGTTCCCGAGACCCGTCGCAGTGGCTCTGGGGTAGTTGTCCATGAAGCTGGTTACATCCTCACCAACGCTCATGTGGTCGAAGACGCTCGAACAGTTCTTGTAAATTTCACTGATGGATCGGAGGTTGACGCTGAAGTACATGGCGTTGATGTGGCTACCGATCTTGCTGTAATCAAGGTCAAAGCTGGCAGTTTAAAGGCTGCGGCTTTAGGCGATTCCGACCAAATGAGGGTAGGTGAGTTCGTCGTTGCGGTCGGGGCTCCATTTGGCCTGGCGGCAACGGCAACCAGCGGCATTGTAAGTGGCTTGCACCGCAGCGGACTCGGCATTTCCCACTATGAAGATTTTATCGTCACTGACGCACCAATTAACCAAGGCAACTCGGGTGGGCCTCTCGTCAGCCTGCGTGGTGAAGTAATTGGTATTAATACAGCCATCATCGCGGGAAAGAACGGCCAGCGTGGCCACGGCAGCTTTTCGGGGGTGGGCCTTGCTATCCCTATTAATATCGCCCGTGTCGTAGCACAGCGTCTGATTGGGGATGTGGGGTTGATGCCGCGGGTTGAGACCAGTGAGACCAGCGATGCTTCTGGTTCCGTCCCGACTAGTGTCTTGCAGGCTCGCACGGACGGAAAACATGTTGCTGGTGCCCACCAGCTGGAAGAGTTCTTTTTTGCTGAAGCTGTTTCAAACGGAAAACTCCGTTCACTTACTCCTTAGTACAATGGCCGTAACTCATATCAAGCACGCCAAGATGGTGTTCGGGCCAGTTGTGCTGAGTGGTCCCGGGGCCCCTTGAATCGCGAGTCTTTCCGCCTTCTGCTTATCGGGTCGACGGTGGGTGCTGCTGCGCTGACGATCTGGTTTGGCATACCGCTGTTGCAAAGTTGGAGCACACCCAGAATGGAACGTGTCTGGGTTGTGTCGTCCCGCCTAGGGGACGATATGGCCTCCACATCTCCGAAAGAGGTGTTAGCTGGGGAACCGGTAAACCTTTACGCCGTCGTGGAGACGACACTGCATGGACGCAGACGGTTTTTTGGGCCGGTTGATCGTATGCGGCTCGGGGAATTGGGCACCGAGGTTGTGGAAGTAGAAGGGTGGAGCACGTGGTGGAATGCTCTGGAAATCCTTTGGTTCAAAGTTGAGCCTGTGTATGGGTTCGATAACGAGAACTTCAAGAGTGACTTTGACCCGGGTGATATTCGCTATAACGAGACGTTCATGCTGGCTTGGGGATTTCGTGACCAGCATGCTGCCGATACGATGCCGACGGGCGACGATTTTCCACGCGTTGACGTTGGCACGATGCGCTTTAAGGCTCAGGCAGTTGTACGTGACGTCCGTGACAGGGTGCTCGATGAAGCTACATCTCCTGGACTAGAGGGGGTTCACGCCCCGATGATTACCGAACAACCTCATCGGGTGACCGTACGAGCGAGTGGCGATGCTCTCGGTATCATACAGGGGTACGCTGGGTTGCCTTATGTTCCAGTTAGCAAGGATCTGCTTGCCTCTGCTCATCCAGCTGGCCGCTTTATTGGAGGAACGATTCTCGACTTTTGGATCGCCACCCAACGTGCCCTCGGTGCGGCGAACATGGAGTTTTTTGGCTGGGAGGAGCTGGGGGAATGGGGTACGACCGTGGTTGAGGAAATGTTCCTTGCAGAGGATGGTACTTACTACTACACGTACGACCCTGTTCGCCCAGTGACCTTCGATGAGGTGCAGGCTGGAGACCTTCTTTCGATCGAAGACCATGTGGGTGTTCTCTATCAAGACCGCAGTCCAGGCGGCGGGGGAGACGGTGTTTTGAACAAATGGGACCGGTTATTGGGTGGATATTTCGAACCATTGCGAGACATGCCAGTGGAAGAAGCATTCCATTCCGGCATAACCGTTTACCGGTTGGCTGTGCAAGTTGGTCCGGACGCTGACGTCGCACGGTGACAACGTCAGGTTATCGAGAGATTGATCACACCGCAGACCTTGGGTTCGATCTCTGGGCTGACTCAATACCGGGTTTGTTCGAGGAAGCTGTCCTTGCCCTGAGCGAGGTTTGCTACGAGAGAACTGCTGTGCTTTGGGCCGAGGAACGAATCTTGGAAGTTCGTGGCACTGATCCAGAGGAGCAGCTCGTGCGGTGGTTACAGGAAACGTACATGCAGCTGGAATCCGGGCTGTGGCTAACTGCAGCGGCAACGAACGTAGTGGTCAAGGGTGAGATGGTCAAGGGAACGTTGCATGGAGAACCTGTTGATCCTGCTCGACATACACTTCACTCCGAAGTCAAGGCGATCACCTATCATGGGCTGAAGATCGTTCGCGAACATGGTTTGTGGCGGACTACGGTGGTTGTCGATGTCTAAGCGGCAATCCATTCGGTTACACCAGATTGACGAGTACTGCTGGGAGATTCCCCCATCCTCGGGGATGCGGGTTCCAGGCCGGATCTTTGCCAGTGAGCGGTTGATTCGTGACATCAAGACCGACAAAAGTGTTGAACAGGTTGCCAACGTTGCCTATTTACCGGGAATCGTTGGGGCATCTCTTGCCATGCCCGACATCCACTGGGGATACGGGTTTCCGATCGGCGGGGTGGCTGCGACCGACCCAGCCAAGGGAGGCGTCATATCCCCGGGCGGTGTTGGTTACGACATCAACTGTGGGGTTCGTGTTCTGCGCACCGAATTACGGAAAGAAGACATCGAGGGACACGTCCCACGGCTTATGGATGCTTTGTTTGAGGCTGTGCCGGCTGGTATTGGTTCATCTAATGCGATTAAACCGTTATCAGTTGCCGAGATGCAGAAGTTGCTATCGGCAGGGGCTGAATACGTTGTTCGTGACCGCGGGATGGGTAGCGAGGCAGACTTAAAGCACACCGAAGAGTACGGGTGCTTGGGCGCTGCTGACCCTAGCCATGTGTGAGACCGCGCCGTCGAGAGAGGTCGCCGTCAACTCGGAACACTTGGTTCCGGCAACCACTTTCTTGAAGTCGGTATTGCCGATCGTATCTTCGACTCCCGATCGGCTGCCACGCTAGGCGTCGACAAAGGAACGGTGTGCATTCTTATCCACTGTGGCTCGCGAGGTCTCGGCTACCAGGTTTGCGATGACTACCTGTCTGTGATGAATCGCGCGGTTATCAAGTACGGTATCGAACTTCCGGACCGACAGTTATGCTGCGCCCCTATCGAGTCTAATGAAGGAACTGCCTATCTTAGAGCTATGGCTTGTGCGGCGAACTATGCTTGGGCTAATCGCCAGGTGATAACACACCTCGCCCGAGAGTGCTTTATGGAGACCTTTAGCATCGGCCCCAAAAATCTTGGGATGATGTTGATCTACGATGTGTGTCACAACGTTGCCAAATTTGAAGAGCATACCGTTGACGGTCAGCTGCGAACCTTGTGTGTTCACCGCAAGGGGGCGACCCGAGCCTTTCCGGCTGGAGATTTGAGGATTCCCACGGATCTGCGTGCAATCGGACAACCCGTGTTGGTTCCGGGAGACATGGGTCGTTTTTCATACGTTCTAACAGGGGCACCGGGCGCCTTGAAGCACACTTTCGGTTCGACCTGTCATGGTGCCGGCCGCGTCATGAGCCGCGCGCAGGCAAAACGCGAGAGCTGCGGACGTGATCTTTTCGGTGAGATGGCGCAACGTGGCGTCACCGTTCGTGCCGCCGGTCGGCGTACAGTGGCGGAGGAGATGCCGTACGCATACAAGAACGTTGCGGATGTTGTCGATGTGATGGCGGGTGCCGGGGTTTCCAACAAGGTGTTTCGGCTCAAGCCGGTTGGTGTGATCAAAGGCTAAAGTAAACAATGTTGACAGGGAAGCGAAGAAGAGATTGATGGTAGAAGAATCTACGAATATAACGAATCGGCCAATGTTTGAGGACGAACGGCCAAAGCAGCCGATTTCGGCGCCGCGCGGCGTCGATCGAGTTTGTTCTACCTGGGACGCCGAGGCGGCGAAGCGGATGCTGATGAATAACCTCGACCCCTCAGTAGCACTCGACTGGAAGAATCTTGTCGTCTATGGCGGCAGTGGCAGAGCGGCACGGAACTGGCGGTGTTATCGCCAGCTTGTCACAGCACTTGAGTCGCTTGGGCCTGACGAGACATTGTGTGTGCAGTCCGGTAAACCTGTATATGTCTCGCGGACATTCCCTGAAGCACCCCGTGTAATAATCGCCAACTCCAACCTGGTGCCGCAGTGGGCGACGCAGGATGAATTCGACCGCCTCGACGCACTGGGCTTGATGATGTACGGACAGATGACTGCCGGCTCTTGGATTTACATTGGCACACAAGGAATTCTCCAGGGGACCTATGAGACGTTGGCTTCGTTGGCCCGGCAAGAATTCGATGCCGATAGTCTCGCAGGCCGCTTTGTCCTTACTGCTGGGATGGGTGGAATGAGTGGGGCCCAGCCGCTTGCCGGGACGATGAACGATGCAGCGATCTTGGTTGTCGAGGTCCGTGCCGACCGCATCGCTCGCAAGGTCGAAGAAGGGTACTGCGACCGGATGAGTACCAATCTCGATGAGGCGCTGAAGTGGATCGACAAGGCTCGAAGTGTTGGTAGAGGTCTATCGGTTGGTCTCGTTGGCAACGCCGCTGAAGTATTCGCTGCGCTCGCAAAAAGGGGCGTGGTTCCCGATGTGGTGACCGATCAGACTTCTGCACATGATCTGCTTGACTACGTGCCGGTAGGTGACCTTGATGAGCTCGATACTCTTCGAAACGACAATCCAGACGAGTACAAACGGCGTAGCATTGAGACCATCATGTGTCACACTCAATCGATTCTCGACTTGCAGGCCCAAGGGGCAATTTGCTTCGATTACGGTAATAATTTGCGTGGCCAGGCTGAGGCTGGTGGGCTGACAGTTCGTGATGACGATGGCCATTTTCTCTACCCAGGATTCGTTCCAGCCTACATCCGGCCGCTATTTTGCGACGGCAAGGGACCCTTTCGTTGGGCTTGTTTGTCGGGCAACCCCGCGGACTTGGAAGTATTGGATGACGAGCTTCTCCGTGTGTTTCCTGACGACCCAGTGTTACAACGTTGGGTGCGTATAGCGCGCGAGCGTGTACCCCAACTTGGCCTGCCTTCACGTATTTGCTGGCTCGGCTACGGAGATCGAGCGATCTTCGGTGCGGCCATGAATCGCCTTATCGCTGAAGGGAAGCTCAGCGCACCCATCGCTATTGGGCGTGATCATCTTGATTGTGGCTCCGTCGCTTCCCCGAATCGCGAGACTGAGGCGATGCGGGACGGGTCCGACGCGGTTGCAGACTGGCCATTGCTAAACTTCGGGATGAACGCAATTTCTGGAGCATCCTGGGTTTCTTTTCATCATGGTGGTGGTGTCGGGATGGGTTACTCGCTGCACGCTGGCATGGTGATCGTTGCTGATGGCACTGATGCGCGTGCTGAAAGACTCGACCGGGTGCTCACCGTTGACCCCGGCATGGGGGTGGCACGCCATGCCGATGCTGGTTACGTTGAGGCGATTGATACAGCAGTGCAACACGGCGTAAAGCTCCCGTCTGTAGACCTAGGGAGTTGTTGATGGAAGACCACCTGGAATACCCCTCGGGCGAGAAACCGCAGGCGACGCTCGTCGTGACCGGAATACGTACTTGCCTGACGATGGCAGCCGGAGGAGAAGGTCCGGCAATTGGGGAAGTTCAGGAGCAAGTCGGTGACCTTCCCGATGCTGCCATCGCGGCGCGTGGGGAAAATTTGATCTATGTCGGGCCAGCGAACCGTTTGCCCGCGACGATTCGAGTTGCTTCTGACGCAGTGCGTGTTGATGCAGGTGGTGGTGTTGTCCTGCCAGGTTTCATTGATTGCCATACCCATCTGGTATTCGCTGGTTGGCGAACAACGGAGTTCGTCCAACGCATCGCTGGTGCCAGCTATCAACAGATCCTAGCTTCTGGTGGCGGCATTCATAACACCGTAGCGAGGACCCGAGCGGTATCAGAAGAAGAGCTCACAAAGGATTGCCAGGGTCGTTTAACCCGGATGCTTTGTGCGGGTACAACAACCGTGGAGGCTAAGAGTGGTTACGGCTTGAGTTTAGCTGACGAGGCCAAGATCCTGCGTGTCGTTGGGCGGCTCGATGGCATCGGTCCTTGGGACGTCATTCCGACGCTTCTAGGGGCCCACGCTCTCCCGGAGGAATACAGTGGGGATCGAGACGGTTACGTGGAGTTGGTCGAAGAGATGATCGAAACGTTGGCCGACCGCGCTGTCTTCGTCGACGCTTTCTGTGAGATTGGTGCTTTTACTTCGCGGGAATGTCGCCGGTTATTCGAGAAGGGTTGTGCGGCAGGGCTGGGCATAAAACTTCATGCTGATCAGCTTTCCGACAGTGGGGGGGCAGCGCTTGCGGCAGAACTTGGAGCCAACTCGGCCGACCACTTGGACTTCGTATCAGTCGATGGGATGGTGGCGATGGCTGAAGCTGGTGTTATTGGTGTCATGCTTCCTACTGTGCCGCTTTATGTCGGCTCGCGTCGCCAGGCGCCAGCGGCAAGACTGCAGTCGGCCGGTGTTCCACTTGCGTTGGCGACTGACTTCAACCCTGGCACCTCGCCGGTCGATTCGATGGGTATCGTTGTGGCTCTCGCTTGCCTGCAGATGCGCATGAGCCCGGCTGCAGCATTGGTGGCCGCAACACGTAATGCAGCCTACGCTGTTGGCCGTGGGAGTCGAATCGGAACGCTTGAAGTTGGCAAGCAGGCGGACCTGCAAATCTATGCTGTCGATGATTATGCGGAACTACCGTACAAGTTTGGCATGCAGCAGCCTGCTGTGGTGATTAAGGCTGGGAGGGTTGTCGTTGAAGACGGAACTGTTGTTGGGTGAGTGTTTTCAATGCTCTCAATGCTCAATACAGCTGGTAGAGCATGAGGTAGACGAGCACGCCGGTTACCGATACATATAGCCAGATAGGGAGGGTCCACCTCGCTAGGCGGGCATGAGCCTGGAATCGTTCTTTCCACGCACGCCATAGAGTCATGATCGCTAGCGGTGGCACCAAGACTGCCAGCGTAACGTGGGATATCAGGATGGAGAAGTACAGTGGTCGTATCAGACCACTGCCGGTAAATGACACAGACCCAACGTAGTAGTGGTAGATCAGGTATGAAGTTAGGAACAGCATTGAACAGCCGAATGCGCCCAACATGCAGACCTTATGCACGCCAGGTCGCCTTTGCCGAATCATGATATAGCCGGCTACTAAGAAGATAGTGCTGATCGCGTTGAGAGTGGCGTTAACAGCTGGTAGTGAGTGAACTCCATCGAACATCGTTAAACTCTGGGCAATCGGTCGATGACCAGCATGGCCATCAGCACGGTGAGGTAAATTAGGGAGCCGAGGAACACCCAGCGCTCGTGGCCAGCACCAAGAGTTCGCAGGGACCAGACGGTGACCGCAAAAAATCCAGTACTTAAGGCTAGGCTGCCGTACAAGTAATTAGCACCGGCCAGCTCCAGTATTTCCGGTAGTACCGCGAGCGGAACCAGCAAGAGTGAGTAGGCAACGGTTAGCAGTCCGGTGACTGATCCGTCCGTATCGTACACACCAAGCATTGGAAAGCCGCCGCGTTTGTAATCCTCGCGGTAGTGTCGGGAAATAGCGAAAAAATGTGGAATTTGCCAAACGAAAATGATGGCAAAAAGGGACCATATAGCTGGCTCGAGTGTCCCGTCGACCGCTGCCCATCCCACAAGTGGAGGTACCGCTCCCGGCACCGCTCCGACCAGGGTGGAGGCTGCCGTTCGTTGTTTGAGCGGTGTATACACCAATACATAAGTCGTCCAACCCCCGAACGCGAGAGCGGCGGCAATTGGTGCCACGGCAAATACAAGAAGCGCTAGCCCCGCGAGCGAAAGAACCATTCCGAAGATCATCGCCTCTGTTGATGTTAACCGGCCGGTCGGCAGTGGCCGGTTCCGGGTACGGTGCATAAGAGCATCGACGTCGCGTTCCCAGTATTGGTTTAGTGCGTTGCCGCCACCCACGACTGCAATCATGCCGATGATCATGAATGCTCCGGTGGCCCAATCGATTTCGCTTGGTGATCCGAGCAAGAAGCCGACCATTGCCGTAGCAATAACTAAGGAGGTTAGGCGTGGTTTGGTCAGTTCCAGATAATCTGCGAACAGCGAAACGCTCTTGGCGGTTGGTTTGTTCATGCCATCGCCTCTTGTTTGGTACCTGCCCCAGTGGCTGAATTGCAGGGATACTGTCGGTAAGAACGCAGTGTGAGTGTGAGCATGGTAATCAGTAACAGAGCGCCACCACCCACGTGCGCAGTTGTTGGTTCAACCGCGAGAGCGTTCCATACGGTGAGTGCACCGAGTAGAAGTTGTATAGCGACTAGAGTTAGAGCGATGGTGGCAGGAACCACGAGTGTGGGTATTGTTGCGTAGTTTTTCAAGACCCGGCGGTATACCCAAATCACCATAACGGCGACGCCGATTGCTCCGAGCCGGTGCATCAGTTGGAGGGCAATACCGATTGAGTCAATGGCGGGGACGACCTGCCCGTTGCAGAGTGGAAAATCGGGGCAGGCGAGACCTGAGCCGGTGTGACGCACCATAGCACCTATTAAAATTTGGGCATAAATCACCAGGGTTGCGGTTGTTGCCAGCCTCGGTAACGAGACCGACCCCGCGGAAACTGCCGAATGTTCGCGGTCGACATTGCCGAGCCAGGAGGGCGAAGTTACCAACGCTAGGGCGCAAGTAATCGAAAAGAAGCCCATTGCCAGCCCAGCGTGAGTCACCGAAACTGCTGTGGGCAACAGGAAAATAACCGTCAGGCCTCCAAGGCCCGCCTGTATTAGGACTGCAAGAACAGCAACTGCCGAAAGATGGCGCACCCACCGCCGCGGTTCGCTGCGCCATACCCAGAGCGAGAGAAGCATGGTCATAATGCCGACAGTACCAGCGATCATCCGGTGGCCATGTTCGTAGAGAATGCCACCGACCATTGGCGGGAAAAACATACCGTACGACAATGGCCAGTCCGGGACAGCAAGACCAGACCCCGTGCTAGTCACGAGGCCGCCGGATATCACTAAGAGGAACGTGCAGGAAGACGTCAGGACCGCATAGCGATGTAGCCACGCGTTGTATGCGGCTATTTCGCCCATCGTCGTTTCCTCCCCGGCGGCCCCAAATTACCTAATGGGGTGGAAAAAGGTTCACCCCGGGGGCCATCAGACGCCCCGGGGTGAACAAGACCAGCCGCTTGTTAGTTGCCGAAGTCGAACGAAATCTCTGCGGTAGCATTCGCGCCGACCATGACGTCTTGTGTCTGCTCGCCCAAGGACTCGTGCCAGGCAGCGATGGTGTAGTTACCGGCGGGCAGGTTATCGATTGTGAAGCTCCCGTCTTCGCTACTGATAGCGAAGTACGGATGGTTAGTAACCCCGATATAGGCTTGCATCCATGGATGAACATCACACTTAATCGGAATAAACTCGGCCGATGGAAATGTGACCTCTGTCGACATGCCCTTGATTGGCTGGGCAAAGTTGAACGGATTGTTGCCAGCCCCGCTCGGTTGCCCGTTGATGTTATGTAGGGTGTCGTCGTTGTTAATGATGGTGATTGCTTGATTAGCCTGTACGCCAAGCACGTGGGGCATGTACATGCACCCTTCTTGGCTCAGCTCAATTGAGCTTCCCGATGCAATGAAGGTTTGGTCTCCTAGGCCTGCTTTGACATAAACAAACACATCGCGCAGGGTGCCATTGTTGTTGACGACGACGCGTTGCGCGATGACCTCAGTTCCGGCATGTGAGGTGATGCAGTAAGGGTCGGCAGCCATCTGCACGGGTTGTCCTTCCGGCGCGGTCCCACCGAAGTTAACCATGCCGCTGATCGTCCCAGGATCGGTGACAGATGCTGGATCGATGGCACCAGCCGGCGCAGCTGTTTGCGTGCTACTACCTGCTGTCGGCGCGTCGCCCCCGCCGCAAGCAGCGACAGTGACCACGGCGAGAACGGCTAGAGAGACAGTGATTGCTTTATTGTCCATTTAACTTTCTCCATGCACCGGATTGGCAAGTAATGCCTCTACCGGTCGAGGTGTACGGACTGATGCCGCCGGGAACGCTCGCGTATTCAGTCGTGAGGGCAAACCGTTTAGATAGGGTGGGTTGGTTTATGTTTCGCGCGAATCCTATTGTCCGATGGACATGATATATGCGGCAAGTGCCTCGATCTGCTGGCGTGTATTGCCGTCAAGGACGGGTGCTCCGTTCGGTGCTGTGAAAAAGCTGGGAGTGTCGAATTCCTGCCAATATTGCGGCATTTTTGTTCCTGGAAAAATACTCTGCGGGTCAGCGATCCAGTCTTGGATCCATTCGTAACGCAAGCGTTGAGCCGCCATCGCCAAGTCTGGCGCCCACTGGTCAGGGGCCTGTCCAGCCGGTGGGACCCCATCCTGCACGTGGCAACGAAAACACTGCAACTGCCCTTGTGCCAGAGTGCGCCCGGCCGTAACTAGCGTACGCGGATACTCATGCGCCACAGTGAACTTGTCATCGAACGGATATGCAGCGTCATCGAGGGCCGAGAAATAAGCCGTTAGCGAGTTAAGTTGCTCATCATTGAACTCAAATGTTGGCATGCGAACATTGAGCCACGGACGAATCTCAGTGGGTTCATTGAGGAATTGGTAGAGCCATTGGGGTTGTGTCTTTGCACCCTCAGTATTGAGGTTTGGCGGTGCATAGGCAGCCGCTACCGCCCGGTCTTGCCCGCCAGCAATACCAAGTGCCTCGATAGGTGCCCGAATTGCCCCGCCTTGATCCTCAATGATGTGGCAGGCACGGCAATTATAGTCGTTTACGATCTGCCGTCCCGCCTCCATCGCGACCTTACGTGGTGTCTGTGCAGGTTTCTTGATGTCAAGGATGACCTCGTCGGTGTAGCCGAGAGTAGCCGTCGCCACGGCCTCGATTTCGGCTGGGGTGAGGCCGAAATTGGGCATGCGTGCTTTTTCCTGCGGTAGCTTGATCTTGCCATCGTCAACACTACGTGGCGACGTCAGTTTGGCGCGCAGGAACGCACCGCGTTCGTGGGGAATGTCGAGGTAGCCAAAGTCGATTTGGGATGTTGATTTACTTCCCCAGGCCGAAAGCGAAGTGCCAATGCGGCCACGTTCCTGAAAACCTTCGATCAAGTGGCAGCCATAGCAGCCGTAGCGACCGATGAGCTGGTTGCCAAGGTAGAGCCTTTTCTCCTCATCCCCCATAGAAGCAAGCATTGCTTCTGCATCGGGAGTCGTAAGCGTGTTCTTGAGATATTCAAGCACGACCTCGTTGCGTAACGCTGTGTCGACCGACGGGGTAGTTGGGTTGTCCCAGTTGGGATTGGTGAGACCCATCAAGAAAGCTGTGACGTCGGCGGCTTCGCGGTCGGACAGACGCAGGTTCGGCATTTTGGTGGCTGCCCAGTAATGCTTGGGATTCTTGACCCAGGTGTACAGCCAGTCGGCATTGACTTTGCTTCCGACGCCCCACAAGTTGGGACCTTGCTGCCGATAGCCGGTAAACCGAGGCTGGTCATCCGGATAGTTTGGCGTCCCTGGTTCCTCCACGATGTGGCAACCGAGGCAACCTACCGAGTTGATGATGTCAGCACCATTTGCCGAGTTGCCGTTCGGCGCCTCGTCGAGATCGACGTCTGTCGAGGCATCGAAGATGTAGGCGACGATGGCATCCGCTTCGACCTGGTTGCGTCCCAACCAGTTATCGTCTGACGTGTTAGCCAGGTTGAAGAACTTCGGCATCGGTGTGTTGGGACGGAAAGACTTCGGGTCCATTACCCAGTTGTAAGCCCACTCGGAGTTCGTTTTTACTCCGAGGTGTTCGAGGCTTGGTCCCACGTTGCGAGCGTCGTCGAAACGATCAACTTGGTGGCATGCGTAGCAGCCAACATTTTCAATGATGCTCAACCCGTACTCCAACGTCGGAGCGTCAGGCATCCAGGTGTCACCGATGTGGCACTTGAGACAAGAGGCTTCGGTCTCGGCAACGGTCCGCATCGGCCACTCCCACAGCTCAATGTGAGCCCAGCCGTGTTCTTCCTCCCAGCGGTGCTCTTCGCTCTCATTGGAGGGCGTGTGCACGGCAGAGTAAAAGGAAGTTGCAAGGCCCTTGCCCTGATGGCAGACGGCGCAGCCGAATTCACCGGCTGGGTGGACCGCCGTGTCGGCGACGTAGAGGTCAAGATTTGGGTGGCTGGTGAACGGCTGCGAGGAGTTGACGTAGGCTTCGTTGTCAGCACCCAGATGACAGCTTTGGCAACGGTCGACACGAGGTGCGTCGGCGAAATTAAGATCCAATCGCAAGTCATTGATTACTGCCTGCCGGATCCTTTGCGAGGGATTTAAGGCGTCGAGCATTGGAGCATTGCGTATGGAGTAGGCTAATCCGAAGCGCAGCGAGTCCAGGCGCGCTTCAAGGCGATTGATCTCGCGAGTCGTGCTGCCAATCCCAACCTCGGCTTCGATTAATGACTGTCTCAGGGTACCGAGTTCACCTTGAATGCGGTCCGCTTGGATCTGCAGGCGTTCTTCTTCCGCTTGCGTTTCGGCCAAACGCACTTCCGCTTCCTTATAGTTAGCCTCTGCCCCACTCAAGCCGCTGTTCTTCTGGACTGCTTCCTCGTAGTTCCAGCGCTGGGTGTCGAAGACTGAGCGCGCGAAACGAAACTCTTGGTTGGCTAACTCCAGGTTTGTTTGTATGCCCCCCAGCTCTGTCTCGAGGGCTCCGATCTGTTCTTCTTGGCCAGCCAAAGTCTGCTCGGCGGTATCACGTTGCTGTGTCAACTGAGCCAGCTCGGCTTGATCGATGCTGGCCTGCTCGTCGGCAAGTTGTTGTTGCGTCACCTCTTGTTCGACGACTTGAAACTGGCGCTGATAGCGCTTCCATTCTCGCGAATAGTCGTCCCAAATCATCCAGACGACACTCAGAAAAGAGGCGATTGCCACGACGGCAAAGATGATGTTGAGCTTGTCGATATCACGCGCGTAGACTCCCTTGCGTTTAGCCATCGGTAGCCTCGTTACGTACTTTAAAATCTGGATTCATATTAGATGTTGAGTGTCAGATGTTGAGAAAGAATTCAGGAAGGGCGACGAAATACTTTAAGTTCACTGTCCAGCGCAGGTACATCTTGATTGGTATTAACAGCATCCAAAGCATCAGATGCGAGCCAATCACATAAGGGAGCATGCCCATATCGACGTAAAACTTTTTCCAGATAGTTTTTGCCAGTAAAACCGGCAGGACGACAAAGTACAGGCCGATCAGCAGCAGACCGAAGATCTCCCGTACTAGCCAGAAGCCCGGCATGCCCACTCCTAACCACCGTGCCCAGATGAACTCGGAAAGGTTCACATTGGTTAGCGGTACAATCTTGTGAACGTCCCAGTATTCGTAAGGGCCGTAAAAGTTCCAGTTCGGGCCTCTTAGGAATGTTCCCTGAAAGACCAGCAGCACCCACAGAATTACAAAACCAAATAGGAAGATAAAAATCTCATTGCGGCGTTCCGAGAACGTGTAATAGCCGTTCCCTCTTGGGTTGGGGTCGATGTAGGGAATCGCCACCAGTCCGATGATGATGAAGGTCGGAATCAACACCCCTGCCAGCCACGGATCGAAGTAGACGAGGATTTCCTGCAGGCCAAGGAAGTACCAGGGTGCCTTCGATGGGTTTGGCGTTAGCTGTGGGTTAGCTGGTTCTTCAAGCGGCGCTGGAATCAAGATCGACCAAGCTACCAGCAAGATACTGACCAGGAGCACGCAGATCATTTCCGTGTAAACCAAATCAGGCCAGACGAAGACCTTCTCTTCCTCTTCGGGTTCGGCCTCGTAAACGACTTGCCCGTTGGCTATTCGGTCATCGTTTTCGACCCCTTTCTTCATTGCAAGCCAGATGAAGAAGACGACGAACCAAAGCATGAATGAAATTGGCACGTTGTCTGGGCGCCGGAACTGGATCCAAAAGTTCTCCTCCATAGCCGATATTGCAAAGAAGACGATCGGAAAACCGAGGATGGCACCCGACATAATCTTGTTTTGGGTGCAAAACTTACGGTATTTACAGAACGCCAATAGCGCGAGAATCGATATCCCCGTCATTATCTCGGGTCGAAAGAGGACGTCAATCCAGCTTTGGATAGTATCCAATGTGTCCCCCTTACATCGCCAACGGGCCGCCCTTGCCGGGCCCGGAGATGCCTCCATCACGCCTTATTCGCCAGAAATGGGCGGCGAGAAGCATGACGAAGATGAATGGAATACCGATGCAGTGAAGGACGTAAAAGCGGAGCAGCGCCCCCTCGCCGACGAAGCGCCCAGCGAGCAGAACGAACCGAACGTCAGACCCGGCCGTTATCAGCGGGATATCGCCAATGGCCATCAGCTGCGAACCCGGCCCCTCAACACCCAAGCCCGGTGAGGCTCGGGCCATGTTGCTTCCTACGGTAACTGCCCACATAGCCAGCTGGTCCCAGGGCAACAAATAGCCGGTGAACGAAAACAACAATGTGAGCACGAGCAGCACCACACCAATTATCCAGTTGAACTCGCGTGGCGGTTTGTAAGAGCCGGTCAGAAAGACTCGCAGCATGTGCAGCCAGACGGTGATAACCATCAGGTGAGCTGCCCAGCGGTGCATCTCTCGCATCAACCCGAGCGTTGCCGACTCCGTCAAGTCAACCATGTCTGGGTACGCATGTTGTGCCGTGGGACGGTAGTAGAACATCAGCAAGATGCCGGTGACGGTCAATGACAGAAACAGAAAGAAGGACACGCCTCCCATGCACCAGGTATAGGAGATCCTTAGCCCTTGTTTGCGCATGCGAACCGGGTGCAGGTGCAAGAAGACGTTTGTCAGGACGGCAAGGGCCCTGTTCTTCGGATCCTTGGGCATCTTGTGGCGGAACACCGACTTCCACACTGGCGTGCGGGTGAAATCGGCGAACCCGCGCTTCAGGCGCTTGATCATTTGTGACTACTCCGTCGGTGTCTCACGCGAAAAAGAGAAATGAATTGGGATCGTCCCAGCCGCCCTTTTCATAGAGAAACTTCTGGGACTTGTCGACGAGGATCTGGCCGTCATCGGCGAGCGAAATCGCAGCTCTTTCCAGTGGCCGGGGACCAGGACCCTCGAAGTTGATACCGGTCATATAGAAACCACAGCCATGGCAAGGGCACTTGAACTTGCTTTCGTTTGACAGCCAGTTGGGAGTGCAGCCCAGATGCGTACAAACAGAGATGAGGGCATAAAACCCCTGATCGTTTCTAACCACCCAAACGCCGAACTTGTCTTTGAATTGTGTCGAAACTGCACCAGATTGAAAATCATCTGGAAAGCCGATCTTGAACTGCTGTGGTGGTTCGAACAGGACATTGGGATAAAGGAATCGCAACGTGCCAGCCAGAATGCCACCGATCGCGGCCGCGAAAGCACCCCATGCTATTCCGAGCACAGGGAGATTCTTGAGAAACTCCCTGCGTTCCGGCTTTTCCGGGGCGATAGTTTTGTCGACGGTGGCTTCGCCTATGTTGTCGGCCATTTTCTCGTCTCGGTCTGGTTAACGCGGCCGGGCCGTCATGGTAGAGACGGTCGGTGCATGGAATTTAATGCTGCTCGTGCGGCTTCGCGCACCCGCAGGTCAGGGTCGTTGTCGCGAACATCAGTGAGTTCCCCCAAAGCACTATCGATGCCAATCATCGAGAATGCCTGGATTGCTGCAATCATCGCGTCTTGTTGCTGCTGTAGATTCAGTTCGTCGATTGCCATCAAATAATCTCGGTCGATCATGCGATGCAGCTCTGCACGGCCGGTATCGGTTCCGAGACGTGCCAGGGCAACAGCGGCGTTCCAGCGTACCTGGCCCACAGGGTCATTGAGCGCCACTTCCAGAGGTTTAATGACTTGCCCGTTTTCCAAGGTTCCGAGCACATACGCTGAGTAACCCCGAACCGTTTCGTCATCGTCTTTGAGGCGTTCAGCAACGTGCGGCGCAGTAGCAATGGCTGCGGGAACCCCGATGTTGCTGATCGCCACGATGGCATTGAGTCGTACGTCGGCATTAGGGTCGTCCAGGTATTCAACAACGACAGGGATCGAAGATTCATGTCCCACGCTGCCGAGTGCCAAGAGCAAAAAAGTACGTACCCTGGGAGCTTGAGCAGAGGGATGGCCAAGGGCAGCCGCGATGCGGCGCGCGATTCCTGGATCCCTATAAAGGCTCTCATCCTGTGCCAGCTTGTTAGCAAGGCCAAAGGCCCCCTGCCAGGGTTCGTTGATGCCCCCACCCGTAACTTCTGCAAGGTACTCATCAACAGATTTGTCCTCATGGGCGATGAGGCCGAAAAGAAGGAAAACACCGATCGCACCGAAAACCAACAACATTGGGAGAATGAAGAAACCAAGCGCGACTCGCAGCGGACTTGATTCTCCAGAATCTTCTTGACGCTCGATGTCATCCAGCGCACTTGTCTCGTTCATTGTCTCCTGAAAATCCCCACCTAAAAAGGAAAACTACTGGACACCCTGCCCGCTGTCAAACCTGCTTCTAACACCCGAAACTGGCGTTTTGAAGCACTTTCTGGACTTTAATTCTTATTGGTATCGTCCTCCGCCTCTGGCAACTCAAGTTTCAGTTCCTGGCGCGCCTCACGGCCGAATCGTTCGGCCAAAAGTGGATCGTGGGCGCGGTGCGCCGGATTGTGTTCAAAGCGCCGATGGATTGCATCACAGGCATAGCAAACGACTATCTCGGGGACAAAGGAGTACAGTCCGTAGTCCAAACCCATGCAAACGACCAGGCTGAGCCCATAGGTCCATGGCGAAAGGGCGGCGCCAACAATTACGATAGCCACCCCGAGTTTGCGGTTGAAGTCCTTCTGGGTGTACAAGCGATTGCTACCACAAGCCAAGCACACAGAGATCGGGTCGAGCAGATTGTTAGCAACGTCGAATGCACCTGTTGCCATAGGTTGTTGGTAACTACAGCTTGTGCACTCGAGGGTTCTGTCCATAATGCGTCCCGCCTTACCATCGGTGCCCATCGTTTCGGACCCAACCGTTTTTTTGAAGGGCTTCACAGGGAAGTCGTGCTGGTTGGGTTTCTCGCAAGCGTTGCACCGCCAATCAAAGCTATAGCTCATGCGTTTGTTTCAGTAAGGTTGGCCGGTCGCGAGCGACAGGTAAATGGAAATGGTTTCGCCAAAGAGCACGAAAACGACGGCAGCATACAGAATACCTGTGGCCGACTGAATCGAGCGCAGTTCTACAGTCTTCCAGGTCATCCAAGCAAGGCCGATGGGGGCAAGGACACCCAGGAAGGTACGCATAAAGACGAACAATGCATTACCAAGTGTAAAGGCGCGTACCAGCCCACCATCCATTTCCGTCCATTCAGGCCAGTGGTAAGCAATCACCCCAGCGACTGAGAGGAGAAGGAAAAACTGGGTAGCAACAAACACGATCAGTACGCGCCGCAGTGGTTTAAGCGACATACGCGGCTCAACCAGATACCAGTGTGCCAACAGCATTGCGAACAAGACTGAACCCACTGCGGGTAAAACGCCAATGATCCCAGCGTGGTAGAGGGCTCGGCCGGTCCAGGTGGCCGATGTGGCACCCTGAATAATGGCAGTATCGGTCAGTATAGCAAGCGTGCCGAAAATGGCTGCCGCCGTTAGTTTTATGAATGACTGCGTGGTGCCAGGCTGTAAACTGATGCCGAAGACGATCGTTGCCACCACTGCGCCCAAGTAACTTACCCCTGAAAGATTCGTCGGTATTGGCAACGTTTCAGAGGCGGGGCCCAACCGTAGGCCGAACCCTAGTATTAGGCAGGCGAGAACGATGAGCAAAATCATCCGATAAAATCCCGGCCCCGCCGGTGAGCGGGCAATGGCAGCGCATACCAGCATGCCGATGGCGGCGTGGACTAAAAGGATGGCCAGAGCGGGGAGCATTCGGGGATTTTAGACGCCGACAGTAAAACCCGCGAGCCAGACTTGTCAGGGTTTGACTATTGTTCGGTAGCAGCGAAAGTCAGAGGGGGTAAACTTCGGACGTGAGTCTTTCTGTTTCCATTGTCCTTCCCGCCTTGAATGAGGAAGAGGCGCTACCCAACGTCCTCTCGGCAATTCCTGATGGAGTTTGTCAGCGGCTTGTTGTTGTTGACAACGGTAGCAACGATGATACTGGCAACGTGGCGCGTCAGGCTGGCGCCGAAGTCGTCTCGCAGTCTCGGCATGGCTACGGGCGGGCTTGTCTAGCAGGTATAGCCCACTTGAAATCGAGCACCCCCGATATTGTGGTTTTCTGGACGCAGATTATAGCGATTACCCCGAAGATTGTGCCGCGCTTTTGCAGCCTATCCTGACTGGTGACATTGACATGGTTTGTGGCAGCCGAGTTGAGCTTGCTGAAGTTGGGGCGCTCGCACCACAGGTACGCTATGGCAACGCTCTGGCGGTTTTTCTGATTCGCGTATTACATGGCTTTGCCTATACCGACATGGGACCATTTCGGGCCATTCGATGGGAGGCACTCAGGCAGCTCGAAATGTGCGATCCTACCTACGGCTGGAACGCCGAGATGCAGGTCAAGGCGGTGCAACGGGGACTTAAGGTTGCCGAGGTTCCGGTTCGGTATCGTCGCCGGATAGGCCGGTCCAAAATAAGCGGTAGCGTCAGAGCCACGGTGTTGGCAGGAGTGCTGATTATTTGGACAATTATTGTGTTAAAGGTTTTCCCTAAGCAGCAGGAGCGCCGAAGAGAAAATGGATCGATTGAGCCTGTATCGTAGCCTGGCGCGGCCGGCCGATACCCGTGTCCTGTACTTTATTGCTGATGGCATTGGTGGCCTCCCACGCGGCCCGGATGGCAAGACTGAGCTAGAGATGGCCACAACTCCGACGTTCGATCGTTTAGCGAACGAAGGCTCGACTGGTCTAGTGACACCCGTGGCCCCTGGTATTGCCCCAGGTTCAGGGCCTGCACATCTTGCACTTTTCGGTTTTGACCCGCTCCAAACAAGGGTCGGTAGAGGAGTGCTCGCGGCCTTGGGCGTTGACTTTGACCTGAAGCCAGGTGATATCGCAGCTCGGATTAATTTCTGCACTCTTGACAATGACGGCAAGGTTACTGATCGCCGCGCCGGCCGGATTGGGTCCGAACTCGGAGCATTACTTTCAGAACGTCTCGACGGCATCGACCTCGGTTTTGGGATCGATTGCATCGTGCGCCACGTAAAAGAATATCGCGCCTGCGTTGTGTTCCGCGGCGAGGGCCTTGAGGGGAACGTTACCGACACGGACCCGCAAGACACTGGCGTCGAGCCGCTGGCGCCGAAGGCGCTAGACGCAGTTGCTGACGCAACTGCTGCTTTGGCAAGTGAGTTCGTCCTCAAAGCAGGGGAATTGCTCTCAGACGAGGAGGTCGCGAACGGTATTCTCTTGCGGGGTTTTGATAAGTACGTTCCATTGCCTTCGTTCGCCGAGCTGTACGGTGTTAAGCCCGCCGCTGTTGCTGCCTATCCGATGTACCGTGGTGTTGCGCGTGCCGTCGGGATGACCGTGTTTGCATCCGAGGACACAATCGAAAGTTGCGTTGGTCTGACCCGAACCGCTATGGAAGGTCATGATTTTATCTTCGTTCATTTCAAGTCCACTGATAGCCGAGGGGAGGATGGGGACTTCGATGGGAAGGCCGAGCAGATTGAACTTGCCGACCAGACCTTGGCCGAGTTGCTTGAACTCAACTTTGATGTCGTGATGGTGACGGGGGATCATTCAACCCCTGCAACCTATAGGGCCCACTCCTGGCACCCGATACCGGTGCTGATTCACGGACCGCACTGCCGGGCAAACGCCAGGCAAGACGGGTTCGGCGAGACTTCTTGCATCACTGGGGCCTTGGGCCCATTGCGCAGCATGGATGTGTTGCCCTTGGTGCTGGCGCATGCGGGAAGGCTGGCGAAATACGGGGCCTAACACGCTGCAAGGTGTTGACACCCTCCCTGGAGGTTTTTAACAGGTACTAGGCTGGACTTGCTGGTTGACTCTTCTGCCCGGTCAGCTTTCTTGGCTCTTGGCAGATAGCAGTTTCTCGGCAACCTCGAGGTCCTCCGGTGTATTGATGTTTAGTAGGATTTCTGTTGGCTCCCCAACTTCCCGAAGTGCATTAGTTTCGAGAGG
>CAYVUW010000001.1:73715-79641 GCA_964455175.1 uncultured Acidobacteriota bacterium | reverse complement strand
GCATTCAATGTTGCCACAAATAAATTCACTATTGATTCTTCTGGAAACACTGTTGTTGAAGGGACATTAAATCTCAAAAAACCTGTTACTGTCGCAAACACATTAAATGTATCCCAATTATCAACACTCCACAGTCTAAACGTTGCCGGAGTGGACCTAACGCCGCCTGTGAGTATGTCGCACACAATGGGTGCCAACGTCCTTCCCAACGTGGGGCGCAGATAATGGCGCCGTGGTCGACTACTGCGAGCGTTGCTAGTAGAAGCTCTGGCGGAACGAACGGCAGGTCAAGGGCGAGTGCTACTACGTTAATGTCCGCATTGCTCAGGGCGGTTTCAATCCCCGCCGCTGGCCCCGCATCCTTTCGGGCGTCGGGAAGATGCGGGTGTTGTAGATCAGCGATTGGCTCGCCACCAACGAGAATGACCTCGGTGGACAACACCGAGAGGGTATCGCTGGCGCGGGCTGCAAGGGACAGCTGGCCTAGTTGAACGTTTGCTTTGGGACGACCCATTCGCGTGCTAAACCCGCCGACGAGCATCGCTCCTATTGCTTTGGGAAGTCTCACACCTTGCCCGTCTTTAGGCCATGGCCACTGACGACGACGAGCGCATCGTCGTCGTCACCTACCTGCATGTGTCCAGCCATTGCTACAGCGCCGGTCGGCTCCGCCCAGACTCCCATAGTTGTTAATTTTTGCTGAGCATTTCGAATCTCTTCGTTACCGACGACGATTACTCGTCCACCTGTCTGTGTCACTGCTGTGATGAGCGCCTCTTTACGAACCGGCTGATCGATGGCGATCCCGTCAGCGATCGATGGGACATCATCGGGTCTGGGTTCTATCGCAGGGTCATTTATATTGATTGACTCCCAGAGCGGGGAGGCGGTGCGGTGTTGAACGGGCATGATCGCCGGAACAGTAAAACCGGGTATAGCAGCATTGATTTCCCGGAAACCGTAGAACAGGCCGAGGACGATCGATCCCTGGCCCGCGGGGACGTAGATTCGTTTCGGGAATTGGCCTTTGTGCTCCTGCCACCATTGGAAGGCCATCGTCTTAGTTCCTTCCAAAAACATTGGGTTCCAGGCGTGGCTACAGTAGGTTCCGTCATTGTCGGCGATGGCAGCTTCGGTGGTGTTAACTCGCGGCCCATCGATCTTAACGACTTCGGCGCCAAACGCGTGCAGTGCCACTATCTTTCCAGGGGGAGCCGAAGCTGGAACGTAGATACGACAGGGAAGACCGGCAGCGGCCGCGTAAGCGGCGAAAGATCCACCAGCATTTCCCGATGAATCTTCGATGAGTGGGGGTTGCGCGGCGAGGCTGGCCCACGCCAGAAGCGTAGTGACCCCTCGGTCCTTGAAAGAGAGTGTTGGCTCCAGGTGGGCTAGGGCAATCGATGGCTCGTTATTAGCACGGATCCAGCGGCCACAACCTTCCCCTAGGGTTGGATAATGACCAGCGGGGAGACGAATCTGATGCTGGAATCGCCAGACGCCACTAGCAGCGCTGGTGATTGCGTTGGGGTCAAAAGGTGGTCCGGGCGGTAGAGACCAGGGGCCTCCACAAGTGCATCTCCAGCTGCTCGGTTTGAGGGCCGGAGTCGATTTGCCACAATATTCGCAAAAGAATTCAATACTCACACGTTGCGAATAGCACGTAGATGAGTCCTCTGCAACAATACGCTCATGCTCAAGAAGCCCCGCTTGTTTACGGCTGGTCCCACGCCGTTGCATCCAGAAGCGATTCGAGCCGCGGCAGGGCCGGTACCTTATCACCGCACACCTGAGTTTGCCGCGTGTTTTGATCGCATTCAATTTGGGCTGAGGGACGCGTTCCGAACGCAAGGCCCAGTCGCTGTCCTTACAAGTTCGGGAACTGGTGCCATGGAGGCGGCACTTGCTAGTTTGTTCTCCGCCGGTGATCGGGTTGTTGTCGTAGCCGGTGGCAAGTTTGGTGCGCGCTGGGTAGAGATCGCTGTTGCCTATGGGCTAGAAGTCATTGAGCTGACTGTCTCCCCGGGGCAGTTGGTTGCACCTGCGGACGTAGCAGTGATGGTGGAACATTCTGCGCCGGTGCGGGGCTTGTTCCTGACCGCCAGCGAGACATCCACAGGAACTATCTGTGACGTTCGAGCAATCGTCGATGCCGTTCGAGATGTCGAGCCAGAAGTTATAACCGTTGTCGATGCAATTACGTCGGTCGGGGCGTTGCCGATTGCTACTGATGAGTGGGGCCTTGAAGCGGTCGTTGGTGGGGCGCAGAAGGCCTTCATGATTCCACCGGGGCTGGCGTTTGTCGCTTGTTCACCGCGTGGCTGGGAATTGATCGGCAATAGATCTGCAAGTCCCCGCTATTACCTTGATTTGGCGAAATATGCTGCGTCAGCGGAGAAATCGCAGACACCTTTCACCCCGGGAATTGGTTTGTTGTTGGCGCTAGAGGCTTCCCTCAAGGCAATTGACGAAGTTGGAGGTATCCAGGCACTTGAAAGGAATGCGGATCGACTGGCGACAGCTTGCCGGGCGGCCATGGTCGCGCTCGATCTCCAGCTGCTCTCTTCAGCGCCTAGTCCAGCAGTCACGGCGATCAAGGCGCCAGTACCCGGGACCGGCCCGGATATAGTCGCCGCGATGCGTGACCATTATGGTGCACAGCTTTCGGGGGGCCAGGGCGAACTGAAGGACCACATCTTCCGTATCGGTCACATTGGTTATGTCGATGACCTAGATCTTCTTGCGGTCCTTGCTGCGCTTGAGGGGGTGCTTGCCGACCGAGGACACGATGTTTCCTTGGGTGCCGGAATGGCTGCCGCAGTTGCCAGTTTGGCATTGGGGCAGGGCCATGAAGGGTCCACGCGATGAAATTGCGGGACCCCAGGATTCTTGTGTGCGGTACGTTAAAAGGCCGTGGCATCGAAATCCTGGAAATGGCTGGCTGCGATGTGGATCATCAGCCCGAACATAAACCCGGTTCCCTTGCTGACGTTATCGAGCCTTTCGTCGGCGTCATTGTGCACTCCCACCACTTCGTCGATGCTGCCACGATCAACGCTGGTTCTGCTCTGCGGGTTGTCGGAAGGGCTGGCGCAGGGGTCGACAACATTGATGTTCAGGCAGCGACCGAGGCTGGGGTTCTGGTTATGAATCTGCCGTGGGGCAACACCATTACCGCTGCGGAGCATACGGTCGCTCTTATGCTCGCCTTAGCCCGTAACATACCGCAAGCTTCAGCCGCATTGCGTGCAGGTACCTGGGACCGAAAGCCGTACCTCGGTGTTGAGCTTTCAGGAAAGATTCTTGGCGTTATTGGCTTGGGGCGTATCGGTCGCGAAGTTGTTCGGAGGGCACATGTGTTCGAAATGCAAGTCATTGCCTCCGACCCTTATGTTTCTGAGCGTGTTGCAGCAGATGTGGGAATCGAGATTGTGTCGCTGGCTGAACTGCTCTCACGAGTCGATGTACTCACTGTCCATGTTCCGCTTAACAGGGAAACACACCACCTAATCGATGCCGATGCGTTGGCAGCGATGAAGCCCGGTGCGAGGGTAATCAATTGTGCCCGCGGAGGCCTTGTGGATGAGAAGGCCTTATTGTCGAGTCTTGAATCCGGCCATACAGGAGGCGCAGCGTTTGACGTATTCGAGCAAGAACCGGAAGTAAATCTAGACTTGCTTGCCCATTCGCACTTCATAGGCACGCCACATCTTGGCGGGGCAACATTAGAGGCGCAGGAGAAGATTGGCGAAGGAATTGCCCAACAAGTAGCAGACTTTTTATGCGAAGGCACCATTCACCACGCAATCAATGTCCAGGCACTGTCACCGGAAGAGCAGAGTTAGGTGGCCCCCGCCGTTTTTCTTGCCCTGCCAGGGGTCTCGTGTAAAAATTATCCCAGTCTGGCAACCTGCTTTTACGCCCTCTCGAGCGTCGCGTGCCAGCTTCGATTTGCCTGCTTCCGAGTATCTGAAAATGCGTCCGAAGACCGCGGGTTTTTGAAGTCGCGAACTTCGCGCTGATCTGCGACCCGGCACGCTCACGGCGCGCCCGTACACATTGGATTGACAAATGTCAGCGACTATCAACTCGCCCGCCGAGGGCTCAAAAATCACATTTGAGAACAGCAAACTGCACGTTCCCGACAACCCCATCATCCCCTACATCGAGGGCGATGGCATCGGTGCTGATCTGTGGGTTGCCGCTCATACAGTATTTAATGGCGCTGTTAAGCATTCCTATGGTGGTGCGCGAGAAATCGCGTGGATGGAGATCCCTGTGGGAGAGAAGGCCAACAATCAATTCGGGGAGTACCTGCCGCAGGTATCGCTCGATGCGATTGAGGAGTACAAGGTTTCCATCAAGGGTCCATTAACGACGCCGGTTGGGGGTGGTATCCGTTCGTTGAATGTATCCATGCGTCAGCTTCTTGATTTATACGCTTGCGTCCGGCCGGTGAAGTACTACGAGGGCACTCCGTCGCCAGTGAAGGAACCCGAAAAACTAGACATCGTGATCTTTCGGGAAAATACCGAAGACGTCTATGCTGGCATCGAGTGGGCCGAAGGCACTCCTGACGCAATGAAGGTCATCGATTTTCTTACAAGTGAGATGGGAGCCAAGATACGGCCCGATTCTGGTATTGGTATCAAGCCGATCTCGATCACGGGAACCCATAATCTAGTCCGTAAGGCAATAAAATACGCCATCGACGAGGGACGTGACAGTGTCACCTTGGTACACAAAGGCAACATTATGAAGTACACGGAAGGCGCTTTCCGTGAGTGGGGGTACGAGCTTGCCGCGACGGAATTCGGCGACGCTACGATTAGTGAAGATGAAGTTTGGGAACGCTACAACGGTGCGGTTCCCGAAGGTAAGATCCTTATTAAGGATCGCATCGCTGATGCTATGTTCCAGCAAGTTTTGACGCGACCTGATGAATACGACGTTGTCGCAATGCCTAACCTCAACGGTGATTACATGTCGGATGCGGCCGCGGCACAGGTGGGTGGTCTTGGTATTGCGCCTGGGGCCAATATTGGTGACGAAGTTGCCCTTTTTGAGCCGACACATGGTTCGGCACCGAAGTACACCGGCCAGGACAAGGTCAACCCGAGTTCGTTGATCCTGTCTGGAGTGATGATGTTCAAGTACATGGGCTGGCCAGAGGCCGGCACAATAATCGAAAATGCTCTCGAGCGCACCATACAGGCAAAAACGGTCACTTATGATCTCGAGCGCCTGATGGACGGGGCAACGACCCTGAAGTGCTCAGAGTTCGGGGAAGCCATCGTTTCCAACATGGAGTAGGACCATGGGCCGTAAAAAAGTAACTGTCGTCGGCGCCGGACACGTGGGTGCCACCACCGGGTTGGCCATTGCCAATAAGGGTTTGGCTGACATTGTGCTTACCGACATCATTGAACGTATGCCACAGGGCAAAGCGCTTGACATGATGGAGGCGACACCCCTAATGGGTCGCGACACTGAGATCATTGGAACCAACAACTACGTCGACACGCAAGGGTCTGACATTGTCGTGATCACTGCCGGCCTGGCTCGCAAACCGGGGATGAGCCGTGACGACTTGCTTTTCAAGAACGCTGAAATCATCGGCGGTGTCGTTGACGAGGTAACCAAGCACTCGCCCGACTCGATCATAATCATGGTCACCAATCCACTCGATGTCATGGCCTACTTAGCCTACAAGAAGTCGGGTTTTCCGCGAGAACGTGTTATCGGCATGGCTGGCGTGCTCGACTCCGCACGTTTCCGTACCTTTATCGCGATGGAACTGGGTGTTTCAGTGGACAACACACATGCCTTCGTGCTGGGTGGCCACGGTGACTCAATGGTCCCGCTCCCACGCTACTCAACTGTTGCCGGCGTGCCGATCACCGCGCTGATCGGGTGTCCGTTGCCG
>CAYVUW010000001.1:68632-73705 GCA_964455175.1 uncultured Acidobacteriota bacterium | reverse complement strand
CACCGAGCTGATGAGCGAGGAACAGGTAAACCGTATCGTCCAGCGTACCCGCGACGGTGGCGCCGAAATCGTTAGCCTGCTCGGCACCGGCAGCGCCTACTTCGCACCCGCTTGGTCGGTGGCTCAGATGGTCGAAGCTATCCTTCTTGACCGGAAGGAGATACTGCCGTGCGCTGCCTTTCTACAGGGCGAGTATGGTGTTGAGGATGCCTACGTTGGTGTTCCCGTGCAGCTTGGTGCAGGTGGGATGGAAAAAGTTTTTGAAATTGACCTGTCTGACGATGAGCGCACCGCCTTTGAAGACTCGGTTGCTGAGGTCAAAGACTCAATCGCTAAACTCGACCTCTAAGAACTCACTAACACACTCTTAGAACCGTCTTGCGAAAGGGACGCGTCATGCCTGCAGAACGTACTCTCGCCATGATCAAACCCGATGCGACAGGTCGGAACCTGATCGGCAAGATCATTGCCCATTATGAGGCCGAAGGATTCGAAGTCGTTGGTCTCAAGAGGTTGCGCCTCAGCCTTGATGATGCCCGCGCCTTCTATGCGGTGCACGCTGAGCGTCCGTTCTACGACAGCCTTACCGAATTCATGAGCTCTGGGCCGATCTGCGCGCTCGTGCTTCAGCGCGACAACGCTATCGCCCACCTGCGTGAGGTCATGGGTGCCACCAATCCAGAAGAAGCTGCGGCGGGAACCATCCGGGCTTTATATGCCAAAAGCCTGGAAGCCAATAGTGTTCACGGCTCAGATGCGCCGGAGACGGCGGCTACTGAAATCAATTTTTTCTTCTCGCAAGAAGAGTTGCTATAGAAACAGAGTGCTCTCAGTTCAATATTTGGCTGGAGACTCCCTGGGTTCGATGCAACTAGGTCGCGCAGTTCAATTGGCGAAGTAGTCGCGGGTTGTTCTTAGCTACCCACTACTTTGAGGATGTCAAAGGTAATGACGACGAGCATAAACGTCACGAGTAAAACGACTCCTACTGTCATCATCCGTTCTTTGAACTGAAGACTGAGGTCGTGCCGAGTTATCCCCTCAAAAAGAATCACCGCGATGTGGCCCCCGTCGAGCACTGGAACTGGCGCTAGGTTCAAGAGGCCTAGCTGCAACGACACGACTGCCATGAACCAGAAGAGCATAAAGGGGTCTAAAGTGCGAGCTGCAGCGCCTGAGTAACGGGCGATTTCGATCGGTCCAGACATGGTTCGAACCGATAAGCGTCCCGTGAACAGGCGCGAAAGAATCTCTCCGACTAACCCCGCCTGTCGCCGGATCTCTGTGGCTGATTGCCCCATCGCCCCAACAACACTGAAACTACGCAACTCCGTTTCTTGCAGCCGATAAATACCCAAGGCACCACCACCCCCTTGTTCCTCGGGGCGGGCTGCAGGCGTGATTGTGAATTCTTCCATTGTGCCGCCCCGGTCAACGACGAAGTCCAACGGAGTTCCGGGGTTGACACTGACAACATCGAGCAGTTCTGCCCAATGACTTACTTTGGCACCATTGATCTCAACGAAACGGTCCCCTGTCTCAAGACCCGACCCTTCGGCTGGGCTGCCCGCGACAAACGACCCGATGAGGGGAGGGAAGTGTGGTGAGGCACCCAGTTTCCCTTGGGCGGACGGACCGACGCGCTCCGGTATAACAGCAATGGTCCTCGTCCCGGTATCGTTTTGGACCGTGAGGTCGATTTCCTGACCACCGGACATCATCACTCGGAGTTCAAATTCCTGCCAGGTTGGCATCGGATCGCCGTCGACGGCGACGATAAGATCATCGGCCGCGAGTTCGGTCGTAGCTGCCGAGGACCCCGGTTCAATCCACCCAATCCGCACCGGATCATCACGCCAGGTTTCAACCTGAATCCCGTTTGTGAAAACCATCGTAAAGAGCACGAATGCGAGCGCTACGTTCATCAGGGGTCCATTTAGCAAGACTAAGAAACGCTGGTATTTGGGGCGAGATAAAAACTCATCAGGTTCGCCACAGATCTCTTCGTCCGGGTTTTCGCCCTTCATCTTCACGTAACCGCCGAGTGGCAAAGCGCAGACACGATAATCAGTGTCACCCCGGCGAAAACCAAACAATCGGGGGCCAAAGCCGAGGGCAAAGACGTCAACACGGACACCGAAGTACTTCGCGGTAGCGAAATGACCAAACTCGTGCACAAAGATCATTACACCGAGAACGAAGAGTAGAGCAAGTATGTTAGTGAGTATGTCGAGCATGGTTTGTTAACTGTAACAGGGGGGGTGCAGTGACCCGAGTAATTATTAAGAAGCCCCTTACTTATTATCTCTGATTATTCTCCGAGGTGGCGTTTTGCTTCGGAACGGGCTGTGGCATCGGCTTCTAATATTGTCTCGATGTTGTCGGCGTCAGAGATATCACAGCCTTCTAGTACCTTGGCCACGAAGGGGATGATTCGGGCGAAGCTGAGTCGGCCTTCAAGAAACGCGGCCACCGCAACTTCGTCGGCAGCATTTAGAACTGCCGGAGCCGTACCACCCATTTCCAGGGCTTGCCGTGCCAGTGCAAGAGCTGGATACCGCTCGGGTTCGGCCTGCTCAAAAGTCCACGGGGCGCTTGAGACCAGGTCGAGTGGTTCAACCGCCTGCGTCCATCGTTCTGGGTAGGATAAGGCGTCTTGAATTGGTAGTCGCATGTCCGTTGGGCCTGCATAAGCAATCATCGAGCCGTCAACTAACTCGATGAGCGAATGCACGACACTTTGCGGGTGAATGACTACATCAATATTTTCTGTTGGCACGCCGAAGAGCCAATGAGTCTCGATGATCTCGAAACCTTTGTTCATTAGCGTAGCGGAGTCGATTGTGATGCGCGGGCCCATCTTCCAAGTTGGGTGATCAAGGGCATGTTCGGGGGTGACGTGGTCGAGGTCTTTCCCGCTCCACCCAAGGAACGGGCCACCGCTGGCGGTCAAAACGAGCCGTCGTACCGTGGCAGCTTCCGTTCCGCGCAGACATTGATGTAAAGCGTTGGGCTCCGAGTCCACTGGAAGCACAGTGGCTGTATTGATTTGCGCTGCTGCCATGATGAGCTCCCCAGCCATTACGAGCGACTCCTTGTTGGCTAGAGCCACATCGATGCCGTGCGAGAGTGCGGTATGGGTTGCCGCAAGACCAGCGGCACCGACCACTGCGTTTAGGACAACATCTGTGTCGGCGCTGGTGGTCGCCAGCATCAATCCGGTATCTCCCCAAACAACCTCTGGGCTCTCTCCATCAAGAAGATTTCGTAACGCGTTAGCTGAAGATTCCGTTGCCAACGAGACAACCGAGGGTTTCCACTTCCTGACCTGATCAGCGAGAAGTTCGTAGTTGGAGCCAGCGGCGAGCGAAACAACCTGAAGGTGGTCGGGGTGTTGGGCAACGACGTCAAGGGCCTGCATACCGACTGACCCTGTCGAACCAAGAACTGTGACACGTTTGCGGGCCATCAGAGGAGCCCGAAATACACGGCTGCGTAGAGTGCTGCCCCGCCGAACAGCAATGCGTCGAGACGATCCAGGACACCACCGTGCCCGGGAAGGATGCTAGAAGAGTCTTTTGTGTCTGCAGCGCGTTTGAGCGCAGATTCAAGTAAATCCCCGGTTTGGCCAAGGGTGCCCAACAGTAGCCCAATGGCGGCCCCGACGGGCCAAGCCGTGTCAGCGATCCAGTAGTGAGCCACTATGACACTGCCGATGCAGCTGCCCACGAGTCCAAACAATGCTCCCTCAAGAGTTTTGCCGGGAGACAAGCTGGGTGCCAATGGTCGACGGCCGAAGAGGCTGCCCCCATAGTAAGCAGCGATGTCGCCCAAGCTTACGGCCGCAAACACCAAGACAATCAGTGCCACACCGCGGGGTTCGTACCGGAGGGCGACGTAGAAACCTGGTAACACGCCCAACCAGCAGATGCCTCCGACCGTTGCGATCGTGCCCCGTATTGCGAGCTTTGGCTCCTGTTGGGATCCTGCCAGGCCTAACCCAGCGGACAATAGGAGAGTGACTCCGGTGATGACGATTGGCGTACGTGGGTCCGGGGCAGCGAACGACGCAGCGCAGGCAATCGGTAACAAAGCTCCCAAGCCATGTAAAGGGGGTGCGCCAGCCAATGTGGCTAAGTTCACGTATTCACTCCAGGCTAGAGCAAGGAACCCAGCGAGGATAATTACGAATGCCTCCGGTGGTAACCAAACGGCAACCGAGAGGATCAAAAGGAGAACAATACTCGTCAGAATTCGGATCAAGGCTTGAATGGCTCAGGCATTGTCGGTGTCGACGTTTCCGTAGCGTCGTTCCCGGCGTTGGAAATCAACGATCGCCCTAAGTAGGTCTAGGCGGCCGAAATCTGGCCATAGCTTATCCGTGACCCAGATTTCTGCGTAGGCGATTTGGTAAAGAAGGAAATTTGATATGCGCAATTCTCCGCTGGTACGGATCAGCAAGTCGAGTTCTGGCAGGTCATGAGTGTAGAGGTACTCGACGAGTTTTTGCTCATCGATCTCAGTGGCTTTGATTTTCTCCTTTTCAATGTCTGCCAGTACATGGTGTAAGGCGTCGACGATTTCTGAACGGCCACCGTAGTTAAGTGCAATGACAAAACGCATTCCGGTGCTATGCGCGGTTGCTTTGGTAGCCGCCTCAATATCGCGCTGTACGTTTATCGGGAGACCGTCCAGTCGGCCGATGGCGTTGAATCGGATCGAGTGCCTAAGCAGCGTCGGCAACTCCTTTGCGAGGTACTGTTTTAATAGTTCCATGAGCGCGTCGATTTCCGACTGAGGCCGCTTCCAATTCTCGACTGAAAAAGCGTAAAGAGTGAGTGCGCCAATGCCGGCTCGAGCGGCCGTTTCAACAACCTCACGTACAGCGCGAATGCCGGCCTGATGGCCTTCTATCCGATTCAGGTTGCGCTGATTGGCCCATCGTCCGTTGCCATCCATGATGATAGCAATATGAAGATGTAACCGGGCCCAATCAATCTTATACACTACCTTAATGGAATTGTCACTTGAGCCGATGTACTCAAGTAAATCGCTCGGTGGGGATGTAGTTCC
>CAYVUW010000001.1:43406-68622 GCA_964455175.1 uncultured Acidobacteriota bacterium | reverse complement strand
CCAGCGGGTTGATTCACGGGTGTGTCTCGATGTCATGGTTGTGCACTTTATGGCTAGCTACATAGCCCGCACCACTGATGACGAGGATGTCCATAGGCCAAGAGATTATATCTGTTACCCCTGGTACCCAGGCTTCGAGAAGAGCCGTTCAGAGAAGCTCAGTTTATCACGTAGTCAATTATTTAATTGTATTGGACGTTCACCAGAAACAGCCCCTGCGGTGGTGCTTTGACCATTTGAGGGTGTCCCTGCACAGCTTGCGCCATGGCCCTGATTTCATTTGGTTGACGGCGCCCGCAACCGACCTCAAGCAGGCTGCCGACCATACCCCGTATGGCGTGACGCATAAAACTGCGGCTTTTCACTGTGAAGACCACGAGCCTATCTCTCTGCACCGAAAAATGATCGATCGTACGTATGTCTTGATTGCCTTCTGCTTGAGACGCGAACACTCTCTCGCAGATTTCCCCACGTAGGTGCCTACAAGCCACATGCATAGCATCGAAATTTGTCAGTCTGGGCCGGTGCCAGGAAAATAACGACAGGAACGGTGAGGCGATAGGAGCCGGATCAATGTAGTAGCGGTAAACTTTTTGTTGGGCGTCAAAGCGCGCGTGAAAGTCGCTGTTGACTTCTTCGCAGGCGATAACCCTGATGTCATCAGGCAATAACCGTTCGAAAGCTCGCATCCATTTTGCTGTTGCGATCGATCGGGATGTGTCGAAGTGACAGACTTGTCCCAACGCGTGGACGCCAGCATCAGTGCGGCTCGCACCGGTGACCTTAGTCATAGTCTCTGTGAGACGCGTTACAACGGCTTGCAGTTCACCCTGAATGCTAGGTTTGTCGGGCTGTACCTGCCACCCAGCATAGAGTGTGCCACGGTATGAAACAGTGAGTTTGATGCGCATGGGCTGTCAATGCTACCGCGGAAGGATGCGAGCATCTTTCGTGAGCGTTATTCTTCAACTATGGCTTTACGAACTCTTGTTAAATACCCCGACCCTGGCCTTCAACAACCATGTAAGGCCGTCGAATTTTTTGACGAAGATCTCCGACAGCTAGCCGATGACATGGTCGAGACTATGCGCGCCGAGGCGGGAATCGGACTCGCTGCACCGCAAGTCGGCGAGGACGTCAAGCTAACAGTCATTGACTTGTCGGGGGGATTTGACCCTGAGGCTTTGATCCAGTTAGTTAATCCAAAGGTGGAGTTCGAGGAGGGTGAGAGTGTCGAGGAAGAGGGTTGCTTGTCGTTTCCTGAGGTGACCCTCAAGGTTAAGCGTCCGGCACGCATTGTGGTCTCAGGCAAGGACATTGAGGGGAATGTAGTTTCAATCGAAGCAGAAGGACTGTTGGCGCGTTGCTTGCACCACGAAATTGACCATCTTGAAGGTGTGTTGTTCATCGACCACGTCAGCCCCTTGAAGCGAGATTTGACACGCCGCAAGATTGCTAAACGGATTAGAGCGGGAGACTGGTAGGTTATGCGTGTCCTGTTCATGGGGACGCCGGTGTTTGCACTGCCGACGTTGAGTGCCGTGGCGTCCTTGCATGAAATTACCGCGGTTGTAACGCGTCCGGACAAGCGGCGGGGTAGGGGGCAACAGGCGGCGTGCTCGGAGGTTAAGGAATGGGCTGATACGGCAGGCTTGCCGATAGAGCAGCCGACGACGCTGCGTGATCCCAAGGTACAGGCCCGGCTAGCAGGCTACGGTGCGGACGTTGTGGTCGTGGCCGCCTATGGATTGATTCTTCCCAAAGAAATCCTAGAGATGCCACCGTTAGGTTGTGTGAATGTGCATGCATCCTTGTTGCCGCGGCATCGTGGTGCGGCCCCGATTGCGTGGTCGATTCTCAAGGGAGACATCCAGACTGGTATCACTACTATGTTGATGGACGAAGGGCTCGATACCGGGCCAATGCTCTTGCGGCGAGCACTCAACCTGACGCCTCGCGACACCACGCCAGCAGTAACTGAGAAGTTGGCTTCAATCGGTGCTGAGGTCCTTGTTGAGACTCTTGGCGTGTTGAACTCGGGAAACGTCAACGTGGAACCTCAACCGGAAGAAGGCGTGACACTGGCACCAAGTTTCAAGAAAGAAGATGGAGCACTTGACTGGAATCAGCCTGCTTCCTCTATTGATGCGCGCGTGCGAGCACTACAGCCTTGGCCCGGAACTTTCACGTTCCGGGGGGATGAACGATTGCTGTTGTGGCGGGTTGAGGCATCTACTGAAGGAGGTCCGCAGAATGCTCAACCGGGGACGGTTCTGATGGTAGATGAGACGGTCATTCGGGTTGCCTGCTCAGCTGGGCATGCTGTGGATGTCCTCGAATTGCAGCGTTCAGGGGGGCGTCGTCAATCAACGGCTGAATTTTTGCGGGGCAGACTGGTAGCTGTTGGTGAGCGGTGGAGCCCGGAATCAGCTTGAGTCCTAGTGACGCACGGCAAACGGCTCTGGGCGTTTTGCTCAGTGTTGAACGTGGCATGCCTAGTGATAGGGCTCTTGATCGTGCCTTGCGGGCAAGCGAACTGGATCGACGCGAGCGTGGCCTGGCAACTGAACTTGTATATGGTGTTTTACGTCGTCGACTGAGCCTCGATCAACGAATCGCGGCACACAGCAAACGTCCGCTAGTTCAGCTTGATGCCCCAGTGTTGGAAGCACTTCGCCTCGGAACCTATCAGCTAGCGTATCTCGATCGCGTTCCGTCCCACGCTGCCGTTGATGCAACCGTGAACGCGGTTAAGGTGCATGCTCGTTATGCAGCTGGCTTCGTCAACGCTGTGTTGCGTGCGCTCGTGCGTGAGGGGAGCCCCCCAGAGGCTGACACAGGGGAAGCGGTCTGGGACAAAACACGTTCCGTTCCATTCGCTGACGTTCCTGAGTGGTGGGCAGGGCGATGGCGAAAAGAATACGGTGATGAAGTTGCTGCTGATTGGTTTGCCTCTACATTGTCACCAAGTCCCCTTGTCTTGAGACCCCATCCCTATGTTGCCCCGAAGGATCTCCAAGAAAAACTGGCAGGAGAGGGCATCGAAGTTGAGGCGGCGAAGTATGCTCCCGGGGCGCTAAGAGCTGTTTTGGGCAATCCTGCAGCGTCACCTCTACTGCGAGAGCGTGCTTTTGCGCTTCGCGGAGAGGCGAGCCAGTTGGTAGCTACATTACTGCCCATTCAACCATCGGACCGTTTCCTGGATGTCTGCGCGGGACGCGGGGGCAAAACCTTGCAAATTGCTGAAGATGCTGCCCCTGAGCTTCTCGTTGCCTGTGACATCAGCCCCTGGCGTGTTGAGGCGGCTCGCTGTGAGGCAATCGCTGTACTAGCTCCGAATATTCATTACTTAGTTGCTGACATGTCTGTGCCGCCACCCATCACTGGGCGTTTCACGGCCGTGCTCGTTGATGTGCCGTGTAGCGGGCTGGGCACCGTTCGACGTCGACCCGAGCTAAAATGGCGTAACACAATCAAACGGTTACAGGAGCTTGCCCGGCTTCAACGCAAAATCCTTTATTATGCTGCCGAGACTTTGGCTCCTGGCGGCAAGCTACTCTATTCGACATGTTCTACCGAGCCAGAGGAAAACGAGGAAGTTGTCGAGGCTGTTCTCGCTGCTCGAAACGATCTTACGCGTGTTCCGGTGTCCCTGCCGCCAGGGGTCACAGCTAGTTTTGTCGCCGATGATGGGTATTTCCGGACATACCCACTATTCAATGATCTCGACGGTTTTTTTGCTGCTCTACTAGTCAAGACGGGGTAGGCTTCGCGTGCTATAAATGGAAGTTTCCTGCTCACTTTTTCGCCAAGAGCCATGACGAAAATTCTCCCAACGATTGTGTCTCTCCTGAAGATCGGCTTGGTGATAGCCTTCCTTGGGACTCTGTTCGTCACAAGTGGTTATATTGGGGTCCAATGGGCTTTGAGCGCCGAAGAATTCGATGTTCCGGATGTTAAGGGAATGGAACTCAACAAGGCTAAGGACTTACTCGCCCAGAACTTGTTGATTGTCGATATCGACCCAGAGAAGTTAACGGATGACAATGTCCCCTTCGGGAATGTGCTTATGCAGAATCCCTTGGCGGGCACAGCGATCAAACGTGAGCGCGGCATTCGGTTGACGCTATCGTCAGGGCCACCGCGCCGCTCTGTTCCCATGACTGTCGGCAACGCCTTGCAGCACGCTCAGATATCCCTGCAACAGCAAAACGTGGGGATTGAATACGTCGCCCGCGTTTATTCCGCTGGATTTGCTAAGGATCAAGTCATTGCCCAACAGCCAACTACGACTGATCTTCCCGAGGGCGAAATCGTGGATGCGCGCTTGCTGGTATCTCTTGGATCACTACCCAAGAAGTACGTTATGCCCGATTTGGCGTACCGAAGTTTCGAGGGAATTCAGGTGCAACTCGAGAGTCTTGGGTTCCAGGTTCGTGTGCGCAACCATGGCGCCGTGTACCCTGACCTGTCGTCGGATACGATCATCCGACATGACCCGTCTCCGGGTTTCCCGATCTCAACGGACGAGCCGATCACACTTTACCGGAATCAATGAGCCCAATGCGCAACATTCAGCTTGCTCCATCCCTACTGGCGGCGGATTTCGCCGATCTAAGGGGCGCTGTAAAGCTCCTCGACGGTGCTGTTGACATTTTTCACATCGACGTTATGGACGGTGACTTCGTTCCCAACATAACCATGGGGCCAATGATTGTAGAGGCCCTCCGTCAGCACACCGACGCGATTTTTGATGTTCATCTGATGGTCAGAAATCCCGACGACTGGATCGGCCCATACCGGGATGCTGGGGCTGACTGGATTAGTGTTCATTACGAAACGGCTCCACACCTTGAGCGAACGTTGAGCTGTATTCGAGAGTCAGGTGCACGTGCTGGCATAGCCCTCAACCCTGGTACTTATCCAGATGGGCTCGAATATGTACTCAACGACGCAGATTTCGTTCTTGTAATGTCGGTGAACCCCGGCTTTGGTGGCCAGAGTTTCTTGGTGTCGAGCTTGGAGAAGCTCGCTGCTCTGCGAACCCGGCTCGACGAAAAGGGACTTGCTTCGGTCCAACTCGAGATCGACGGTGGCGTGGATGCTAGTAACGCAGGCGACATCGTTCGGGCTGGGGCTGACATACTGGTGGCTGGTTCGTCGGTGTATCGGTCGGAAGATCCACTGCAGGCTGCCGAGCATCTTCTTGCAAATGCCCGCGCGGGCCTCTGAGCGCGATGCGGCACATTAAATGCCGTTTGGTGATTCCTGGAGTCAATCAGTCATGAAAACGCTGGTGACCGGGGCGGCAGGCTTTATCGGTTCTCACCTCTGTGAAGATCTCGTTCGTCGTGGTGATAACGATGTTGGTCTTGATTGTTTCCTCGGAAACTATGATCGGCAGCTAAAGGAGGCACATCTCACTCGACTCGCCGGAGAGGCTAGATTCGAGTTAATTGAGGGGGCGATCCTTGACGCCGACTTAAGCTGGTTACTAGAGGGTGTCGATCGCGTGTTTCATCTCGCCGCGTTACCTGGTGTGCGTTCTTCGTGGGGGCAGACTTTTGCTGATTATCTGACGCACAACGTCATGTCCACGCAGGTATTGCTTGAGGCTTGTAAGAGGGCCCGTACAAAGCGATTCACCTATGCTTCATCATCTTCCGTGTACGGTGAGACTAACGAACTGCCGATGCGGGAGGACTCCTCGACTTCTCCCTATTCCCCTTATGGGGTCACCAAGCTAGCGGCTGAGAACCTGGTGCGCTTGTATCACAGAAACTTCGGTGTGCCGACTGTATGTGTGCGGTACTTCACAGTCTACGGACCGCGCCAGAGACCGGACATGGCTATCCAACGATTTTTGCAGGCAGCCCGGAATGGTACCCGCATCCGACTATTTGGTGATGGCGACCAGAGTCGGGATTTCACATATGTCGGCGATATTGTCGATGGCACCTACCGTGCTGCCGTGACGGGCCAGCTGGGTGGCGTATACAATATTGGAGGTGGTAGCTGTGTGACGCTCAATGAGCTGATCGCTTTGATCGAAGCGGTTTCCGGTGCCCATTTGCAGGTTGAACGCGAAGAGGCTAAGCCGGGTGACGTCCGGTCGACCGAGGCGGACTGCGGTCTTGCGAAAGCCGCGCTCGATTTCATCCCTAAGACGTCATTGGAAAATGGAATTGCCAAGCACTGGGAATCGTTGGCGTCCGGGGAATTTGGATTCTGACATGCATTCGTCTTGGTCATCTTTTTGGATAATTTTCCTGTGTGGTCTCTCCCTCGTGTTCGTTTCCACGGGATGTGGGGGCAGCGCCGCAATGCTGACCGCTGATCCGACCGGGGGACCGCTTTTTCAAGAAGGGCAGGATGCGTTAGTCGAGGAGGATTGGAACGACGCGGTCGCCTCCATGGATACCCTTTTGCGTAACTATCCGTCCAGCCCGTACTTGGCGGAAGCGCGACTTGGGCTCGGCCGTGCCTACTACGAGCAAGGCAGGGTCGAGAGTCTAATCATGGCGGTGGATACGTTTCAGTCGTTCCTGACCTATCACCCGTCCCATGAATTTGTCGATTACGCTCAATACATGATCGGGATGACTTATGTGAAGCAAATGCGGACCCCGGATCGTGATCAAGCTCCCACCCGGAGCGCCATAGCTGCCTTGGATCAATTCCTCGATAATTATCCGGATAGCCGATTGCACGCCGCTGTCGTTGAGGAACGAAATAAAGCTGTCGACAGTTTGGCTTCCCACGAACTCCAAGTAGCCCGCTGGCAAGCTAGTCGCGAGGAGGATTGGGATGCGGCGATTGACCGGGTGAATTTCGCTCTTGAGTCATTTCCTGAAACGACCCTCAAATGCGACCTGTTATTTACGATGGGAGACGCATACAAAGAGGGAGGGCAATTCGAAAACGCAGTTTTGTATTACAAACGCGTCACTAACGAGTATCCGGACTGTGAACTTGTAGAAGACGCGCACGAGCGCATTCGCGAGATCAATGGAGGTTAACTGCCCGTTCTAGATAGCACGGGATAAGAACACCAGTCTTTGATTGACGAGTTGCAAACAGATCGCTTTCTGAGCTTCTTGTCTAGCTCCGGCGAGAAAATGGAAAAGCTCAAGTTGGCCGAGACACCTAGCGTGGCTCTAGATTCAGCAATAAAAGATTTCCGCCTTGGGACTCAGTACTGATCCCCCCAGCGTTTTGCTCGACACTGAAATATCAGGTGACAGTACTCAGGAGCGCGAGCTCAAATAAATCGCTCGTAATTGACTGAGGTTCGGTGGAAGGACTAGCGCTGCCAGTTCAACCGCAGGTATCTGGTCAAAGAACTGATTGATTGCGTCGAGGCGGCCCCCGAGTGTTTCAGCCTGAAGGCCGATGGCCAATGACGCGAATCGGGGGTCGTTTTGAGCCAAGATTCGCGCCTCTTCGAGGTCGGCCTGGAACCATTCACCGGCCGACCGGTCGCTCATTGTTTCAGTGAGTCGTTCCAGTTTCTGTAGGGAATCAAGCCGCTCAAGATCCAGCTTCGGTTGATTCGGATCCCCCATCACTGATCCTGTGCCTCAGTCAGGACAAGTTGGAGTTCGATCCGGCTCTCGTTTCGCCATACACCTAGGGCAACCTGGTCACCCACGAAACGCGGCACGAGCGCGAGCTGCGCATCATCAAAGTTGCGGACTGGCTTGCGATCAACATCAAGGATTACATCATCGCGTCTTAAGCCTGCTTCGCCGGCAATTCCTGGGTCAGCCACCATCAGCCCCTGTCCTTCTTCTAGCCCGATCGAGGCTGCTTTTTCATCACTTATACTTCTGTAAAACTGGAGGCCAGAAAAGTTGACACGCCGGACTCGCCCGTAGGTACGGATTTCATCTGCAGCTTTCAAGGCCCGCTCAATTGGAATGGCGAAACCGAGCCCTTGAGACCCACCGGTGTCACTAAGGATGAATGTGTTGATACCGACGACCTCACCTGAGGCGTTGGCTAGCGGCCCCCCACTGTTACCGGGGTTTATGGCGGCATCGGTCTGGATCATGTCGGGATAGAAGAGTGATGACCTTGTCTGCTGGCGCGTCGAAGGGACAAAAGACCTTTCAAGTGCTGATACCACCCCAACCGTAACCGTTGGGCGGACCCGGCTCTCCTCGGTGAGGCCTCGACGACCCCCCACAGGGTACCCAACGGCGACTAGCCATTCACCAACAAGCAGGTCTTTAGCCGCACCTAGCTGTGCTGGCTCCATCCCCTCCGGGTTGCATTTAAGCAGCGCTACGTCAAGTTCCGGGCTAGTTCCGATCACCTCGGCCAAGCGCGACTCACCACTCGGTAGTAGCAGCCTGATTGTATCTGCGCCACCAACGACGTGTTGGTTGGTGAGGAATTCGCCCGCAGACGAAATCATTACCGCGGAGCCTGATTGCACCGTGAAGCGACGCGTTGTAGCCGGACCTAAACCAAAGAAGTCACGGTAGAATGGATCGTTGAAAATAGGCACTCGTTGTATGCCCGAGACAACGACCGAGGCCACGGAAGGGGAGACTTTTTGAACGGCTTGGACGATGACGCTGAGACGCTCTTTGGCTATGACCTGTTGTGTGTCAGCGGTATTTTGCTCTACCGGGGGGTCGGCAAACGTCATTGTGGCGCACAGGGTCAGGACAACTGCGCTCGTAGCTATGCGAGGAATCATGAATTTGTCACCGGAATCTTGGGATGCCAGAAAAACAAGGCACGCGCACCGAAAGAACTTGTAACAATAATGATATGACAACCAACGTGCGATGCGCAGTCACAATAGCAGGCTCCGATTCCGGTGGAGGCGCAGGGGTTCAAGCTGACCTCAAGGTTTTTCAGGCGTTCGACTTGTATGGTGCATCGATCGTTACTGCAGTGACGGCACAGAACAGTCGTGAGGTGCTCACCATTGAACCGGTCGATGCCGTGATCGTCGACGCACAAATTGACTCCGTTGCTGCCGATCTTTGCATCGATGCGGTTAAGACCGGGATGCTTGTCAATGCAGCTACCGTGTCCATAGTCGCTGCCGCCTTTGAGCGCCATATGTTTCCAAATCTAGTCGTGGATCCAGTGCTCGTCGCGACAAACGGCACACGATTGCTTGATGACGAAGGAATCTCCGTTTTGTCAGAGTCGTTGTTGCCCCTCGCTCGTTGCGTTACGCCTAACGCCGCTGAGGCATCGATATTGGTTGGCGAGCCTGTCGAGAGCATTGAACAGATGGTAAGGGCGGCAGAGCGCCTTTGCTCGATGGGGGCGGCTAGCGCAGTAGTTACTGGTGGTCATCTAGGTACTGATGGCCCACTGATTGATGTCCTTTGCGACGGTGTCCAGGTGCACGAGATCCACGCGACATCTTATTCGGAAGGTGGGGGGCACGGAACGGGTTGTGCCTTCTCCGCCGCCCTGGCTGCGGGGCTGGCTAGTGGCTTGAGCGTTTATGAATCTGTTCGAGGTGCCCAGCATTACGTGGGACAGGCACTGGCCTCAGGATTTCTTGGAGGTGTTGGCGAAACACTCCTTTGGCATGGCGTCAAGCCGGCCACTTCCTTAGAAGAAGATGATCAAGAATAGGTGGAACTTGTAGAACATGCGAAACCTGGCAGTCTTTGCGCCTAGTTTGCAGCATGAAGCTCATTTCACCCGAGCCTCCTAATTCCTGATCAAATTTCTAACGATTGTCCTTGTACACAACACCATCCTTCATTACGAAGCGCACACCCTCCTCCAGAACACGGATGTCTTCGAGAGGGTTGCCCTCGACAGCGATCAAGTCGGCCCACTTGTTAGCCACCAATGTCCCGACATGGTCTTCGATTCCGATGAGTTCGGCGGCATCAGCGGTGGCTATTTTGATGGCCTCGAGTGGCGGCACACCAAGTTCTTCGACCAAGATGCCAAAGTCTCTAGCGTTACGACCATGAGGAAAAACCGCAGCGTCACTCCCATAGGCGAAACGCACGCCTTCTTGATATGCGCGGCGTAGTTGTTTGCGCTGCTCGGTGGCGATGGAAATGGCTTTGTCAATGCCGTACTGTGGCACACCATTTTCTGCCCCTTCATCAATAATGAAATCTAACGCGTAGAGCGTTGGCACCATGAACGTGCCGTTGGCTTTCATTGCCTCGATGCCGGCGTCATCGACGAGACTGCCATGCTCGATTGACGCGACGCCAGCGTTGGAGGCATCGACAATGCCTGAAGCGCCATGGGCATGTGCCGCAACCTTTATTCCTGCCCTATTTGCTTCCTCTACGATGGCGACGAGTTCCTCGAAGCTATACTGCTGCGCCCCAACTGCATCGCCTGCAGATAGAACGCCGCCGGTAGCTGTAACTTTGATTAGGTCGGCACCGTACTTGACCTGTCGACGCACCGCCTTACGAACCTCGTCGACTCCATCAGCGATCTCAGCGTACCCGGGAAGGTCCACATGTGGGCTCCAGCCGTTAATGTCTGCGTGTCCCCCAGTGATTCCCAGGCCACGAGTGGCTACGTAGATGCGTGGGCCGGGAATCACACCAGCGTTGATCATGTCACGCACCGCGATATCGCCGTAGCTATTAGAACCAGTATTACGGATGGTAGTGAAACCAGACTCTAGTGTGGTTTTGGCATTCACCACACCATGAATGGCGCCATGCCCTTCTGTTTCACGTAGCGCTTGCGTGTCACCGCCATCGCCTGGCGTGCCGGTGATATGAACATGGCAGTCGATAAGGCCAGGAAGGATGGTCAAGTCTCCCAGGTCTATGATTTGAGCGCCGACTGGAATCGACACATCCGCGGCAGTGCCGACGGCCATGATTGTGTCACCGCGTACTAATACGACGGGGTCGTTGATCGGTGGGGCCCCGCTGCCATCGATCAAGCGCGCGGCTCGAATTGCACTGAGAGACTCCTGGGCGATAACCGGTGTTGCAAACAGGAAACTCAAGAAACCAAAGACGAATACTCTTGCGACGAGGTTCAAGACAGCCTCCAAATGTTAATGAGAGTTGGAACAACGCTAATACTCTATAATTTCTTTTCGTTTCAGTTATCCCGGAACTTGAACATGTCTCTTCTACGTCTCCAGCATATTGGTATCGTCGTGAAGAATCTGAAGGATACCTGTGAGCGTTTCGAGGTTTTGTACGGGCTAAAGTCTTGCGATTTCCGTGACGACCAAGGCAAGGGCATGCAATACGATGCTCGCATATTGCTCGGCAATGAGTGCTGGTTGCACTTGGTGCAAAACTGGGACGAGCGAGCTCGTGTCAACAAATTCCTGTGCCAGCGTGGGGAGGGACTTGAACACATTGCCATTGAAACCGACGATATCGAGGGTGATGTAATGCATCTTCGAGAGATTGGTGTGCCGATCTTTGAGGACCGGATATTCCCGGCCAACGATGGTTATGAAGCGTTTGTTTTCCCCGACCAACTTCCCGGCCTGACGGTAGAGCTTATTCAGGAGAATGAAACGAGTTGGGTATACCCTGCTGAGGCGCTCGGTAAACCGGTCAGTGAAACGCTTAAGATTGTTGGTCTCCAACACCTCGGCTTGGCAGTGAACGACGTGCGGAATAGCTGCGAGCGCTTCGAACATCTCTTTGGATTAGAGGCCCGCGATATCCAGATGGGTGATTCCACGGGAGCTGACTCCGGTGCGTTGTGCGAGGCCCGCATACCCTTTAACAATGAGTGCTGGCTCCACCTGGTGCATGACCAGGACGAGTCGCCAGCAGGCGAATTCTTGCGCCAACGAGGAGAGGGACTCGATCACTTGTCGCTACAAACCAAAGATCTCGATGCTGACGTGAAACGTCTGTCCCAGCTTGGCTTGCCATTTTATGGTGGCGGTATTAGCGAAAGCGAAGAAGGTCGTTCTGCGACTGTCTATCCGGATCAACTGGCAGGCATCACTGTCGAACTCGTGCAACCGTACGCGGCGGATTGACGCCGGGGAGCAAGGTTCATCGCCTACGATCTAGATGGCCGGGTAGAGGTCGTGTGCTATCCAGAAAGTGTCTTACGCTCGTATGTTGAGTCCATGCTGGCGGCGATGGGTGCTTCTACGGAAGAGCGTTGCATCGTAGCTGATGGGCTAATTACCGCCAGCTGTTGGTGGCACCCAGGGCAGCATCAGGGTCTCGAAAAGTTGTTTCGCTACGCTCGAAGGGTGGGCAACGGGGGCATTGTTCCAGGTGTGGCAATGGAATACGTGCGGGATAACGCTGCCACCGCTTTGCTTGATGCTGCCAAGGGGTTTGGTTACGTTGCTGGGCAGCGTGCCATGTCCGGTGCGATCCAGAAAGCAAAAAAGAGTGGCATTGGGATGGTCGGAGTGTGCAACAGTAACCACTTCGGCATTGCTGGATACCATGCGATGCTTGCAGCCCGGAACGATCTGATAGGGATCGCTCAGACTAACGCTGGTGCGGAGATGGCGCCGTGGGGCGCGATGCACCCAGTTCTTGGGACCAACCCCTGGGGGATTGCGATTCCACGGTCTAAAGGGAACGATCCGATTCTGCTCGATATGGCCCTTACCCAATCCGGGAAGGGAATGATGCGATGGTTCGAGCGTGCCGGTGTGCCAATGCCTGATAACTGGGCGTTGACGACCGACGGTACGCGTACCACTGACCCTGGTAATGCCATGGAAGGTTCGTTACTACCAATCGGTGAACATAAGGGTTACGGCCTGAGCCTAGTAACCGATGTGCTGTGTGGCGTGATGACGGGCGCACTGTTTGGTGGATCTGTGTTTCAGGATGATACTAACTATGGCGTAGGCCACGTTATGATCGCTATCGATCCAGAAGCGTTCCTGCAGCGTTCAGATTTTTATGCGCGTCTCGATGAATTCGTCGAAGAGGTTCTGTCTGTTCCACCAATTGATGTGGATCACCCGGTGATGCTTCCGGGTGCGGCTGAGCAAAGACGGGCTCGTGAAAGACTCGAACATGGGATTCCCATCGACCTGGAAACGGTTAAGCGACTTCGTGATCTGTCCGTTGAACTTGGCGTTACATTTCCCGTTGCAAGCGCGGCGGGGTCATTGGAGAAATGAAAGTGACTGACCTCCTTCACATTGGAAGCGTCTCGGCCGAACGTGGCAGCGTAAGTCGTGGCGGGATCCCAGTGGATATAGATCTCCGTGGTGGGACCGCCGATATCCCGATCATCGTGTGTCGTGGCGCCCAGGATGGGCCGGTGTTGTGGCTCAATGGAGCAACGCATGGCGACGAACCAGAAGGTGCTTTCTCCATATTCCAGCTGCTGGAATTGATCGACCCTGGACAGTTAAACGGCACGATAGTTGGCGTGCCGGCGATCAACGTGCCGGCGTTCGCTGCCGGTACTCGTGGCAACCCGGCGGACACCTTTTCCTATGACATGAACCGGATCTATCCAGGAAGCGCGGAAGGCTACCCAACCGAACGTACTGCCTGGGCTCACTGGATGGCTATGGAGCCGATTTGCGACCTCCAGATTGCAATCCATTCCGGGGGTGATCACTCTTATTTAGCACACATGATTTTCGCTGCCGACAACCCTCAGAGCCTCGAGCTGGCCGGAGCGATGGGGTCACAATGGGATTTGGTATTTCGCGCCCCTACCGGAGCGGCCAACCCATCGTCAAAAATCGCCGAACTCGGGAAAGCCGGGATCACTATTGAACTGGGTGGTAACTGCCGCAGCCTGACCAATGATTTCCACATTGTTGCTGCCGATCTCGCTGGTAGTTACGTAAATGTGCTGCGTCACTACGGGATGATCGAAGGGGAAGCGCAGTATGCTCGCGCTTGGCGGATGGGGCACCAGCAGGCGTTATTGGCGCCAGCTTCGGGAATGTTCGTTGGCAACGCTGACCTTCGTTTCGAAGAGCCGATCGATGCAAATACCTTGCTGGGGCAAATCTACAACCTGCATGGCATGGTTGCCGCCGAAGTAAGGGCGCCTTGCGATGGTGTTGTATTCGGTCTGCGGTCTCGGCCGTCCGTGTCCGCAGGTGAGTGGTGCTGTTTCTTTGGAATTATCGACGAAACTCGCGATGACCTGTTGTCGGGGGCTTCAGGGTAGCCTTGTCCGGTCGCACGTGTCTCGTGCTATGAACTCACCTCGCCCAGCCGTCGCATTGAAAACACCGTCGCGATTAATTACCTCGCCACGTGACAATGTCAGCGTCGGCATGCCGTATAGGAGCATCCCCGAGAAGGGGCTGTAGTCTACGTTGGAGTGAAGCTTTTCGTGGGCGATTTGTATTGCTCGCTGTGGGTCGATGAGTATCAAGTCTGCATCCGCACCAACCTGTAATGAGCCCTTTTTCGGATACATACCAAAGATCCGCGCTGGTTGGGTCGAAACAAGCGCTACAAATTCCTCTTGGGTTAGCCGCCCGGTTTTTACACCCTCAGTGTAAATCAACGCTAAGCGTGTCTCGATGCCGGGCAGACCGTTGGGAATTCGAGTGAAATTGCCGCGCCCTTGTTCCTTCTGGCCCGTAAAGCGGAACGGTGCGTGATCGGAAGCAACCTGCTGAATCGAACCGTCAGCGAGGCCTTCCCACAGCACCTCGTGGTGTTCGGCGCCACGCAACGGCGGACTACAGACAAACTTGGCGGCTTCGAAACCACGCTCGGGATTGTACTCATTGTCCGTCAATACGAGGTATTGCGGACAGGTCTCGCATACTACAGGTAAGCCTCGAGCTCGAGCCTTTTGAACGTGCCGTAGCGCATCTGAGGAGGTGACGTGTGCGATACAGAGCGGGGCGTCAGCCAATTCCCCGAGCACCAGAGCCCGGTGCGTAGCCTCCCCTTCGACCAAGGGAGGGCGACTTTGCGGGTGAAATTCAGGCCCCGTCTTTCCGCTAGAGATGAAGCCATGAATAAGATGGTTCACCACGCAGTCGTTTTCACAGTGCAGGTAAGCAAGGCCATCGTTCGCTGCTGTTACTTCAAGTAAGCGCAACAGGGCGTCGTCGTGCACGACCTTGTCCGCATAGGTCATGTAGACCTTGTACGAGGGAAACCCTTCTTCTATGAGAGCGGGTATCTCTTCAAGCACATCATCCCGCACATCTGTAACGATGATGTGAAATCCGTAGTCGATCACCGGTTTATCATTGGCATCTCTGAGCCGTCTGCGCACGGCTTGACGCAGGGTCTCACCATGGCGCTGCAGCGCAAAGTCGACAATCGACGTGACTCCACCACATGCAGCCGCGACTGTCCCAGTGTGGAAGTCATCGGCTGTTTCGATCGATAGACGATCAATAGGGTGTTGCAAGTGGACGTGAGAATCGATACCGCCAGGCATCACCAATTGCCCACGCGCGTCGATTACCGTGCTGGTATTTGGTAGCTGGGATCCGATCGATGCAATTTTGCCATCACGGACCAATAGGTCAGCACGTGTCGACTCCGAGGCTGTTACCAGGGTGCCGCCCTGAATCAAAAGTTCCCGGTTCATCTCGTGCCTGCGCGGAGCTTCTCAATATGGTCTCCCACGCGTTCGAGTGCCTCAGTAATCTTGGCCTCCTTGGCCAGTAATGAGATACGCACGAAGTACTCCCACTTTTGCCCAAATGATTTTCCAGGGAACATCAACACACCGGTCTGACGTATGACATCCAAGCAAAATTCTTCGGCGGGAACACCAAAGGGTGAAATATCTGCCCACATGAATAGTCCGCCGCCTGGGTGCCCATAGGAAATTCCCATGGCGTCCAACCCGGCAGTCATACGATCGCGCCTTCGCTGATAGATCGTACGGAATTCCGCAGGAACATGCGGTGCTTCTTCCAGAGCGGTAAGTGCTGCGTTCTGGGACAAGAGTGGGCATGGACCAGATGTCGCTGCCTTGATCCTTTCCACTGCGTCAATGAAGGCTGGGTCCCCGACCAAATACCCAACGCGAAAACCTGTCATCGCATAGGCCTTGGAGAACCCTGACAAAGTTACTGTACGCTCCCGCATTCCCTCGCAGGCGACAGTCGACAATAGTCTCTGATTGTCGTAGACAACTTCTTCGTAAATTTCATCGGAAACCACCACGATATCTAGATCACGCGCTGCTTCCGCTATGCGTTGTACGCCATCCGGGCGTACAAGTGCTCCCGTCGGGTTGCTTGGGTTCACGAGCACGAGAATTTTGGCACCCTGAATACCTTGGCGAAGGTCATTCGCATCAAGTTCAAAGCGCAGGTCTTTTCCAGTAGGAATTTCGACGATACTTCCACCGGCAGCGCCGATCGCTTGGTCGTATGACGAATAGCGTGGGTCAGGCGTCGCTACACTATCTCCAGGATTTACAAGAGCTAGCATGGTCAGGAACAAGCCCTCTTGGCCACCATTGGTAATGATGATTTCCTGCTCCGGGTCGAAGTCCAAGCCTTTCGTAATCTGATAATGGTTGGCGACGCTGCGACGTAGTTCGAGAAGTCCGCGGACGGGGATGGATGAAGGTGTTGTCTGCATCCGACGCCAAGTCCCCTCAATGATTTCAGAAGGTGTATCAAGGTCAGGGTCGCCGCGACCGAGCGAGATAACATCATTCTTTTCGGCGGCAAGTTCCATGAGGTTGTAGCGTAGCGAGGTTGCCTTTTCGCCGGATGACACCACACGATTTTTCATTGCTTGCAGCCACCTTTTTGGTTGAGTGTCCAGATGGCGGCACGCTGCGAAGGTGCTGCTGTGCAGATGGAAAAGGCTTGCTTCCATTTCATGATCTTCTTGACTAAAGCCTTCGGACCAACGACATAGCCGAGTCGAAACGAACTGATTCCGGCAAGTCCATCAAAGTTGCCAATGACAACGGTGTGTGGACCCACAGCAGGCCAGCCAAAAGTGGAATCACCGAACGCTAAGCTGCTGACATTGACGATGCACTTCATTTTTTCGTCTGTTTGATAGGGTGTGTCACCCTCCCTGGCTTCCTGGAGGAGTTGGTCCCTGCTTGTAGTATCTGCATCAGTTTCGTCAGTAGCTAGCTCAGAGTATTCAAGTAAGGGAGGGGCCATGTTTGCATCCGCTGGCTGCACGACTTGTATCCCAAGAATGGCGAAAAGCTTCGAGTGTCGCCCACCGTCATCATCCGCAGAGACTTGAGAACCTTCCGATAAGCCCAATCCCAGAAGAGCGGCAAAAAGTGCTTCTCCTTCACCGGCCGTAATGATGGTCTCTCGTTCTGCGTCGTATTCTGGCCCGCCAGTTATAGTGATTCGTTGGGCGAGCTGCTGACGCAGTTCAAGGACACCAGGCCTGGTGGTGTAATGCGTCTCGCCAGCGAGCAGGTGGTCGCGCAAGTCTTCGAGCAGTTCTGCATCTAGTGGCTCTACACGTGTCTCGTGAGATGCTACGGAAGTTCCACTATGCACGGTGGTGCGCTTTGCCAAAGCGTGCTTTGTACTTGATGCTGTGTAATCGCTCATTCGGCTAGCTCTGTAATACGGGCCAAGACACTATTCATCCCTTCTTCGTTCAGTGCTGCTGACAGTCGTTCGCCATTGAAGCGAAGTCCCTGGACTTCCCCTGTAAGTCGGGCAAGAAACGTGAACGCTGGCGCCAGTTCGAGCGGGTCGGACCATTGCTTCTGTTGTTTCGGTGCGGCTTCGGCGGCTTCTCTTTCGGTCAGCCCGGTTGGTTTTATGCGCAGGCCTGGTGTAATCGTGTTAGCGCTAAGTGGCAGTGTATCGAACTCCAGGGCTAGGCACTTAGTGAGCGCTTCCAGGCCGTATTTGGAGGCACAATAGGCAGCTTCGCTCGGAAAAGGTTCGATGCCAGCGCGCGATGACACGTTGATTACCGAGCCCCCCTTCTCAAGCAGGCTAGGGAGAAAGCCTTGCGTGAGCACAAAAGGCGCTGTGAGGTTGATTGCCAGTGTAGATGCCCAGTCCTCGAAGCTCGTTTTGACAACCTTAGCCTCCTTCAGCACCGCAGCGGCATTGACTAGTACTTGTAAATGTACTGCCGTGGTTGTGACCTCCGTAATTAGCTCATGGCATGCAGATATTTCTGCCAGATCGAAACGCAGTGTTTGCACCTGGCCACCAGCTTGCTCGATTGCTGCGGCAGTTTCATCTAGCTCTTTGGTGGTGCGGTCGCAGGCCCACACTCGAGCCCCGTCTGCGGCCAGGGCGAGAGCAACGCCGCGTCCGAGTCCTCTGCCGGCCCCAGTAACCAGGGCGTCGGTTCCCTCTAGGCTCTTCCTCAAACCAACGTAGCCACGAGCCAGGCACAGGCGAAACCAAGGTAGTTGCCGAGCGCATAGCCGAAGATGCCCACGATGACCCCCGGGGTTACCAACTGGTTCCACTTCATTGCCATCGATAGAGCTAACGCCGATCCTGGCCCGCCGATTGCCGCTTGGCTGGCTACCGATACGGTAGCCAGGTCTATTCGGGCCAGCCAGCCTAGGCCATAGGCCACTATCATGTGCACCAAAAGGATTGCGATCATCAGAGTGAAGATAGGAACCCCCGCCTTAACTACTTCAGAGAGCATCGACGAGGAGCCTAGGACGATGAAGAAAACGTGTAAGGCGAAGTACGACACCACCGCTGCTCCGCGCAGTCGCTTGATGATTGGTAACTGAGCGATCACCATCGCGAACGTCGTTAGCCACAAAACCTCTGGGATCGCCGGTAGCTGTGTGGCTAGTTGCCGGGCTATCCAGAGGGCTAGCAACGGCAAAGCACCGAGTATCGAGATGTCAGTGATACTCATGGTGGTTTCAACCCACCCACGGCGGACTTCGTCTATCGCACCGGCCTCAGCTTCTTCGGCCGCCTGCGGCTGGTTGGTCGTGTCGGACGTTTCCACTCCTGAGGTGCCTAGTGTATGCGCTAATCTGCGCGCGAAAATCGGAGCGAGGACTGACACGAGAGCAACTTGGGTGAGCAGGTAGGGAACCGTTGATAGGTTGTCAGCGACGGCTGCGGCCGCAAATGTGCCGGGATCGATCTCCAGGCCTCGGCCAACTGCAGCAAAATTCATCCCGCCGCCAGCGAATGCGCCCGAAAACGCGCCGCTAAGCTTCCATGTTTCAGGTCCAATCCAACCAGAAAGGACTACGCCAGCGATTGCTCCCCCTACGAAACTCCCCGCGCCAGCAAATAGGTACGCCAAGATCATCGGGCGTCCGGCTCCCGCAAGCTGCTTGAGGTCCGAGCCCAGGATGATAAGCACGATGGCGTAGGGGACAGCGAATTCGTACACCGCATCTTGTGTTGGTGAAGTAAACGGGATGATCCCCAAATTCGCGAGTGTGATGCCAAGCAATGTGCACACTACTGCGGAGCTAATTTTCTCAATAAAGAGAACCCGGCCTTCCAACCAGCGGGTAAATGCCACCACGGCAAACATGAACGTTAACAACAGGATCGGATCATTGATCACAACCACACCGCACGATCTGTTGGCTCAAACAGGTGCTCCGCCTGGAGACCTTGCGCGACTCGGGCGATATTAGTTATCACGTCGCTTGCCATACCTTTCTGGCCCCCTCCTCCGCCACCGCCAACATGCGGGGCTAACAGTACGTTGTCCAGATCCATGAACGGATGACCTGTGGGAAGAGGCTCCATTCTGAATACGTCGAGACCGGCACCGGCGATACTTCGCTTACCTAGACAGGTAGCAAGCGCGTCTTCGTCGATGAGTCCGCCGCGTGATGTGTTGATAAGGACCGCAGTTGGCTTCATTAAAGCCAGTTGACTCGCTCCGATAATGCCTTCAGTTTGGGGCGTATGAGGTGCGTGCAGGCTAAGGATATCCGACTGGGAGACGATGTCTTCGAGAGAGACGTGGCTGAGCCGCAGGGTTTTCTCGAATTCAGGAGGGATCGGCGTGCGTTTCGTGTACAGAACTTCCATATCGAAAGATCGTGCTCGACGTGCAACCTCCAGCCCTATATCGCCGAGGCCCACCAGGCCGAGCACCTTACCGTAGAGTTCGCTCAAGTCGTCGAACCGCATCCAGTTAAAAGCGATCGTGCGTTCATCGGTCAACACAGGTTCCACACCGAAATCCTTGTAGGCCGCTGAGGCAGTCTGTAAATGGCCCGGAACCAGCTTCCGGTAGACACCTAACGCGAGTGCCATCGTATGTTCAGCAACTGCAATAGCGCCTCGATGGGGCATGAATGAAACTGGGATGTTAGCCGCGACTGCGGCTTCGAGGTCAACCGCCCACGGGGCGCGTCCCTGTACCTGAATGAGTTTAAGGCTGGGGCCTGCAGCATTTATCATCGCTGCCGTTATCCGTTGTTTCCCGGTCACAATCACGTCCGCGCCGCCGATTGCCTCTAGACCTTCGGTGCCGTTACCTTCATCCAACCAACGCAAGCTGAAGTTATCGGGAAGCAACTCGGATGTATAAAAGCCACGGACCCACTCTGGGAAGGGATCCGCCACGACAACCTGGAATAACGTTCTCATAGCATTAGGTGTCTGGGATATCGCACTGCGTTTTTAAGTTGGGAGAAGGATTGGAACGCAACCATTCGAAATCTCAATGCAATAGCTCATCAAGTGGATATACCTTGCCGTTTTTGATCACGGTGTGGATGTTCCACGTTGCTCGGATGTCGCTCAAAGGGTCTCCTTTGATGATCACGAGATCCGCTAACTTGCCCGGCTCAATGGTTCCTAGATCTTCTCCCGCCCCTAAGGCCTCCGCCGCCCATACTGTTGCGGTTTGGAGAGCTTGAAATGGGGTCAGTCCACCTTCAACAAAGTTCTGTATCTCGGTATGCAGGCTAATGCCGGGCGGGATGATCGGCGAATCAGTTCCGGCAACAACCTTACCTCCACGCGCGATAAGGCGACGAAGAGTGTCACCATAAGGCATGATGAGTTCTGTGACCATAGCGTTCTGTCGGCGAGGATCTTGACGTAAATCAGTTGCCTGTTGTGTGACTTGATGTACTAAATTCGCCGGAAACAGCTCATGAAATCGCCGATCATTAAGCAGCGATGGGTCCCTTGCAACCGCTAGCCAGAATGCTCCCGCGCCGGGTGAACCATCGGCGATTCCCATGGTTGGTGTGAGCGTCATTCCCGAGGCAGCGAGCAAATCGATCACATCCTGATAGCTTCGGTTGAGCTGGCTCACCTTTGGAGAGTACCCGCGTCTACTGGTTCCACGAATGTGCTCAACACCGTCGGTGCCATAGGTCATAGCGGGGTAGAACTCATGTGAAGTCACGGGAATACCGTATCGATGCGCTCCTGCCACTACCCGCTTCTGCACCACGTCCGGTAGCCGCACGTAGGTCTTAACTAGGTCGTAGCCAAGAAGGTTAGCTCGTTCCAACTGCAAATCGATTTCGGCGCCAGCGTCGAGGGCCATTGAACTCGAGTAGTAAACGCGACTCCCATCAAAACTTTCACCAGTGAAAAACTCTCGCGGGCCCGGCCGCACACCTGCAGCGATCGCCTCACGCATCTCGACTGCCTGGTATGCATTGGTTACCGGCTCGCGAACCGTTGTTACCCCATAGGCGAGCCAGATACGGTGGGTGACGGGTGACTGGTGGGTGTGCATCTCAATCAAACCGGGGATGACGGTTAACGACGAGGCATCGAAGATCGGGTCCGAAATCGAAGTCTTAGAGGCTTCGTTTTTCTCCCGCGCTTGTTGGCGCACCTCTTCGTGGAGAGAAGCGGAGTGATTTTCGACTGCGGCGATTCGGTGTCCGTCAATAATGATGTCTACATCGGTACGAAGTCGATCGGTTTGCCCATCAAACATGTATCCCGTGTGAACTAAACGTCGGCTAACCGGGTTGTGTCTTCGCCAGGTAAGGTTGATGGGAATCTCTTCGATGTGACCATCTGCTAGCTTGACCCGCTTAAGATGTCCGTTGTTGAGATAGACAATGCTGGCAGTGTCGGCTGTCCAACTTGGACTATCAGCGAGTTCGTTGGTGAGCCGACGAGCGGGGCTGATTGGTTCGCCATAGGGATTTACATCGACCACCCACAAAGCGCCGCTGGCCGTGAATGCGATTTTGCGTCCGCCTGGTGCCCAGATTGGCCCATCGTAGTTCCTAGTTCCTATAGATCGATGTGGGAACGGCGAGACCAAGCGATCGTTGGCCCGATCCAAGGAAATCAGCAGAAACTCGTTGCGGCCCTCGCGAAAGCGCCCCGAGTATGGGGTCAGAGCGGCCACTGCTACTGTACGGCCATCGGGCCCCCACGTTGGGCGACCAGGGTAGCGCAGAGCTGTATGTAGCGTGGCCACCTCTCCTGAGTCAACTTCTACTGCCATCACCCGCCCAGCTTCATCGAGGAAAGCTAACTTAGAGCCGTCAGGGGAGAACGATGGAGCGAGCTCATGCCCCGGTAGATTAGTGAGCTGCTTTTCGTTGCCTGTGGCAAGATCTCGCAGCCAGATATCCAGGGTGCTCGCACGGTTGGTTACAAACGCCAGTTGTTGCCCATCCGGCGAAAATGCAGGGTCGAGTTCGATGAAGGAATCCGACGTCAGGCGGACGGGTATGGTGCGTGATGAACTCGAGGGATTCCGTGAGTCAGTTTTTCCGACAGCTTGGGTTACTGGTAAGAACCATAGGTCTCCTAACGCCACGAAAGCAACGGCATCACCCGCCGGCGAAATCGAGGGCGAGACGATCCCGCGTACTGGTTGAGGCTCCGTAGAATCGAAGTCGCGTCGCCGCCGTTCGTATGGTTCTCGATCGAATGTTACACGCGCCTCAAACTCAACTATTTCGGGTGATTGCTGTGAAAGGCTGCCCAAATTGTCCTCAAGGAGCCGCTGATGTTTAATTTTGCCATCAGCTGTGTAAAGGAACTCGTTGTTAGAGATCCAAGCAACCCGGAAGGGGAAGACGTCTTCACCTGAACTAGATACCGTACGTGGCTCGTTGTCGGATGTTTCAACTCCCAACTCCAGCAGCAGCAAACGACTCGCCCCCTGCCCGATTTCGTTGAAAATTAGATGACTGCCGTCCGGGCTGAACGATGGGCCCGCAATCTCTCCCTCCACCTGAGCAACGGCACGTTCAGTGCCATCAGCCTGGCGAACAAAAATCTGCTCCCCTGGATCTTGAGATCTCACGTAGGCAATGGCGCTACTGTCGGGAGAGAAGACGGGTGCAAAGTCTGGCATAGGACCTTTGGTAATTTGGGTGGTGAGACTACTTGCAACGTTCAACTCCCAGATGTCGTAGTTGCCACTTCGGTCCGAAGAAAAAATGATTCGGCTTCCGTCATGTGACCAAGCTGGCTCACGATCGTCAAACAACCCAAAAGTATGTTGCCTTAGACCCTGGCCATCTCTGCCGATGCTCCAGATGTGCCAGTTTCCGTCACGGTAAGCTTGGAAAACGATTCGTTGACCATCGGGCGCCCAATCCGGCTGGCGGGCATCACTGAGTTCATCGGTGATTTGGTGGGCAACGTTATTCGAGTCCGAGATGACCCAGATCGAGCCCAACAGGTCGATTGCCAGTGTTTCACCGTCTGGGGACAGCGCTGCCGCGAGATTTGTGCCCTCGCGAAGCATAACTTCGATTTGGCTCGGAGGACCTCCGGCTGGGGCATAAGTACCTGCCATGAAGGTCCCAACCGTTACTAGAGAAAACAAGAGTCGGCTCGTCATCCGACACTCCTCGGATACAAAACCAAGTGGAGCTGAGGGGGCTCGAACCCCTGACCTCGTGACTGCCAGTCACGCGCTCTCCCAGCTGAGCTACAGCCCCACCGTAGACTTGATGTTCACCGTACGATGGTGTGGAAAATCGAAAGTGAAACTCTATCCGCTGCAGACGGATCAGGCGACCTCTCCAGATGTTTCAAGTGGCTGGTCGTCAGCTGTTCCGGCTTGGCGGAGTTGCTCGACTTCTGTTTCTTTGGCGATGATTTTTTCGATTAAAATGTTGATTGTGGCTGCGCTGTTAGCGAGTTCCTCGACTTCAGAAAGCGCAATTGAGTCACCGTGCTCCTGGAGCGCTGCATGGACAGTTTGCCCAAGCCGGGATTGGGCCGCCAATTTTTCCCGGCGAAGCCTGTGCATGTCGAGTCTGAGGCGGGAAACACGACCGCTTTTGCGGGTTTCGCGTTCGACTTGCTTGGAGATTTGTTTGATCTCACTCCAAACGCGCCCGAGTTGCTCACTAACTTGCCCCTTTTCCCGCTTCGTTTCCATTTCGACTTTCTCATTCATGAAGTATTACTCCTCAGGGGTTCCACTCTTCATTCTAGCTGAATTGGTCCCGGGAAGTTCGCTCCTGCGGATTCGCAGCTGCTGTGATGGTGCACGGTAAACGGAGATATAGAGCGATAGCCAGTCGCGTGGCGACTAAAATTGCAACCGCTAGATCACAGCAAACAAGCGGTTTCTAGACATGCCTGGCCCTTTTCACGTTAGGTGTGGTTAATTGCCGCTTTGGTGGTCTTATTCACTTGGCCTCAATATACGCCGAGCTCATCCAGCCAGATTGTTCCTTGACTGCCCGGCTTCATCGCGCCTTTATCGATCACGAAGACAATCGCACGAATCTTGTCAAGATCTAGTTGTCCGTCGGTTTGAGGATTGATTGACCGGAGACTAGTGAACGGAACGGACACCTGCTCCCAGTCCGTTTTAGTCTTCACTGACTTGAACCACCACTCCGTAGACTCGTCGGTCGAGGCAAAGTTCTCGTCACGAACCTGGACCCACATTCGATACACGCCGTCAGCTCGGATCCAGAACGTCATTCCCTCACGACCTTCCAGGTCCCGGTCTTCCAAGTTAACCAAAGCAACAAACACATCCGGATGGTCCAGGGTAGGCTGACCTAGGCGAAATGCCATACGAATTGCACCACCGTTGTGCCTGTCCCCATCCGGGGCAAGAAGATTTTCATTAATCGTCGATTTTGTGTCTCGACTCGCTACGAAGACCGTGTCCTCGTTGAAACCATCAAGGATCTCAGCCGCTTCGACAGTTTTTGATCTAGAGGGCCAGTCAGACTTGCGAAATAAAATCTTCTCACGCTTAAACACCGCGATCGGATTTGAGATAATCCACGGTACTGGCCAGCCATCCACAGCGACCTCGACCCTGTAAACGCCAACTCCGGGCAGGGGGATATTGAGAGTCTCCAAAGTTTCGGCGAACACTTCTCCGTCCCGCAAGAGTCGGATTTGGGCATCTGCGGGGACACGGCCGCCGGCACG
>CAYVUW010000001.1:4204-43396 GCA_964455175.1 uncultured Acidobacteriota bacterium | reverse complement strand
TATGGAACGCTCTGCCCCATAGTCCATCGCCGAGCGTCCTTGGATTCGATGATGAAGGAAAACATGTTGGCTGGGGCCAAACCGTCAAGACCGATATAAAAACGTCCTTCTCTGAGCGCATCGAGCATCAAGGCCCGATCAATGTCTTCCTCGCCCGAAAGAGGGTTGTTAAGCAGCAGGTGATTCTGAGCCACAGAGAAAAGTGAGTCGTAAGAAGGAAACTTTAAAGACCATCCATCAGTGATGCGCAGTCGGCTGTGAGCGTCAGCACCGAAGATTCCGATGACGTCACGCTTCTCGAGCATTTCGTCCCAGTAGTTCAGAGTCTGCTTTGGGGAAGTCATGATCCTCAGGAGCGTGTATGGCTGATTTAGCTGGAACAAGGCCAATGTTGTGATTGAACGAAGTCCAGCCCGACGCCACTGGTTATCCCCATTGATGATCTCTATGCCCCAAGGACCGGGGAGATTCGTAGCCGACCATTGAAGGTCGTTCCTTGGGGATAGCGGGTGAGCTACGAACGCGATTCCGCCAAGATCATGAATATCGACGAGCCCGTCGGTAGCGCTTCCTGAAAAACGGAACTCTGGGTCCTTTTCTAGCCCCAGGGCAAGCACATGGCCCACAGTCGTTGAGAGTTCTGATCCCACCAGGGCAAGAGTTTCACCGTGATAACCCGCATAGGGAAGCGCGTCGAGGTTGTTGTGGTCGGTAATCGCGACGAAGTCGAGGTTACTGCGACGCGCTGCGGCGATCACATCTTCAGGGGTTCCGCCTCCGTCTGAGAGGGTGGTGTGGACATGCACTACACCGCTTGCTCTCTCGTACCCATCATCTATCGCAATACCTGTGAGTGGCATTGGCTCCCAGAGCGCTACGCGAAAAAGGTAAACCCCCACGATGATTGAGACAAAAAGGAGGGCGAAACTGATCCGGTTTCGTGCGAACATCAATGGAGTATTTTCAATGCTCGGGCCGAGCTCTTGTAGATGAACACGGATGGAATCAAGAGGGGTCTCACTTGCGGCAGCATGTACGTGCTTCCATCAATTAAGTTGAAGGTGCTGTGGATGCTAGTTGCCACAGTACAAACAGAGGACAACAGAGACCTAACCAGCACCTGGGGAAACACGCCGATCTTCCTTGAGCGTAGGCTCACGCAGGGTAGTTTATAGAGGAGATCGAATAGGTGTTCAACGGTACAACCTGAAACGTCTGCATATTTCAAAGAAGTGGGCTTTGGTGACTCTCGCGGGAAGTTGACGGCGGCTGAAACGGGAGCAACATGAGTGATCGGCCAATTTCGACCGGGCCAGCAGCTTTTAAAATCGATGGAAGTTGCTGATAGTCAAAGGTTTGACCTTGGAAGGAAGCGAATAGGGTCTGGTGGCCCTCTCGGACTTCAAATCCGAAGGGCGTCGTCGAAAGGCGGCGTTGCTGGGTTCGATTCCCAGGCGCTTCCGCCTTTTTCCACAAAGAGGCGAGTATTGAACAGAATCCAAGGTGAGCTTACTAATTCGTGGACATTCGTAGCGATCCTCATGACGTCAGCAGTTCTCGTGGCAGGATGCGCAGCTCGTGCGAGCTTCGAAGAGAGGCTTGTTGCTGAGGATCAACGCATCACTGCAGAGGTCATCCGCATCATCGAGGATGAGAAGGGCATCATCGCCGCCGATCTGCGTGTTGAAACCAAGGAAGGTGTCGTTGTGCTCTACGGCGTCCAATCCGAGATGGAATCAATTAGCGCTGTACTACGACGAATCTCCCGCGTCCGCGGGGTGGTCGAGATCATCAACCGCATTCGGATAATTCGCGCTGAAGCTGAGCGATCAAACAGAAAGAATCTTCACAGCTTGTAGGGCTACAATCGCCACCATGGCGACCACGGAACGGACCTCGCGGTTGCTGATCACGCGGGCCCATGAGAATGAGGTTTCGGGAGGCTTCTGCGGAGGGCTAGGTGGGCGCGCGAGCCGCGGCACGAGTCCAGGGACCTCGACCATCAGGTCCTGGTATTCGGCGCCAAAAATTGATTGCAAGCGTAGTTCTTCGACGTGGATCGCGGGCAAGAAGAATGCGATAAACAGTAGTAAGTAGCCGAATGTCCACCAGGCTGCATTCTCGACGCTAACTGCGAGTCCTAGGCCCATCAGGAAGCTACCGAAATACAACGGATGACGAACAAGACGGTACGGACCACCGCGAGCCAACTTGACGTTCTTTTCGAGGTAACCAGCTCCCCAGAAACGTGCTGCTTGTCCCATGATGATCAAGATCACCCCGGCCGTCAGACCGCTCCAGTGTGGGTTGCTGAAGGCAACATAGATGAGGATGACAATAATTGTGACCCGGACACGGTTGTGTGCTACCCACCGCCGCCATCGTCTTGTCAGTTCAGCCAGCATGAGGTTGATTAACCTACCTTAGCGACCGATGTTGATAGACGTTTGAGAGCTGCGGCGACCACGTCGCTAGCGGTTAGGGTTTCGAGGCAAGCTCGCGTACCCAAAGGGCAACGTCTCTGATGACAGTAGGAACAAGGTTGAAGACTTGTGACCACCTGATCAGCCGGATCAATAGGCCCGAGTCGATCTGGCGAAGTCGGCCCGAAAACCCCCACTGCCGGTGTTTGGTTGGCGACCGCTAAGTGCAACGGTGCGCTGTCGCCACCGACAAACAACTGGGCACGGTTTAATAACGCTGCGAGTTGGGGAAGAGTGGTGGAAAATGCTGCCATATTGCCTTCACCAGCGGTGGTTGCTATGTGATGGGCCTCGTGTTGTTCCCCTGGGCCCCAGATCCAAAAAACAGTCATGCCAGTCTGACGGTACAGGTCTCGACCTGCGGTGGCTTGTTGTTCCAGTGGCCATCGCTTGCTCTGCCAGTTCGCGGAGCCGTGCATGACGATGAACTGTTCGATACGTAGTCGGTCGAGCTCGTTGGCAACCAGGCTCGCATCTTCACTGTTGTAAACAGGAGGGAAGTAGGATTTTGAGATGGAGACACCAGCTGTCTCAGCAAGGTGGAGGCTGCGCTCAATGATGTGCCCCTCCGGGTCCGAAGCTGAAGCGCTGACGTCATAGAGTCGAGACGCAAGTGGCTCGCGGAGATCGCGGTTGGCAAGCCCCCAAACTTGCGCACCGGAAAGACGGGCGAAGATTGCTGATTTGGTCAGGCCCTGGAAATCAAGTGCTAGCTCGTACCGTGACTCACGGAGTTGGTTTATGGTTCCTCGGATGGATCTAAGGGTCTCCCGCCGCCAGAAACCTCGCCTCCAGGCCTGGGTATCGAGAACGTGAACTCTTGGACCGTTTGGGATGCGCCGTAACAGTGGCGCCGCTGCTGGTTCTACGGCCCAGCCCAGATGAGTAGAGGGCCAGCCGTTGCGTAGCGCGGTATAAGCAGGCAGCGTGTGAATAACGTCACCAATCGAGCTTAAGCGCACGATCAATACACTGCGGGGGGCTCTTTCTCTCAAGCTTCTTCTTGGATCGTGTGCAAGATATCGGTGGTGTTGTGAGTCTTAGGCCCGCCAACGAGAGCGATGCGCGCGCCAACTCTATGCGCTGTTGCCTCCTCGGGCACACCCGAATTGTAGTCTGTTCCCTTGCAGTGAACGTTGGGGCGGAGTAGTTCGATGAGACGATCCGCAGTTGGCTCAGCAAAAATCGTGGCGTAGTCCACCATTACCAGTGCGGTTACAAGCCGTGCTCGGTCTGCGGCCCCCATGATGGGGCGACCGCGGCCCTTGAGTGCCCGCACGGTCTCATCAGCGTTTATGCCGACAACAAGAATGTCTGCCTCAGCTGCAGCGCCTTGCAGGAATGCAATGTGCCCTGGATGTAGTAGGTCGAAGCAACCATTGGCAAGAGCGATGGTGAGGTTTTCCTCGCGGCGACGCGTAGCAAGTACCGCGGCCAGCTCTTTGGGTTCCATAATGGGCGATGCTTGATATCGACTCACGCTGGTGCCTCCAATGCATCTCGTAGCTCATTCGCTGGGACAGTTGCGGTTCCACGCTTCATCACTACGAGACCGGCGGCGACATTGGCGATGCGGGCAGCCTCGAACATCGATGCCCCAGCAACAGATGCAGTCGTGAATGCTGCGATGACTGCGTCGCCGGCACCGGTGACATCAGCGATTTGGTCGGTTCCATAAATTGGCAGGTGATTTATCGTACCGTTAGCTTGGAACAGCGACATTCCCCGTGAGCCGCGGGTGATTAGGGCCGCGTCGCACTCCAACTCTGTAATCAGGCGCCTGCCGGCGTTATCAAGTTCGTTTCCGAGTGCCCCAGTCGGAATGTCCAACGCCGCTTCCACCTCTTCCTCATTGGGGGCAACGACACCGACTCCGCGATAGTTCATCAAAGCGTTCCGTGAGTCAGCCACAACTACAACACCCCGATCGCGCAATGGTTTCGTGATCTCGGAAACGGGTTCAGCGGCAACATTCCCCATCCCGTAGTCGGAGATGAGTAAGGCATCAGCATCTGAGAGACTTGCGGCAAGGACTTCTCGAATCTGTTGGTTGAAAGCATCGGACACAGGCCAACCATGGTCGGCGTCTATTCGCAAGATCTGTTGCCGGACAGTGTGACGTCCTCCAGCCATAATTCGGGTTTTCATAGGGGTAAGGGCGTCATTGCGTTCCACCAGGTGAGTTGTATCGATCCCTGCGGCACCAAAGGCAGTGCACAACTCGCGGCTAGCGTCATCGCCTCCCAAAAAGCCGACGGCCGTTACCTGAGCACCCAGTGCTGCAGTGTTCATCATTGCGTTGCCGGCGCCACCTGGGCGAATTTCCTCACGTTCCCGCCGTACCACTAAAGCTGGGGCTTCACGGGAAATACGGGTACTGGAACCGTATACAAAGCGGTCGGCGACAACGTCACCCCACACGACAATGCGCGCCTTGGCGAAACCGTCGATCCAAGGGCAGAGGGTTGAAAGCGCTGGTAGATCAGGAGGAGTTAGATCCTGCATAGGATTCGTGGGTGGGCGAATAAGAACGCGAGTTCTCACCTAGCATAGATTAGGGATGACGCAGACCACCGTACGCCTTCTAGGGTACAACCTTAACAGGACAGGGAAAATCCCCCCGCGGAACTGTTTCTTAACTTGTTGAAAATGAGGTCAGTAGACAGGGAAGGAAGAGCTGATGCGTGATTTGTGACAGTGCTACCCCAGAAGGTTTCAAACATTCTGTTATTGGCAGCTCACCATAGCTCTTCGAGTTTGGTGAGCACTTGGTCCGGACTAAGTGTTTCCATGCAGGCGTGATCAAGTGGGCATTCATCGTAACCACATGGTTGGCAGAAACGCTGCGTCGAAAGCTGCACAACATGCTCTCCCCGTGGGCAGCTCCGCATTGGGTCCGTGGGCCCAAAAACGACTGCCGTTGGGCGTCCGAGTGCTGCGGACAAGCGAGCACCACCGGTGTCGTTGCTAACGACCATGCGGCACTGCATAAGTGCTCTTGATAGGTCGGTAAGGCCCATACCACTTAGGTTAGCCACTTCTGTTTTACACACTGCAATGATGGCGTCGTTTACTGAACGGTCGGCATTGTTTCCAAACAGCACTGGATGCACTCCCCATTTTTGGTGCAGGAGATTGATTAAATGAGCGAAAGAACCTACGGGCCAGCGCTTTGCAGGATCATTGGCGGACCCAGCGAAAATGCCAACGTACTTGCTACACGGTGGAAGGATCTTTGCTGTGTGGTTGTCGGGCGCTGAAATGCTTAGTTGATGGTCATTTGGTCCGGCGGCGTCGAATCCAGCGTGCTCAGCAAGACGTGCAAATCGGTCTGCCTCGTGAACGATATGTTGTGGCCGAATCTCGGAAGCTACGTTGGTAAGCAATAGTTCGCGACCATCAGTTGCGTACCCGACCCGTCGAGGAATTCCCGCTATGGTCGCTAGTAATGCCGATTCAAAAGAATTGGGCAAAAGAAGGATGGCATCAGCCCGAAAACGTCGCATATCTGCTGCAGCATGGATCGCGTCGCTAACACCGGAGATTCCACGTCGGCGTTGGTAGGCAAGGCAGTTCGAAGCCAGACCAGATGCCGCCAGTAACTCCAGATAAGTTGGTGGTCCCCAAAGCACGATACGCTTGCAAGACCGCTGTATGACCCGGAGAACCGGGAGTGCCATCAGGGTGTCACCGAGCCAGGTCGGTAACCGCACAGCCCAAGTACAGTTCACCTGGCCGTGTGGTGGGCAGTGGACGGTGGGCGTGAACGCGCTCGAGCCTGAATCCAGAACCATGACGCGGGACATAGCCGTATATGGCGTTCGATCTGTGTGGTCATTGCAGCGGTGAGTTGTTCGACCCTATCGGTTTCTTGGGTCGGTACTCCGGTCGTGTCCAGTGGCTCAATCACAAAGCGATATCGTGTGCCCTCGGGTACGCAAAACAGCATGATTACCGGGGCGCCGGACCGAACGTGAAGCTGGGCGCTCACACGGGTGGTTGCCGCCATTTCGCCGAAGAACGGCACAAATGATGCCTGAGATGGAAGAGTGTTTTGATCTACTAACACACCGACAACCTCGCCGGCTCGTAGTGCTCTCAAGGCGGGGCGGACGCCATTGTGCTTATTAATGACACGGGCACCTGTCCGCGTTCTCAGCCGATGCAGCACAGACTCGACTTGGGGATCATCGATGGTTCGGGTAATCACGTTCATAGGTATACCAATGTGAGCTAGTGCTACTCCCATCAATTCCCAGTTGCCGAAATGGGCCGTTGTGATCAAGGCTCCCTGCCCCTTGGCGATGGCGTCGTCGAGGTGGTCACGTCCTTTGAAGACGGCGATGTCCCCAAGAGTCTGGTCGTTGAGAGCTTTACTCCAGAGCATCTCGACAGCGGTGCGCCCAACCTGCTGGAAAGACTTATGTGCCAGTTGCCGCCGGTGAGATTCGGTGAGTTTTGGGAACGCTAGAAATAGATTTTTCATAGCCACAGCACGGTGTCGAGAATCAAGAGCCCATGCCAACGATCCGAGAGAACGGCCCACACTAGATGCCACTGGGAATGATAGGCGGGGAATAACGGACGCCGCGGCATGGGTGAAGCTGCCTGCAATGCTCATTGTGCTTTTTGGCTCATGCAGCGTCGGGGAGTGAGGAAAGTCCAGTAAGCGCTTTGAGCCAGGAGACCAGAGTTTCAGGGGAACTTGTTTGTAGTCGATAGCCCCATACCCTGAGTGGGAGCCGGAACCCTTTGCTGGGCAAGCGGACGGCGTCCTTTTCAGTTGTAACCAAGGTGTCGGCCCCACATTTCTGGGCCATTTTGACGACCCTGGCGACATCTTGCGGACGAAATTCGTGGTGGTCGGGAAAGGTGCACTGGCCTTTCAGGGTGACGCCGTCAGCTTCGAGATCTTCGAAGAAACGTTCTGGCCGGGCGATGCCAGCAAATGCAAAGGCGGAACCTTTGAGACGGGTTTCTGTGGCGCCCTTGTCTTCGCTGGTTGGCCATACGCGCGGAATTTCTTGTCCTAGTGGCCAGCAACAAGGTGTTTGGCGGGTCAGTTCAAACCATGGATGTTCGGGGAAGCGATTGTGCAACTCCATCGCTGTCTCGGTATCAGCCCCGACGACTAGGAAACCATTGGCTCGAGTCGCCGCAGTTGAAGCTTCTCGCAAACGACCGCTTGGTATCGGGGCATCCTCCCAGAACGGTTTCTCTGGATTCACGATCAGCAAGTTAGCGTTACGTGCCACACGAAGGTGCTGAAATCCGTCGTCGAGCAAGAATACATCCGGTGTCACTGCTGCCGCCGTTAGCGCAACATGAGCGGCTTCCTCTCGGCGCTTGGCAACTACAACCGGAACTGTCGGCAGAACTGATGCCAGCCAGAAGGGCTCGTCCCCCGCCTGGTCAACTGGGACGACAGGCCCACGATCGTCTCCGTGGGACACCAACAGTGCCGCCTTGCTTTTACGCCGGTAACCGCGGCTTAGAATCGCAGGCTGGACACCGGCTTCTGACAGAAGACTTGCAATTAGCGCTGTGGTTGGGGTTTTTCCCGCCCCACCAACTGACAGCGCACCAATGCTGATCACCGGACGTTCTAAGTTGCGGCATGGTAGCCAGCCGGTCTCATAGAGCGACGCACGGCAGCTGGTTAGGCTGCCCCAGGTTGACCCCAGAATACTTAGCATCGCTTGTATCCTATCCGCCGGACTCAGTGATGAGACTTGCCACGACACGAGCTGTGCGGCGGCCAGCTGAAGAGTCACGCAACGCGACCCGACGCGCTAGCCCTCCGATCTTCCGCCGTCGCGCATCATTCGCTAGCATCGCTGACCAAACATCCGCAAGTTCCTCAGCTCCCTGGACCTGGATTCCACCGCCGGATTCCAGCATCTCTGTTGCCAAACTGGCGAAATTTTGCATGTGGGGCCCGAAGATGACTGGTTGTCCGTAGATAGCTGGCTCCAGAAGGTTGTGTCCTCCGCTGTCGACAAGGCTTCCCCCGACAAAGCTTGCTAGTGCCAACCCATAGGCAGCTGGCAACTCACCGATGGAATCTAGCAACAGTACTTCTGCATCGACCGGACCTCCAATACTACGGCGGCGGCACTTCCACCCTGTAGCGGCCACCTTCTGGGCAACCTGGTCGAAACGCTCGGGATGGCGTGGCGCAAGTAATAAAAGGGCAGACGGATTTGTTGCTCGAGCTACACGAAAAGCCTCTAGGACAAGTTCTTCTTCTCCGGGCATTGTGCATCCCGCTGCGAGCAGAGGGGGGTCACCGTTGAGACTAAGTTTCTCAGCAAGTTCTTGACGGGAGTGAACCGATGAGGTCAGCACCAACGCGTCAGCCTTAAGGTTTCCGGTTATGAACACGCGTTTTGGATGGATTCCCAGGTCCCGAAAGCGCGCAGCCTCGAGGTTGGTTCGAGCGCAAACGGTTGATAATTGAGAAACGATTTTCCTCATGAGGTGTCCGAGGCGCCGATAGCTTCCATGAGATGAACTTGAAAGCCGTGCGTTGACCAAGGCAATGGGGATGTTTCTCTGGTTGCATGCATTCAACAGATTCGGCCAGATCTCAGTTTCAATCAGTACGACGCCGCGCGGTTGTATAGTGTCGAGATAAGGGCTTATAGCCCAGGGAAGGTCGACGGGGCAATAAAAACAGGCTGCGGTGTCTGTCTTTCTTGCCAACGCTTGTCCTGTGTCCGTGGTAGTTGATAGCACCACTGGAATCTCTGGAAGCAATTCGGTGAGGTGGCCGAGTAAGCCGCGCGCAGCATGGACTTCCCCTACCGAAACTGCATGGACCCAAATAGCTCCGGGCTGTACGTTAGCGACGTGCTTTGGCACTTTACCGAAGCGTTCACTGATTCCGCTACGGTAGGTGCCGCTTCGCATTATTCGCCAGACGGCACGCGGAACGTAGGCGCACAACCCAATCAGGTAGAGGAGGGTATAAGCGACATACATGGCAACTTTAAAGGAGTGGCGCCGATAATCGCCAAAATTCTCGAGTAGGCAAGAAGATTATACCCCCAGGTGCGACAATCGGTTTATGAAAGACGTCTCAATGGCAAATCGTAGATCTCGGCGGTCATTGCTGGACCTTCCCGCCAGTCGGTGGAGTGAGGTGCTCGGTCATAAGACAGGGGTTGGATACCGCGGTGACCAGGTTGCTAACTGGGTTTTTAAACACGGAGTCTTCTCGTTCAATGAGATGGGTAACGTTCCCCAGGAGCTTCGTCGAGATCTCGCTGCACGCTACACAGTCGTTCCTCCCGAGGTCTCGGCTCGTTTTGAATCTGTCGATGGTACACAGCGTTTTTTGCTTGAACTCCAGGATGGCGAAAAAGTTGAGTCGGTATACATGCCATATTCTGGCCGCGCCACGCTCTGTATCTCGTCTCAGGTTGGGTGCCGATTTGCCTGCACTTTCTGCCAGACTGGCTCTAAGGGATTGCAACGTTCGCTGACCGCGGGAGAAATCGTTGGGCAAGTGCTACGGCTCCGGGCCGACCAAGGCTGGCTTTCCCGTCCAGTCAACGTTGTTTTTATGGGGCAAGGTGAACCGCTAGACAATACTGATGCGGTTATTTCCGCAATTAAGGCGTTACAGGATTCTGCTGGGCCCGGTCTCAGTTGGCGTCGCATCACGGTTTCGACTGTAGGTATAGTAAGCGCGATTCAACGACTCTCAGAGATGGGGAATTCACGCCCCCGACTCGCTGTTTCACTAAATGCTAGCACCGACGAAGTGCGTTCTGAGATCATGCCGATCAATCGCAGATGGTCGATAGAAGTCTTACTTAGTGCGTTGCGCGATGTTAATTGGCGAAAGAACGAACGCGTGACGTTCGAGTACGTGATGCTCTCGGGTATCAACGACACTACTGAGGATGCTCGGCGTCTTGGCAATTTATTAAGGGGTCTCCCCGCTAAGGTCAACCTGATTCCTTGGAACTCTTTACCGATGCTTCCATATCGGCGGCCGAGCTTGAAAAGTGTTGAACGTTTTCGTGTTGCCGCCCGAGAGACGGGGCTTGACGTGCTGGTACGTTATAGCCGCGGTGCTGACATCGCCGCTGCATGTGGGCAGTTGCACACTTCCGAGGTTGCGTTACCGTCAGACGCATTGAGCTGAGCAGTTATTTAGAGGCCCTCTTTTTCCAGTCGTTCTTGCAATTCTCCATCCATATGAACAACTTTGTCGATTTGGGAAGCGCGCTCGTCTGCGACTTTACGGGCAATACCTTCGTCTGAAAGTGCAATAATTCTCGCCGCCAGATGGGCTGCGTTCACCGCGCCAGCCTTGCCAACACCAACGGTCCCTACCGGCACACCACCGGGCATTTGCACAGTTGCGAGTAAAGCGTCAAGTCCCGCCAGCGAAGAGGCCACCAGTGGAACGCCTATGATTGGTAAAGCGCTGTGCGCAGCTAATGCACCTGCGAGGTGCGCAGCAGCTCCTGCTCCAGCAATCAGCACCTTGATTCCGCGGCTGGCCGCGGCGCGTGCATATTCGCCGACGGCGTCCGGAGCACGGTGGGCGGAGATCACCCGAACTTCATATTCGATGCCATATCCTTTTAAGACCTTTATTCCGTTCATCATTACGTCTAGGTCTGACCCGCTACCCATAATCATTGCAACCTGAGGGGAACTCATTGCTTGTTTTCTCCGCGGCGACCGATGTCGCTCCTGTAATGCATGCCCTCGAAGCTAATCTTGTGAATAGCGCCATAGGCATTTGAAAGAGCCGTGTCGAGCGAATCACCCAACCCGGTAATGCTTAATACACGTCCACCGTTAGTTACCAATTGCTGTCCGTTTCGAGCCGTGGCCGCATGGAACACGAGCACATCATCCATGGGCTCAGCAAGTCCGTGGATGGGTAGGCTGAGTGGGCTCTTACCCGGATACCCAGGTGCTGCCAGTACAACACAGGCCGCATGCCTGCCACTCCATTGGATCGATTCGCCGACACCGTCACCGTTGGCGATTCCATGGAGACGCAGAGCAAAATCTTCGTTAAGGAGAGGAATCACTGCCTGCGTTTCCGGGTCACCGAAACGGCAATTGAATTCAAGTACTTGGGTCCCTTCATCAGTCAGCATCAAGCCAGCATAGAGAACGCCTTGGAACGTGCGACCCTCTGCTGCCATGCCATCAACGGTAGGTTGCAAAACTTCTTTTAGAATTCGTTCGGTGCCGTCTTCATCAAGCACATGGGTGGCTGGGGCATAGGCCCCCATGCCACCAGTATTTGGGCCTTTGTCACCATCGAAGGCGGCCTTGTGATCCTGGGAGATGACAAGTGGTAAAGCTTTTTCCCCATCACAGATCGCCATACAAGTTGCCTCGACGCCATGCATGAATGCCTCAACGACGAGGCGTTTCCCTGCGTTACCGAACACCTGTTCCATCATCGCCGCTCGCACCGCTGCACTTGCTTCGTCAGGGTCATTGCAAATGACGACGCCCTTGCCGGCGGCTAGGCCATCAGCCTTTACGACCACCGGGTAGCCCCACGGCGAGTCAGCGACGAAATTGAGAGCTGAATTCGAATCGTCGAAAACTTTAAACGCCGAGGTCGGGATGTCGTGCCGTGCCATAAATTCCTTGGCAAACGCCTTGCTTCCTTCAAGAATCGCCGCGTTTTTCGAAGGCCCGAAACAGGCTACCCCCTCGGCTCTGAGTCGGTCAGCCAGTCCCGCCGTTAAAGGTACCTCAGGACCGACAACGACCAGGTCAACATTTCTGTCGACAGTAGTAGCCACGAGCATGTCAACGTTATCGGCCGGAATGTTCCAACATTGCGCCTGTAGTTCAATACCGGCGTTTCCCGGTGCACAGTAGACGGCGTTGACTGATTCACTGTTGGCGAGGCTCCACACGAGAGCATGTTCGCGGCCACCGCCACCAACTACGAGTACGTCCATCAAAGCAATCCGGAATTGACTGGATACTGAAGAGTCGCATGAGGCGCCTGACAGATATCAGGCGGGGCGATTATTGCATGGGGCGAACTTTGAATCACGTCGATGGTTGTGTCGGGGTAGCGGGTGGGGCGGCAATACCATTATTTTTCGCCTGCCATGCCCACATCATCAAAGCCGGGACCCAGATCATGAACCTTACCCAGCTAGGTTCTACCCAGGTCGAACTGGCGGAACTGGCGTCAACCAAAATCCAGTAGGAGAGGGGAGCCAGTATTGTGAGCATGATCCAGCTGATATCGAGCGCGGCGGCAGCGAGCGGGAGTGGCCAGAGCAGGTACCAAGGATGGATTGCTGGGAGCAAGAAGATAGCGAGCAGTAGGAGCCAGTAGCTGGCTCGAACCGGGTCCGCACCTCGACGCCAGAACGTGTACACCGTGACGAAACCGACCCCCACAGCTATGGCTTTTGAGAGTGGCTCGGAACCGGTGGCGCTTCGCAATAGAAAGAAGCCGGCATCGTTAAATAGCCATCGGCTAGTGTAATCGAGCCACGGCTGTAGCAGCCCGAACCTGGCGTTTGCGAACGGGAGATAGCCTGCAAGTATTAGAGCGGCTACCAGGCCGATGTGCCAGGGTGGACGCTTCGTCAGCGTCAATGGCAACCAGATTAACGGCCAAGTCTTGAACAGCGCACCCGCTGTAAAGGCGAGTGTCGAAAGTAAATTTTTGCTGCTGATGGCCGCTAACACCCCCAGCATGAGCGCTGCTGTTGGCCAACTGTCAAAGTGCCCATTTGAAGCCGATTCGAATGCTGCTAGTGGATTCCAACCGTAAAGAGCAATACGCCACTCAGGCAGCTTCCAACGCCTTAGGCAACCGAATAGAAAACCGATACATAAAAGGTCGCCGAGTGTTGCCATCGCTTGGAAGGCAACAAGACGGGAGTCAAGTTGGTAGGTAGCCCGAAACAACCATTGCGCCAGTGGACCGTATATGGTGCGGATTGCAGGGTAGTTAATGCGCAGCCAGAGTGGATCCCGAAGCTCGGCCAATTCCGACGAAGCTGGTGGCTCAGTGTAGGGATTCAACTTGGCTGCTTGCACCCGGCCATCCCAACGATATCGATATATGTCGTCAGACAAGCTTGGTGGCACCGCCAGCAGCATTAGTCGAAAGCCAATGGCCCCCAAAACGATCGCGATCACGAGGACTTTGGTGGTTTGAACTGAGAACCGCGACCACTGGCGATGTAACCATAGACACGCGAGGGCGTAGACGAAGCCAGCGCTAAGAAGGATGATGATGGAGAGACGTGGTGAACTGCGAAGGTCGTGAAGATTGACCAGCGCCAGATAAAATGTAGCTATTCCTAGCCACCAACCGAACAGCTTAGCGAGCGGCTTCCAAGCCTCGAACCTCATTTCAATATGATGATCGCCACTTTTCTGCATTTCCCGACCCTCGAGCGTGCTTGGCTCGGAGCCTACTATGTCGTGTTGCTGCTGCTCGCCGTTTACGGAATTCATCGACTAGTCATCGTGGCGCTTTATCAGTTTGGCCGTTCGCGCGCGCCGCGCGAACTCAATACCATGAAAGAATGGCCCCGGGTAACTGTACAGCTTCCGTTGTTCAACGAGTTGTATGTCGCCGAACGGTTACTTGAGGCGGCTGCAGCCATTGATTACCCAGCTGAGCGCCTCGAAATACAGGTGCTTGATGACTCTACCGACAGGACCTATGAAATCGTGGCGGGCAAGGTTGCTGAACTGCGCCGGCGAGGCGTTGCTATTGTCCACTTGCACCGGACTGATCGGCAGGGTTTCAAGGCTGGGGCTTTAGCGGCTGGACTTGGGAGTGCACTTGGTGAGTTTATTTGCGTCTTTGATGCCGACTTCCTCCCGCCCCGGGATCTATTGAAAAGATCTTTGCCGCATTTCGGCGCGCCTGAAGTCGGGATGGTACAAGCTCGTTGGACCCATCTGAATCGCGATTACTCTTTGCTCAGCCGAGCGCAAGCATTGCAGCTCGATGCCCATTTTGTCATCGAGCACGCCGCACGTAACCGTTCGGGTCGATTCTTTAATTTTAACGGGACCGCTGGCATTTGGCGGCGAGAGACAATCGAGGACGCTGGTAATTGGCAACACGATACGCTTACCGAAGACCTTGATCTCTCATATCGAGCCCAAGTGCGCGGATGGCGCTTTATCTACTTGAACCATGTTGAGGCTCCTGCAGAACTTCCAGTTCAGATTAGCGGACTTAGGAGTCAACGACACCGGTGGACCAAAGGTGCGGTACAGACAGCCCGAAAGATGCTTGGGCGTGTATGGCATAGTCCCGTCCCACTGCGGGCCAAGATAGAAGCAACCTTTCACCTGACAGCGAACTTTAACTACCCACTTAATTTAAGTCTCTCAGTTTTGATTTTCCCCGCTATGTTGATTCGGATGAAGACTGGATTCGAAGGATTCTTAGTGCTTGATTTGCCAGTGTTTTTGTGTGGGACACTTTCGGTCTATGCCTATTATCTTTTGGCGCAGCGTGAACTGGGACGCCTTAATTCCGATGTGTTCAAATCGCTTCCGGGCTTGATCCTCATGGATACAGGGTTGGCCGTGAACAACACTAAGGCAGTCCTTGAAGGTTTTAAGCGAGGCACTGGTGAATTCGTGCGAACTCCGAAATTTTCTCTGGCCCGAACCGCAGATGACTGGATTGGTAAAGCTTACCGTGGTGGCGATAGTTGGATTTGCGGAATCGAGTTGGCTATTGGTCTTTACTTCAGTGTGACTGTGGTGGTTGCCATTCAGCTCGGCATGTGGCCGGCATTACCGTTTTTGGTGTTGTACCAGGCTGGCTATCTCTACATCGGACTCCTGTCGTTTATTCAGAGGCGTAGAGAAACAAACGCTGCCGTGCTTGCCAGTTCATGAAGATCGGGCCTATTGATGCCGTGATTGCGGCGGCAGGAAGTGGAGACCGGCTCGGAGCTGGCACGCCAAAGGCCTTTGTAGAAGTCGGCGGTGTTCCTCTGTTGCGATACGTACTCAGCACCGTGGAATCGTTCGGGGTTGGTCGGACCGTCGTTGCTGTCCCCGCTAAAGGTATTGAGCGTTGGACTGAGAGGGTGTTCGAAATCGCCAAACGCCCGCTCCAGGTGGTCGCGGGCGGTTCGACGAGACAAGCATCTGTACAGGCTTGTCTTGAGGCGTTACAAGGAATTACTGATGTTGAGCAAGACGGTGGAGATCGGATCGTGATGGTTCATGACGGAGCAAGACCGTGTGCAAGCTACGATCTGTGGTGCCGGGTCGCCCAAGCGGCAAACACGTATGGCGCCGCTATCCCTGTTTTGCCTTCAGTGGATTCGCTTAAACAACTGAATGATAGTGGTGACGAGGTGAAGTCCATTGATCGTGCCCGCATTGTTCGGTCCCAAACGCCACAGGGTTTTCGCTACTCTGTGTTGATTGCAGCGCACGCTGCTGCTGCAGCATCTGGAACCGAGGCGACTGATGATGCGACCTTGGTTGAGTTGTCTGGGCATCCAGTAAGAGCTGTGCAGGGGGAAACAGGGAATATCAAAGTGACCGCACCGGGTGATCTTGACTTGGCAGCTCAGCAACTACTGGGCGAAAAGTCGGCTGTTGTGCCGATGAGGGTAGGCTATGGCTATGACATTCACCCGCTTGTTGAGGGCCGGCGCCTTGTCCTGGGTGGAGTGGAACTCGAATACGAACGTGGTTTAGATGGGCATTCCGATGCTGATTCGCTGGTACACGCAATTATTGACGCGCTCCTCGGCGCTGCCGGTTTAGGAGACATCGGCCAGAAGTTTCCTTCTGAGGATCAGCAGTGGAAAGATTTCGACAGCCTAGCTCTATTGAAAATTGTTGTTGATGATCTCGCCACTGCGGGTTACCAGCCGGGCAACATTGATGCGACGATCTTGGCTGAGGAGCCGCGGTTGGTATCCCACCTCGAACTGATACGGCATCGCCTTGCCGAACAGCTTGGTCTCCCCGTGGGTGCGGTCAACGTTAAGGCCACCCGGGGAGAAGGCATGGGTAGCATCGGGCGGGGTGAGGGGATCGCTGCGCACGCTGTTGCAACTGTGCTAGCCGTTGCACGGGGCTGACCAAGTGTGAGCGAGTGGCTATCAGGTCGCCGCGTGGTCCGCGAAGTTCTGCGTGGATCGAACCGCGAGGTCCATTCCATTTGGGTCGAGACAGGAGCAACTGGGCCGGCCCTCGATGAAATTCGGGTAGCAGCCGAAATCCGTGGCGTAGAATTTCGGGAGGTGGAAGCTAACGAATTCGCTGGCCTCCAAATCTCCGATGCGCAGCGTGTCGCAGCGAGGTGTGGTCCCTTTCGCTATCGTGACGAGGGAGATCTGCCCAAAGCAACGGGAGACTCCAGTGTTTTGGTGGTGCTTGACCATCTTGAGGACCCGCAAAACACCGGGGCAATTATGCGAACTGCTGAGGTTGCTGGGTGCCTCGGTGTCTGCATCCCGAAGCGTCGATCCGCCATGGTAACTCCTGCCGTTGCGAGGGTTTCAGCAGGTGCCACCGAGCACCTCAACGTTTATCGGATCGGCAACGTCTCCAACGTAGTTAGATGGTTGCAGGGTAACGGTTATTGGACAGTGGCGCTTGACGGTAAGGGTGAAGAAACCTGGAGCCAGGTCGACTACCGGGGACATATAGCCTTGGTTGTGGGGTCGGAGGCTAAAGGTGTGCAACGATTAGTGAAAGACCAGTGTGACTATCGGGTGTCGTTACCTTTGCGTGGGGCAGTGGCGTCACTCAACGCGGGCGCGGCCTTCGCTGCCGTTATGTATGAAGTTGTCCGGCAGCAGACGACGTAAGAAGAAAGTGCGGCCGACCATTTTTGTTGCTTCTGGCAATTTCTTGCCAGGTCTCGGGGGGCCGCTTATCATCTGCATCATCGCTGGCGTAGCTCAGTTGGGAGAGCAGCTGATTTGTAATCAGCAGGTCGGAGGTTCGAGTCCTCTCGCCAGCTCCATAATTTTGTGGGGAGTTGCCCGAGTGGACAATGGGAGCAGACTGTAAATCTGCCGGCGCATGCCTACGGAGGTTCGAATCCTCCACTCCCCATCATGTATTTTGGTTCAATCGTAGAGTTCAGTTAAAATTTAGAGTGCCTTGGCTAGCGTGCGGCGCGGTCTGCTGTTAGAATCCGACTCTCATTTTAGGGGGTAGTTTGCGCGTCATCCGGCTGTTGGGGCGGGAATAGCTCAGTTGGCTTAGAGCACCAGCCTTCCAAGCTGGGGGTCGCGGGTTCGAGTCCCGTTTCCCGCTCTTCCTGTCTTGAAGCCGCCGTGTCCGTCAGTGAGGTCTAAGGAACGCAGCATCTGCGGCAACTACATGTAGTGGGGCCCACGTGGCTCAGTGGTAGAGCGCTTCCTTGGTAAGGAAGAGGTCACCGGTTCAATCCCGGTCGTGGGCTCCATTCCCACTTCCGGTTTAAACATCGTCGATCGGTGCGTGGCACCGACAGCATTGCAACGCCTGCGGAGGTAATTGATGGCGAAAGAGAAATTCGAACGTACGAAGCCGCACGCTAACGTGGGAACAATCGGACACGTTGACCACGGCAAGAGCACGTTGACGGAAGCGATCACCTTAGTTCAGAGCACACAGGGGCTGTCTGAGCACGTACCTTTTTCGAGCATTGACAAGGCTCCGGAGGAGCGTGAGCGGGGAATCACGATCGCGATCGCCCATGTCGAGTATGAGACTGAGGGACGACACTATGCTCATGTGGACTGTCCTGGCCACGCTGACTATGTGAAGAACATGATCACGGGTGCGGCGCAGATGGACGGGGCAATTCTGGTGGTGTCGGCAGCGGACGGTCCGATGCCGCAGACGCGCGAGCATATTCTGTTAGCAAAGCAGGTCGGCGTTCCATACATCGTTGTGTTCCTGAACAAGACAGACCAGGTGGACGATGAGGAACTGTTAGAACTGGTGGAACTCGAAGTCCGGGAACTGTTGAGTGAGTATGAGTTTCCGGGAGACGACATCCCAGTTGTGCAAGGTTCGGCACTAAAGGCGGTGGAGGCTGGTGGCGAGGGAGAGGCAGCGGAAGCGATTACGTCTCTGATGGAGGCGCTGGATAGTTACATCCCACAGCCGGAGCGTGACATCGACAAGCCGTTCCAGATGCCGATCGAGGATGTTTTCACGATTTCAGGCCGCGGGACGGTGGTAACGGGTCGTATCGAGCAAGGAATCGTGAAGACAGGTGAGGAAATCGAGATCATTGGCATTCGGGATACGCAGAAGAAGGTAGTTACAGGCGTGGAGATGTTCCGTAAGATTCTCGATGAAGGTCAGGCAGGGGATAATGTCGGTGTGCTGCTACGCGGAACGGACCGGGACGAAGTGGAACGCGGGCAAGTCCTGGCGGTTCCCGGGTCGATCACGCCGCACACCAAATTCACTGCAGAGGTCTACGTGTTGACAAAGGAAGAGGGAGGGCGGCACACGCCGTTTTTCAAGGGCTACAGGCCACAGTTTTACTTCCGGACGACAGACGTGACCGGGTCGGTGGAGTTACCCGATGGTATCGAGATGGTGATGCCGGGAGACGCCATTACCTTCAAGGTCGAGTTAATTACACCGATCGCGATGGATAAGGGGCTGAAGTTCGCCATCCGTGAGGGTGGGCGGACGGTTGGTGCCGGAACCATCACCGAGATCACCGAATAGGGAGCGGAACCGAAGTAATACTGGGGGTTGGGAGGCCAGTAGCTCCAATTGGTAGAGCACCGGACTCCAAATCCGGGGGTTGGGGGTTCGAATCCCTCCTGGCCTGCCAAAAGACTCTTTCAAGATGATTAAGCGATTCATTCAATTTATAAAGGACGTACGGGCTGACTTCTACAAGGTCACGTTCCCGAAGCGGAAAGAAGTTTATGGCACCACGGTCGTAGTAATCATGACTTGTTTCGTGTTTGGTTTCTTCTTGTGGGCGGTCGACATCGTAATGGGGCGGGTAGTCACCTGGTTGTACGGGTACTTCAGCTAGGCAGCTTTGCGAAACTGCCTGAGATGGTGAGCGTGTTGGAACAGAGTGAGCAGATAGAGTCGGCTGGTGACAACGACGAGGCTACAGTTGACCTCGCGGCACTGGCTTCGGAAGCGGACGTCGAAGTCGCTCCGGAACCGATGTCGATGGGGCATGAGGAGCCAGATGACGGCATGCATTGGTATGTTGTCCACACGTATTCTGGGTACGAACGCAAAGTAAAACAGAGTCTTGAGGAGCGGATTCGAACGCTAGAACTGGGTGATCAGGTAGCGGAACTGCTCATTCCCACGGAAGACATCGTCGAGATGAAGTCGGGCAAGAAGGTGGTGACGGCGAAGAAGTTCTTTCCCGGCTACATCCTTATTCGTATGGCGATGAATGACGGACTCTGGCATGTGGTCAAGAACACACCTCGAGTTACGGGCTTTGTTGGTTCGGGTACGAAGCCGATACCTTTGCCGCCACACGAAGTGGAGAAGATCGTCAACCGGATGGAGGAGTCTGTCGAGGCTCCGAAACCAAAATTTCAGTTCCACAAAGGCGAATCAGTGTGCATCATCGACGGCCCGTTCACGAACTTCCAAGGGAAGGTCGAAGAAGTCGATGCGCGTCGCAATACGTTGAAGGTCATGGTTTCAATCTTCGGACGAAACACACCTGTAGAGCTCGATTTTTTTCAGGTAGAAAAAGTTTAGCGTGACTGTGATAAATCAGGCGGGATAGTTATCGAATAATGGCTAAACCAAAAGGAAAACCGGTATTGGCGCAGATCAAACTGCAGATCCCTGGAGGCAAGGCGTCACCGGCGCCTCCCGTGGGTCCAGCCCTGGGCCAGCATGGTGTCGCTATCATGGACTTCTGCCAGGCTTTTAATGCCGCAACCAGCGACAAAGGTGGCCTTATTATCCCGGTAGTAATCTCCGTCTATCAAGATCGCACGTTCAGCTTTATTACTAAGACCCCTCCCGCGGCGGTGTTGCTGAAACGGGCAGCTAACATTGTTTCGGGTGCCGCTGAGCCTAACAAAGAAAACGTAGGCACGGTGACGCGAGAACAGGTCAAGGAGATCGCACGCACGAAGATGCCTGACCTGAACGTCTACGATGTTGATGCTGCGATGAAAATTATTGCTGGCACCGCGCGCTCGATGGGAATCAAGATCGAGGGAGCAGAGGAAGGGGCCTGATTATGCCGAAGCACGGAAAGCATTACGCTGCGGCCAGCGAGGCTATCGAAGATCGCGAATACCTGCTCGAGGAGGCGGTTGCAGTTGTCAAAAAGAACTCTTTTGCCAAGTTTGATGAGACCGTCGAAATCGCTCTGGTGCTTGGCGTCGACCCGAAGCACGCTGACCAGTCGGTTCGTAGCACCGTTCTGCTCCCGCACGGGACCGGCAAGAGCCAAAAGGTCGCGGTGATCGCTCAGGGCGAGAAGCTAAAAGAGGCGGAGGCGGCGGGTGCCGATGTGGTTGGGGGTACAGATCTTTGTACCCGGATTGCTGAAGGCTTTCTTGAATTCGATGCAGTTGTTACAACACCCGATATGATGCGCGATGTTGGCAAGCTTGGCAGAGTGCTCGGGCCGCGCGGCTTAATGCCGAACCCCAAGGCTGGAACTGTCACCTTTGAGGTTGGTAAAGCGGTCGAAGAGATCCTTGCCGGCAAGCTCGAATTCCGTGTCGATAAGAATGGCGTCGTGCACGCTCCTATAGGCAAAGTTTCATTCGAAGAGGCGGCGCTAAGTGACAACATTCGCGCTTTGAGCAATGAGATTTTGCGGGTGCGACCGGCCGCAGCGAAGGGCAAATACCTGAAAAGCGTTCACCTTGCTTCGACCATGGGCCCCGGAGTGTCGATTGACCCCGGTGACCTGATACCGAAATAGCGAAAAATGGCCATTGATCGGGCACAGAAGGAACAGAACGCGAAAGAGTTGCGGGCCGACCTCGCTGGGATTCCGCACGCGATTTTGGTCGATTTCAAGGGGCTTGATGTTGCTAACGCGACAGACCTTCGACGCAAGCTCCGTGAGGAAGAAGCGACTTTTAAGGTGGTGAAGAATTCAACCGCTCTGCGTGCTATCGAGGATTTGCCACTCGCCGAGTTCAAGGATCTTTTCATTGGACAGACAGCGATCGTCTATACCGAAGGTGATGTTGTCAGCTTCGCTAAGACACTACGTGAGTTTGCGGAAGAGTTTGAGACGCCGAGCTTCAAAGGCGGCATCGTCGATGGTGCGCCAATCTCAGCGGAAGAATTCGAACAACTTGCCAAGTTGCCGCCGCGCGACGAGCTGATTGGCAAAGCTTTGTACCTTATGAACTATCCGATACAAGGCTTAGCCACGGTTCTCGGGAGCATCTTGACGGGTGTCGTAACGGTGCTGGACCAGATTCGTGACCAACGGGAGCAGGTCGACGAGACGGGGCTTGTAGAAACTAGCCAAGAGGATCCGGTGGAGGATGTTGCTGAGGAGGAGGCTGAAGAAGAGGCCGAGACCGAGGAAGTTACAGCGGCTCCTGAGGAAGCTCAGGACGCAGCGCCCGATGCCGTGGAGGTAGCAGAAGAAACATCAGAGAAGCCCACTTCTGACGAAGCTGAGGCTGTAGAAGAAGAGTGACCGATTAAGAAAATGAGTGACGTAAGGCTGTCGGAACATTGGTAGCCGACGCAACAAGACGGAGGAAGTCGTGGCAAAGGCAAAAGTTTCTACCGAGGACTTGATCGAGCAGATTGAGGGTATGTCGGTTCTTGAGCTGGCCAACTTGGTCAAGGAGCTCGAGGAAAAATTCGGCGTTAGCGCCCAGGCCATGGCCGCACCTATGATGGTTGCAGGCGCTGGTGCGGGTGCTGCTGAAGCGGAAGAGAAGTCTGCCTTTGACGTTGTCCTTACCTCGTTTGGTGAGAAAAAGATCAACGTCATCAAGGTGGTTCGAGAGGTTACTAGCCTTGGTCTTAAGGAGGCCAAGGATCTAGTAGACAACTTACCTAATCCTGTCAAAGAGGGTATCGAAAAGGACGAGGCCGACGAGCTTGCCAAGAAATTTGAGGAGGCTGGCGCAGAGGTTGAGATCAAGTAAGCAATCTGCCTTGCCGACCCAGATGCTAAGTCAGCTCCCGCTTAGTACCGCACAGCGGTATCGCGGGAACCAGTACACCCCCGACTTTGTCAATAATGGATAGCACTGCCAAGGAGTCTTGTACCCATGGCTGATACGTCACTGATGCCCCTGCGCGAGCGGGTGAGCTTTGGCAAAATTCCTGCTGCTGTTGATTTGCCGAACCTCATTGAAGTACAGCGGAAGTCCTACGACCGTTTTCTCCAAGTGAATATTCCTGCCGAAGAGCGGGAAGAGATTGGCTTACAGGAGGTTTTTCGTACCATATTCCCAATTAGCGACTTCCGAGAGAGCGCTACCATCGAGTTTGTGGAGTACTCGATTGGGGATTGGGAGTGGCCGTTCGACGAAGAAGAGTGCCAGAGCCGTGGCATGACATATGCCGTAGCCTTGAGAGCTACGATCCGGCTAATCATTTGGGACAAGGATCCGGAAACAGGCACGAAGACAATCCGTGACATCAAGGAGCAAGAAGTCTACCTTGGTGAGATCCCTCTGATGACAGCGCGCGGTACGTTTATTATCAATGGGACCGAGCGAGTAATTGTTTCTCAGTTACATCGTTCACCGGGCATCTTTTACCATCCGGGTAGTGGCCGCACACTTTTTGTAGCGCAAGTGATTCCATACCGCGGCTCGTGGGTTGAGTTCGAACTGGACAGCCGAGATTTAGTGCAGGTCCGCATTGACCGGCGTCGCAAGTTTCCCGCGACAGTCTTTCTCAAGGCACTGGGCTTGGAGAGTCCGGAAGATGTCCTGCGGGCCTTCTACGAGCCAGTAACACTGACGGTAAAGGGTGGGTTGAGTGTTGCTCTTAGCAAGGAACTTATCGGTCGTCACTTTTCGAATGCATTGATCGGTGCGAAAGGCAAAAAGCGGGACAAAGAAATACTCGCTTCCGGTGCCAAGCTAACGCGTGGCTCACTCAAACAACTTATCGGAGGGGGTATCAGGAAAGTTAGCCTGGAAGCTCCTGACCTTGAGGGCGCTTGCACGATCCATGATATTGCCGATCCCGAGACAGGGGAGGTGATAGTCGAGGCCAACGAAGAAATCACTCCCAGTGTGATCGATCGTCTTAATGAGGCCGAGGCTTCAGAGGTTGAGATATTTTTCCCGGAAGGCAATCCTGGTGGCACGGCGATTAGCAACACACTGCGGAAGGATAACGTTTCAACTCGGAAAGAAGCGTTGGTCGAAATCTACCGCAAGATGCGCCCCGGTGACCCGCCAACGGCGGAGAGTTCGCGCAACCTCTTCTCCAACATGTTTCAGAACTCGCAGCGCTATGACTTCTCGCGTGTTGGACGACTGAAGTTCAATCTTAAGTTAGATGGGTCCAAGGATCTTGACGACCGTCTGCTCGATTCCGACGACTTCGTCCAGGTGGTTCGGTACCTGCTGGCGATCCCTGGTGATCCGCGGACGATCGACGATATTGACCACTTAGGAAATCGCCGTGTGCGCTCGGTTGGTGAGCTGCTAGAAAACCAGTTCCGTATCGGTCTGGTTCGTATGGAGCGCGCTGTACGGGAAAAGATGAGTGTGCATCAGGAGATCGAGACGGCGATGCCACATGATCTGATCAACGCGAAGCCGGTCATGTCAGCGGTGCGCGAATTCTTCGGCTCTTCACAGCTGTCACAGTTTATGGACCAGACTAACCCTCTCTCTGAGGTTACCCATAAGCGGCGCCTTTCGGCCCTTGGCCCAGGAGGGCTTTCCCGTGAGCGCGCTGGTTTCGAGGTCCGAGATGTACACCGAACCCACTACGGACGTATCTGCCCAATCGAGACGCCAGAGGGTCCGAACATTGGCCTGATTTCTTCTCTCTCTTGCTATGCGCAGATCAATGAATTCGGTTTCATCGAGAGCCCTTACCGCAAAGTTGAAGGTGGGACAGTTGAGACGCACGTTGTGATTACCGCAAAGGGTGGCACCAAGTTCAAAGTTGGTGACCTGGAGACCTTAAAGGCCGTCAAGAAAGAGAACGCCCGCGTTGCCAAGCTTAAACCCAAAAAGGCGCCGGCACAGTTCGTTCCTGCGCCCTTCTTTCTTTCGGCAATTGAGGAGGATCGAGCCATAATCGCGCAGGCAAACGCGCCAATCGATATCGCGTCGGGCAAGTTTCAGCGCGACCGGGTCACGGCTCGAGTCGGCGGCGAGTTTAGGCTGGTGCCAGTTGAAGAGGTTGATTACATTGATGTCTCCCCCAAACAGGTCGTTTCGGTGGCAGCGTCCCTGATTCCGTTTTTGGAAAACGATGATGCTAATCGCGCTCTTATGGGGTCCAACATGCAGCGCCAGGCGGTTCCGTTGTACAAACCCGAGGCCCCTCTGGTGGGCACGGGGATGGAGTTTGTGACGGCTCGTGACTCTGGAGCTGTGGTGATCTGCAAGCGTCGCGGCGTTGTCGACTCAGTTGATTCGGAACGTATCATTGTTCGTGCCGCTGTTGATAACGAGAATGATGGTGCTGCGGATATCTACCGGCTCGTAAAATTTAAGCGTTCCAATCAGAACACCTGCATCAACCAAAAACCACTTGTCAAACAAGGGGACCGAGTCGATGCTGGGCAGGTTCTCGCGGATGGCCCTGCTACAGACAAGGGTGAGTTGGCGCTGGGCCGTAACACATTGGTCGCGTTTATGCCGTGGCGGGGCTACAACTTTGAGGATGCAATTCTTGTATCTGAAGGATTGGTGAAGAACGACTCGTTCACCTCAATTCACATCGAAGAGCTAGACATAGAAGCGCGAGACACCAAGCTCGGTCCCGAGGAGATTACACGCGACATTCCTAACGTCTCTGAGGAAGCACTGAAGGACCTCGATGAAAGCGGCATCATTCGAATTGGGGCCGAAGTGGGTCCGAGCAACATCCTCGTTGGCAAAGTAGCACCCAAGGGTGAGACGCAGTTAACGCCGGAGGAGAAATTGTTGCGAGCAATCTTCGGAGAAAAGGCGGGTGATGTTAAGGATGCGTCTCTGACCTGTCCGCCTGGCATCGAAGGTACGGTGGTCGACGTCAAGATCTTTACGCGCAAGGGTGGGGATAAGGACCAGCGCGCAGTTGATATTGAAGAAGCTGCGATTGCATTGATGGAACGGGATCTCGTCGACGAGATTCGCATTATCCGGCGCGGGCTTGTGGACAAGGTTGCCAGAGTTGTGGCTGGTAAGAACCTTGTTTCTGACGTCAAAGATCCTGCCAGCAAAGAGAAGCTGGCAAGCTCGGGTGACGTCCTGACTAAAGAGTTGCTGGAATCCTTTTCGGCGGGTGCTCTGGCGCAGATTCGCTTGGCGAAAAGCAACTCGAAAATTGAGAAACAAGTTCACACCCTTGTCGCATCGGGCTCAGCGCGCATTGAGGGGTTGCGTAGCAGTGTCGAGGAGCGTAAGGAAGCTCGCCGCGTTGGTGACGAACTGCCACCTGGCGTCATCAAAAGCGTCAAAGTCTACGTCGCTATGAAGCGACAGCTATCTGCCGGGGACAAAATGGCGGGACGACACGGAAATAAAGGTGTCATTGCTGAGATCATGCCCGAAGAGGACATGCCGTACCTCAGCGATGGAACCCCAGTAGAAATCGTGTTAAATCCACTCGGTGTTCCTTCGCGGATGAATGTGGGTCAGGTTCTGGAAACCCATCTGGGATGGGCTGCCAATGCTCTCGGCTTGCACTTTGCGACTCCGGTCTTTGATGGTGCCTCTGAGGAAGAGATCAAAGAGCGCTTGCGTGAGGCAGACTTGCCGGAACACGGCAAGACGGTTCTGTATGATGGGAAAACTGGCCAGCCGTTCGAGCAGGAAGTCACCGTTGGCCACCTGTACATGTTGAAGCTTTCACACTTGGTTGACGACAAGATACACGCGCGCTCAACTGGTCCGTACTCGCTAATTACACAACAGCCTCTAGGCGGCAAGGCTCAGTTTGGTGGTCAGCGGTTCGGTGAGATGGAAGTGTGGGCATTAGAAGCATACGGGGCTGCTCACACACTACAGGAGTTGCTTACCGTCAAGAGTGACGATGTTTACGGTCGGGCCAAGATCTTCGAGTCGATTGTCAAAGGTGAGGGCGGGATTGAGCCAGGCCTGCCGGAGTCATTTAACGTCTTGATCAAGGAATTGCAAGGCTTGGCACTAGACGTTGAGCTACGCCGCCGGCGCCGTAGCGACGCCGAAGTCGAGAGCGCGGTGTAACCCATGATACTGAAATACGAGACGATAATGACAGGTTCAGTTGATCGCACGAACGAGTCGGTAGGGGGGGTAAGCCTGTGAGAAGCGCCCTGGGTTTCTTCGAGACGAAACCAGTAAGTATCAACGAGTACGAGTCGATCCGTATTGGGCTCGCGTCAGCGGGCAAGATTCGTTCTTGGTCGCATGGCGAAGTAACCAAGCCAGAAACAATTAACTACCGGACGTTCAAGCCGGAGCGCGATGGTTTGTTCTGCGCCAAAATCTTCGGCCCTGTGAACGACTGGGAGTGCCTCTGTGGCAAGTACAAGCGGATGAAGCATAGGGGTGTGATCTGCGACAAGTGTGGTGTTGAGGTGACACAGTCGAAAGTTCGGCGCGAACGCATGGGCCATATAGAACTTGCGTGCCCAGTGTCGCACGTATGGTTCTTTAAGGGCCTGCCCTCGCGTATGGGACACCTTCTTGACATGACCATGCGCGACATGGAGCGAGTGTTGTACTACGAGGCCTACGTGATCGTCGATCCGGGGCCAACTGATATGAAGGAACGGGAGCTCATCGGTGAGGAGCGATACCGGGAGCTGCGTGCTGAGTTCGGTGATTCCTTTCTAGCCATGATGGGTGGCGAGGCCATCAAAGAGCTGCTCGAGCGGCTTGAGGTGGCAACGTTGGCAACTGAGCTTCGTGCCAAGATGAAGATTGAGGCCTCGAAGCAAAACCGCGCCAAGCTTGCCAAGCGTCTGAAAGTTGTCGAGGCGTTCCTGAAATCGGGTAACGACCCAGAATGGATGATCTTGGACGTGATTCCAATCATTCCGCCTGAGCTCCGTCCGTTGGTTCCGCTTGATGGAGGCCGCTTTGCGACCTCTGATTTGAATGATCTGTATCGTCGAGTGATCAACCGCAACAATCGGCTTAAGAAACTTATCGAACTCAAGGCGCCGGATGTCATCGTCCGCAACGAAAAACGTATGTTGCAGGAGGCTGTCGACTCGCTTTTTGACAATGGTCGCCGTGGTCGCACCTTGCGGGGGGCCAATAATCGACCTCTGAAGTCACTTTCCGACACGCTTAAAGGTAAACAGGGACGTTTTCGCCAGAACTTACTGGGCAAACGTGTCGACTACTCGGGCCGCTCGGTTATCGTGATCGGTCCGGAGTTGCGTCTCGATGAGTGTGGCTTGCCAAAGAAGATGGCGTTAGAGCTCTTTAAGCCGGTTATATATCAGAAGCTTGAGGAACGGGGAATGGTTGCCACGATCAAGGCGGCCAAGGAGCTGGTTGAGCAGCATGACCCGATCGTCTACGACATCCTTGAAGAGGTTGTCCGAGAGCACCCCATTCTGTTGAACCGCGCGCCGACGCTTCACCGTCTTGGTATCCAGGCCTTTCAGCCAGTATTGATCGAAGGTAAGGCAATTAAGATCCATCCACTTGTTTGCACTGCGTTCAATGCCGATTTTGACGGCGACCAGATGGCGGTGCACGTTCCTTTATCTCCGCGCGCTCAGGTTGAGGCAGAAGTCTTGATGAAGAGCACTACCAACCTGCTGTCGCCTGCCCACGGGAGACCAATAGCAATTCCCAGCCAGGACATTGTTCTTGGTTGCTACTACCTGACAAAGCTGCGGAAGAACGCGCCGGGACAAGGTCGTTTGTTTGCCGACATGGATGAGGTTGTCATCGCATTAGAGGCAAATGAAGTTGCCAGCCAGACACAGATCCGCTTGCGTTACACAGGTGAACTTATTGACTTAAATAAGGCGCCAGACGACCAGGACGTGGTACACGCTGAGGTTACCGAGTGCACCAAAGAAATCATTGAGACCACGGTTGGACGGGTTCTTTTCAATATGGCATTGCCAGAGGAGTTTCCGTTCATTGACGGTCTCCTGAAGAAACGTGGCCTTGGTCAAGTGGTCAACTACTGTTACCTGCGCTTCGGCGATGGCCCGACCGTCAAGACGCTCGATGCACTCAAAGATCTTGGTTTTACCTATGCAACGTTGGCTGGTTTTTCGATCGGCATTGATGACATGACCGTTCCGCTGGACAAGGAAAGTCTCGTTGCCAACGCGCGTGAAGAAGTTGTCGAAATTGAACAGCAATACCAAGAGGGAGCGATAACCAACGGTGAGCGTTATAACAAGGTTATCGCCATATGGTCGGATGTTACGGAGAAAGTGTCGGAAGCTATGTTTCGGCAGATGGAGGAGACGGACCGTGAAGGTGCTCCAAATCCGATCTACAGCATGGCGGACTCCGGGGCGAGAGGGTCGGCGCAGCAAATCCGGCAGCTTGCCGGCATGCGTGGTCTGATGGCCAAGCCTTCTGGTGAGATTATCGAAACGCCGATCGCTGCTAACTTTCGCGAAGGCCTTACGGTCGCCCAGTATTTCATCTCTACGCACGGTGCCCGCAAAGGTTTAGCAGACACAGCTCTCAAGACTGCTGACTCAGGGTACTTGACTCGGCGTCTTGTTGACGTGGCGCAGGATGTGATTGTGACTACCGAATCCTGTGGCACGCTCGACGGCATCTTCGTGGCGGCGATCGTCGAGAGCGGCGAGATTATCGAGCCGTTGCGTGATCGTATTGTTGGTCGCGTGGCACTTGAAGACATAAAGGACCCATTCACCGATGACATTCTCTGCCCGGCCGACCAGGAGATCGACGTAGAACTTGCTGCCGAGATTCAGGATTCTGGCCTTGAGAAGGTGATGATCCGTTCGGTATTGACTTGCGAGACCGTTCGGGGTGTTTGCCAGAAGTGCTACGGGAATAGCTTGGCCAGTGGCAAATTGGTGGAGAAGGGTGAGGCGGTAGGTGTTATTGCGGCCCAGTCTATTGGAGAGCCAGGGACGCAGCTGACTATGAGGACATTCCATATTGGTGGTACTGCATCTCGGGTTGGTGAGGAAAACACCCTGGAGACGAAGAACGGTGGGACGATAGTTTTCCTGAACCTTCGAACTGTTGCTGACCAACAAGGTGACCTTGTGGTCATGAACCGTAACGGAGCTATCGCGATCGAGGATGAAGATGGCAACATCCGTGAGCGCTATACGGTTGTCTACGGTGCGCATCTCAAAGTCAAAGAGCGTGCCAAGGTGGAACCGGGGACTGTTCTTGTGGAGTGGGATCCGTATTCGTTTGCCATCCTTACCGAGGAAGAGGGTACTGTCGATTACAAGGACTTGGCCACGGGTGTTACGACACGCGAGTTGGTTGACGAGGTTACCGGTCTATCGCACCGGGTGGTCATAGACTCTCCTGAGGGGAAACAGCCTCAGCTGCAAATTCTTGACCCGAAAGTGAAGAAAAAGAAGGTCCTTAGGTCTTACCATTTGCCTTCCGGCGCCCACGTCACGGTGCCAGATGGTGCTGGTGTGTACCCGGGCGACGTCCTTGCCAAGATTCCCCGTGAGACTACGAAAACCACCGATATTACTGGAGGTTTGCCGCGCGTTGTGGAGCTCTTCGAGGCCCGTAAGCCAAAGGAGCCTGCTGTTATTACGGAGATTGATGGTGTTGTCCAATTTGGTGAAGTTACCAAGGGCCTTCGCAAAGTAGTTGTTACCAGCAATGAAACCAGCGAAAGTCGCGAGTACTCAGTGCCCCGCGGAACGCATGTCAACGTTCGCGAAGGTGATTCCGTACGCGCGGGAGAAGCGCTCGTTGATGGCCCGGTCAATCCACACGACATTCTCGACGTGCTAGGAGAACGTGCTTTACAAGAGTACTTGGTGAATGAAATACAGGAGGTATATCGACTGCAGGGTGTCACTATCAACGATAAACATATCGAAGTTATCGTGCGTCAGATGATGCGCTGGGTAAGGGTCGAAGATGTTGGTGACGCTGATTTCCTTTTCAATGAGCAAGTTGATCGCTTTCGCTTCCAAGCGGAAAACGAGCGCGTTGGTAAGAAGAAGAAGGGGATACCTGCTACAGGTCGCCCACTGTTGCTTGGGATTACAAAAGCTTCGTTGTCCACTGATTCCTTCATCTCGGCGGCGTCGTTCCAGGAGACTACTCGGGTTCTGACCGAGGCTGCCATCAGCGGTGCAGTTGACAGTCTGCGAGGTTTGAAGGAAAACGTCATCATGGGTCGGCTTATCCCGGCTGGCACAGGATTTGAAGACTACAAGCGGGTGCGGTTGGTCGAAGAGGAGCCCATGCGTCGTCGCCCATCCGACATCTTGGCTGGCATGGAAGAGGCCGCAGCCGAGGCCGAAGCTGCTCAAATGGCAACCACCAAGAGCGAAGACCAATAAACCTTGGTTAAAGCCCGCAAAGACGCTGTTTTTCGGGACTTGTGAACGTTGACTGAGGCTGAATCGCTGATATAATTCTGGCCAGCAACTAGGGGATACTGCGCTTGTTCCCCTGGATTCCAACCCTGCCATTCACATTCCCTGTCTTTGTTTCTTCCGGCCCGGTAACGGGCTACTGGTCTGTGTGTGTGGCGGGGCTAATTTTCGGAGGCTAGATTTGCCGACGATCAACCAATTGGTTCGGAAGGGGAGGAAGCGGGCTGCTTCCAAAACCTCCAGCCCGGCACTGCAGAGGTCGCCTCAAAGACGCGGCGTGTGTACGCGTGTGTACACGTCGACGCCCAAGAAGCCAAACTCTGCTCTTCGAAAGGTTGCCCGTGTTCGGTTGACTAACGGGATTGAGGTCACCACCTACATCCCGGGAATTGGGCATAACCTGCAGGAACACTCGATCGTGTTAATCCGCGGAGGTCGAGTAAAAGACCTCCCCGGTGTTCGTTACCATGTGGTTCGTGGCACGCTCGATACCGCCGGTGTTGAAGGTAGAAAACAGAGTCGCTCGAAGTACGGCGCTAAGAAGCCCAAGGCGTAAGACTCTGCCCGTCTAAATACCGGCATTCGTCGGTATTTCCCGATCTTGACTAGATTAGGTTGGTAGTTAGTGTGGATCCGCAGATTGTCTGCGGTTCGGCTAGATAGCAGGAGTGTGCGGGTATGCCCCGCAAAGGTACGAAAACAGCAAAGCCGCAAATTGGTCCTGACCCGGTTTATAAAAGCCGGCTAGTGTCGAAGTTCGTGAACCACATGATGCTAGATGGCAAAAAAAGCACAGCACAAGGAATCTTTTACCGGGCACTTGAGGTTGTTGGTGAGAAGGGTAATGACGAACCGTTAAAACTGTTCAAGAAGGCTATCGATAACGTATCTCCCTCAGTTGAAGTGAAATCGCGTCGCGTCGGTGGTTCAACGTATCAAGTTCCGGTCGAGGTGTATCACCGCCGGAAAACTTCGTTGGCGTTGCGCTGGATTGTGGAGGCGGCTCGTAAACGCAGTGAGAAGACAATGGACGCTCGGCTGGCGGCTGAACTGCTCGATGCTGCCGGTGGGCGCGGAGCTGCTGTGAAGAAGAGAGAAGATACCCATCGGATGGCCGAGGCGAATAAGGCTTTCGCACACTACCGCTGGTAAAGGAAGAGGTCGTACCGTGGCTCGTAGAATACCGCTCGACAAGACTCGTAATATCGGCATAATGGCGCACATTGATGCCGGTAAAACGACGACTACCGAACGCATCCTGTTCTACACCGGAATCACCCACAAGTTGGGAGAAGTTCACGACGGCAATGCTGAAATGGACTGGATGGTGCAAGAACAAGAGCGTGGTATCACGATTACCTCGGCAGCCACGACCTTCGAGTGGCGGCAACACCGTGTCAACATTATCGATACTCCCGGCCACGTTGATTTCACAGCAGAGGTGGAGCGATCACTTCGTGTGCTCGATGGCGCGGTCGCGGTTTTTGATGCTGTGGCTGGGGTCGAGCCGCAAAGCGAGACCGTTTGGCGCCAAGCGGACCGCTACAACGTTCCTCGAATCGCCTTTGTCAACAAGATGGACCGAGTCGGAGCAAACTTGGATCGTTGTGTTGAGATGATGGTCGACCGGCTCAGTGCCAAGCCGGTGCCGGTACAGATCCCTTGGGGGACTGAGGACCGTTTCATTGGAGTCATCGACGTCATTCGCCAGGTTGGTCTCAGGTGGGACGAGGAAACGCTGGGTGCTGATTTTGAAGAAGTTGAGGTGCCTGAAGAATTCCGTGCTGAGCTTGAAGCCGCCCGAGAAAAAGTCCTTGAAGTCGCCAGCGAACTCGACGACCAGGTCCTTGAGAAGTACTTGTCTGGCGAGGCAATTACTCCAGAACTTCTCATACAAGCACTGCGCACAGGCACCCTGGCGCTCAAAATTACTCCAGTGTTTTGTGGTACTGCGTTTAAGAACAAGGGAGTGCAGACGCTACTTGATGCTGTTATTGACTACCTACCGTCGCCTCTTGATGTTGGGGCTGTCGAAGGCGAGAACTCTGAAAATAGCGAGACCGTCGAACGAGAACCTTCTGATAACGCTCCGTTTTCTGGCCTTGTGTTCAAAATTATGACCGACCCATTTGTGGGCCAGCTTGCATTTCTCCGCGTGTATTCGGGCACAGTGGAGGCGGGCAGCACAGTCTTTAACTCGACTGCGGGGAAAAAGGAACGCATTGGGCGTCTCTTGAAGATGCATGCGAATAAACGGGAGGAAATTAAACTCGTTCGGGCCGGTGACATCGCGGCAATTGTCGGCCCGAAGAGCGTCTCTACAGGCCATACGGTCTGCGATCCGGCGCATCCAATCATTCTCGAGTCGATGGATTTTATGAAACCAGTCATCTCGATGGCGATTGAGCCGAAGACCAAGGCTGACCAGGAAAAACTGGCTGATGCGCTTTCTAAGCTTGCCCAGGAAGATCCAACTTTTGAACGCCACCGTGATGAAGAAACTGGCCAGACGATCATTTCAGGTATGGGAGAGCTTCACCTGGAGGTTCTCGTCGATCGAATGCTCCGCGAGTTTGGGGTGCAGGCTAACGTTGGTCGGCCCCAGGTCTCGTACCGCGAGAGTTTAACCAAGTCTGCAAAAGGGGAAGGTCGGTTCGTTCGCCAGACGGGGGGTCGTGGGCAGTTTGGGCACGCCGTGATTGAGATTGAGCCGTTGCCGCCCGAGGAAGGGCAAAAGTTCTTGTTCGTTAACAAGGTCCGCGGTGGTGCGATTCCGCGGGAATATATTTCCAGCGTCGAGAAGGGCATTCGCGAGGCGATGGTGGCTGGGCCGTTGGCTGGCTACGAAATCGAAGGCGTCCAGGCGACACTTTATGATGGCTCTTTTCATGAAGTTGATTCGTCGGAAGTTGCTTTCAAGATCGCTGGCAGCATGGCATTTAAGGACGCGGCGCAGAAGGCCGGCCCGATTTTGATAGAGCCGATTATGGATGTAGAGATCGTTGTTCCAGAGGAGTACATGGGGGACGTTGTTTCCGACCTTAACAGTCGCCGAGGCCGCATTGAGCGGATGGATTCACGCGATCGTCTAAAGATAATTGTAGGCCAGGTACCCCTTGCAGAAATGTTTGGTTATGCCACTGATGTGCGGTCGATTACCCAAGGCCGTGCGACGTTTACGATGCATTTCGGTAGGTATAGCAAGGTACCAACCAGCATTACTGAAGAAGTTGTCTTACGTGTCCGTGGTAACACGGTTTAGTTAGGGGCTGGAGCGGAGCAAATGGACCAAAAGATTCGTATCCGCCTTAAGGCATATGACCATCGGGTGCTTGACCAATCGGCGTATGAAATCGTCGAGACCGCTGAGCGTACCGGGGCTCGTGTCGTCGGCCCAGTTCCGCTTCCGACGGAACGCAGTATTTATACCGTGTTGCGTTCACCGCATGTCGACAAAAAATCGCGTGAACAATTCGAGATCCGCACCCACAAAAGACTGGTTGACATCTTGGAACCAACACCGCAGACAGTCGATGCGCTAATGCGTCTTGATCTGCCAGCCGGGGTTGACGTGGAGATCAAGGCGTTTGGCCCCGAGCATTAACGTTACAGAGAGTTGGTAGGAAGAAATGGTCAAGGGACTGATAGGCCAAAAGATCGGAATGACTCGAGTCTTCGATGATTCGGGCAGCCATGTTCCCGTTACTGTGCTCAAGGCGGGTCCCTGCGTCGTCCTTCAGGTAAAGAATAAGGATAACGATGGCTACAACGCGGTTCAGATCGGCCTTTTGGATGAAACCGTCAAGGAAAGACGTCAGTCTAAAGCTCTGCTCGGACACTTAAAGAAGGCAGGGAGCCCATCGGTGCGGGTCATTCGTGAATTCGAGTTCGAAGGGGAAGACGAGGTCACCCCCGGCGACGAGCTGACAATCGAGCAGTTTGCTGACGTCGACCAAGTTGATGTGACTGCAACCAGCAAAGGCCGTGGTTTCCAAGGAGTCATGCGTCGGCATGGGTTCTGTGGAGGTAAGGCAACCCATGGTTCGATGTTCCACCGTGCTCCAGGCGCGGTTGGCATGGCCGCCTACCCTGGCAAGGTCCTCAAGGGCCGGCGGATGCCAGGTCAGATGGGTAACAAGCGTGCCACCGAGATCGGTCTTCGTGTTGTCGAGATAGATCCCGATGAGAACCTCCTCCTTGTGGCTGGCTCAGTTCCCGGTTCCAAAAAGGGTTATGTTTTTATTCGCCCGACGATAAAGGGCTAAGTCGATGCCCACGATTCCAGTGAGAGATCGAGAAAATAACCCGGCTGGAGAGGTCGAAGTTAGGGCCGCGGTTTTTGACCGGAACGTTAAGCGCACTTTGCTGCATGAAGCGGTTGTGCATTATCAGGCAAGTCAGCGACAGGGAACCCATAAGACCAAAACTCGCGCGGAAGTCTCCGGGGGTGGTCGGAAACCGTGGCGGCAGAAGGGGACTGGCCGGGCCCGGGTCGGTTCAACCCGAAACCCCATCTGGCGTAAGGGCGGTATCGCGTTTGGCCCGCAGCCACGTAACTACGGCTATCGACTTGGCAGTAAGAAGCAACGCCATGCCCTGCAGATGGCTTTGACGGTCAAGCAGCGTGACCAGCAGATCGTAGTTGTTGACACTCTTCAGATCGAGGTGGCTAAGACGAAAGAGGTTGCTAAGATGCTCGCCGGCTTGGGCCTGGAGGGTAAAATATTGATTTACGACAGTTCTGCAAATGAAGGCCTTGCGCGGGCGGCGCGTAACCTTCCGGGCGTGAGTGTTTCGAAGGGCTTCGGCCTGAATGTCTACGACCTGTTGTTGCATGACTGGCTATTGATCTCTAAGGAAGGCATTGAGCGGCTTAACGAGGTACTGCAATGAACGCATACGACGTTATCCGCCGACCGGTGATTACTGAGAAGGCAACGGTCATGAAGGAAGGTGATCACACACTGTGTTTAGAGGTTGACCGTCGTGCCACGGTTCTCGACATACGACGCGCTGTGGAGACCGTTTTCAAGGTAAAGGTTGCTGATGTGCGGGTGCTAAATGTGCGTGGCAAAAAGAAGCGTATGGGACGCTACCAAGGGACAACTGCAGCCTGGAAAAAAGCATACGTCAAGTTGGCAGCTGACCAACAGATGATTGAGTATTTCGAGGGAGTGTAACCCGATGGCCCTGAAGCAATTAAAACCCACGTCACCGGGTACAAGGTTCCGAAGAGCCCCAGAATACCCGGAGATATCGAAGGGTACGAAGCCCCTCAAGTCCTTGACGAAGGGGAAAACCCGAATCTCTGGTCGTAACCACAAGGGTCGAATCACAATTCGGCATCGCGGCGGGGGACATAAGCGACTTTATCGTGATATTGATTTTCGCCGAAATAAAGACGGGATCCCGGCCAAGGTACACAGCATCGAATATGACCCCAATCGTACGGCGCATATTGCCTTGCTGCATTATGCTGACGGGGAAAAGCGTTACATACTGGCACCGCGAGGCCTCAGTGTTGGTGCGACTCTGATGTCCGGTCCCGAGGCAGAGCCGCGACTTGGTAATGCACTGCCGTTACGTTCGATCCCTCTGGGGACACCGATTTGTTGCATCGAGATGAAGCCCCAGAAAGGTGCCCAAATTGCGCGGAGTGCTGGTGCTGAGGCGACACTTATGGCTAAAGAAGGTAAGTATGCCCATGTCCGCCTGCCATCCAGCGAAGTACGCCTCATTCACATGGATTGTAAAGCAGTCGTTGGTCAGATCGGTAATGTCGACCATATGAACATTAGTTTCGGCAAGGCAGGGCGCCGTCGTTGGCTTGGCCGCCGGCCGCATACACGTGGTGTCGCGATGAACCCGGTGGATCACCCGATGGGCGGTGGCGAAGGCAAGGCTTCAGGAGGGCGCCATCCCTGCACTCCTTGGGGTAAGTCGACCAAAGGGGCCAAGACACGACACACTAAGCGAACAGGCAAGTACATCGTGCGTGGGCGGAACGCAGGGCGTCGTAGGCGCTAGAGGAATTAATCTACTATGACAAGATCTCTAAAAAAGGGTCCATATGTCGAGCCTTCACTCTCCAAGAAGATTGAAAGGATGAATCGTGGAGGAGAGCGGCAGGTTATCAAGACTTGGTCGCGCCGTTCGACGATCGTACCCGAGATGGTTGGACACACCCTCGCCGTGCATAACGGGAAACGGTTTATCCCCGTTTACATCACCGAAAATATGGTTGGCCACAAGTTGGGCGAGTTTGCCCCAACAAGAACCTTCCGCAGCCACTCTGGCGGCGGGAAATCCGTCCGCTCAGCGATTGTGCGTTAGGTGGAGGACATGAGGGAAATGGAAACTCTCAGTCAGGCATCAGCTCGCTATGTGAGAGGTGCGCCAACAAAGGTGCGCCTGGTGGCGAACATCATCCGCGGGCGCCCTGTGTCTGATGCACTGGGGACACTGGAGCTCTCGAAGCGTCGTGCAGCCCGAGATCTTGAGAAAGTGGTTCGTTCAGCAGTTGCTAATGCCGAGAACCTAGACCCTGGGATCGACATTGATCGCTTGGTGGTTTCGGAGGTTTATGTTGATCAGGGCCCGTCATTGCCGACGCGGATACGTCCCCAGCCAATGGGGCGAGCGCACCCGATCATTAAACGAACTAGCCACATTACGGTGAAACTGGCAGGGAAGAAGGGCTGATATGGGGCAGAAGGTTCATCCGGTCGGATTTCGGCTCGGCTATACACAGGACTGGCGGTCGCGCTGGTACGCGAAGCGAGACTACGCTGATCTATTACATGAGGATATCGCGCTACGTGACATGATTAGCCGCCGATTCCATCACGCTGGTGTGTCGCGCGTCGAAATCGAGCGTGCGGCCAACAAGTTGAAAGTCGATATCCACACAGCTCGTCCCGGTATCGTGATTGGACGCAACGGTGCAGAGGTCGATCGACTAAAAAAGGACATCGAAGGTCAGACTAGCCGTGAGGTGTACGTCAACATCCAAGAGGTGCATCGTCCTGAGCTCGATGCCAAGTTGGTTGCTGAAAACATTGCGCTTCAGTTACAACGCCGGGTTGCTTTCCGGCGTGCTATGCGCCGCGCAGTAGAAACCGCGATGAGGTTCGGCGCGGAAGGGATCAAAGTCCGCTGTGGCGGCCGCTTGGGCGGACTCGAGATCTCTCGCGCGGAGTGGTACTTGCAAGGCAATTTGCCGCTGCATACTTTGCGAGCAGATATCGATTATGGGTTCGCGGAGAGCGCTACGACCTACGGCCAGATCGGTGTAAAGGTTTGGGTGTATCGTGGGCAGATTTATGACGTGGCCGGCCGCGAGGCGAAAGGCCAGTGAGTTCGCAACGATTTGGTTCTGGAGGTACTGAACAATGCTGATGCCGAAAAAGATTAAACGGCGCAAAGTTCACCGTGGGCGGAGGCGCGGGCAAGCTACGCGTGGCGCATTGGTTAAGTTTGGGGAGTTCGGCCTTCAGGCGGTGGAGTGCGGATGGATTACGAATCGTCAGATCGAGGCCGCGCGTGTTGCGATGACACGTCACGCGAAGCGCGGTGGGAAGGTTTGGATCCGTATTTTCCCTGACAAGCCGGTTACGAAAAAGCCCGCCGAGACCCGCATGGGAAAGGGAAAAGGTGCGCCCGAGGAGTGGGTGGCCGTAGTACGTCCAGGACGCATTCTTTATGAAATGGAAGGAGTCTCTGAGGAGCTCGCTCGTGAGGCGATGCGATTGGCGGCTTCAAAATTGCCTATACGAACACGTGTTACACGTCGTCTTGAGAAGGAAATCGGATGAAGCCCGACACGCTTCGTGATTTGTCGCCTGCTGAATTGACAGCTAAGTCGGAGGAGCTGCGTGAGCAGCTCCTGAAACTTCGATTTCAGGAGTCAACTGGACAGATTGAGAATCCACAGATGCTCCGTGGTATCCGTAGAGACATTGCACGTGTGATGACGGTGTTGAGAGAGAAAGAGCTCGGGGTGGAGGTGCCGTTAGCTTCGGCAGAATCCCGTACTACTTCGGGCAATAAATCGACAAC
>CAYVUW010000001.1:0-4194 GCA_964455175.1 uncultured Acidobacteriota bacterium | reverse complement strand
TACAAACACAGAAGTTGGAACAGATTAAGGAAACGGGTTGATGGTTGCTGAAGAACAGACAATGAGCAAAGCGAAGGCCCGGGGGCGAGGTCGCGAAGAGTTAGGAGTCGTGGTGAGTGATGCTATGGATAAAACTATCGTCGTCACAGTTGAGCGGGCCTCACCTCACCCGCTCTATCAGAAGATCGTTCGTGTGCGTCGCAAGTTTGTTGCCCACGACGAAAAAAACGATTGCCGGACTGGTGACCGGGTCCGGATTGTTGAGTGCCGCCCGATGTCGCGCAGTAAGCGATGGCGTGTGGCGGAAGTTGTGGAGCGTGGTCCGCGTACGTAGCCGTCCGCTAGCGAGGAATTCGTCATGATTCGTATGCAAACAATATTGGAAGTCGCAGACAATTCGGGGGCACGCAAGATTGCCTGCATTACCCCTATCGGAGGCTCCGGCATTGGAAGGACGGCTGGTATCGGTGACATTATCTCAGCTTCCGTGAAGGAAGCAGTGCCACGGGGGACGGTCAAGAAGGGGGAGGTCGTGCGTGCCGTGATCGTGCGCACTGCCAAAGAGACAAAACGTCGCGATGGCTCGTACATTCGATTCGATAACAATGCAGCGGTGTTGATTAACGACAGCAACGAGCCTATAGGCACCCGTGTTTTCGGTCCGGTGGCGCGTGAACTTCGGGAGCGCCGATTTATGCGAATTGTGTCACTGGCTCCGGAGGTGCTGTAGTCATGTCCCACCGAATCAATATCCGTAAGAACGACCAGGTCTACGTCATAAGTGGGAAAGACCGTGGCAAGACAGGCCGCGTCATGATGGTGCTCCCAAGGGAAGAGAAGGTTCTTGTCGAGGGAGTGAATATGGTGAAGAAGGCTGTGAAGTCGAACCCTCAAAAGAATGTCAAGGGTGGACTTGTTGAGAGTGAGCGGGCGTTGCACATCAGCAACGTGGCGATTGTGTGCCCTGAGACGAACGCTCCCTCGCGTGTTAGGCGCAAGACCCTACAGGACGGGAGTAGGGTGCGTGTAGCTGCCAAGTCGGGTGCAACGCTGGATAAGGTTTGATTATGGTTGCTCGGCTAAAAGAACGGTACAGGGATGATCTTCAAGGCCAACTCCAAGAGGAACTTGGCCTGTCAAACCCGATGGCGGTCCCCAAATTGTTGAAGATCGTTGTCAACGTGGGTGTAGGTCGCGCGACGCAGGACATCAAGGAACTAGATCGAGCCGTGGACGAACTCGCGGCGATCACTGGCCAGAAACCTAGTATTCGCAGGGCGCGAAAGTCGGTGGCTTCGTTTCGATTGCGCGAAGGTATGCCGATCGGTGCTATGGTGACACTGCGTGGCGAGCGTATGTTCGAGTTTCTTGACCGACTGATTTCTATCGTTCTGCCCCGGGTGCGTGACTTTCGAGGGGTATCGCGTAATGCATTCGACGGCCGTGGAAACTATACGATAGGGCTTAAGGACCAGTTGATTTTCCCCGAGGTTGATTACACCCAGGTTGACCGTGTCCGGGGAATGAACGTCACGATCTGCACAACTGCAGAAAGCGACGAACCAGCACGTGCTCTTCTCCAGAGTCTCGGAATTCCCTTCCAACAACAGCAACAGGGATAGAACGTGGCAACCACTGCATGGATAGCAAAGGCTAAGCGTAAGCCGAAGTTTAAGTCGCGCAAAATTAACCGGTGTCGTACCTGTGGGCGCGTCCGTGGGTATTTACGCCGCTTCCAGATGTGCAGGATTTGTTTCCGGGAGCGCGCTCTGCGCGGTGAAATCCCAGGTGTCCGTAAGGCGAGCTGGTAGGAAATCGAACGATGATGACTGACCCTATTGCCGACATGCTAACCCGGATTCGTAACGGGTTGAACGCGAAACACGACTCCGTTGTCATTCCCTCTTCGGGGCTCAAAAAGGAAATCGCTCGTATTCTTAATGAAGAGGGGTTTGTCGGAGAAATTGAACTTGGACAAGGTGAGAACGCTAGCAACATAGAATTGTCTTTGAAGTATGTGGAGGGCCGAAAACCAGTGATCCGTTGCCTTGAGCGAGTCAGCAAGCCTGGGTGTCGAGTCTACTGTGGCAAAGAAGACGTGCCAGTTGTGCTCAACGGTTTGGGAGTGGCAATTATTTCAACATCGCAAGGTGTGTTAACCGATCGTCGTTGTCGGGAACTTGGTGTCGGCGGCGAAGTCATTTGTAGAGTCTGGTAGCCATGTCAAGAATCGGATTAATGCCAATTACTTTGCCGGAAGGGGTTTCCGTCCAGCAGAAGGGCGATGCGTTGAAGATTAGTGGCCCGAAAGGTGAACTGGATAGCCCGGTGCCGCCGGGGATCAGCATGATTGAAGAAGACCGTGGCCTGCGCTTCGAGCGTGCCAACAACGAGAAGCAAACCCGCGCATACCACGGCCTGGCTCGTGCACTTGCAGCCAACGCCGTGCAAGGTGTCCATGAGGGCTTTCATCGCGACCTTCTAATTGAAGGGATTGGCTATCGGGCCAAGATGGAAGGAAAAAGCCTCGTCTTGCAACTTGGGTTTTCACACCCGGTGAACTTTTCGGTGCCGGATGGCATCGAAATCAACGTTGAGGATCAAACCAAGATTTTTGTCAAAGGAATTGACAAGCAGCAAGTAGGTGAAATTGCGGCCCAGATACGACGTTTCCGTCCCCCTGACGCTTACAAAGGCAAGGGAATTCGTTACGCCGATGAGATTGTACGCAAGAAAGTCGGCAAGGCTGGTGTCAGTGCATTGGGGGCTTGAAGGGATATGTTGAAACAACGGCGCAAGAAGAAAGAGATCCGACGGGCTGGCGTGCGGCAGCGAATTCGTCGTCGCGTGCGTGGTACTGCGGAGAGGCCTCGTCTCACGGTATTTCGTTCCGTCCGCCATTTGCACTTGCAACTGATAGACGATGTCGAGGGCAAGACTTTGGTGTCAGTCTCCACCCAGGAGGCCTCATTTAGGGAGCAGAGTTTTAGATACGGAGCCACGGTACCAGCTGCGTCCGCAGCAGGCAAAATGCTTGGCGAGCGCGCCAAATCTGCGGGTATTGTCAAGATTGTATTCGACCGTGGTGGTTATGCGTATCATGGTCGCGTCCGTGCTGTTGCTGATGCTGCACGGGAAGTTGGTCTCGAGTTTTAGCCAGGAAGGTCTGACCATGAGTCATATTGATCGAATTGATCCGGATTCGCTGGAGCACGAGCTTCAGGACACTGTTGTTGCCATTAACCGTGTAACCAAGGTTGTCAAAGGTGGCAAGAACCTCGGCTTTAACGCGTTAGTGGTTGTCGGTGACCGGCATGGCCATGCCGGTTACGGTCTTGGCAAAGCAAAGGAGGTGCCCCTGGCCATCCGCAAGGCGGTCCAGGTGGCACGTAAAGATCTGCGTGAGTTCCCGATGATGGGGACAACGATTCCGCACCGTGTTATCGGGAAGTACGGGGCCGGCCAAGTTCTGCTCAAGCCTGCTTCTCCCGGTACCGGGGTTATTGCGGGTGCTGCGATTCGGGCGGTGGTTGAACTCGCCGGTTACCAGGACATCCTGACAAAGTGTCTGGGTTCCCATAACCCGCACAACATGCTGAAAGCGACGTTCGAGGCCCTTAGCCAGCTTCGCGATGGAGAGATGATCGCCAAGATGCGCGGACTAAACCCCGACAGCGTTGAGCCATACCAGAGCTACAGCGACATTAACGGCTAGAGGACGGGGGACGAGAGAGTGGTAAAGAACGCATCCGTTTTGCGAATCCGCCAGGTTCGTAGCCGCATCGGCCAGACGCTAAGACAGCGCGAGGCTCTGCGCACACTTGGACTTCGCCGCATCGGCCAGGTTGTTGAGCGGCCTGACAATCCGGCTGTCCGTGGCACGGTACGAGCCATCGGACATCTCGTACGAATCGAGGGGCCTGATCTGCCACAGGAAGAGCCAAAGCTGAAGCAACCTAGCACCGCTCCTGTAGAGGAGTCTGGGAAGCCGGACACGGCCACCTCGGCTGCCGAGGTGCCGGCTGCTCCGAAGACGGTTAAGAAGAAGACGGTTAAGAAGAAGACGGCTAAGAAGAAGACGACCAAGAAGAAGGCGACCAAGAAGAAGACGACCAAGAAGAAGGCGACCAAGAAGAAGGCGACCAAGAAGAAGGCGAGTGGAGGTAAATCATGAAGCTGCACGACGTGCGGAAG